>JAFYGE010000017.1 GCA_017543335.1 Ruminococcus sp.
ATTATCTCTTTGAGAACTGAGGAGCACGACGAGCAGCCTTGAGACCGTACTTCTTTCTTTCCTTCATTCTTGGGTCACGAGTGAGGAAGCCAGCCTTCTTGAGAGCTGGACGGAGCTCAGGGTCGAATTCGAGAAGAGCTCTTGAAACGCCGTGTCTGATAGCACCAGCCTGACCGGTAACACCGCCGCCGGTAACAGTGCAGATGATGTCGAACTTCTCAGCAGTTTCAGTAACAGCGAGAGGCTGACGAACGATGAGCTTGAGGGTCTCGAGACCGAAGTAATCATCGATAGATCTGCCGTTTATAGTAACATTGCCAGAACCTGGGTAGATTCTTACTCTTGCAACGGAGTGCTTTCTTCTACCTGTTCCGTAGTAGTATTTAACTTTTGATTCGTACATTTAAAGCACCTCCTGAATTAAAGCTCGTAAGCAACAGGCTTCTGAGCAGCCTGATTGTGGTTAGCATCCTTGTAAGTTCTGAGTCTCTTGAGCTGAGCTCTGCCGAGGCTGTTATTAGGGAGCATACCATTTACAGCGATCATCATAGCTCTGTCAGCCTGTTCAGCCATCATGTCCTTGTAGGAGATGGACTTGAGACCGCCGATCCAGCCTGTGTGCCAGTAATACTTCTTCTGCTCGAGCTTCTTACCAGTAAGGATAGCCTTAGCACAGTTGATAACAATAACGTGATCTCCGCAGTCAACGTTTGGAGTATAAGTTGGCTTATGTTTGCCTCTGAGAATATGAGCTGCCTTAGCTGCAACACGACCGAGCGGCTTGCCCTCAGCGTCGAGGATGTACCATGTACGTGTTACTTCAGCAGGTTTTGCCAGTGTAGTTGACATAATTTATTCCTCCGTAAATATATTTTCGTCGGGGGAAAATATCCGAAATCCCGACAGTGCATGAATTATTATACACGAACTTCGGGGAGTTGTCAAGAGGTTTTCGGAGATTTTTTTAATATATAACCTATTTTCTTACTGATTCTCTCTTGATTTCTCTGTTTCTCTCTTGTTCTCGTGTTTCATTTCAATTTTTGAAGGTAGAAAATAATAGCTCTTTTGCACGAATTTATGTGCAAAAGAGCTATATAAAACTGTCTTTAAATTGTTTAATTCTATTTTATTTATATTTCATCATAACAAATGACTTCTTTTTCAACTGCTTTAATAACACTTTCAGGAATATCATTTATATCATGTAAAAATACTGTGTTAAGCCGAGGATTAAAAATGCCTATTTTTGTGATGTTTTTGTATATTTCTTGACCGGAGTGTTGTCCCATTATCCAATACATAAGAAGTTGTAATGTGTTTTTATTTGTAGGTTTTGATTTAGAAACTTTTAAATCCCACAATGTATCAGCTGTAAGGAAATCACCGTCACCATTTGTAACTGTAGCGGTATATCCTCCATAACTTCCATTACCACTAAGAATCATATTCTCATATATTTCATGATTTTTTTCTTCAGGATAAAAATCAAATCCGTCTTGAGTTATTGGACCATATTTTTTAAAGAATGTTTTACATCGTTTGATAAGTATTTTTATATTTTCAATTGTTTCTTTGTCAGGATTAGTATCTCTATATGTTTTGGCTCTAAAAGCCCATGGTAGATTTCTATACCATACATCAAATGTAACAAGCTTACAGGCATTGATAATTGATTCTTTATTAAGACCTGTAATGCCATCTATCAGTTCATAAGCAATAAATTTTGCATTTTTAACTCCTTCATATTTCTCTGCTATTAATGCACCTTTCATTGATATTTTAAAGGCTTCGTAAACATCAGAACCCATTAAAAATCGAGTTAAATAATCAACAGCAATACCTATAATTATACCATGAACATTTTCTTTTGGATTTAATTCTTTTCTGTCATCGATAATTGTGGTACTAAATTTTGAAGGCTTAATATATCCACCTTGTGGTTGCTTAATTTCTTTAATTCTGCCTGTTACAGTTGCCATTTTTTCAACACCTTTCAATTATACTTCCCAGCAATACGACTGTAAATTAATTATACCATATGCATTATGATATTGCAAGTAAAAATTACCTGCAAATCTAAGTATATTATTCACAAATAATATCAGTTAAGATGTAATTATACAGATATTAACGGGAGTGAATAAAAATGTTTGAAATAAAGAAGCCCTCAGCCTCGAACAAGACCATAAGAATGCCGGACACTCTGATAGAGAAGCTGGAGAAGCTTGCGGCGAAGCACGATATATCGTTCAACCAGCTTGTAGTACAATGTTGTGAATACGCAATTGACAATTTAAAGGATGTTCCGGAGCAGATAAATGGAAAAAATAAATAAAAAATCCCCAGCAAATTGACATCCTTGAAATTTTGATATATACTATTAGTATCAAGAAACAGATAATGTAGAGATTTAAGGAGTGGGAAAGACAATGGATTTCAAGGATCTTGCGGTATCGAGGTTCTCAGTAAGAAATTTTCAGGACAGACCTGTGTCAGAGGAAGACATGGCTGTTATTTTAAGAGCGGCTAATGCTGCACCTACCGGCAACAATTTCCAGCCGCAGAGGATATACGTTGCTCAGAGTGAAGAGGCTCTTGCAAAGCTGAATGAGCAGAGCAGATGCGTATTCGGAGCAAAAACAGTGCTCGTATTTGCCTATAACACTGACGAAGAGTGGAAAAATCCTCTTGAAGAGGGAGTTCATTCCGGTGAACAGGATGTGAGCATAGTAGCTACACACGTAATGTTACAGGCTTGGGAGATAGGAGTAGGATGCTGTTGGGTGAACTATTTTGCCAATTCCAAGCTTGAAAAAGCACTCGGACTTCCTGCGAATGAAAAGGTCGTACTCATTATGCCAATGGGGTATCCTGCACCGGACGCAAAGCCGCTGCCGCTGCATGACAGATGCAGAGAGCTTTGTGAGACTGTCATAATGTTATGATAGATCGTGTATCATAAATAATCAGGAATATAGCTTAAAAGTTCATAATTTGTTAACATCTTTATGGTATAATTATGCTGCTGAACATACAAGATCAATGCTCGGAATTACAGCCGTTACAGCTGGTCTTTGCGGCTTCCGGAGGATGTTATATAGCTGTAGACCGGCTGCCGGAGATCATTTCCGACAGCCTTTTTTGTATGCTTTGTATGCAGTAAGCGTCAGAAAATCCGCAAATTTTGAACAGCTTTCATGGAAATATATATTGACGTTACCTTTTCAGGATGATATAATGACTATATGCTGCATACATTTTTAGTATTTATAATGCATTCGGTATATAATTTATATCTTTGAATTATATCAGATATAAGCTTTTGCCGGAAACATCAATAATTTAATTGATAGGAGATTTACTAAATTGGGAAGATATTTTGGAACAGACGGTTTCAGAGGAACCGCTAATGAAAATTTAACAGCAGATCACGCTTTTAAGGTAGGACGTTTTCTTGGATGGTATTACGGCGAACTTAAAAGACAGAATGGTGACAACTCTGCACCACGCATACTTATCGGCAAGGATACCCGCAGATCAAGCTATATGTTTGAATATTCTCTCGTGGGCGGACTTACCGCTTCCGGTGCGGACGCATATCTGCTCCACGTAACAACTACTCCTTCTGTTGCTTATATAGCAAGAGTGGATAGTTTCGATTGCGGTATAATGATATCCGCAAGTCACAATCCGTATTATGATAACGGCTTGAAGCTCATCAATAAAAATGGGGAGAAAATGGAAGATACCGTCATAGATTTAGTTGAGGATTATCTTGACGGCAAACTCAATGTCTTCGGCAAAGAGTGGAAGGAACTTCCGTTTGCTCATGATGCTGCTATAGGAAGAACTATTGACTATGTTTCAGGAAGAAACCGCTATATCGGTTATCTCATTTCACTTGGAATGTACTCTTTCCGTGGAAAGAAGATAGGTCTCGACTGTGCCAACGGTGCATCCTGGAACATCGCAAAGGCTGTGTTTGACGCTCTCGGAGCTGAAACACACGTTATCAATGCTGCCCCTGACGGCACTAATATCAACAATAACGCAGGTTCTACCCATATCGAGGGACTACAGAAATTTGTGGTTGAGAACGGTCTTGATGTCGGATTCGCTTATGACGGCGATGCTGACCGCTGTCTGTGCGTGGATGAAAAGGGTAATGTTATCGACGGTGACCAGATACTCTATATCTACGGCAGATATATGAAAGAACGTGGAAAACTTGTTAATAATACTGTCGTAACAACTGTAATGTCAAACTTCGGACTCTATAAGGCTTTCGATGAGATAGATGTAGGCTACGCTAAAACTGCTGTTGGTGACAAATATGTATATGAATATATGAAGGAACATGACTGCTGTATCGGCGGTGAACAGTCCGGACATATAATATTCTCTAAGTACGCTTCTACAGGCGACGGTATCCTTACAAGCCTTAAAATTATGCAGGTGATAATGGCAAGAGAAAAGACTCTTAGCGAACTCGCTGCACCATTCACTGTATATCCACAGGTGCTTGTAAACGTTAAGGTCAAGGACAAGGACGCTGCACAGGCTGACGCTGCTGTAAAGGCTGCTGTTGAAAAAGCCGCAGAAGAACTTGGCTCTACAGGAAGAATACTCGTAAGACCAAGCGGTACAGAACCGCTCATACGTGTTATGGTAGAGGCGGAGAATAAAGACATCTGCCAGAAGTACGTGGATATGGTAGTGGATGTCATAAAGGCAAACGGACATACAGTCTGATATTTGCATACCGGCGGACGATGAGGCACATGGTCGCTCCGGCGGAATAATGATATTAACGAGGAATAGAAAATGAACAAACAGGCTTTTAACCCATTTTTGCCTTTAGGCGAGCATATACCTGACGGTGAGCCTCATATCTTCGGAGACAGAGTATACCTCTATGGTTCACACGACAACGAGGGCGGCTGGACTTTCTGTATGGGCGATTATACAGTGTATTCAGCTCCTGTTGACGACCTTACAGATTGGCGTTGTGAGGGTGTGATCTACAAGGCTGAACAAGACCCCGATTACGGTTCGGACCGCTGTTATATGTATGCTCCGGACGTTGTAAAGGGTAATGACGGACGTTACTACCTTTATTACTGTATGTCAGGAAAGTACGGTTTCGGAGGCTATTACGGTCCTATACAGGTTGCCGTATGCGATACTCCTGCCGGAAAATATGAATACCTCGGCTATGTCCGCTGGAAAGACGGTACTCCGATGAAAAAATATGTATGCTTCGACCCATGTGCTTTCAATGATAACGGCACTATCCGCATATATTACGGTACTCAGTATCAGAATGAATCAAACAGCATACTCGAAAAGGATAACGAGGCTATGGCTGAGGTCATGGAGCGTTTTGGCAAGTCAAGAGAAGAAATACTCTCTACAGCCGATAATGTCAGCGGACCATGTATGGTCGTACTCGAAGACGATATGCTTACCGTAAAGGAAGAACCTAAACATATAATCCCATATGAAGCCGATTTCGGCGGACATGAGTTCTTTGAGGCAAGCTCTATGAGAAAGGTAGGAGATAAATATTACTTCGTTTACTCCTCTCAGAAGAATCACGAGCTTTGCTATGCTGTAAGTGACTATCCCGACCGTGATTTCAAGTTCGGCGGCACTATCGTTTCTAACGGCGATATAGGCTTGAACGGTGTTACTGATGAAAACCGCATGAATATGACCGGTACTACTCACGGAAGCATAATAGAGATAAACGGTCAGTGGTATGTGTTCTATCACAGACTGACTCATAAATCCGATTACAGCCGTCAGGCTTGTGCAGAGCGGATAGAGATAGCTCCGGACGGAAGCATAAAGCAGGTAGAAATGACATCCTGCGGACTCAACGGAGGTCCTCTTGAAGGCAAGGGAACTTATCCGGCAGTTATTGCCTGCAATATCACTAACGGACGTATGCCGCACGGCTCTAATAAGATATTTGATTACAGCTTCCCGAACGTTACACATAAATGTAATGACGACGGCAGTACAGACAGATTTATCGGTGAGATAAGCAGCGGTACTCTGATTGGCTTTAAGTATTTCCGCTTTGAGGGACTTAAACGCATGAGCATAAATGTCAGAGGCGGCGGTGACGGCAAAATAAGCATCTGCACCGGTATCAACAGTGCTCCTGCAGCTGAAATAGAAGTTCATCCGTACAATATATGGAGGAATATCACAGCAGAGGTAAATATCCCCGACGGAGTATGTCCTATATATCTTAAATATTCCGGACGAGATATGATAGATATCAAGGAAATCTGCTTTGAATAGACGTTTCTGAAAAATATGCACAGGTGTTATCTTAAAAATTTGGATAAATACTGAAAATTATGTAAAAAAGCCCGAAACTGTTGACGTTCGGGCTTTTCTGTGATATAATTTGTATTTGAGACGAAAAGTCTGTTTTAGTATAAAATTGTGGAGGTAAAAATGGCTAAAAAAGATTCACGTAACCTTAATGTTACAATAAACAACAAAGCTAATGATGATGACAGAGATATCGTAATTTCTATATCAGGCGTATTCAGAATGCTTAAAAAGTATTTCCTGCCCTGGCTGATAATTTCCGCTATGGCTTTAGTGGCAATAGGCGGATTTTCAACCTTCAGAGCGGTAACTAAAAAACCTGCATTAACCGCACTTATAAGCTTTAATTATGACGGTATCGAAAAGGGCAAAGACCCTTCAGGAAGAAATTTTGATGTCAATATGGTTAAGAACTCTCAGGTAATTGCAGATGCAATGTATAAGCAGGACCTCGATATGGAAAAAGCCGCTGTGATACAGGAGAATATAACTTTTGAAGGTATCATCCCGTCAGATGCCATAGATAAGATAACCGCTTACAAGAGCGTTTATGAAAACGCTTCTTCCGGAAACCTTGCAGCTGCTCAGGCAATGCTCGATGTAGCTTTCCATCCGACACAGTTCAAAGTGTTCTTCGATTACAATGACGCTTCACTCAGCCGTAAGGAAGCTGTTCAGCTCTTTGATAATATCCTCGAAGGTTTTGGCGACTACTTCTACGACCATTATGGATACAATAAAAACCTCGGTGTTTCCATAACTTCTATAGATTACAGCGACTATGATTATTCAGAAGCAGTTGATGTCTTCAAGTCTAACCTTTCAACCCTTACAAAATATGTAAGAGGACTTGCTGATGCTGATACAAAACAGTTCCGTTCAAGCCAGACAGGACGTACATTCAACGACCTTGCTCAGGCTGCAAAGACTATCTCCTCTATCGACCTCGACAGAATATCTTCTAAGATAGCTATAAATAATATCACAAAGAATAAAGCCGATACCATTGCTTACTATGAGTTCAGAATAGATGAGCTCAACCGTGAAAAAGACGCTTATACCGAAAGACTTGCCAATGTTACAAATTCTATCAAGGATTATCAGAAAGATTCGCTCCTCATCATGTCAACTACAGAGGGCACAAATGCTGAGCTTTCAAAGAACTCCGGCGAGTATGATAAGCTTGTTGAAAGAAAAGAATCAATAGCTGCTGACCTTGCAGAGACAAAACAGAGCATAAATTACTATATCCAGAGAAAAGAAAAGCTCGAAAAGGCTGTAACAAGCACAGAGCAGATGCAGAAAGAAGTTGAAGAGGATCTCGCTAAGGTAAGCCAGAAGCTCGATAAGCTCGTTCAGGATACAGAGACAACAGCTGATGAGTACTACAGAATAGTTGAATTTGCTCATGCTTATAACGTCCTTGTACCGCCTGTTGATTCAGCAGCAGGAACAATAAAGGCTATCATTTCATTTGCGATACTTCCGCTTATCGCTTGTGAAGCACTTATCTTCCTCGTATATATGATAGTTGCATTCGTTAAGGCTGTCAAAGCAGAAAACGCAAAGCCAGTATTAATCGAGGGCGACGATGACGACGAAAAAGTAGAGGACGCTGAAGAAGCTGAGGATGCTGAAGAAGAAACAAAACCGGCAGAGAAAAAAACTGAGCCTAAGCCGGTAAACAAGTCCACAAATAAAAACAAAAAGAAGAGAAGATAATTCCTTAAAGAAGCTGCCGTGACTTTACGGCAGCTTTTTGCATATCCTCCGGAATTTGTGAATATAAGTATATATACGAATCATTACGGAGGTATCATCATGCAGGATAAGTCTATAAGGAAAGATCAGAATTTAATACTCGAAAACCGCAAAAAACTGTGCATTTCCGGCGTTACGGATGTCGACAGCTTCGACGAAAGAACTATTGCTCTGTATACTGAGCTCGGTGAGCTTACTATTCACGGAAAAGATCTGCATATAGATTCAATGAGCGTAGAGACCGGTGATATGTCCATAACAGGGGAGATATGGTCGATGATATACGGCGATAAGGACAGGAAAGGTCCGCTTTCAGCTCTTGGGAGACTTTTCAGATGAATGTGCCGGAAACATTCTTTTCGGTTCGTGAGGAGCTTGTGCTCTTTGCCGCTTCCTGCATCATGGGAGCAGGCTTTGGCGTGGTATATGATGTTTTCCGCACCGTCAGAGCAGTCCTGAGACATAATATGGTGCTGGTCATAATTGAGGATATTATCTTCTTTGCCCTGTACTGTATCGCACTGTCTGCCTTTGCCGTCGGAGCTGCAAGAGGTGAGCTGAGATTCTATTTCGTCATAGGAGATGCTATCGGTTTTACTATATACATATCACTGATAGGTAACCGTCTTATAAGGTGCATAAGAGGTTCAGTCGGCATTATAAAAAAGGTCGTTATGACTGTAACTTACCCTTTGAGGCGTGTGAGTGTATTTTTAAGTGTAAAAACTAAGGTCAAATTTGTGGGATATTCCAAAAATATAGATAACTCATTTAAAAAAATAAAAATACTATTGCTAAAAAGAGGCAGAATGTTGTATAATAAAAAGGCAAATAAAATGAGAAAGAACGTGAACAAAGGTGGCAAGAAAGTCAAAACAGAATAATAAAGGACTGTTCAATAAATTCCTCGTCAGAATTGCTGCAGTCGCTGTTGTCGTAGGAAGTATCGTGCTTATCTATGCTACCGAAAGGGACTGTGCTGAAAAGGAACGTGAAATTGACTCCATACAGGCCAAGATCGATACCTATGAAGTCGAAAATGCTGATCTGCAGCGAATCCTTGACAGCGATGATATAGCCGATTATATCGCAAGAGTCGCTCTTGAAGAAAGAGGTTATGCATATCCCGATGAGCGAAGGTTCTATGACACATCAAGGGATTAATTATAAAGGAGTTATTTATATATTATGCAGCAGCTGGAAATTGGTAAGATCTATAACGGAAAGGTCAAGGGTATAACACAGTACGGTGCTTTCGTCGATATTGAGGGCGGAGGCTCTGGTATGGTGCATATTTCCGAGATCGCTAATACCTATGTAAATGATATCAGAGATCACCTTACTGAAAATCAGGAAGTAAAGGTGAAGGTCATAGGTATCAATGAGGCAGGAAAGGTGAGCCTTTCTATCAAAAAAGCATCTGATGATAACGACGCTCAGCCTCAGCAGAAACCAAGAAGACCTCGTGAGGGCGGTCAGAATAATAATCGTCCTAAGCCAAATGTGTGGGAGCCTAAAAAACAGACTCCGCCTTCTGAAATGACTTTCGAGGATATGATGAGCCGCTTTAAGCAGTCAAGCGAAGAGCGTATGTGCGACCTCAAAAGAAGTACAGACAGAAAAAACGGCACAAGAAGAAAATAAGTACTTTGCTCATATTAGTTATGTTAGAAGTATATACTATTTATCGGGGCAAACCTTTCTGAGGAAAGGTTATTCCCCGACCGCCTTTCCAAAGACTTTCAGTATGATTTTTCCCCGGACAGGGTTCTCCCGTAGTTGATTGGCTACGGGATTTTTAATTTTAGAAGAACCCTGTCCGGGGAAAAATGAAGCCGAAGATTTTAGAAAAGATTAAGGGAGAACCCTTTTTCAAAAGGGTTTCCCTCAATAAAATTATGGATTTCAAAATAACTAATACGAGCAAGGCGGCTTTTTACGTAAGAAATTATTTTAAGATTGACAATAAAAGTCTTTAATGATATAATATGTATATCTATGTAAATATTATGGAAAGAGGTTCATATATATGGCAAAAGATAAAAAAATGGTCACTGCGATAACCTCAATGGACGAGGATTTTGCTCAGTGGTACACAGATATCTGCAAAAAAGCAGAGCTGGTAGAATATACAAGTGTTAAGGGCTGTATGGTAATACGTCCTTATGGCTACGCTATATGGGAGAATATGCAGCGTATCCTCGACGGTATGTTCAAGGCTACAGGTCACGAGAATGTTTGTATGCCTATGTTCATCCCTGAGAGCCTTCTCCAGAAGGAAAAGGATCACGTTGAGGGCTTTGCTCCGGAGGTTGCATGGGTAACTTACGGCGGTAATGAGAAGCTTGAGGACAGACTCTGCGTCCGCCCTACTTCTGAGACCCTCTTCTGCGAGCACTACTCTAACATAATCCATTCTTATCGTGATCTTCCTAAGCTCTATAATCAGTGGGTAAGCGTTGTTCGCTGGGAGAAAACTACACGTCCATTCCTTCGTTCAAGAGAGTTTCTCTGGCAGGAAGGTCATACTATCCACGCTACTGCTGAGGAGGCTATCGAGGAAACAGAGCGTATGCTCAACGTTTATGCCGATTTCTGCGAAAAGGACCTCGCAATGCCTGTAGTAAAGGGCAAAAAGACAGAGAGCGATAAGTTCGCAGGAGCTGTTTCTACTTACGCTATCGAAGCTCTTATGCACGACGGTAAAGCTCTTCAGGCTGGTACTTCTCACTATTTCGGCGACGGCTTTGCAAAGGCTTTCGATATTGAGTATACTGATAAAGAAAACAAGAAGGTGTACCCTCACCAGACAAGCTGGGGAGTTACTACAAGACTTATCGGTGCAGTAATCATGACTCACGGCGACGACAGCGGACTTGTTCTTCCTCCGGCTGTTGCTCCTGTACAGGCAGTTATCGTGCCTATCGCTCAGCACAAGGAGGGCGTACTCGATAAGGCTAACGAGCTTCTTGAGCAGTTAAAGGCTCAGGGCATCAGAGCTAAGCTCGATGACAGCGAGAATTCTCCCGGCTGGAAGTTCGCAGAGTATGAGATGAAGGGCGTTCCTGTACGTATAGAAATAGGACCTCGTGATATAGAGGAGGGCAACTGCATCGTTGCTACTCGTTATAACGGCGAGAAAAAGACTGTTGCTATTGCTGATATGCCGATACTCGTAAAGGCTCTTCTTGAAAAAGATATTCCGGAGGGAATGTTTGCAAAGGCTGCTGAGAACCGTGCAAGAAGAACTTACTCATGCACAACTATAGACGAGATAAACAAAGCTCTCGAAAACGGCGACGGCTTCGTAAAGGCTATGTGGTGCGGAGAAGAAGCTTGTGAGGATGAGGTAAAGGAAAAGACCGGCGTTGGTTCAAGATGTATTCCTTTCGATCAGGAGCAGCTTTCAGATAAGTGCGTATGCTGCGGTAAGCCTGCAAAATACATGGTATACTGGGGCAAGGCATATTAATTTTCGGGTCTATAAAGTTTTTCAGGAGAACTCTTTTTAAAGGAGTTCTCCTGAATTTTTTACCGAAAAAGGATGCATCATAAGACTGATAGCCATATAGAAATAATGTCCCTGAGTGTTATAAAACGCTCAGGGACATTATGCTATTAAATCAGGAAACGTCGTGGAGCCAGTTATCTAAAAATTTCATCTGTTTTTCGGTGTGAAACCAATGCTCCCCGTTTTCCATAATGGTAATTCCGGCTCCAATGCGATCAGCAAAGGCTCTTATCGTATCGATCGATTGCAGGTTATCTTTTTCTCCATAAAGAATACAAGTTGGAATAGTCCACGTAACTGGGTTTTGGCGTATCCATAAAAGATATTCCCAAGACAACGTTTCACCGTATTCCGTTTCTATAATGCCTTTTTCAAAAAGCTCTTTTTCTGAAATATGTTCTTGATTTATCATTTCGATAATCAGCTTTTCCATATCAACTATCGGAGATATGAAATAAGCTTTTTCTATCTTTCTGTCACTCAGTGCGTTCATAGCAAAAAAAGCACCTATACTGTTTGCAACAATACTAATATCATCATGTTCAGTTCGGAACAGATCAAAGAATCTGCGGAATTCTTCCTGTGCTTCCCAAGGAGTTTTCGCCTCATAATCTAATCCTGAAACATCATATTCTGGGAACAAAATTTTATAGTGTTCTGCTTCTTTGGCAGTGCCGCCTTTACCGTGAATATAAATTAAACCTTTGTTCATTTTTGATCTCCTGAATTCCAATCTATGTTAGTAACAATTATAGCATAATCATTGCTTCATTGTCAATGAAAAAGCCATAGTACTCCTGACTTTGCATCAGAAACACTATGGCTTAAAATTTCTATATCAGAACTGTAGTATAAGTTACGTCCTTATATATTATTCTGTGAAATCCTTAGGATCGAGAGATGTTATGGAATGGATAAGATACTTCTGTATCTGGAGAGCGTCCTTATTTGTAAGACCGCTTGTTCCGTTCTCATAAACATCAGCATTTGCAATACCCTGAGCAGTAATGTGGTTCGGGTCGCTTCCGTTCTCGCCGTATTCGTCTGAATTAGCGATAGACTGCATAATAAGAACCGCATCATTCATCTTAACGTCACCGCTGTCGTTAGCGTCGCCCCATACCTTAGCAGCAGGGTAGCCGCCTGTAGTAGGCTCAGTTACAGGCTCTGGGATATCCTTTTCCTCACGGTCGCCGACAACACCGTAGTAAGCTGATTTAGCCTTATAGTCTCCGTCAAAGAGGAGCGGCACACCTTCAGCTCTCCAGCTTCTGTCGTCAGTAACGCCCCAGAATACAACAGCAGAAATGCTATCGGAGTGCTTTTCAAATACTTTCATCATATCGCTGAAGAAAGTCTTCTGTTTAGCGTAGTTTTCCTCTGTAGCTTTTTCGATAGTAGCATCGAATTCAGTTACCTGAAGGTCAACACCGGCAGCTTCCATAGCTGTGAGCATATTGTCATACTGGAAAGCCTGAGGCCAGAGAGAGGTTATATTACAGTGGCACTGGAGTCCAAGACCGTCGAGAGTTCCCTTAGCTTTGAGCTTCTTAGCGAGCTCTATCATAGCATTTGTCTTGCCTGTTGACCACTCATTGTAGTCGTTATAATAGAGTTTGCATCCCTTAGGAGCATATTTTCTTGCATAATCAAAAGCGTATTCAATGAAGGAGTTGTCTCCGAACACCTTTACCCATGCGGAATTTTCGGAGCCGGACTGTCCCTGCTGACCCGGATTACGAGGAGCACCCTGATCTGTGAAAGCTTCGTTAACAACGTCGCAGGCATAGAAGTCTACATCAGGATAGAGCTTTGTAAGCTCTGTGAAATAGTTCTTGATATAGTTTTCCATACGCTTGAGCATTTTTTCCTTGGATACCCACTCACCGTCGTCCTTATAGCCTTCCTTAAAGAACCAGTCCGGAGTCTGGCTGTGCCAAACGAGGGTGTGAACTCTTACAGGAACATGATTCTTCTTACAATAGTTAAGGAATGGCTTTGCAGCGGAGAATGAGATCTGAGGATCTTCATCATCGCCGGTTTCCTCAAAATAATTCTGACAAGCAGTCTGGTTGAGTACAGAATCCGGTTTCATTTCGTTTCCGGCAGTAAGGCTGCCGTTGAAATGCTTCTCAACAAGAGCCATAAATGACTTTGATGAGAGGTTATCCGGAGTAATTGCTGTACCTATTTTAAAGTCATCAGCGTATACTTTTCTTATAGACTTTAAATCGTCTTCGATCGGAACTACAGGAACTTCCTCAACGGTAAAGTCGTCGATATAGATATCGTCCTGACCGCCTTCGAGGTATACAGAAACGTTCTGCATCTCGTCTGTGAAGCTTATTTTAAGATTCTTTACAGTATACCAGTCGCTTGTGCTGATATTCTGTATGAGGTTCTTATAATGTGGAGTTCCGTCCATATCATCATACTGGAAGCTTACAGTATTTCCTGTATAGTACTTGCCCTTGAATCTGAAGCTTACATAGTATTCTGTGTAAGGCTTGCAGACTTTGTCGAAGTGGAAAGCAGGGCCGTTCCAGTCTTTAGAACGTCCGCTTGCGACAAGCACCTTGTTGCCTTTTTCGTCTGTACCGGAAGATATAACAGTTGTATCATCTCCGCCTCTGTTAGAGAAATAGGAGACATCTCCGTCCTCGAAATCAGTTGAATAGATGACACTTCCGGATGAGCTTGCTGCACTTACAGTAGAGAGGGTAATATTTTCTCCTGCAATGAAAGCAGCGTTGGTTGTTGAAGCTACTGAGCTGAGAGCCATGGCTGCACCCATAACACCTGCAAGCAGCTTGCGATAATTTTTGCCTATCATTTTTATTCCTCCCAAAATAATATTGCAATAGTATTTTAACATATTACACAGAAAAAGTCAATGCAGACAGTATAAATACCGCAACAATTGGCAAGAAGTATAACAAGAGAGCAAGAAAAAAGAGCAGTTCCCGAAAAGAGAACTGCTCCGAAACTTATTCAGTTATCTATTAGTTGTATGCAGGGAGAACTGTGATTGAGTGAATGAGGTACTTCTGGATAGTAAGAGCATCCTTATTTGTAAGGTCAGTACCTGGGATATAACAGTCACCGTTCTTGCGTCCCTGAGCTGTGATATGTGTAGACTCAGTACCGTCTTCGCCGTAGAGGTCGCTGTTTGCGAGAACCTGCATAACGAGAACAGCGTCGTTCATCTGGACCTTTCCATTGCAGTTAGCATCACCGTATAATACTTCTTCGTCAAACTTGCTTACTGTAATGTCAGCTGATACGACTTTATTGTTTACTACGTTGTACTTTATAGTACCTGAAACGGTGTCGCCCTGTTCCATCTCTGGGAGTGATACGCCCGAGATATCAAAGAGTGGGTGTCCGCCGCTTAATAATAACTCTCTGTTTGGTGTGTAAACCTGAACAGTAGCATTATTGACTACGCAAGTCTCATACTTCTGTGTAACTGGGGATGTAACAGTAGTTGTTGTGCGGGTTGTTGTTCTTGTAGATGTTGTTGTCTGTCTTGTAGTTGTAGTTACCTTAGGAGTTGTTGATGAACCGTCAGTATAAACCTTGATAGAATCAACGTTGAAGTCCTGACAATCGATCCACCATGTACCGAACTTGAGCTCTCCGCCGTAGTTGTACTGAATGATGTCAGCGATATCGGAAGGAACTTCCCAAGTAACAGTACCCTTGTTGCCGGAGAATGTCTCCTGCATATCCTTGCTCATTGCCCAGTAATCGTTAGCAGCATCGCTTGTGGAAGTACCGAAAGCACCCTGCCACTTACCGAGAGAACCG
>JAFYGE010000018.1 GCA_017543335.1 Ruminococcus sp.
AGGCACTCCTTGCCTCAGCGGAGCTTATTCCGGCAGAGGGTGTCACCGAGCTTGAACAATACCGTTCAAAGAGCGTTCCTGCCGCAGGAAAGCCTGCAAAGGAGCTTGGCGATACAAACCAGCTTACACTCATATAAAAGTAAAGGAGACCGCATTGAGCGGCCTCCTTTTTTTCTGATTTGTCCCCTATAAAAGCCATTAAGTGCAGATATGGCTTATAGATAAATGTAAAGTTAGTAATAGCTTATTTATTAAGGGTCTTTACAGTTCCCATAAAGATCGGGATATCTGTTCTTGAATCAACTATAGCGAATACGAAGGGACGGTCAAGGCGGACTACCTCAGGCTCTTCGTATTCAATACAGCCGGTTTCCTTCATCATTACTACTGTTGCAGCAGCTGCACGAGTTCCTTTTTCATCAACTTCTATGTGAGTTTTCTGAAGGACTTGATCGATGGACATGGGATAATTGTCAGTTGTCATTCCGGTGAAGTCAGCGTAATCAGCGTCAAACGCTGTAGGCATACCCATATCAATGAGCATATCCTTCATCAATCTTGAGTCATCGAATGAGAATTTCGGCATCGAAATATCAACGCTTTTATAATTTTTATTGCTGAGTATGCTGTGGAGTGATTCTGCATCAAGGCCGGAGATATATTCATCTACTGTGATACCCTCATCAGGCAGAAGAGCTGCAAAGTAATAGTCTTCGAGGTAATACTTGACGAAGCCTTTAGCCTTATCATCTTTAAGGAAAACGTTTTCTCTTGAACTCATCATTTCAGCGTTCTGGATATTGCCGTCATAAGCGGTGAACTTATCATTGACAGCATTACCGAATTCATCGGCCCATTGTCCCTCGAAAGCGAGTGCGTTAACAAGAAGCATGGTTAAGAGGCCTGAGTCGTTGAATTGCTCAGGGTTAAGAAGCTCAGGGATCATCTCATGTGTCTGGATATTTACCCACTGATTTACATCATTAACGGTAGATTTATCCATAGGACTTGTAAATATCTGCGAATCGAAATAAGATACATTCTTTCCGATGAAATCCGGAGCGATATTAATATCAGGTCTTACCCATATGGAGTTAGCATCGTTAAGAGCTGAATTATCATACGGTGACGGTGCAGTGAGCTGATTTGTCTGTGAATAGATATACTCGTTGAGCTTGTCGATCGATACTCCGCCGCAAAGAACGTTTTCCATTTCTTCAAGAGTCTTTCCCTTTGCACCATTTGCAGTCATAGCGAGAGCTCTTGTTGCAGAATAAGGTGAGATAAGTGTATTTCCGTCCTGTTTTAATGAATGCTGAAGGAAATCAAGGGAGAACTTGGTCTGTCCGAGAATAAAGTCTTCATCAATTTTAACTGCATCGATTTGTGCGGCCTCGTAATCAGCGCACAGATTACGGGACTTGTAGAGCGGGCTTGGGATAGAAAGTGACTCGATAAGCTCATTCTGCATCAGACAAAGGTCAAAGATATCGACCTGGCCGTCCTCATAAAAATCAGCGTTATCCTTGTTGAGGAGTTCTCCGTCGCCAACAAGCCATTTCTTGAGCGATAAAATATCAGCGATATTAAAACGTCCGTCGTTATTAACATCACCTGCAAGAGTTTTGCTGCTGGTTTTTTCGGCGCAATAGACCGATGCTGCAGCAGGCTGACAGAGCAGAGCAGCGGATAGTATACCAGCAAGTATTTTTTTGGTTTTCATGATTATACCTCCCGTTAATTAAATTTATGGGAAAAATTCCCTTCTGTCATCATTAACGGATATGTAGGGCAAAATGTGCGGATAAAATTGTAAACAATTTGTTAACAAAAGAGAAAAATAAAAAAAGCATCTGTTTTGAACAGATGCTTTACATGGCGCGGATTGAGAGATTTGAACTCTCGCGCCGGTTTCCCGACCTACTCCCTTAGCAGGGGAGCCCCTTCACCACTTGGGTAAATCCGCAAACCGACCAGCGAGAGCTGAATCGATAAAAAAATTGGCGGAGAGGGTGGGATTCGAACCCACGTGACCGTTAAGTCAAACGGTTTTCAAGACCGCCTCGTTATGACCGCTTCGATACCTCTCCATTTTTTATTTTCGCTGTCTCTTGAACCAGCTTTTATATTATATCACGGACCGGCAGTAATGTCAAGAAAAAATGGAAAGAAATGACGTAGAGAATTTATCAACAATTTTGTGCATATCTTACAATTGAGCAGAGAGCATTATTTTTTTACCTCAAAAAGCTGCTCTGTTATTGGTAAAAGATAGAAATAAATATGAAATATCTGATTTTTTGAAAAAATATACTTTACAATAAGGTGATTTTAGTGTAAAATAAACGTAGTATATTTTTTGAGAGGTGCTTTATGGAACCAAAATACAAAAGAATATTATTAAAAGTAAGCGGAGAAGCTCTTGCAGGCGATAACAAGACCGGACTTGACTATAAAGTCATGACTGATATCTGCCGCAGCATAAAGAAATGCGTTGATGCAGGCGTTCAGGTAGCTATCGTAGTTGGCGGAGGAAATTACTGGAGAGGCCGTTCCAGCGGTGCTATGGACAGAACTCGTGCTGACCATATCGGAATGCTTGCTACTGCAATGAATGCACTTGCACTTGCAGATTCGCTTGAAGCTCTCGGCTGTGATGTCAGAGTACAGACAGCTATCCTCATGCAGCAGGTAGCTGAACCATATATACGCAACAGGGCTGTTCGTCACCTTGAAAAGGGCAGAATAGTAATATTTGGCTGCGGAACAGGAAATCCGTTTTTCTCGACCGATACAGCAGCTTCACTTCGTGCTGTTGAGATCGGTGCAGACATCTACTTCAAGGCAACACTTGTTGACGGTGTTTATGACAAGGATCCTCATAAGTTTGATGATGCCAAGAAGTATGATACACTTACCTTCAGCAAGGTTATCGGAGAAGAGCTGGCCGTTATGGACAGTACAGCAGCAGCAATGTGCCGTGATAATCATATGAAGATGTTTGTTTTTGATCTTTCACGTCCCGATAATATCTATGATGCTGTTATGGGCAAGAATATCGGAACTATAGTTTCTGAGGAATAAGATATTATCATACAGCGATAAAATAATCAATAATTGAAAGGAAATGAAAATAATGAAAGAGACTATCAATGCAGCTAAAGAAAAAATGACAAAGAGCCTCAATGCTCTTGGAAATGAGTTTGCTTCTATCCGTGCAGGAAGAGCTAACCCCAGCATACTTGACAAGGTCCTCGTTGACTACTACGGAGCTCCCACACCTGTTAACCAGATGGCAGCTGTATCAGTATCAGAGGCAAGAATACTTGTGATCCAGCCCTGGGACAAGTCAACATTAAAGCTTATCGAAAAGGCTATCCAGGCTTCAGATATCGGTATCAATCCTACAAATGACGGCAGTGTTATCAGACTTGCTTTCCCTCAGCTCACTGAGGACAGACGTAAGGAACTCTGCAAAACTGTAAAGAAGTACGGTGAAGAGTGTAAGGTTACAGTTCGTTCTGTACGCCGTGATACTATGGATAAGCTCAAGAAGATGCAGAAGGGCTCAGAGATAACTGAGGACGACCTGAAGGACTGCGAGAAGAAGGTACAGGATATCACTGACAAGTTCTGTGCTGACGTTGATAAGGCAGTTGCAGACAAGGAAAAAGAGATAATGACAGTATAATGGTGATATAATGGCATTATTCGGAAAAAAAGAAAAACAGGAGCTTACACTGCCGGAGGTACTTCCGGCACATGTAGGCTTTATTATGGACGGTAATGGCAGATGGGCAAAAAAACGTGGTCTGCCAAGGTCATTCGGTCATAGAGAGGGAGCTAAGAATTTCAAGAAGATAGTGCGCTACTGCAAGGATATCGGGCTGAAAAATATCTCTTTCTATGCCTTTTCTACTGAGAACTGGCAGCGTCCAAAGGACGAGGTCAATACTATCATGGAACTCTTCCGTGACTATATCGTTGATGTAAGAAACTTCCTCAGCGAAAATACGAGAATGATATTCCTTGGAGATAAATCCGCTTTTGATGAGGATCTCCAGGAAAAAATGATAAAGCTTGAAGAGGATACCGCCAAATACGACGAGATGACTCTTATGATGGCTGTAAATTACGGCGGACGTGACGAGCTTGCTCACGCTGCAAGAATACTGGCTCAGAAGGCTGTTGACGGCGAGCTGTGCCCTGAGGACATAACTGAAGATTCTATCTCAGGAGAGCTCTACACCAAGGGTATCCCTGATGTTGATCTTGTCATCCGTCCCAGCGGAGAGATGCGCCTTTCAAACTACCTTATCTGGCAGTGTGCCTATGCAGAATACTACTTCACTGACATTCTCTGGCCGGACTTCACTCCCGCCGAGCTGGACAAGGCACTCATTGAATTCAGTCGCCGTCAGCGTCGTTTCGGAGGTGTCTGATGCTTACCCGTATTATTTCAGGTGCAGTTGGCGCAGCCTTAATGGTTGTGGTATTAATTTTCCACGATACAGTTATGCTGCCAATTGCAGTTGCGGCAATGATAGCCGTTATGCTCTATGAGCTGCTTCGTGCAGTTAAGCTTGATGACCACAGATTTGCCCCCATATTTTGGGCGGTTGAACTCTGCGGCATAGCCATGCCGCTTTTGTATCAGCTTTTTTATGACAGTGAAAAAGAATACACCAGCAAAGGTGACGTTGATATAAAGCTCGTATATCGGGGAGAGGTGTCAGTCATAGCTTTTGGCATTACTCTTGCAGCGGCTTTTGTGGTTTTTGTCACATGGCTGAGAAAGCACAAGGAGCTCCGTTATGAGCAGGTATTCTTTGCTCTTGCAAGCATGGTACTGGTACCTCAGGCTATGTCAACAATGGTACGCATAGACCGCATGGATAAGGATAATGGTCTTTTCCTTCTTATAATGGGACTCTGTGGCGCATGGATAGCTGACACAGGTGCTTATTTTACCGGAGTTGCCTTCGGAAAGCATAAGCTTTGCCCTGAGATAAGTCCTAAGAAGACTATCGAGGGATTTGTAGGCGGCATTGTATCCACCGGCATAGTATATGCGATTGCTTTCACTATCAACTATGATATTGGAATTGGTATTGCAGCCTTTGTTATAGGCATGGTTTGTGCTGTTATCGGCACTGTAGGAGATCTTTCTGCCTCAATGGTCAAGCGTCAGATTGGTTTCAAGGACTACGGAAAGATAATGCCCGGACACGGCGGCCTTATGGACCGTTTTGACAGCGTTCTTTTTGTGCTGCCCACCTTCTATGCAATGATGTCTCTGATGGAGATACTGGATATTTAATAATTCTGAAAGGAGACTAACGTATAACTGCGGATAGTCCCTTTCGCATTTTATAGTGGATTTTATCATATCATAAAATAAAAAATATTTCCGTGAAAAGAGGAAAAAACAT
>JAFYGE010000019.1 GCA_017543335.1 Ruminococcus sp.
AAATAAAAAATTCCGGAACATAGATGTGCAGGCTTGCTGCGGCACACAACACGCACCGCTTAATGCTGCTCGGTCTCCCGCCTGACATGGTTCACGGGGTCTTGTTGCACAGGGCCCACACATCTATATTTCGGAATTTCCATTTGGTCTGTCCGGTTCGAGCAGTTTTGCTCTTTTAACATTATACCATACGGAGTTTATTTTGTCAAGGATTTTTTAAAATGTTATATTGCTTACAGAATTATTTCTATACAGTATTCGACATTTTAATAGTATATCGGCTAAAAATTTTTTTGAAAAATATGTCCACTTTTTGAAACTTGCTACGACTGTTTATTATGAAAGCCACAGCAGTGGCAACCTGAAAAAATCAATTCTAAAATTTACATAGCCGTAAAACGGCAGAAACGGAGAGGTTTATTATGAAAAAATCAGTTGCAATTGCTATCATCGCCAGTGCATCACTTTTACTCGCAGGCTGCGGAAACATTGTAAGCAGCTCAGACAACACATTATCAAACAAGCCGGCTGCGACCGTTCTTGAAAACAAGGCTGTTACAACAACCGCCGAAGCAAACACTGAGGCTGCTGAAGCAGCTACAGAGAGCAGCAATGCAGTCGCAGCAGTCAGCATCACCTCACCTGAAGATGTTATCAACGAGCATAAATTCGTTTTATCTGATGGCTCAGGCAACACTGTTACCTATGCAGAGCTTTACGAAAGCGGTTTAGCTAACGTTTCAGCAGAAGGCACTCCATTCTGCTTAGTACCTCAGGGAGCAGCAGCCGGTTCAAGATATTCTCAGCTCTTCATAAGCAATGACGGCGGTAATACGTGGGAGGAAAAGGACGTTTATCAGGAAAGAAACGGCATCTCTCTCAACTACGCTATAGAGGACGGAACGCTCCTCACTTTCACATATCAGACTCCAAACGGTGAAGCTTATCCGGTAGCGTACTCCTACAGACTTTCCGGAGACAAACTCATCCGCACAGAACAGAAAAACGTCTTTGAAGATGTTACTTTAGACGACGGCTCAGCTCTTGACCCGAACGGCAGTTATGATTTCTCAGCAGTGTACAATGGAGGCTACGAGTTCCATTTTGTACTTGAAGATACAAATTCAGGTGCTAAAATGGATAAAATAGGCACTCTTGACCCCGAACGTCTCTGGCTCACTTCACTTCATGACTAACAACCAATAACGGTATGCTGTATCGCTTAGTTTATTTATGTGTATTTATCGGGGCAAACCTTTCTGAGGAAAGGTTCTTCCCCGAACCCCTTTCCAAAGACTTTCAGTATGATTTTTCCCCTTATAGGGTACTCCTATAGTATATTTACTGTGGGAGTTTTTTACTCTCTTGGAGTACCCTATAAGGGGAAAAATAAAGCCGAAAGTTTTAGGAAGGGAGTTTGAGGGTGACTCCCCACAGTGTGGGGAGATGTCACACAGTGACAGAGGGGACCGCCTCCGTCAGAGGAACCCTTTTTCAAAAGGGTTTCCCTCAATAGTTATACATAATAAAAACCAAGTAATACAACATACCGTTTTGATATTAATAGAAAGTAGCGACTTCTTTTTCAGGCGGAGCTGACGGAGTAATATCGATAACGCTGAGTACAGGACCTTTTCCTTTGTAGAATTTGTGTTTCTGTACTTTTATTTTTGCCTTCATGATAAACCAGCCTCGCTGCTGTATTTCGTCAGCTTTTTCCGATTCTACCACAAACCAGCAGTACTGGATATCCTCAACACAGCAGGTCATTACATTTCTTCCCATAGCAAATGTATTTTTCGGGAACTTAGCATTATGAGCTGCCATACCTTTGAAAGTAATGGTCTTGCCGTCGTATTTAGCAGGTTCTTCCATTATATCACGGTAGAACAGAGCATAGTCCTCATCTTCTATGACTATCTCATCAGCTTCAACGTCAAACGGGAGCGGGTCTTCGATGTCGTCATAAGCAACAGCACCGTCAGTATACTCGTAAGCTATCTCAGTGCGGCGGCTCACTCCACGTACTATCTTGTGGAATTCCTGTGGGTCGAAAGTACGCTCCATGCGGTTGAAGACCACAAGCTCGCACATATTCAGCTTGTCGACCACAAGGCTTCTCATATTTGCATTATAATTGAGGAATGTGGAAGCATCAGCAAAGAACATCACCTGATATATAGCCCAGCCCTCCGGCATAGCGTCAAAGAGGTCATTTATAAGCCACATACCGTTATATTCAAGAACAACTCTTTCTGCTTTAGTCTCGCTTACAAGTCTTGCGAGATTAGCTTCATTGAGCTCCTCTTTTTCTTCGATAACTCTTATTTCAACATTTTTTGAAGGATATTTTGAAATATCGTACTCCTCTACACCCTCCTCGCAGGTAAGAAGAAGTGTACGCTCACCGTTATTGAAGCGTTTATCCTCCATAGTTTCCTGTATGAACTTTGTTTTTCCGGCTTCGAGGAATCCAAGGAACAGATATACCGGAACTTCATTCTGCATTTCAGGCATTTATAACTCTCCCTCCGGATCACTTAGAAGCGTGGAATAACTCAGCTATAGCGTCCTCTTTTATTTTAGAACCGATAACGCAGAGTCTGCCTATAGTGCCGGCACTGCCTGTACGCACATCAGGTACTCCCGGAACATAGTCAAAGTGTATCCACTGACCGTCTTTACCTGCAACTATACCCTTAGCTCTGAGTATCATGCCGTATTTTTCTTCATTTCCGAGTGCTTCAAGTGCATTTTTGATCTCCTCAGCGGTATATGCCTCCGGAGTTTCAACTCCCCAGCTGGTGAATACTTCATCAGCGTGGTGGTGATGATGATCGTGATCGTGACATCCGCAAGTGCAGTCCGGACCGTGGTCGTGATGATGCTCGTGCTCATCGTGGTCATGGTCATGATGATGATGCTCATGCTCATCGTGGTCATGGTCGTGGTGATGATGCTCGTGCTCAGCTTCTTCAAGAAGTGACTTCAGCTCGTCATCAAGAGTATTCTTCTGAGTCATAGCATCAACTATCTGCTTGCCTGTAAGCTGATCCCACTCCGTTGTAACTATAGGAGCTGCCGGATTGAGCTCTTTAAGACGTGCTATAACATCATCTATCTTCTCAGCAGAAAGACCTGTTGTATGACTGAGTATGATACAGCTTGCATAAGTTATCTGATTATTGAAGAATTCACCGAAATTCTTCTGGTACATCTTGCACTTCTTAGCGTCAACAATAGTTGTGAAGCCGTCAAGTTCAACATCGTGTGCATTAATATTCTGTACTGCACGGATAACGTCGCTGAGCTTACCTACGCCGGAAGGCTCGATAAGAATACGGTCCGGAGCGTAGTCTGCAAGCACCTTTTCAAGAGCTTTTCCGAAATCTCCGACCAGTGAACAGCATATGCATCCGGAGTTCATCTCTGTTATTTCAACTCCTGCATCCTGAAGGAATCCGCCGTCTATTCCAATATCGCCGAATTCATTCTCGATAAGGACAAGCTTCTCGCCCTTATATCCTTCAGCTATGAGTTTTTTGATAAGTGTAGTCTTTCCGGCACCAAGAAATCCGGAAAAAATAGTTATCTTAGTCATATATAACACTTCTTTCTTAATGATGTGATTTTTTACGCAACTATTATTATACCACAGTACACTTACAAATGTAAAGTCCCATATTGTCCATATACGCAAAGTTTTACCAAACTATCACATTTGTCAAGGTGATATAGACCTCAAAAAGACGTCAGACTTCATTTTTATCCAAGTTATAGAATAAAAAATATTGACTGTTCATCCCATAAATGATATAATTATTGTTGGAGTGTAAATATGATGCACTCCTATACATGATATACGGAGGAATAAAAATGAAAAAACTTTTATCAACTTTACTCGCACTAACACTCGTAGCTTCACTTGCTTCATGCGGCTCAACTGACGACAGCAGCTCTGAAAAGTCAAGCTCATCTTCATCAGCTTCTTCCGATAACGATGATAGCAATGAAGAAGAAATAGAGGAAACATCTCTTGGTGCAGAAGAATCCGCAGCTGCTTTCAAGGAGATAGCAGGAGCATACTATGTAAACGGCTATGCTTCAAGCGGCAAAAAGCCTGAGAAATTCGAGGATATGAAAGAATATCAGGATAAGGTCAACGAAGAGGGTGTAACTATATCCGAGGACGGCATACTCCGCATCGAGGGCGAAGAGTACCAGCTTTTAGCTCAGAAAATAGAAAAGAATCCAGACGATAAAACTAAAGGTGACAAACTGATATTCAGCGTTAAAGACTGCGGTTTCTCGATCGAAAACTATGAAAAGAAAAGAACTGCCGCAAAAAAAGACTACGACGGCTACGCTGTATTGGAATATACCGAACTGCCTTCCTATGTTGACGATGAAGGTGTAAATGTCATAGGATATAACTCATTGACATTTTACTATAGTCCAAAGGGCAAAACAACTGCACCGATCTCAATAAGTCTTGACAGCGATCAGCCTGAGAAGAATTACAAAGATCCTCTTACTGATGAGGGCAAAGAGGAATTCATTAAAAGACTCGCCGGAAGGTATACTTTCAACTACGGAATGCAGAACAGCTCAAACCATACTATCGAAAGATATGCCGACCCTTCAAGCGATGAAGTCAAGAAGATATTCGAGGACGATCCGGTAACTATCTCCGAAGACGGTGTTCTCCACTTCGACGGCAAGGACTATCAGCTCGAACCTCAGGAATTCGATCCTGAAGAGGGTGAGGGATTTTTAAGCGTTGAGGGCAGCGGCTTCTCTTTAAAGGAATACAAGAAAGGCATCGGTCTGGATGTTGCTGAAAAGGGCTATTCCGGAGCTGCTCTTGTAACTTACAGTGAATCGTCATTTACATTTAATGACCAGAAAACTGTAGTTCCGGACATAACTGTATATCTGACAAACGGTGAATCAGAGTCAGCCTGCGTATCATTCAATTTCAGCGGCAAAGAAAAATAAAAAGGAGGTATCCTTTATGATAAAGATACAAACAGAAAAAGCTCCGGCAGCTGTCGGACCTTACTCACAGGCTATAGTTTCAAACGGTATGGTCTATACCAGCGGACAGATAGCTATCGACCCTGCTACTAACACCATTAAGGCTAAGACAATTGAGGAACAGACTGAACAAGTTATGAAAAATCTCGGTCATGTGCTCATGACTGCCGGTTCTTCATTTGAAAAAGCTGTAAAAACTACCTGCTTCCTCGCAGATATGAACGACTTCGCAGCATTCAACGAGATATACGGCAAGTACTTTACTTCACTTCCGGCAAGAAGCTGTGTGGCTGTAAAGACACTTCCGAAAAATGTACTCGTAGAAGTTGAAGTTATTGCAGAAAGCTCTATCTGAGCATATAAAATGATACCTTGCAGGGGCGGAGCTTCCTCCCCTGCATATTCCATATAAAGGAGCAAATATATGAATGTACGTGAATTGCAGGACGCTGTCCTGAAACTGAAAAAAGAAACAAATACTGCCATTCTCGCTCACAGCTATCAGGCAAGAGAGATAGTCGAGATCGCTGATTTTACCGGTGACAGCTATAAACTCAGCGTTGATGCTACTAAAACAGATGCCGATAATATCCTTTTCTGCGGAGTTCACTTCATGGCGGAAACAGCTAAGATGCTCTCTCCTCAGAAAAGAGTTTACCTTGCAAACAAGAATGCAGGATGTCCTATGGCTGAGCAAATGGATGCCGAAATGATCTCAGCTCTCCGTGAAGCTGAACCGGACAGAACTGTAGTCGCTTACATAAATACTACTGCTTCATTAAAGACAGTCTGCGATGTTTGTGTTACTTCTTCAAGTGCGTTGAAAATAGTAAAGGCTCTTGACGCTGAAAAGATACTCTTTATACCGGACTGCAATCTTGGCGACTTTGTAAAGAGAAACTGTCCTGATAAGGACATAAAGCTCCTTCAGGGAGGCTGTCCGACTCACGCAAAGGTAACTGTTGCTGAAGTTGAAAAGGCAAAGGCTGAACATCCGGACGCTCTTTTCCTTGTTCACCCTGAATGTCAGCCAAAGATAGTCGCTCTTGCTGACTATGTCGGCTCTACATCAGGTATTATGGACTATGCAAGAAAATCAGATGCAAAAGAGTTCATAATCGGCACAGAAACTTCCATTTCAGAACATTTGCAGTATGAATGTCCTGATAAGAAGTTCTATCCGGTAACTAAGGACATTATGTGCCACAATATGAAGATAACCACTCTTCCGGACGTTTATGCATCCCTCCTCGGTATCGCCGGCAAGGGCGGAGATGCCTTCGAGATTCTCATGGATGATGAACTTATCATAAATGCAAGAAAATGCATCGATGAAATGATAAGACTGGGCGGCTGATATGACTGATATCGTTGAAAAACTCTACAGTACCGGCAACCTCTCCGACAGCGAGCTTGAACAGCTCATACTCACCGATGATGAAGAGACTGCCGAACTTCTGAAAAAATATGCGGACGAAACACGCCGCAGGTACTACGGTGATAAAGTCTTTCTGCGTGGACTTATCGAAATATCCTCCTACTGCAAAAATGACTGCACTTACTGCGGTATCCGCAGAAGCAACAAGGACGCTGACCGCTACCGCCTGAGCCGTGAGGAGATACTCTCATGCTGCGAAAACGGATACGAGCTCGGTTTCAGAACTTTCGTGATGCAGGGCGGTGAGGACCCTTACTTCTCGGACGATGTAATGGTCTCCATAATATCTGAGATGCGTGAAAAATACCCGGATTGTGCAATAACTCTGTCTCTCGGCGAGCGTTCCCGTGAGAGCTATAAAAAAATGAAAGATGCCGGTGCTGACCGCTATCTGCTAAGACACGAGGCTGCCTCTGAGGAACTTTATTCAAAGCTCCACCCAAAGGAAATGAGCCTGCAAAACCGCAAGAAATGCCTGTTTGACCTGCGTGAACTCGGCTATCAGGTAGGTGCCGGATTCATGGTCGGAGCTCCCTTTCAGACCGTAAAAGACCTCATCTGTGACCTCCGCTTCCTACAGGAGCTTCGTCCGCAAATGATAGGGATTGGTCCATTTGTGCCGCATCATAATACTCCTTTTGCTGAAGAAAAAGGCGGAACTCTTGAACTCACCCTCAGACTGCTGGGAATACTGAGACTTCTGTTCCCGAAGGTTCTTCTTCCGGCTACTACAGCTCTCGGAACTATATCGCCTATCGGCAGAGAGCTCGGACTGAAAACCGGTTGCAACGTAGTAATGCCAAACCTTTCTCCGGTCAAGGTGAGAAAAAAATACGACCTTTACGATAATAAGATATGCACCGGCGAAGAAGCTGCTGAGTGCCGTGGATGCCTGCAAAGACGCATCGAATCAGCAGGATATACAGTCGCAAATGAGCGTGGCGACCAGATAGATTTCAAAATAAAATAACGACGAAGTCGGCATTAAGGGATTCCAAAGGGTCCCCGACCCTTTGGCGGATGGGTGTGCGAGGGAAGGCAGAGCCTTCCCTAAAAAGCAGTAAAACCAGCGAAGCGAAGTTTTACGAACCTTACGCATTGCTTTCCTCGGCTTGACCGACGTGATTTTTATCAATATATTATTGCCGTATTAACAATACCCACTTTATTATACAGGAGAGTGACATAATGCGAGTTAGATTTCATCTCCCGGATTTTTCGGGAAATTTCAAGCTTAATTTCATGTTTGCCGAAATGCTCAAACACCGTCCGGAATTTTTCCGTGAGGGCGTTGAGATAGCTTCGTTCTACGGAGTTTTTCCGCCATGTCTCTGGAACGGCGGCAGAACTCAGGGCGGCATGACTGACAAAAACTATATCAAGAACGTTATCAAGGCTTTCAATGACCGTGGAATACCTCTTAGATATACTTTCACCAATATGATGCTGGAGAAAAAGCATCTCAGCGATGACCGCTGCAATATGATCCTCAATCTTTCCAATAACGGACTCAATGAAGCTATCGTAGCTTCTCCGATACTTGAAGACTATCTCAGAAGAAATTATCCAAAGTTCAAGCTGACAAGCTCTACCTGCAAACGCCTTAATACGGAAGAAGCTCTTTTAGCTGAGCTTGAAAAGGATTATCATATAGTTGTCATCGACTATGACCTCAATAACAAATTCGATATTCTCGAAAGACTTCCGAGAAAAAAGGATATAGAGTTCCTTATCAATGCCTGCTGTGAGCCTGAATGTCCGAGAAGACTTGAACACTATAAGTCAATAGGTCAGCAGCAGATAGCTTATTGCGAACACATCAAAAAATACCCTAACCTGCCGTTTGACATAGTAAAGAACGATCCGCATAATTTCAGGGACTGCCCTTACTCAAAACGTGGCATATTCGAGATTCGTGACCTCCGCACTCATATCAAACCAGACGATATATGGGAAAAATACGTTCCTATGGGATTCGAGCAGTTCAAGATAGAGGGACGTACTGCAAGTCCGCTCAATATCCTTGAAACTTATATGTACTATATGGCTAAGCCGGAGTGCCGTGACGAGGCTCGCTTCACTCTGCTTAAAATGCTCGAAAATTCAAAGGCACTGATATTCAATTAAAGGAGGACATAAGCACTATGAGAGCACGTTTTCATCTTCCTGATTTTGCTCAGCACTTTATGTTCAATCTCATTTTTGCCGATATGCTGAAACACCGTCCGGAGCTCTTTCGTGAGGGCGTTGAAATAGCCTCTGTATACGGAACTTTTCCGCCTGCAATATGGAACGGCGGACGCTTTGCAAGCGGCAAATGCGATAAAGGCTTCATAAAGCAGGTCATAAAGTCTTTCAACGACATCGGTATCCCACTGAGATTCACTTTCACAAATCCGGTTCTTGAAAAGAAACACGTTCACGATGAGTACTGCAATATGATAATGCACCTTGCAGACAACGGTATGAACGAGGTCATTGTAGCTTCTCCGATACTCGAAGAATATATCCGCAAGACCTACCCTAATTACAAGATAACAAGCTCTACCTGCAAGCGTATCACAGAACCCGAAAAGCTCTATGATGAGGTAGGTAAGGACTATCATATCGTCGTTATTGACTATGACCTCAATAATCATTTCGATATTCTCGAAAAAATTCCGGACAAGCAGAAGTGCGAGCTCCTTGTAAATGCCTGCTGTAACCCCGGATGCAAACTGCGTTCCGACCACTACAAAATGATCGGTGCAGAGACTCTTGCGTATGCAGAGCATATGAAAAAAACAAACTCTCCAACCTTTGATTTCAAATTGTCATCAAAATATGCAGAGTACATCAAAGATGAGATCATCGAATGTAAGTGTATGGACAGATCGGTGTTCCAGATAAAAAATCTTAAAACTCATATAAGTCCGGACGCTATCTGGGAAAAATACATCCCTATGGGCTTCGAGCAGTTCAAGATTGAGGGACGTACTATCGAGCTCTTTAACCTTGTTGAGCACTATATGTACTACATGATAAAGCCGGAATGCCGTGACGAAGCTCGTCTTTTGTTCCTTACACATCTAAAAAATGAAAACGTTATACAGGCACGATTCTAACGAACGGAGTTGAATGTCATGAAAGCTGCTGCTGTTTTCAGCGATAATATGGTCCTTCAGAGAAACAGACCGGTGAGGATATTCGGTAACTGCAAGGAAGGTCAGGAAAATATCACAGTAAGTATACCTGAGCTTTCAGTCTCGGCTAAAGCTCTTGTAACAGGCAGCAAATGGGAAGCTCTGCTGCCGCCGTGTGAAGCCTGCGAAAACTGTACTGTTGAGATAGTCTCCGGAGCTGTAAAAATAGTTTTCAGAAATGTCGCAATAGGCGAAGTTTGGCTTGCCGGCGGACAGTCAAACATGGAGTTCGAGCTGCACAATGAGCTTCACGGAAATGAAGCTCTTGCGGAATGTTCCAAAGAAAACGTAAGATTCTACTACACGCCGAAGTGTCCGATGAATGACGAAAACTTACTCCGCTCGGAAGCTGAGAGCTGCTGGAGTATGCCGTCAAAGCAGAATTCTCAGGCATGGTCGGCAGTTGGGTACTACTTCGCAAAAGAGCTGAGCCGAAAGCTTGGTGTTACCGTTGGCATCATCGGCTGCAACTGGGGCGGCACTTCTGCTTCTGCGTGGATGAGCCGTGAATATCTCGGACAGGACTCCCGTATCCGCTCATATATCGATGAATACGACGAGGCTGTAAAGGGAAAGTCCGATGAACAGATGATAGCTGAATACGATGATTACAGCAAGCGTCAGTGGGAATGGGAACAGCGTAAGGAGAAATGTCTGACCGAAGACCCCGATATTTCTTGGAGCGACCTTATCAAAAAGTGCGGCGAGAATCTTTATCCGGGTCCGGCAGGTATCAAGAATCCCATGCGGCCGTGCGGTCTTTACGAGACTATGATAACAAGAGTAGCTCCATATACGCTGCGAGGCTTTATCTACTATCAGGGCGAGTCCGATGACCATAAGCCTGATAGCTATGAGGTGCTTATGAAAGCTCTGATAGAACAGTGGCGAAGCGTCTGGAAAGATAACGAGCTGCCGCTGTTAATGGTGCAGCTGCCTATGCATCGCTATAAGGACGATCCGGACTTCAAAAACTGGGCGATGATACGTCAGGCACAAATGAATGTTTTCCGCACCGTAAAAAATACCGGTATCGCTGTTGCTCTCGACTGCGGAGAATTCAACGAGATTCATCCTAAGGAAAAAGCAACTGTCGCTCACCGACTTTACCTGCAAGCTCTTTCCGAGGTCTACGGACTTGCAAAACAGACCGAAACTCTGCCGCCGCTGTTCAGTTATGCCGTTGCTGAGAGTGACCGCATAAGACTTTATTTTGAAAATTGCTGCGGATTTGAAGTTCGTGGTGAACTTAATGGCTTTGAAATTGCCGGAGCTGACGGCGAGTTTAGTCCGGCAGAAGCCTCCATAGACGGAAATACCATAGTGCTGAAATGTGACTATAAAGCTCCGCTGACCGGAGTAAGATTTATGTGGACTAACTATGCAGAAGTGGCTCTTTACGGCAAAAATGGACTTCCGGTACCAACTTTTAAAAAAAATTTCTGAAAATGTGTCCGCTTTTGATGAGTTGTTACGAATGTTTATTATAGAGGGGACTTCTTGTCCCTACCTCCTCCTTATTTTTAATAAGCGGCAGGCTTTGGTTTTGCCTGCTCAAAAAGTTTATATTTATTATTTAGGGAATTCTTTTAAAAAGAGTTCCCTATTTTTTTTGCAAACAAAAAACTCCTGCAGCAGAAACTACAGGAGCATATCTCAGTTATCATCAACTTTTTTTCCAGCGTATATCTTACCTACAGCAAAGGCAGCTACATCTGCGAATACAGACGATATCCTCATTACGAGCACATAGAGCACTATCTTGTCCGAGAAGCTGTTGCCGCATACAAAGAGCATAACTCCCTCACGGATGCCGATACCTCCGGGAGCTCCGGGAGTAACGAAACCTATTATCCATGCGAACATAAAAGCTCCGGTAAGAGTTACAAGCTCCTTAAAGGAAGCTTCGCTGCCGACAATAAGCATAAGGCAGGTAAAGTACATTACCGCAGATACTGCATTCTGAAGCAGATAGTAGAATATGCCTTTCATAAGCGTCGGACGATTGTCCTTTTCAAAAGCCTTTGAATACCTTGAAATATAGGATGCGAGCTTTTCACGGAATTTAAAGCGGACGAGAAGTACCATTACTATCATCAGCACTATCCCTACAGCACCTACTATCAGCAGATTTCTGCCGTATTTTCCCATAAGCTCCGCTATCTTGCTTCCGAGAAGGATCACAGAAATAATTCCGGTCCAGAATACGCAGAATAGTATATCAAGGACAGTCGCACAGGCAACATCAACGTGACTTATGTTCATATCAGCCGCAAGCTTGTTGCGTCCGACATACTGGAACACATTTCCGGGAAGGTATTTGTATATATTCGACTGCGTATATACAGGCATTGCTGCGGAGAATGGTATCTTTCTTCCGGAGAGCGACTGTGTGAATACGAGCCACGGTATGCACGAGAAGATAATTATTACAGTCTGTACGATGCACCCTATTACAAATGAGAATATTACACGTCCGGACTTGAACTGCGAGGGACTTATATCCATATCCAGCAGCTTCTTTACCACAAATGCAAGAGCTGCTATCATTATGATGTTGCCGGCTGTCTTTATAATTTTCTTAAAATTCATACTTACTTTCTTCCAAGCATTTCTGCAAATAATTTTGTATACTGACGGCAGATAGCTTTCCATGAGTATTTTTCACGAGTGTATCTGCTGAATTCCTCAGCTTTTTTCTTATATGCCTCACGGTTAGCACACAGGTCTTTAATGCGGTCAGCGTACTGGTCAGTGTTTCCGCTCTCCATGACCCAGCCATTTTTCTGATCAATAACAGCATCACGGATTCCCTCTATGCCGGAAGCAAATACTGCAAGACCTGCAAGACTTGCCTCAACAGCAACAAGTCCGAATCCCTCCATATCGCCCTCAACGTGGATATTAGGCATTATGAAAGCGTCTGCGTGAGTATAAATTGAGTTGAGCTCCTCAGTTTCCACTCTGCCGAGCATTTTCACCTTATCGCCAAGACCTTTTTCCTCTATACACTGTGCGATTCTGTCGTGGTCTTCACCGCCGCCGACTATGAGGTACTTTACCTTCTGGTCTTTCAGCTTAGGCATAACGTTGCGGACAAACCACTCAACACCTTTTCTCTTGACAAGTCTGCCGACTGTTACAAGCACTACATCGTCATCAGCGATATTGTTCTTTCTGCAAATCTCGCTGTAATCCGCACATTTTCCGCTGAACTGCTCTGTATCTACTCCGCAGTTTATAACGCAGGAGCGTTTGCCGCCTCTTTTACGGAAAGTATTGTCGGTCTCACGGCTTATCGAGATGTACTTATCGAACTTATTATAGAAAAGCTTCAGATAGAACTGATAAAGCGGATTCTTGTAGGTTATATCGAGTCCGAAAACATTTACGACTACCTTTTTGCGAGGATAGAGAAGCTTTGTGAAGAAGCCTATACCGCTCATGAGAGCGTCACCGACGAATATCACGTCGTATTTTTTTGCTTTTATAAGAGTCTTTATACCTGCATACGGCAGGAACCACACAAGGTGTTTCTGAGACTTTCCAAGAGAGATAATATCCGCAGAGACCTCATTAGGGTCAAAATTATTATAGAGATTATAGCTGAAATTCTCCATTCCGCCTACAGCCGGCGGATATTTTCTGGTTATATAAAGAAGCTTAATTTTTTTCATTTTTCTTCTCCTGAGCATTATTTTCTGTCGGTACATCAGTTATGAGGTCAGCGGACTTACCTGATGAACACTCCATTTTTCTCACTCTGTACTGTACGTCTTCGAGGAGTTTGCGGTTTGAAGCGATAGTATCTCCGAGAAGTCCGAGAGTAATTGTCTGGAATCCCATCATAAGGAGTATAGCTGTGAGGATAAGCGACTGTACGTGACCTGCACCCTCGCCCATACCGAGGAGTATAAGGAATCTTACACCAAGTATTCCGCCTAATACCATGAGTATAAGTCCGATAGTCATAAAGAATTTAAGAGGCTTATACATTACAAATGAGCGTGTGATAACAGTTGAAGAACGCTTCATGTATCTCCACATACTTGAAAACAGTCTTGAAGGACGTGTCTCAGGGTTTGTTCTTATCGGAACAGAAGTCATAGCAGTCTTATTATTGCCTGCCTGAATTATAGTTTCAAGAGTGTATGTATATTCATTTACAACATTAAGGCGGAGTGCAGCTTCTCTTGAATAAGCTCTGAAACCGCTTGGAGCGTCAGGGATGTCAGTACCGGAAGCAACTCTTACTACCCAGCTTCCAAGGTGCTGGAACTTCTTTTTCTTCCATGAGAAGTGCTCAGTATTGTCTATAGGACGCTCACCGATAACTATATCTGCTTTCTGGTCGATGATAGGACGTACTATCTTTTCAATGTCCGCACCGCAGTACTGGTTATCAGCGTCAGTATTTACGATTATATCAGCTCCGAGGTGGAGGCAGGCATCTATACCAGCCATAAAGCCCTTTGCGAGTCCCTTATTCTGCTTGAAAGATACGATATGGTGGAAACCAAGCTCTTTTGCACGTTTTACGGTATTATCCTTGCTTCCGTCATTGATTATGAGGTATTCGATAGTATCGATGCCGTCGATATGCTTAGGAAGATCATTATATGCGAGTTCAAGTGTCTCTTCCTCATTGTAACAAGGTATCTGGATTATAAGTTTCATATCATTATTCCTTTCTATTTTACCGGTACAAACTGTACTGAATTTATCGGTATTCCGAGGTCTCTGTTATCATTCGGATTGATAAC
>JAFYGE010000020.1 GCA_017543335.1 Ruminococcus sp.
CGTGAGATTTTTCGTCAGATTGTATAGAAATTCCGCAGGCATACTGACGTATGTCAAGGGATTTCTGTGCAAGATGACGGAAAATATCCAAGCAGATTCAGTACAAAGACGTCAGGCGGTCTTTGTGCGGTGTTGCCTTAAAATTAACAGTGTCGGAAGTCATTTTTTACATGACAAATGTCATTTTCTTAACTTAGTATTGACATACGGTCTGATATGATATATAATGTGCTTGACTTATGACAGAAAATGATTTTTAAAGGAAGCATAATAAATGAATATAAAAGAAAAGGCAGAAAAATGCCTTAAAGAGGCTGCAAGCCGTGGAAGTATACTCGGATTGGAGCGTATTACCGGTCTTTTGCATCTTATGGGCGACCCTCAGGACAAAATAAAGACCATACATATTGCCGGTACTAACGGGAAGGGAAGTTTCGGAGCAATGCTCGGTTCTGTACTTGTTCATGCAGGGTATAGAGTCGGAAATTTTTCTTCTCCGGCTATAACAGCAGTCACCGACTACTTTCGCATAAGTGGCAGAGAAGTAGGTCGGGACGAGCTTTATAAAACTGTTGCTGATATTTCAGATGTGATAAGTACCATGACCGAAAAGCCTACTGAATTTGAAGTTCTTACGGCTGCCGCTTTTGAGCTTTTCCGCAGAAATAAGTGCGATATAGCTCTTGTTGAGTGCGGAATGGGCGGCGATACTGATTCTACAAATGTTATTAAAGCTCCTATTCTTTCGGTAATTACAAATGTCCGCAAAGACCACACGGGATTTCTCGGAAATACTATCGCTGAAATTGCTGTTCACAAGGCAGGTATTATTAAAGATCAGTGTCCTGTTTTATTTGGAGACACCGAGTCCGAAGCTCTGAGTGTAGTTCGCACGGTGGCTGAAAGGAACTCATCTGAGTTGGTCGTCACTGACCTTTCAAGACTGAACCTTATCAATTCCGACCTCTCAGGCACTGACTTTGTTTTTTCAGGTTTTGGCAAGCTCCATATTCCGCTTATCGGTGACTATCAGCCGTATAATGCGGCAAATGTACTTACAGCAGTGGAAATGCTCCGCAGAAATGGACTGGATATAAATGACGAGGCTGTCCGCAGCGGACTTTCTGACGTAAAATGGCATGGCAGATTCGAGGTATTGTGTAAAGAGCCGCTTGTTATCTTTGACGGTTCACATAATCCTGACGGTATACGCTCGGCAGCAAAAAGTCTTAAAAAATACTTTCCGGATAAAAAGCCGGTACTGCTCATAGGTGTCATGGCAGATAAGGAGTACGGACTTTATGCGGATATGCTCGGCGAGCTTGTTGATTCTGTATGCACAGTATCACCTGATAATCCTCGTGCACTGGACTCGCACAGGCTTGCGGAGGTCTTTGCTGAAAAAGGTGTTGAGGCAAAGGCATTCGATGTGCTCGGTGAGGGCGTGAGATATGCTTACGAGTATGCGAGAAAAAAGAAAATCGCTTTAGTCGCTTTAGGCTCGCTGTATATGTACCGTGAGTTTATAGAGGAATTGGAAAAAATAATAAAATAAAAAACGGCGAAGCCGTCAATAACGGGATTCCAAAGGGTTATTCAACCCTTTGGTGGGAAGGTGTACGAGGAAGGGCAGAGCCCTTCCTAAGAAGTAGTAAAACCAGCGAAGCGAGGTTTTACGGACCGTCCGCATCGCTTCCCTCGGCTTGACCGACGTAATAAATTATGCCAGTCAAGCTGGGGCAAGTACTACGAGCCGTCCGTCCAGCGTTGCTTTGCTCGCTGGACTGTTTCTTAGGGAAGGCTCTGCCTTCCCTCGTATACCCTACCGCCAGAGAGAGAACCTCTCTCTGGACTCTCATTATGCCGGCTTCGCCGGTTTTTATTTTGTCATTTTTTGACACCTTTTGTGCAAAATATGGGTTGTTTTGTGTACAATAAAGTGATAAACTATTAAATATCATTATACACAAGGGGGAATACTTATGAAACGCAGTATTGCAGCATTGCTTGCAGCACTGGTTACTATCACGACCCAGAGCGGAGTTCCAAGAGAAGAAAAAGTCTCCGCAGCGACCGGTTTCACACATACTGAATGGACGGGAAAAAACGGTGCAGAGGACGTTTTTGCGGTCAACCGCACAGAAGCATCCGTTAATCCTATCTCTTTTCAGGACACCAAAAGTGCTGTCAATGCAGTGTGGGACTACAATGCCCGTACAGATTCCGACTATTTCCAGCTTCTGACCGGAAAAAACAGCAGCTGGACTCTCAATGTTGTCCAGAATGCTCAGGAGGCTCAGAAATATCTGAATGCCGGATTTATGAATCCGAATTATAGTCCGGATTATTCAGCAGGCTGGAAGAATGTTGAGCTTCCGAAAAGCTGGACTTGTCAGGGATTTGATTTTCCGATATACTGCAATGTCCAGATGCCGTGGCAGAGTAAGTATGACGGATATGTACCTGTTCCGAGTGCTCCGACCAACTACAATCCTGTTGGACTTTACAGAAAGAAATTTAAAGTTGACAGTAAACTCCGTGAGAGCGGCAGACGTGTCTATATCCAGTTTGACGGCGTAGAATCGGCATATTATGTGTATCTCAACGGCAAGGAGATAGGTTATAGTGAGGACACATTCAGTCCGCACAGGTTCGATGTTACCGACTATCTTACCGACGGTGAGAATACACTTGCCGTGGAAGTACACAAATTCTGCGACGGTACATGGTTCGAGGGACAGGATATGATCTATGACGGAGGTATCTTCCGTGACGTATTCCTCGTAAGTAATCCGGATGTTCAGATAACAGACTATACAGTCCATACAGACCTTGATGATTATTACAAAGATGCTTCTCTTGACATAAGTCTTGACATTACCAATATCACCGGAAACGTAAGGAACAACTGGACTATAACTGCTGACGCTTATGATGAATATGGTCATAATATACTCAGCGGTGCAAGAGCTTATGTTGATAATCTTGGTATATACAGCAAGAAAAACTACAGGATCACTACAACAGTCAAAGATCCTAAAAAATGGTCAGCAGAAACTCCTAATATATATGCCCTTGTACTTACTCTTAAAGACGAAAATGGAAACGTAAGGGACATCGTTTCAACTCAGCTTGGATTCCGTGAGATAGGATTCACACCTACAGCTGTTGACAGCTCATATAAGGTCACAACAAAGGAATGGAAGCAAATGACTATCAATGGTCAGAAGCTTGTTTTCAAGGGAGTTAACCGTCACGATACTGACCCATTCTACGGCAAGGCAGTTCCTCAGGAGACTATGTATGAGGACGTTCTTCTTATGCAGAAAAACAATATCAATGCAATAAGAACTTCTCACTACAGCAACGATTCGTACTTATACTGGCTTTGCAATAAGTATGGAATGTACGTTATGGGCGAGACTAATTTGGAGTCTCACGCTCTTATGAATGATAACGATTCAAAAGCACTATTCTATGAGCTCGCTATGGACCGCACTAATACTGCATATCAAAGATTAAAGAATAATCCTTCTATAGTAGCATGGTCTATCGGAAATGAAATGGCATATACAGGTGACCCTTCTGCCGCAGGCGGTATGTTCAGGGACATGATATGGTACTTCAAAAAGCATGATTCGACACGTCCTGTACACAGTGAAGGTCAGGGCAACGGAATGGGCGTTGACATGGGAAGTAATATGTATCCGGGTTCTGAATATTTTGGCTCTAATTCCGGCAGAGGAAAGATACCTTATGTTATGTGCGAGTACGACCACGCTATGGGTAACTCAGTTGGTGCTCTTAAAGAATACTGGGACGTTATCAGAAGCTCAGATAACATGATAGGCGGATTCATCTGGGACTGGGTAGACCAGTCAAGAGCTGTTCCGATAAATCCTTATAACGGCGACTGGGATTACTACTCTGAAAGCTATGCTCATAAGAATCTTTACAGTGAACAGAGTAAAGGTATGTACTTCGCTTACGGAGGCGACTGGGGCGACCGTCCTAATGATAACAGCTTCTGCGAAAACGGTCTTATAAGTCCGGACAGAACAGAACAGCCGGAAGTTGCCGAGGTAAAATATCAGTATCAGAATTTCTGGTTCTCATCAGATTCAAGACTGCTGAGTTCTAACAGAGTCGAAGTTTTAAACGAAAACAATTTCCGTGACCTCAATGAATTCGATACTCACTGGAAGCTCATAAAGAATGGTATCGTCATAGAAGAGGGACTGCTCGAAAATGCAAGTGCAGCTCCACGCTCAAAAAATGTTCTGGAGGTACCGTATACAGTACCGTCAGGAGGATTCTCCGGAGATGAGTATTACCTTGAACTTTCAGTAACCACAAAGAGTGATGAGAGACTTCTGTCTGCCGGACAGGAGATAGCTTATGGTCAGATAGAGCTTTCCGGAAATGGAAAAAACGTCAGAAGCAATGTCAGCGGAGAAGTAACTTTAGTTGATGCTCCTAATCAGTATGTTGCTGTAGGAAAGAATTTCAATTTTGCTATAGACAAGGCTACCGGTCTTATGAAGGACTACAGCTATAAGGGTGAAACTCTCATATCTGAAGGTCCTGCACCTAACTTCTGGAGAGGCTATGTTGAAAACGACGGCAATTCAGCAAGACAGAATGTGTTCGATACGAAATGGGAACACGCTGCTGAGAAAATATACGTGAAGAACATAGAAACACACGACGGAAGAAACGGCGAAAAGATCGTTATATCGCATCTTTTACTCCCTAATGCAGGAGACACAAGCGTTGAAATTATATATACGATCTATCCGGACGGAAACGTGAATGTCGGCTTCAATGTTGACGGTACGGGATCAGGTCTCGGAAATTTCCTGAGAGTAGGTTCTATCATGAAACTGCCTGAGGGTTCAGAGAAGGTAAGCTGGTACGGAAACGGTCCTGTTGAGACTTACAACGACAGAAAAACTAACGGCAGACAGGGTATATGATCATCTACAGTATCAGAGATGCTCTACCCTTACATGAAAGCTGACGATTCAGGAAATCTCACAGATGTCAAGTGGATATCCGTAAAAAATCCTTCCAATGAGTACGGTTTGCTTGTAGCTGCTGATGATAAGGTAGAGGCAAGTGCTCTGCACTTTACTCCTGCGGACTTACAGGCTGCTGACCATTTGTACAAGCTCTATCCACGAAAAGAGACTTTACTCAGTGTGGACTATGGCTCTATGGGTGTAGGCAGTGCGACCTGCGGTCAGGCTACTCTGAACAAGTACAGACTTCCTTCCGGAAGAAAGTATAGCTGGAGCTATAACATTATCCCTACAGCTTCTTCTGCTGCTGACAGCGAGCTTACTTCTATCGCAGCAAAGCTCCGTTCAAACAAGGTATCTATACAGGATAAGAGCAGTAACAAGATAGTTGTACCGCTTGGTTCTGATGCTGAACTGAACAACTCAGGTAATGACAGCTATATAACAGGTCAGCTCTCTATCCCTGCAAATCAGGGACTGGATCAGATATTCTCGGATAAAAGCTCCTTCACTGTAGAAGCTAATATCGTTCCGACAGGCAACCCTCAGTTCAATATGATAGCAAGTAAGGGCGACCATGCTTTCGGTCTGAGAACTGAAAATAATATGCTCTATTTCTTCATCCACGCAGGCGGAGAATGGAGAACTGTTTCAGCAACAAGGAGTACAGATGCTGCCTCTGGCTGGTTAGGCAAGCGGCATCACATCGCCGGCATCTATGATGCTGAGAATAATATGATCCGCATATACTGTGACGGTAAAATACTTGCAGAAAAATCAACCGGCACTACAAGCGGACTAACTCCTTCGAGCTATAATGTGACTATCGGAGGCTGTCCGGAAACAGGCAGAGGCTCACAGGCTGAGTTCTACGATCTCAGGATATACAGCAAGGCTCTAACAGAGTCTGAGCTGAATTCTCAGAATGATAACTTCCCGACATATTATCCGGAAAGTCCGTATGTAAGACTCTGGCTGGATATGGACAATCTCGCTCAGGCTGCTGTTGAGGGCGACGTAAACGGCGACGGTTCCGTAAATGTTGCCGACCTCGTGGTACTACAGAAATATCTTCTCCGTAAAGGAGAACTCACAGACTGGACTGTTTGTGACCTTTGTCCGGACGGTATCATCGACGGTTTTGATATGGTCAAGCTGAGAAAGCTGATAATCAAATAATAAAGGTATTGCCTAAATTTATAAGGAGCTGAGGTTCTTCCTCAGCTCCTTATTTTACTGTGTATCCTTTACGTATTCCAGTATATCACCTGGCTGGCAGTCCAGCACACTGCAAATCGCTTCAAGAGTCGAAAATCGGATAGCACTTACTTTTCCGGTCTTTAATTTGGAGAGATTGACATTGCTCACCCCAACACGTTCACTCAGTTCATTCAGGCTCATTTTTCTGTCAGCCATAACACGGTCAAGTCTTAAAATAATAGCCATTATATCACCTCACAGAAGTTCGTCTGATTCTTTCTGAAGCTGAGCACCATATTTGAATATATACACAAACATAAGAACGATACAGATCATAAGTACGGTTCCAAGATTTATTATACCGAATATTATAAATTTTAAAATGGCAAGAGGAATAAGTGATTTCCCGAAATTGCCCATGCTTTTAAGAACGTTTTCTTCAAACGGGGAATTGCATTTTTCAAGGCTTTTTGCGAGCTTTCCTCCGAAGATTAGCGGTATGATAGTGATTATAAGAAATACAGCAGCAGCGAATAATGCTAAAGCGAAAATCAGTTTAACATCTCCGAAAGTAACGTCATTTGATTCAATATTGTAAGTTAAAGCCTCTTCATCGTCATCGGTTTCAATTTTTTCGGAAGAAATCTTTAAGCGTCCGTTAAAGAAAGAAACGGAGTCGTTCTCGCCGTCCAGACGGACATATTTACTGTCCTTATCTGCTGAAAGTATCGCATTTGCAGTGCCGTTCAGTTTTAAAGAATCATCCGGAACAGCCATGAGTATGCAGCCTGCGACAATACAGCTTACAAATCCGACTATTGATGCTATCTGAAAGATAATTGCAAGTATGCGAGCTATTTTGCCGATAGTATTGATTTTTTTGATGTTATCATTTTTCATGATTATTCTCCTTTTAATTATTAATTCTTTAGTTTTGAACTTTGTTTTCAGCTGATGATTATATTATAGCAGCACCATTAGCGTTTGTCAACTAAAATTTATCGTTTATCATTAAATTTTACATATCTTACATATAATCAGTAATTTATGAATGATTTGCTTATGCAATTTGTACGATAAAAATTTATCGTTTATCGATAAAAACTGAGTTAAGGATTATTTAATAATTTCCATGTTATACTATAGTCACAACAGAAAAAGGAGCTGGTGATATGTATCTGAACATAATAAAAAAAGACCTTAAACGTCAGAAAACCATGAATGTCATACTTATAATATTCATTATCTTGTCCACGATGTTTGTTGCAAGCGGAATGAATAACATCATTACAGTTTTCACAGGACTTGATGACTTTATTGACAAGGCTGACTGCGGTGACTATATGTTTGTTATGCGTCAGGCGGAGGAAGATTATTCTATTCAGGAAAAAGTACAAAAATTAGATTGTGTTACAGAAGTAAAATCAGAGAAATATATTGAAGTTCCGCTCGATAATTTTATTATTGAGGATGCAGACCTTACTGAAGGAAATTCAACATATATACTGCTAATGTCAGACAATGACATGGCGATAAACTTCTTTGACATGGATAACAAAGTAATTACATCGGTCAATGAGGGAGAAGTCTACGTCACAGGAAGCTTTATGAAGGACTTTGACCTTTCCGACGGAGATTCCTTTACCATTGATATGAAGGGGTTAAGAAAGGAGTTTCGTATAGTAAGCCATGCAAAAGACGCAGTGCTTGGTTCAAATATAACCAATAATAAGCGTATCATAATGAACGATAAGGACTTCCGTTTTTTTGCAGATGTTCCTGAGATAACAGAGGGGCATCTTGGTAAGATCAGCTATGTAAAAACAGACGATATTGATACAGTAGAAAAGCTTTTAAGCGATGAACAGGGTATAGAATTCAGTGCAGACAGAGCTATGTTGAAACTAACTTATTTCTTAGATATTATGATAGCTGCAATACTGTTTTTGGTAAGTATCTTCTTTATGATAATAGCATTTGTTATACTAAGATTTACCATAAACTTTACACTCTCCGGCGAGATAAGAGAAATAGGAGTAATGAAGGCTATAGGAATAGGCAATGCAAAGATAAGAGTCCTTTATATGGTAAAGTATTTTGCAATGGCTGTAACAGGAGCTTTAATAGGATTCATACTTAGTATACCGTTTGCAAAAATGCTTCTGGACAGTGTTTCCTATAATATGGTACTTGAAAATGACAATAAGATACTTATAAACGTATTATCAGCATTTGCAGTAATAGCTGTAATACTTCTGTTCTGCTGGAGATGTACGGGAAAGGTCAAGAAATATTCACCGGTAGACTCCATAAGAAACGGACAGACAGGTGAACGTTTCCGCAAAAAAGGAATCCTCAGCCTTAAAAAAACCAGACTTGGCACTACAGGATTTCTTGCTTCAAATGATGTTCTCAGCAGTCCAAAGAAGTTCGGTATAATCACTATTACGATGGCTATATTGCTTGTGCTTGTAATGACACTTGCAAATATGGTAAATACGCTAAGAGGCGACACTATAATACAGACTTTCGGCACTCAGAAAACAGATGTGTATATTGATTATTATTCAGATGAAGAAATGTACAAGAAAACCGGCGGAGATGTAAACCGTGAAAAGAAGTTCGCTGAGATCGAAGAAAAACTTGCAGAAAACGGTATGCCGGGCAAATGTACAACGGAAGCACTTTTCCGATACTCATTAGCTTATGGAGATAAAAAAATCTCTCTGCATGTATATCAGGGACAGAATACAGATATTGAAGGTTATGATATGCTCGAAGGAGATGTTCCGAGAAATATAGATGAGATCGCTTTGACTGAGTACGTTTCAGATTATCTTGACGCACATATAGGTGATAAGATAACTATAAATATGAATGGCGAAGATAAAAAATTCATAGTTACAGGATATTTCCAGTGCATGAACAATCTTGGTAAAAATGCAAGACTTAATAATGTAATAAAACTTGATTACTGCGATTTTGTAGGCGGTATGGGCTACCAGATAGAATTTGATGATGATCCTTCCGACAAGGTGATAGCAGAGCGAATTGATAAAATGAAGGATATATTCGGAACAAAATATAAGTACATGACTGCCGGAGAATTCGTTGACGAATGTACAAGATCAAGTGACACTATTTCTACAGTAAAGAATCTTATACTCCTAATAGGACTTATGATATGCATACTCATAGTTGTACTTATGGAACGTTCCATGGTCGAAAAGGACAAGAGTGAGATAGCTCTTATCAAAGGACTGGGATTCCGCAATGGCAATATCATGAAGTGGCATACGCTCAGAATGATGATAACTGCTGTAGTGGCAAGCATACTTGCTATGATAGTTTCAATACCTGTAACAAAGGCATTTGGCAATTCTATATTCGGTATGCTCGGAGCAGGAAAGAATCTCAGATATGTGATAAAGCCGGCAGAAGTATTCGGACTTTATCCTGTGATATTTATAATAGTTATAGCTTTTGCGACTGTTTTAGCAGCAATTTCAGCCGCTAAAATAAAAGCTTCCGACACATCCGCTGTTGAATGAGAAAGGGGAATAATTATGAAAAAGATTCTTGAAGTAAAGGGACTCAGCAAGACATATATCGTGAATAAAAGACAGAATAACGTACTTAAAAATGTAGATTTCTATATGGAGGAGGGGGACCTTACAGCTATAATGGGACCTTCCGGCTCAGGTAAGTCCACACTGCTCTATACCGTTTCAGGTATGGACAGTCTTACTGCCGGAGAGGTAATATTTGACGGAAGAAACATCTCCGATATGTCTCAGAAGGAGCTTGCTGACGTAAGATTAAATGAAATGGGATTTATCTTCCAGCAGATGTATATGCTCAAAAATCTCACAGTTATGGATAATATACTGCTTCCGGCAATGCAGTCGAAGAAGAACACAGCCTCCAAAAAAGAAAAGATCAAGACCGGCAGGGAGCTTATGCGACGCATGGGTATAACCGAAATAGCAGATAATGACATAAACGAGGTGTCCGGAGGTCAGCTTCAGAGAGCCTGTGTTTGCAGAAGTATGATAAACGCTCCGAAGGTGATATTCGCTGATGAGCCTACAGGAGCTCTTAACCGCAGTGCTTCCAATGAGGTAATGGACGAACTTCTCAAACTCAACCGTGACGGAACTTCTATAATGCTTGTTACTCACGATGCCGGAGTTGCTGCAAAATGCTCAAAAGTAGTTTATATAGTTGACGGAAACATAAAAGGAGAGTATAATTTAGGTAGATACGAAACAAATTCTTCTTTAAGGGACAGAGAACGAACTTTGAATAACTGGCTTATGGAAATGGGATGGTAAGTTTTCCTGTACTGTGAGCCTGTCGGAGGTGTAATATGATAGATGTGCTCATAGTTGAAGATAATAAAGAGCTTTCAGGACTGCTCACGGACTTCCTTCGTGCAGAGAATTATACAGTAAGTGCCGCTGAGACAGGTGAAAAGGCGTTGCAGATATTTGAAAAATACGGTGCAAAGCTGGTGCTGCTGGACATAATGCTGCCGGGAATTGACGGTTTCGGAGTATGTGAAAGGCTTAGACAAAACAGTGATGTTCCAATAATAATAGTGAGTGCAAAAAACGGCAAGGATGATAAGCTTGAGGGACTTGGGCTCGGAGCTGATGATTATATCGAAAAGCCTTACGATATTGATATACTGCTTGCTAAAATTGCAGGGATATTCCGCAGGCACTATAATTCTGATGAGATAATTTTAGGTGACTTAACTATAAACAAGTCGGAGCATACTGCAACTCTCAAAGGTCAGCCGCTTGACCTGACCGTAAAAGAGTTTGAACTGTTGCTTCTCCTTGTAGAAAACGGTGGAAAGGCTCTTTCAAAAGAGTACCTTTTCAATACGATATGGGGAGCAGACAGCTTTTCTGAGCCGCAGACACTTACGGTACATATAAACCGACTGCGTGAGAAGACTGAGAAAGACCCTAAAAAGCCAGAACATATCAAAACGGTCTGGGGCGTGGGGTATAAGTATCAATGAAGTACTTCAATAAAATTTCAGCTGTTATAATCGTCTTGATAGCATCTGTGATATTTATAGCAAATATGCTCTTTACACACTGTCAGAAGGTAAATAATGCAGACAGACCGTGGCAGTTAGATATAAACCGTATATGTCATGATATAGAGGAAGACGGTGAAGCTGATGTCTCTGATTATGACTATATAATTGCTGTTGTGAAAAAAGGCGATGCCGACGATTTCTACAGTACCGAAAAGGACTATTCTGTGCGTGAGATAAATGGTGAGCTCTACCGCATTGAATACCGTGTAACGCAGAATGTCGGAAATGAACGCAGAAAGATAATGAACTTCGCATTTGCATTCATAGCACTGATAATTCTGTTGGCGATGCTGTATATCCGTATCAGACTGATACAGCCGTTCCACAAATTTACCAACGTACCATATAAGCTCTCAAAGGGCGAACTCACAGCTCCGCTTAAAGAGGAAAAAAGCCGGTATTTCGGAAAGTTTGTCTGGGGAGTAAATATGCTCAGAGAGAATATTATAAAGCAGAAGGAAGCTGAGATAGAGATGCTGCGTGAAAAGCAGACAATGCTTCTTTCTATCTCTCACGATATAAAAACTCCGCTTTCGGCTATAAAACTTTACGCAAAAGCTCTTTCAAAGGGACTATACTCCGAAAAGGAGAAACAGCTTGAAGCGGCTTTGAGTATCAATGCAAAGGCTGACGAGATAGAAAAATATGTTACCGAGCTTACAAAAACTGCCGGCGATGACCTGTTGTCACTTGATGTGGATAACGGCGAATTCTATCTCTCTGAGATACTAAATGACGTCATTGCTTACTATAACGACCGGCTTGAAATGAATAAAACTGACTTCATTATCGCTGACTATAACGACTGTATCCTGAAAGGTGACGCAAGCAGACTTAATGAGGTAATGCAGAATATAATGGAGAACGCTTTAAAATACGGTGACGGTGAGCGTATCTCGATCGACTTCTCTGACGATGAGGACTGTCGTCTTATTACTTTCTCTAATACCGGCTGTACTCTGCCGGACGATGAACTGCTATACATCTTTGATAGTTTCAGAAGAGGCTCTAATGCCGGAGATAACCCCGGAAGCGGTCTCGGACTTTATATATGCCGTCAGCTTATGAGAAAAATGGACGGTGAGGTCTTTGCTGAAATAGAAGACGGAGAAATGAAAGTCACAATAGTTGCAAGAAAGGCATAAGAAAAGACTGCAAAGGTATTTTAACCGATGCAGTCTTATTTTTTATTTCTCTTTTTCAGTTTCCGGAACATATTCGCCGGCTATTTTAGGATTATAAATAGCAGACAACTGAGGATATTCGTCTAATAGATCTTCACGCATATAGACGAAGGTACGATTGTCAGTAGTATGTAATTTAAAATTAACGTGGATTTTACATTCGTTAATTATAGCATATCTTACATCCTTAAATGTTGCATAATCATATACTTCATCTATAGGACAGTAGCCGATTATTATATCAGGAAGTCCTTGTTTTTCCCAAGAATCGAATACTGCTTCTTTTTCTTCTTTATACTCATAGTGCATATAGAAATCGTCTTTATATTTATAGTTATTGAAGTTCATAAAGATATTATGATCGAAATAAGGCATTAGTGTTGAAGCTGTACCGATCACAAGTGTATGATTTGAAGTAACTTTCGGATGATTGGAAGGTATTGCAAAGTCGTAAAAAATACTGTTTCCATTTATATTGTCGGGATCAGCTTTTGCATAATCAAAGTCCCAAGCTACCATTATTTTTCTATCTTCAAGATCATTTTCTTTTATAAAATCAGCAACAGGTTGGATCGAATAACTGTATCTTATATCATTAAATGAAGAAACTCCGGAAAATACAACATTTATAAGGTACAGACCGCATAATCCTGTTCCGGCTATCTTACGTATAAGAGGACTTTTCAGGCTGCTGCCTATTTTGCCAAAAAAGTCCGGAAGCTCTATTTTACCGTTTTCATCTGTTATTATCCAGAATATGAAAATATGGAAAGTTGAAACTATTCCTAAGTGGTGAATAGAACTGTAGTGATAAGATTGGAAAATGTCAAAAGCGAGGTACGGTATTAAAAAAGTAAGCAGTTTTTTATTTTTCTTCGTTATGGCGATAAGTGCTATCCAGCAAATAAGACCAAAGAATGCTTCAAGATAACATCTGAACATATCATTTGTAGCATTATAATTCATATTAACAAGAGTTCCGCTCCAGCATTCATAAGGATTATAAAGAAAAGCAAGGGTATTGGGTTTATATTTTATGATGTCCCAGAATGTTGGATTTTGATCAACACCTTCATAATAGCAGTTATCCGCAGGCATTACGGTTATCAATATAAGTATCGCACAAGCCAGAATAAAACAAAGAGGAATGAAGCGTTTATCTGCATAAAAGCGGTTCATATTTTTCTCTTTTATGAGCTGAGTGATTATCTCATAAGTCCATACGAGACAAAGTCCGCCTGCGAGAAGTAGTCCGAGAGAGGTAGTAAGGCAAAGGAAGGTCATTGAAAAGATATACCGCCAAGGCTTTTCATTTCTATTTTTATAAGTTATAGCCATAAGCATGAATGCAAGCATCATCATACTGTATGGACGTGAAATAACTCCGTACTGATAAAAGCAAAAATAGGTGAACGGCAGTGTGCATCTTATAGCTTTAGGAAAAGGAGATTTAAACAGCAGCAATGCCATAGCTGCTGTACAAAAAGTAATGTTCACTAAGCTGACAGAAAGATGAAATGGAGCTCCTGATTTTGCAAATGGAGCAAGTATCAGATGCCATAGAGGTGGGTGTCCTTCATAGTGCGGAACAAAAGTAAATATTTCTTTTATAGATGCCGAACGTGCTATATTCCATGCCTGAGCCTCGTCAAAAAAAGGCTCATGGAAATACGAGATAATTATAGTACCTGCTATATAAAGAAGCAAAGCAATTATCTCGGCTTTGCCTTTTTTTCGTGATAAACAGGCAGACTTGAATTTCTCCAAAATATCACCGTCTTTCATAGTTTATAAAGTCTGGATCATATCATAAAAGCAAAATGAATGCTTTGCATTCATTACAGAGTGTTGAAAAACTATAAAATAAAAGGCTAACCATAATAATGGGATTCCAAAGAGTGACTCCCCACTGTGTGGGGAGATGTCACGAAGTGACAAAGGGGACGTGGCGGTTAGCCTATTATCCCTTTGGTCAGGTCAAGGGCTGACAG
>JAFYGE010000021.1 GCA_017543335.1 Ruminococcus sp.
TATACATATTTGTATTTTTTTGTATGATTATACAATTCTAAAATATGTATGTTGTATAATGCGACAAGATAAAAATGCTTTAAATCGTTATATTTCAATTGCAGCAGCATACAAAATTAACGTTATAACATGATGAACGCCGAATTGATATAATCCCCTTAAGCAGAGAAGTGTATTTCCGAGCGATACAGCGCTCTTGAAGGCATTGTATCTTGCAACGCATGAGATAGCTAAGAAATGGACTATGCCGCTGCGAAACTGGGGTAAAGTCCTGGGCGAGCTGGAGATCATGTACCCCGACAGGCTCGGCTGAGCCGTCGGATATCAGCCTGATTCCATTCCGCTGCGCTCCATTTCAGCAGGCTGATATTCAAAGAACCTTGACAAATTACAGTATCCGTTGTATACTGTAAAAAAATCGGAGCGGCTAATCATCCAAGCCGCTCCCATATATCGTTTTTTATCACAGTTTTTGAATTTACAGAAATTTTTTCGCAGAGCCATAACAGCTACCAGTATTTTTAATTGATCGAATACCAACTTATTATTACCAACAACGTTACATTACCATTAGGTTGTATACTATCAAATCAAGCTGTTTCTTTGTTAAGCCTTCATCACTCTTTATTTGTTCAATCTTATGCAGATGAGACCGACTGCTCTTACAATCGGTCTCATCATAGACTCTTTTATTACCTCATTCTACGTTTAATAATTTGGGCAACGGCAATGTGGACAAAGAACGTATCCATGTGGATTACCTTCTTCCCACGGAGCGGTATATTCTCCTCCAGCTAAACTCTTTCCACAATTCTCACAGGTTCGATTACTACGGTAATTATTTCTGTCAAACGGGTCAAGCAATTCCCCATCTTCTAAATAATAGCGAGTTCCACAGGATTTACAATTAAACCAATAAGTTGCAGATGGAGCATCACCTCTTACCATGCCACCGCATTTCGGACAACGCGGTATTCCCATTTGTTCTTGATAATCTTCTTCGCTTTCGTATACGTTGTTACTGGTAACATCATTTTCAAAGCCACATTTTTCACATTCCCATGTTCCAGAGTCAGTATTAAAACCATTCTGTTCATTTAGGATACTATTACATCCATCACAATACCAAGTAATGTCGCTGTCACCAAAAGAGGAAAAGGCATTCATTAAACTATCAAATAATCCCATGGTATACCTCCTTATTTATCGAGTTTAATCTTATTCATCTTTAATCAAGATTTATAAAGCTCGTCGATCTTTTTACTCAATGTTCCGTCTTTTGCATATTGCCATTTGTCTATTGCGCCTTTTCGCTGTTTTGGAACTTGTTGATGCTGGATATTCGAGCAACAATTTCAAATCATTCCTGTTTGGCGAGAGTGTAAAATTAGCTGATACTGCATTTGGCGTTCAAGATATCAGAGCAGATTTCGATAAACACATTGCAGAAAAGTGGAATGCTGATGATATCAAGCAGAGTATTGTAGAATATGAGAATAACGTGCTTGTATACTTAAATGAGTATTTATTTGCAAAGAATAAAGGCTATGATTTCGCGCTTGGAGCAAAATATGACATAGAACATATCATGCCCAAAAGCGGTACTAACCTTGACATAATCAGAAAGGATGCTCAGATTGATACAAAAGAAGAATTTTATGATTATGTAGATATGCTTGGTAATAAAATAGTACTTGAAAGCAAAATCAACAGATCAATCGGAAACGAATGGTTTAGAGGCAAAGTATCTACAAGTGTAAATAATAAAACTGGTTATAAGGACAGCAAATATCCTATTGCAACAGATTTAGTCAAAAAATATGAGAATGATATAAAACCATACTGGTGCAAACAGGATATAATTGATGCAACAGAAAAAGCAAAGGATAGGATCACGAAATTTATTTTCGGAATTGAAGAATGAACGATTACATTAATAAAACTCCCGATTTTTCACAAAAAATCGGGAGTTTGCATATTGTATAGAAAAAAGTATTGACATTCACATTTTAGTGTGATATAATAAATATTGTACATAATAAAAAAGCACCTCGCAGGGAGCATAGGAATTGGCGTTCCAACACTCCCCATAATCAGAAAGATGTCCCTGCATCTAACTGACTTAGCAAGATGGCTATTTTTTGTGTGCTATTTATTATAGCACATTTAACATAGTTTTGTCAAGCCTTTCAGTTGTATGTTTGCCGCATCAGACTGAAAGGTTTGCTTTTTATGTATAATGATTTTGAAGCTTGATAATTGAATATAAAGGCTTGAAGTAAACTATTTACAACTTATACTCTGCTTGCTATGCAATATGAGCAATCAGGGGAGCGAGCAATGAAAACACTTGACGATAATCTTGCTAAAAGTGGACTTCTCTAAATGAAGTCGTAGCCCATTAAGTTGTTTAATAGGTCGTATGTGGAACAACAAACACTTACGAAGGCGCAAGAACCTGTAAAGGGCATTAGCTGTCAAGCCACATTTTTTAATGTATATGAAAATCTGTCAGAGCGCATATCGTGTTCTCTGACAGGTTTTCATATAACAATTCTGGTTGCGGCGGCTGGATTTGAACCAACGACCTTCGGGTTATGAGCCCGACGAGCTACCTAGCTGCTCCACACCGCGATATGTTGTTTGTCATATGACTATATTATTATATCACAGCGGGAGTAGTATGTCAACACTTATTGATATATTTTTTTATTTTAACTTATGTGTAATTCTTAGGCACGCTTCGATATGCATTATCCAGTGGCGCGAGAACGGCATTTGGATAAGTCCGCGGATATCTTTCCCGCACCAATAATCAACGAGCCATGCGGCATTCTTGTCGTCGCTCACCACATTAAGTTTCAGCAGATCGCTTCTGTTCTCTGGAAGTACTTTCCTTTTCAGCATATCATAGCCCATATCTTTCAACATCATCTCCGTACCCTCTTTGACCTCAGAGATATACGAATAGAGTTCATCTAAATCGAGGCTTTTTGAAAAATCAGCAATTTGCTGTTTGAAGAGTTCATTTCCTGTCGTAATGATTGGCGAATTGATGCGCTCGGCAAAGGCACCGGAAAAGAAGACCTGCTCATCGCCGCTGATAAGGGTATGAGCGACAATGTCTTCAATACGGAAAATATGCCACAGCGAGTAAGCTATCGACTTTGAATGATACCCGTCTGCATTGATAAACGGCATAGCGTTGAAGTCCTCGCGTGACAGCTCATTTTTAAAGGAGAGAATAACGTCCATAAGCTTATCGCGCAGTATCAGGAGGGTATTTATGCCCCCACGGAAGGTCTCACGCTTTTTGAGCTGAGCCTGCATCGTTTTATTGAGTTCAGACCATTCCTTATTCATACTACTCCCCCACTCATGAAATCCGGTTACAAAACTCAAGTATTTCGTTCATTCGAGACTGAACATTATCTTTATACTCTATTGAACAAAGACCGAGACTTCCACAGCATTCAATTTCGAGGTGACCGTAAAAATGCTCTATAGTGCCGATAATTCTCTCGCACTCTTTCATATTCGGACCTGTTCGCAGTGCAACGGAATACCCTCTTTTCCCACTGCTGAGCGAAGCATGAGGCACGTGAGTATTACACCACGGAGTGCACCTGTCTATGAAAGCCTTAAACTGTCCGGGTACGTCAGCCCAATAGGAAGGAGAAACAGAAACTATTATATCCGCCCATTCAAAAAGTTTCATTATCTCAGAAACGTCATCATGCTGAATACATCTTGCCGTATTATGGCAAGTCCGACACCCTTTGCAGAATCCGAAATCAAAATCTCCGATACAAATACTTTTTGTCTGAAAGCGTTCTGATATCTTATCTGAAATCGTGCTTACTATCAAAGCAGTAGCACCATTTTTCACCGGACTGCAATTAATAACCAAAGCATTCATATGCAAAGTCTCCTTAAAAAATATTACTACCATTATACCCCATTACTCTGCCAAAGTCAACAAAAATGCTCCCGGCGGAAAGGAACACACCGGAAGCACTTAACAGTATTAACAGTTCATAATTATTTATTCTTATTCTTTACCTCATCAAGAGTGACCTTGACAGTTTCCTCCTTTCCTTCTCTTGTGAGTGTGAGCTCGATCTCATCTCCTGCCGAGTGGAGATTCTTCTGAGCGTTGAGTTCTTCGGAAGTCTTGACCTCCTTGCCCTCTACAGCAGTGATAACGTCTCCGGACTTGATACCAGCCTTTTCAGCGGCACTGCCCTCGGAAACAGCAGTTACGTAAACGCCCTGCGGGAGATTGAACATCTGAGCTATATTCTCGGTAACGTCCTGACAGCTTATACCGAGCTGAGGCTTGCCTGTAACGTAGCCGTACTTCATGATATCGTCAACGATAGATGATACCTCGTTTGAAGGGATAGCAAAACCGATACCCTCGATAGAAGCCTCACCTGAATATGTCGAGGACATCTTTGAAGAGTTGATACCAATGACCTGACCATTCTTGTTGATGAGAGGACCGCCGGAGTTGCCGCTGTTGATAGCAGCATCGGTCTGAATGAGGTTCATAGCCTTGTCATTGATAGTTATGTTTCTGTTGATACCGGATATCATACCTCCGGTGACTGTATCCATAAGGTCGAAGCCGAGCGGGTTGCCGATAGCGATAACGGACTCTCCGAGACGGATCTTGTCGCTGTCGCCGAACTCAGCAGCAGTGAGTCCCTCAGCCTTTATCTTGAGGACTGCGATATCGCAGTCAGTATCGTAGCCGACTATCTCAGCGTCGTAGCTCTTCTCATCGTTGAGGATAACGGAGACGCTCTCAGCCTCGCCTGCACCGTGTTCGCTGTCGTAGATAACGTGCGCATTTGTTACGATATAGCCGTTATCGGTAATAACAACGCCCGTACCTGTTCCGGTAGCGGAATATGTTGAAGGCTGCTGTTCCTGCTGACCGAAGCCTCCGAATCCGAAATAGAAGCCGCCGTTGTTCTCCTGAGTAACTGTGAACTTCGACTCAACTCCGACAACGGAGGGAAGGAGCTTGTCAACGATGTCCTCAGTTGCCATTTCATCGGAGCTTGATGTCTTGGTCTTGATGAGACCTACCTTCTCGACCTCTGCTGCTGTGTCAGCGGCAGTAGGCTCTGTTGAATCGTTCTTTTCTATATTCTCGACCTTTTCCTCGACTTTCTCCTCAACCATAGCGACTGCGTTTTTAAGTCTGCCCTCTACCTGAGAGTAAACTCCGATAGAGCCGGCTGACACGCAGAGCATAGCCATAAGCGAAGCAGCGATTTTGAGTCCGGTATGCTTCTTGGGCTTTTTCGGAGAGCCTCCGTCGGTGCTGAAGCCGTTGTAGGTATTCATGCTGTTGTTCTCCTCACCGTTGTTATTTGCGTTATAATTGTATTCATTCATTTTATTCACGTTCCTTTTCAGTTATTTGTTCAGGTCTTTCCCTTGACCTCTGAGTATAGTATACCGGTGCTGTGTGAAATGAATTTGGAGCAAATGTTGTTTTTTGAGAAATATCCTGTGTAAAAATTTTCACAGAGATGACGGTCTTGTGAAAGAATTTAATATACTCATCACATTTTTCATATATCCACAAAAAAGAGCCTGTTTTCTGCAAAACAGGCTCAGGCAAAGAAAAAACAGCCGGACGAACCGACTGTTTTTTCAGGGAAATTTGGGGATAATCAGAATGTGAAACTATCTTGATTAATTATCAGCAGCGAGTATAAATCTGGCCGCCCTTGAGTTCCTTGCCGTTTACAGCAAACATTTCAGAGATAGTAACTACCTGCCAGCCCTGAGCCTTGAGGTAAGGAAGAACCTCTTCCATAGCGCTTGCTGTTGTTGAGTAATTCTCGTGGCAGAGAACTATTGAATTTCTGAGATTTCCATTGCTCATATTGGACTTGATAGTATTAACGATCTGGTCCTTGGAAGCGCCGTCCCAGTCCTTAGTGTCGATCGCACAGCTGATAAGCGGTACATCGTAGAGTGTCTGCTGTACAGTTGAATTTGACTGGAGGTAAGGAAGTCTCATGAGCTTTGAAGGCTCTGTTCCAATTATGCTCTTGAGCTTAGCATGAGTCTGATCGAACTCACTGCGTATCTCATTTGAAGATTTCTGTGTAAGATAAGGATGTGTTGTTGTGTGGTTAGCAACCTCATGACCGCTCTGGTAAGCATACTTTACAGTTTCAGGGCTTGTGATCCAGTTGCCTACATAGAAGAATGTAGCGTGGAAGCCGTTCTTGTTAAGAGCGTCGATGATCCTCTTCTCCTGAGTTGCGTCTCTTGTACCGTCGTCGAAGCTGATAGCTACCATAGGCTTGCTGGGATCGATCCATGAGATGTCAACGCCCTCAGCTCTCTGAGGAGCCTTTATCTCGCCGACCTTTCCGCCGCCTGTTGTGATGTCTGACTTGATACCTTCTGTACCAGCTGTGATGTCGTCGATGTAGAGGTCGCAGGAGCTCTTAGCTGTCTCAACGTAGAAGAGAAGGTCTGTTGCGCCTGCGGGAATTGTGTAGGAAGCGTTCTCAAGCTTTGTCCATGTCTTATCCTTAGCGTCTGCTGTAGCGATATGGTCGTAGCTTGTAGTACCTGTTGAATCAGTGTACTGGAGTGAGAGGCGAACCTCTTCTGTAGCACCGCTTGCCTGCATAACTGCTGCAGAGAAGCTGTAAGTATTGCCAGCCTTGAAGTCGCTGCCGAGGCTGTAGGACATACCGTTCCACTCTTCAGAGCGTCCGGAAACCTTTACACACTTGCTGCCGCTGTAGTAGCTGCCGCTCTCAGAGTCGATAGAAACGCTGTCGCCTCTTGCAGCCCATTTGCCTGCACCGTTCTCGAAGTTATCGCTGATGAAGGTCTGAGCCTTGGGAGCCTGTGTAGTTGTTACTACAGGAGCAGTTGTGGTTCTTACTGTTGTTGTTACGTCGTTATTTTTTTTTTGAGTTGTTACATAGCCCTGCATAACACTTGCGGGAAGCTTTGTAACAATTTTTGCGTCATATTTCTGGATTGTAAGAGCATCGTTTGCTGTGATGCCGTCGCCTGTGTTGTAAACGTCAGCGTTTGCCTTAGCCTCATCGCTGAGAGCGTACTTATCCTTGTTACCGAGGTACTGGAGGATAGCAACTGCGTCTGCGATAGAAACGTCACCGTCGAGGTTAACATCGCCGTATTTGATGTTTGCAGCAGGTGCAGTAGTAGTTGTAGCCTGTGTAGTTGTTGTAGCCTTAGTTGTAGTAGCCTGAGTTGTTGTTCCGGGCTACTGATTTATAGAGCCGCTTGAATAACCATCGCCGTACTCGCTCTCATTTACGAGGTTTACGATCGAGTTATAAGCTGCCTTTGCATTGTAGCTTCTGTCGAAGATAAGGGGATTCTGAGAACCTCTCCAGCTCATGCCGTCGTTTGTTCCCCAGAATGTGAGTGAATTTACCTTTTCGCAGTTCTTGATAGCCTTTACTATGCTCTCATAGTAAGAAGCCTGCTGCTGCTCGTTGTTGCAGGTAACGTCGAGCTCTGTTACCTGGATTGCACAGCCGATGCTTGCATACTTAGCAAGTGCCTGCTGATACTGTGAAGCGCTGGGATAGCTTGTGTCAAGGTGTGACTGCATACCAACACCGTCGAGGTTGCCCTGCTTGTAGAGCTTGGAAACGAGATTGTAGATGTTGTTCATCTTGGGATTCTCGTACTCGTTGTAGTCGTTGTAGTAGAGCTGGCAGCCAACGGGAGCGTACTTTCTTGCTGATGCGAATGCAACTTCGAGGTAGCTGTCATCGCCGTAGAGCATATTCCACGGAGACTGACCGCCCTGCTGATTCCAGCCGCCCTGTCTGAGTCCGCCGCCCTGTCCGTCTGCGAAGCACTCGTTTGCTACGTCGTATGCATAGAACTGAACTGTAGGATACTCTTTCTTGAGAGTTGCGAATACGTTCTTGATATAGTTGTCGATACGCTTGTTCATGATCTCCTTGGAAACCATAGCGCCGTTGTCGTCGAAGTTTTCCTTGAAGAGCCATGAAGGAGTCTGGCTGTGCCAGATAAGAGTATGACCTCTTACAGGGATATTGTTCTTAGCTGCGAAGTCGAGGATCGTCTTAGCGCCCCAACCGAGCTTTACCTGAGGATCAACGTTGTTGCCGTTTGCCTTTGAAGCTGACTGATCGAGGATCTGGTCGGGCTTGAGCTCGTTCTCAGGAGTGATAGAATTGAAGTGCTTGAGAATGAAGTCAGGGTTCTTGCCTACTTCGTTAGCGGAAACTGCTGTACCGATCCTGAAGTAGTTTGAGTAAACGTTCTTGAGACCGGCATTCTGCTTGTTCCAGTTGCCGTTGTTTGTGTTGGGAGCCTTTGTTGTAGTTGTAGCAGGTGTGCCGTTGCCGTTTGTAGTTGTAACAACTACAGAAGATGAACCGTCAACTGTACCGCCGCCTGTAACTACAGATGAAGTCTTGCCCTCTTCCGATATCTTGAATGAATCAAGCCAGAGGTCTGTGAGGCTGTCGGGAGCTTCAATGTAGAGTGACATTCCGGAAGCACCGGAAGGAACTGTGAACTTTGTGTTCTCGAGCTTTGTCCACTCGCCGCTCTTAGCGTTTGCGGAAGCTACTTCCATCCAGTCCTGATCGCCGCTTGAAGCAGTGTACTCAAGTGTGAGCTTGAGGTCTGTTGCAGAGCCGCTCTTCTGGAGACCAGCTGCGCTGATGCTGTAAGTCGAACCGGGAACGAGTGTTGAAGAATCGAGTGAGATAGAACCACCGTGCCAGTTATCAGATCTGCCTGTAATCTTGAGTGAGCCTGTGCCGTCGTAGTAGTTCTTGCTGTCAACAGAAACTGTAGCATCGCCTCTGCCTGTAAAGTCGCCCTTACCGGAGTTGAAGTCCTCAACGAGGAAGTTTCCGTTAGCGTCAGCCTTCTGAGGTGCGGCTGTTGTTGTCTGCTTGTTGGGGTCAGGAGTACCTTCCTTGATGTCGTTCTGCTTAACGTCTGCCTGACCGTCGCTCTCCCAGCCTTCAACGTTGAAAGCTACTTCGTAGAGACCGCCCATTTTCATACCAAGTGATTCCCAAGCCTTGAAGTGGTCGGAAATCGTGATAGTACCTTTGCTTCTTGTGTTGCGGCGAACGCTGATGTACTGTGTGAACGCCTTGTTTCCTTCGATAGTGTAGGAATTCATGGGGTTAGTGAATACATCGTAAACGCTTCCGTTGATAGTTACCTGCTTTGCGTTGTTCGA
>JAFYGE010000022.1 GCA_017543335.1 Ruminococcus sp.
CAAGTGAATTTAATTCATCTATCATGCTTTTTATATCGGTGATAGTATAATAACGAACTATTGTATCGTATTCTGCGTTATCCTGTGGAATTCCCATAGGACCTTCTCGCCATTGTACTGTAGTTTCATTGCTTATTCTCTGCAGCAGCCTTCCAAGAACATCATATTTATCTGTTGTTGATACATTTTCAGTTGATTTGATTTCAGCAGCAGTTGTTGTTACAGTTTCGGAAGTTATGGTAGTGCTGGTAGTTACATCAACTAAAGGGTCCTGCACATTTTTATTGCTTTTTTTATTGTGACCAAGCATAAATACGCTTCCTGCGATCAATGCTACAGCAGCTGCCGAGCAAGCTGAAATATACACGAACTGACGTATTTTGCTGCGGCTGTATTTTTCAACACTTGTTACTTCATCAGAATAATCTTCTTTTTCCGGAGCAGCTTTTTCAGTTAAACCAAGCTCCTTTTTATTTTTTGCATATTTATCCATAGTGATCTTCAACATCCTGTCTCTTGAATTTTTATCAATATTCATTTTTTCCGTACCTATCTCTTCAATGGTGTTAACATCTGAATTTTCAAAAACATCAAAGCCTATTTCCTTATTATTCATATGTTTCCCTCCTTTATATCGTAACCCTCAGCTGAAAGCAGGTCTTTCAGCTTTTTTAGAGCTCTGCTGCATCTCATTCTTACCGATGCAGGCGACATTGAATGTTTATCCGCTATTTCATTGGAATTCATGTTATAATAGTACTTCTGGAGTATGATATCTGAATCCGGTTCGCCGAGACTTTTTATCAGCCGTAATAATGTTCGCTGCATAGCATTTCGTTCTGTTCTTTCTTCGACTCTTTCAGTATCAGCAGTTTCGTTCAGTTCATCTTCAAGATAAACTGTATCACTGTGACGTACAAGCTTGCGGTACATCTGAATAGCGGTACGGCTTGCAATAGTACCGATGAAACCTTTCAGGTCTCCGTCGAATTTACCGTTTCGGTCATAGCTTATAAAAACTGCGGAGAATACATCTCCCACACATTCCTCCATATCCTCACGGCTTCCGCAGCTTCTCAGCTTATTGTAAACTATAGCGTATACATAATTCAGGTACTCATCAAACAGAGCAGTCTGAGCTGCTGACGGATCTTTATCATAAATTTTACGGTATTCATTATCTGTCATAAGACCACCTCTTTCAAGTTTTTCAAAAGCCTGAGCTCGTTAAGTGCTTTCATAACATACACTTGCAATAACACCCTGAAGTGTAACAAACTTTTTTTATTATATAATAAATTTCTACTTTTTTCAAATGTTGGAGGCCGATAAATATTGTTAAAAATAAAAAATACTATTTCCCATGCTGTACTTTTGTGATATAATGAAAAAATATACTTACAGAGAAACCTATTGTTTATATGTATCATCTTAAAATGAAAACTCTCGCTGATACTGAATTTATCTCTTTATACTAATAAAACAGCCGCATGATAGGTTATTATCATGCGGCTGTCTGTATAGTTTGGTATATGATATTATTTAAAATAAGATCACTTCATAGCTTTCTTGATAGCATCAAGGAGTTCGTCATAAGTTTCAAAAGCAGGGAGCTCAGGGTAATCAGCCTTGATAGCATCTGTACTTCTGAAGAGGAAACCAGCTTTGCTTGCCTTTATCATTCCGAGGTCATTGAAGCTGTCGCCGCTTGCGATAGTCTCATAGCCGATAGACTGAAGAGCCTTTACTGTTGTGAGCTTTGACTGCTCGCAACGCATTTTGAATCCTGTGATCTCGCCGTTATCAGCAACTTCGAGTGTATTGCAGAAAATAGTTGGCATTCCGAGCTTCTTCATAAGCGGAGCTGCAAACTGTGTGAATGTATCGCTTATGATGATGACCTGACAAATTGAACGAAGCTCGTCAAGGAATTCCTTAGCACCCGGCATAGGGTCGATCTTAGCGATAGTGTCCTGAATTTCCTTTAATCCGAGACCGTGTTCTTTGAGTATGCCGATACGCCAATTCATAAGTTTATCATAGTCCGGCTCATCACGGGTAGTTCTTTTCAGCTCAGGGATACCGCTTGCTTCTGCAAAAGCTATCCAAATCTCTGGTACGAGTACACCTTCAAGGTCGAGACAAGTTATATACATATTAATACCTCCGGTAAAAATTATTCCTCAAATATTATACTACAAATTTCCATGTTTGTAAAGAATTATTTTACGAGCTCTTCCGGAAGTTATTATCCGTAAGGATGCGGGCACATATAAGTCCGAGAGGAAGAGCGGTAACGATAAGTACAGCTTTAGAGAGCCATAAAGCTCCGGTTGAGACATCATTGAGTCCCATGTAGTATATACCCTTATACATGAACATTCCCGGTACCATAATGACTATCGAAGGAACTGTGAGGGTTATTCTTGGCCAGCCGACTTTCTTCTTCATAGCGGAAGCCATAAGTCCGGCACACAAAGCTCCCACGAAAGCGGCAGCACTTACCGGAATGTCGGTAAAGTCTATGATTTCGAGCCTTATTGTGTTAGCTATCATGCCGATTATACCGGCGGTGAAAGCAAGTTTTCTCGGACTGTTATAGAGGAATGAAAATCCGTAAACTCCGCAGAAGCTTGTTATTATGCGGAATATTATCTTCTGCCATGTTTCGAGTTCGAGTTCGGTGAAATCCGAGGGTGAGAACCGGAAAGCCATAGCGGTCAGCCAGCCGGTGAGGGTCGCCATGCCTATTATGAGGACGGCATAGGTTATTCGTTCAAGACCTGATCTGAGGTCGAGCTTAGCAAGGTCGATACCGCCGGTTATCAGAGGAAATCCGGGGATTATAAACAGCATCGAGCATATATATCCAGCCTGATGAGCAGTTGATATATCTAATATCATTTCTGCAAGTTTATCCAAAAGTACATAAGTACAGCAAGCAGTAAAGACTCCGACAGTGACATTTGCAAGGAGCGTTATATGCCGTTCAAGCAGTTTTTTTCTTACGAACTGTCCCGCACCTGCACCGAAGAATGCAAGTATCATTTCGACCGGACCGCCTCCGAGCAGAAATGTGAATCCGCAGCAGGCGAGTGCAGCTGCAAGAGCGAGGTTTATAGCCTTATAATTAGCCGGAAGAGTCTGGAATTTATCAAGTATCATATGGAACTGCTCAACGGAGTATTTTCCGGCACGTTCTGAAAAACCGTCAGCAAAGTCTTCGAGGTAACGCAGTTTGTGGGTATTGATACCGGTCGTATTCAGAGAGAGAGCATTAGTGTATGTCTCATCTTTTTCTATGCAGGTGTATTCAATGGACAGAAGACCGATATCCGCATTGCAGGTTATACCTAATGCACGGGCAATTTTGTTCATAGACGCCCTTACTCTCCACGCACCTGTGCCTACAGAAAGCATCATAAGTCCCACTCTTCCGACGAGTGACGACTTTTCTTTGAGAGATGCATTAACAGCAGGCAAAGTACTTTCGTTATCAACAATATCATGCCATTCTACTGACATATGCTGTGTTCTGAATTTACTCATTAAACTCACTATCCTTATATAATTTCAGCATATTATAGCAAACGACAAATCTTTTGACGTTTGCTATTTGCCGATCCGCACGAAGCAAACTTTAGTTTGCGGATGTGCGAGGCACACAAAATAATTTTAACACAATTGCGTGACCAATTCAATGAAAAATCAAAAAATTTCCGATATAAACAAATTTGAATCTTAGCATATGTTTTTTTGAGCAATTTTGCAACAGGACTATTTCCATTCTCATTTTTTTAAAAAAAAGCTTGACTATTTTGTAATAATATGAGATAATTAAGTGTATGTGATTTTTATAGAAAGAGAGTTTTGGTATGTTGAAAAAATATATTCTTACATTTCTGATATCTATGGTGCCTATAGTTGAGCTAAGAGGCGGAGTTCCTTTTGGTATTGCCTGCGGTATAAAATGGTATCACGCACTTCCGCTTTGCATGATAGGAAATATGATACCTGTTCCGTTTATTTTCTTCTTTGCGAGAAAAGTACTTGAATGGGGAAAGGAAAAGCCGGTTATCGGCAGATTCTTCACATGGTGTCTCGAAAAGGGAGAGCGGGGAGGTCAGAAATTACAAGAAAAAGCAGGAAGAGGTCTTTTTGTAGCGTTACTGCTTTTCGTCGGAATACCACTGCCGGGTACAGGTGCGTGGACGGGTACACTTGCTGCAAGCTTCCTTAACATGGACTTCAAAAAGAGTGTAGTAGCGGTTATATGCGGTGTACTTTTAGCTGGCATTATTATGACTGTTCTCAGTCTTCTCGGAGTTTCAGCATTTACGTGATTTTAAAAGTTTAAAGGTCTTCATGGGAAAATCCTGTGAAGACCTTTTTTATGTCAGTAACAGAATTTTTATTACTACATAAAATGTATTGTGCGGAGACTTCTGCACGATGTTCTCCGCAACAACTGAAAGGAGGACTTTTATGAACCTCGATCTTATTGACGATTTAGACGGTCTTGTTATGCGAGAACGAGAGAATTATCTCGGCAAAATGCAGTCAAGACGTAATGATAACAGCGAAGGTATGTCTCGTTTCCCGGATAAAACTCCACTGGCAATGGCATATGTGCCTTTTCAGCAGTGGGGAGAGGTCTATGATGACGAGGACGCTTTGTCACGTGGAACTCTTTTTCCCGAACTCGACCTTCCGTTTAAAGGAGGCGATGTCAGATGAATGAAAAGAAAAAGCTGCTTTATATGATAAAAAAATACGACTTCTCTCTCAAAGAACTTAACCTTTATCTTGACACTCATCCAAACTGCCGCAGAGCTCTTGCTTTGTTTAAGCAGTATAAGTCGCTGAGAGAGAGAGCACTAAACGAGTATATCTCAAAATTCGGTCCCATTACTCCTGAGCAGTCTGATGACAATTCTCATTGGAGCTGGGTCGATGATCCATGGCCTTGGGAAAGGAGCTAATCTATGTGGCAGTATGAGAAAAAAGCAGCGTATCCTTGTTGTACATAATTTAAGACAATACAGCAAGGTGACCTTTGTGCATATTGATATAAAGTATGCAAAATGTAAGTAAGAATGTGCAAAGAGTTATTGAAATGACTGTATTTATGTGTTATCATCTAATTGATGATAACTAACATAAATATGAGGTGAAATAATGAAAAGAATAGTGAAATTTATCATATCATTACTGACATCAGCAGGAATGACGTTCAGCAGTTTCATCGTAACAGCAAATGTGCCTGCAAAAGCTGAAAACGAGTCAAAGCTCATAGCACTGACTTTTGATGACGGTCCGAATACAACTACGACCAATGATGTGCTTGACGTTCTGGACAAATATAATGCAAAGGCTTCTTTTTTTCTGATAGGAGATAATATTGATCCGGAAAGTGCTGTTTCAGTGAAAAGAGCCTATGATATGGGCATGGAGATCGATAACCATTCAAAAACACATTCCAATATGTCCAAAATGTCTGCCGAGCAGGTAAAGGATGAGATATCATATGTTGATGAAAAGGTAATGGAGATAACAGGTGAGCACACGAAATTCTTTCGTCCGCCGTTCATAGATGTCAGCCAGAGCCTTTACGATGCGGTCGACCTGCCTTTTATATGCGGTATTGATTGTCAGGATTATATGCAGAATGTTACCGCTCAGGAAAGAGCCGACTACATTCTTAATGGTGCTAAGGACGGAGTTATCGTTCTTCTGCACGATGCTGCCGGAAATCATCAGACCGTAGAAGCTCTGGAGCTCGCAATGCCTAAGCTTATTGAGCAGGGATATGAATTTGTAACTCTGACAGAGTTATTCAAAAGGCAGGGGGAAACTCCGAAGCACAACATCCTCTATTCAAATGTGGCGAAATATCCGGAAGGGTACGAGACAGAACAGCTGCTTTCCATAGAGGCTTCTGACCGTATTTCTCTCAATAAAGGAATTCTTGAAAAGCTCGGAGATACATATGCCGTTGAAATTGATTATGTGAGTTCAACAGGTTATCCGCCGGTAATAGCTTTGCAGAAGTGGTCGGGAACTCCTCAGGTATGGCACACTATACAGCCTTTTTACTTCAATGGTGATAAAGCGGTATTTCTCGCCGACGATATTATTTCAGCACTGAAACAGCTGAAAGTCGAATATAATGAGCTTGACGGCATAGGCGTTACAGCTTACAGCGGAGAGATAACATTCAGCAACGCAAAGCTGCTTGTAAAGAAAGATAGTACGGAAATAATTAAAGGCGATGTGAATGCTGACGGAAGCTTCAATATAGCTGATGTTGTTTCAATGCAGAACTGGCTGCTGGGACGTAAAAATATGAAGTCTTTTGACCACAAAGCAGCTGATATGCTGAGCGACGATATACTCGATGCATTCGACCTGAGTCTTATGCGGAGTATGCTTATTAAACAATTATGATGCTCCTCTGCACGGGAGCTTATCATATATATTTGTTCTGTAAGGGGAATGAATCAGAAAAAGACTGGCTATATGTCAGTCTTTTCGGCAATTGAAAAGTTTACAGGGTATATTTTTAAGGAGGAACTTTAATGTACAATTTTACAAAGAAGACCACAGCGTCAATTTTAGCAGCGGCACTGTCGATAAGTGCTGTACCGTACGTTGAATACACTGAGACAGCCGAGGCAGCTGTTTCACTTCGTACCCGTGATGTCTGGTGTGCAAATGAGGACGTTAACCGCTGGGAGTCCGAGCATTTCCAGTTTATATGGGGCAAGAACGGACCTGATTCAGCAAAGATAACTCAGAGCTTCCTTGAAGAAAATGCTAAGAATCTCGAAGCCTGCTGGGACGTTTATATGAATGACCTTTCTATGGAACCGCCGACTCAGTCTGTAAATATGAGTCTGCGTGACGGAAATCAGTATAAGGTGAATTTCTATATATCAGGCACAGGTCTTTCTCCGTTTTCTGACGACTGGGCTTACATGGGGTATGACAATCAGGGATATGCGTTCATGTTCTGCTGTGTAGGTGCAATGCAGAATTCACCTAATCCGTCATGGGTGCTTCCGCACGAGTTTGGTCACGTTGTAACCGCTCATCAGCTTGGCTGGAACGAGAATAAATACGTTCAGTCATGGTGGGAGGCTATCGCAAACTGGTACAGAGAGCAGTTCCTCTATTCCGATTATTACAGCAAACAGTGGGGCAATGTGAACGGCATCACTGACTATTTTGAGACATACATGAAGAACCTCTGCTTCACTCCTATCCTCGGACGTGACAATTACGCTTCATGGGCATTTTTGCAGTATATTACCGAAAATCCGGACAATCTGCCCGGATACGGAAGCAGCTTCGTAAAAGACCTTATGCAGCAGGGAAGGCGTGACGAATATCCTTATATTGAGATAGAACGTATCTCCGGAGCTGATATGAAAGAGACACTGGGTAACTATGCAAAGCGTCTTGCTACTCTCGATTTAGCTCATAAAAGGGACTATCAGGCTCGTCAGCAGGAACTTTTAGCAAGGGGCGAATGGAACTGGGGCGAGATATTCACTATTCTCGAAAACACTTCCGGCAAAGAGAATTTCTACACTGTTCCGACAGAACGTGCTCCTCAGCAATTCGGAGTGAATATAGTTCCGCTTGAAGTGAACGGAAACAATATATCAGTTACACTCGAGGGTCTTACAAGCGTTAAGGGTGCGGACTGGAGAGCTTGCATCGCTGTTGAGCAGAAGGACGGTACTACTCGTTATTCTGACCTTTTCAAGTCCGGTGAAACTATGACTATGGACTATAACAGCGGTAACGACGCTGCTGCATATCTTACCGTAACTGCAACTCCTGACAGCTCATCATGGCAGCAGATAGGAGTTCCGTGGGCATATGGTACAGGAGAATTTGACGAAAGTCACTATCCGTTCCTCAGCAAAACACGCTATCCTTGGGCTGCGACAATAACAGGTGCTGGCATAAAGCAGGAACAGGGAAACATTAACACTTCAATAGGAACACGTCACCCTAACGGCGGCGGATTCGTAGCGTCAACAGCTAAAGTTGATCCATCAGTATATGTCGGTCCGGACGCAAAAGTCCTCGGTTATGCAACGGTCAGCGGAAATGCAGTTATTGACGGCCATGCAGTAGTTACCGGAAGTGCAAGAGTTTCAGGCAATGCTGTAGTAAAGGGTCATGCAGTAGTTGCTGAAAATGCTGTTGTAAAGGACAATGCTATCATAGCTGACTATGCAGGCGTTATGGGACAGTCAGTTATATCGGACAATGCAAGAGTTATCGAGAGCGGTCTTGTTTTCAATACATATAAAGTCAGCGGAAATGCCACAGTAAAGGGAGTTTCATACTGCCTCAGCAGCGGTACCGCTACCGGTCAGGCAATGCCGGACGGTGACTATTATGATGATTCCGGCAGAACGATACAGCAGGGTTCAGTATATGGCTGGACAAGTTACGATAATTACGTTCAGAGCCGTCCTTATACTGACGGACAAATGGCAGCTTTGGAGTTTTCGGCAGACAGCTCCGAAACAGCAGCGGACGTTTACACCTCCACATTCGGCATTACTATGGGAGCTCCGACATGGAGCGAAAACAAAACTTCCGCCAATGGCGTTCTGACTTTTGACGGTTCTGCGGAACAGTATATAATTGCAGACAGCTCCTATGCAGCTCTGCATGATGCTGAATATCAGACTGCTGTACTCCTCCGTGATAACGGAAGAAACGAGATATTTAGTTTCGGTTCGGACAATAAGCTTTCTCTGACAGCTGAAAACGGTTCTATCTCGCTGACAGGCGGAGATAAGAGCGTTTCAGTGGATAATGCGTATGTTCCGGGAGAATGGGTAACAGTAAGTGTTCTTATCTCTGACGATAAAGCTACTCTCAAAGTCAATAACGGAAAAGAGATGAAGTCTGCAAATGGAGCATTTACGCTCGACCCTGTTGACGTTATCAGCGATGATGCAGCTTACCTTATAGGTTCGGGAATGAACGGCTCTATGGACTATTTCCGTATATTCAACAAGGATTCAAACGAACCTGAGTATTACTATACTGAAAAAGAAGATATTTCAGCTGAGAAGATAACAGGTTTTGTCGGCGACCTCAACAGCGACGGCATTGTCGATTCCTTCGACCTCGTTCTTATGAGAAAAACTCTGACAGATATTAATCGGTCAAGTAAGAATAAAGCTCTTGCAGCAGCGGCTGATGTTAATGGCGATAACAGCGTTAATATCGCTGACCTTGTAACTATGCAAAGCTATATCCTCGGCAGAGAAAAGAGTTTTCCGGCAGGCGGAACATATACCGTATAATTTAATATAACAGAACAGCCTCTCTATTTATTGAGAATAGAGAGACTCAGTCTGTTGAAACCTATAAAACAAAATGATAACTATAATAATGGGATTCCAAAGGGTTTTTCAACCCTTTGGTCAGGTCAAGGGCTGACAGCCCTTGTGGGGGGTGGGGCAAAGCCCCACATATAGCCGCAAAACGCTCCGCAAGGGGTGAATTCAAAAACAGTCCGGTGGACTGTTTTTGAAGAGGTGGACGCCCTGCACGAGAGGGCGTCCCCTAAAGAATTAATACTTTTTTGACAAGCAGAGCCTCGCTATTTATTGAGAATAGAGAGGCTGTTTTTATGTTTGGCGTGATTATTCTGGAAGTATCTCCATGCTCGTCATACAGCTTATATCCTGACCTGTATAGGCTATTTGCATGAGTGCGTATGTGATATCCGCTGCGAGTTTTTCCTCTTCTTCTTTAGTATGTTTTGGAATGCGGCAGACTATTTTTACTCCGTTATAGCAATTCCTGATAACACCTATAAGTTCAGTTTCTGTTTCTGTTTCGCTTATGATCTCATATTCTGTACGCTCCCACATTGAAGGCTTTTCTGACATCTTTTCATCTCCTTTCGTTAATTTATATGCTGTAATATTTTTAGATTTTCATAAATATATTTCCACGAAGGGAGTGTAATGATGAAAAGTTATTGTATTTACCTGCGAAAATCAAGAGCTGACGCTGAAGCTGAGGCAAGGGGTGAGGGGGAAACTCTTACACGTCATTATAATATGCTCATGGAGCTTGCAAAAAAGCAAAAGCTCAATATAGTCAAGATATACAGGGAGATAGTCAGCGGAGACAGTATCGCTGCACGTCCTCAGATGCAGACTCTGCTTGCTGACGTTACTGAGGGGAAATATTCCGGAGTTCTCGTTGTCGAGATAGAACGTCTTGCTCGTGGAGATACTATAGACCAAGGGATAGTTGCTCAGGCATTTCGTGCGTACTCGACAAAGATAGTTACTCCAAATAAGACCTATGACCCTGATAATGAGTTCGATGAAGAATATTTTGAGTTCTCGCTGTTCATGAGCCGACGTGAGTATAAGACTATAAATCGCCGTATGCAAGCCGGAAGGCTCGCTTCTGTCAAAGAGGGAAACTATATAAGCTCTTCCGCTCCTTACGGATATCGTAAAGTTAATCCTGAGCCTAAAGTACATACTCTCGAAATAGTCCCGGAGGAAGCTGAGATAGTCCGGTTCATGTACAATATGTATCTCGACGGTCACGGTGCGAGGTATATAGCAAACGAATTGAACCGAATGGGTATCAGTCCGCAGAAAAGCCGGTTCTGGGAACCGCCGAGTATCAGGAAAATACTCGCAAATCCGCTGTACTGCGGAATGGTAGGCTGGAAAACAAAGTCCAACGGTGACACGCTCTACAAGGGACTTCATGAACCTATAATATGTGATGAGGTCTTTAAATCTGCTCAGCTGAAAAAGAAAACGAACCCTGTTGCTCAACTCCGCCCAAACGACAAACTGCTCAACTACTATCACAATATTCTTTACTGCAAGAACTGCGGTCACCAGATGAAAAGGCGATTCATCGCAAACAGCGGTCACGAGTATATGCTGTGCGTTTGCAGGGAGTGCAAGGGCAAGGTCGTAAGCTCCGCTGCAGAGGAAATTGACGAGGCTGTGCTCGCTGCATTCCGCTACCGTATCATGCGGCTCAAAAAACTAAGACGCAGCAGCAATTCCGAGGTCAAAAAGTCCGACAAAAAAACTCCGCTTCTGGCGGAGCTTGAAAAGGCAAAGCGTCAGCTTTCAAGACTGTACGACCTGCTTGAACATGAGGTCTATGATACGAATACTTTCCTTGAACGCTCCAAGATAGTCGGCGATAAGATAAAATCGATTGAAGCAGCTATAAAAGAAATTGAATTTAAACAAATGTCTCAAAAGATTCCTCCGTTTGAAGCTGTCAGCCGACTTCAGAATGTCTTCGAGTGCTTTTCAGCCTCGGATCCCGAAGAAAAAAATAAACTGCTTCACTCAGCCTTCAGTAAAATATACTACTGCAAGACCAGGAGAGTTTGCAAAATTAAGCCGCATTCAGACCTTACCCTGACTGCGGATTTCTTGTGACTATTTTGTACAACATGGATATTCTAATAAATTACAGTACCCGGTCAATATTAAAACTCCTAATGCTAAACTCGCAAAAATAATCGTTTCTCAGCTTGGCGGTCCGGACGGAGAATTATCTGCTTCTCTGCGTTATCTCAATCAAAGGTATGCTATGCCATACGGCGAGGTCAAAGGTCTGCTTACTGATATAGGCACTGAGGAACTCGCACATTTCGAGATGATATCAGCGATATTATATCAGCTTACGAAGGGCCTTTCGATAGAGGAGATAAAAGCGAGCGGCTTTGACACTTATTTTGTAGATCACACAACAGGAATATATCCCGTAGCAGCATCGGGTACTCCATTTACGGCGGCATATTTTCAGTCAAAAGGTGACATTATAACTGATCTTCACGAAGATATGGCAGCAGAGCAGAAGGCACGAACGACTTACGACAATATTCTTAGATTTGCGGATGATCCTGATGTAAGAGATCCGATAAAGTTCCTCAGGGAGAGGGAAATAGTTCACTACCAGAGGTTCGGAGAACTCTAACAAACAAAACAAAATGGCTAATGGTAGTTTATCTATAAATGAGCGATTTAAAGGCAAATATCAATAGTTGATTTATAGATAAAATATTTATACATCGTTAAATATGACATTTAATTCATTTATTATACTTTAATCAGCTAAAGTGGTGATAATAAAGTTGTAATAATAATCTGAAAACGTTTATATATCGCCATTTGACTGATAATAAAGTTATGTTTGTAAAGGTACACCTTTACGAACAGCAAATATCAGACTGAAAACAGCCTCTTTCAGTATTCGTAAAGGTATGTAAACAATTTATGAATATTCGTAAATAGCTATTGACTTTTACGAATATTAGTGATATACTGAATACAGCAAAGGCGAACAGCCTTGAAAATATGAAAGGGGTACACAGTTATGATGTACGGTTATGCAAGAGTAAGCACAACAGACCAGAACTTAGACAGACAGCTTGCACAGCTCAGTGAATACATAAAAGACGATAGGTATATATTCACAGACAAAGCAAGCGGTAAAGACTTCAACCGCAAAGGATATAATACACTTGTGGGAACTGCAACATCAGCTCCTATACTTCACGAAAATGACTTGCTTATTATATGCAGCCTTGACAGATTAGGAAGAAACTACACAGAGATTAAACAGCAATGGGAGTATATCACCAATAC
>JAFYGE010000023.1 GCA_017543335.1 Ruminococcus sp.
ATCTAATGGTGGGAGGAAACTTTCCGCTAACTGAAACTGCGTATAAGCGTTTTGGTATTACCACTTTATAGGAGGATAAATAATGAAACACGGCAAGAAATATGTTGACAGTGCTAAGGCTGTCGATTATGCAAAGCAGTATGAGTCCGCAGAGGCTCTTGACTTAGTTTGCAAGAACGCAAAGGCTAAGTTTGATGAAACAGTTGAGGCTCATATCCGTCTCGGCGTTGACTCAAGACACGCTGACCAGCAGGTTAGAGGTGCTGTTGTACTCCCTAACGGTACTGGTAAGAACGTAAGAGTTCTCGTATTCTGCAAGGAAGATAAGTATGAGGCAGCTAAGGCTGCTGGTGCTGACTTCGTTGGCGGTATGGACATGGTTGACAAGATCATGAAGGAAAACTGGATGGACTTCGACGTTGTTGTTGCTTCACCTGACATGATGGGTCTTGTTGGTCGTCTTGGTAAGGTTCTCGGACCTCGTGGTCTTATGCCAAACCCAAAGGCTGGTACAGTAACTCCTGATGTTGCTAAGGCTGTAACAGAGGCTAAGGCTGGTAAGATCGAGTATCGTCTCGATAAGACAAACATCATCCACTGCCCAATCGGTAAGGCTTCATTCGGTGCTGCTAAGCTCGAAGAGAACTTCTCTGTTCTTATGGAAGCTATCGTTAAGGCTAAGCCAGCTGCAGCTAAGGGTACTTACCTCAAGAGCTGCACAGTTACATCTACAATGGGCCCTGGTGTTCCAGTTGCTACAGCTAAGTACGGTGTTTGATAAAAGCTTATAAAGATAAAAGCTGCTCAGTTGAGCAGCTTTATTTTTTTGATAAAAAGGGACGCTTTAGGCTGCTCCCCTTAGCGGAAAATATGGTTACCGAGCCTGAAATTACAGTCTCGTAAATATAACCTGCGTTCCGCCAAAGGAGGGCTCCACTTTGCGTCCCTTTAATCGTTTGTTAATTTATCACTTTGTCTCTGGTTCAAGAGACTTTATTGTCTGTACCAGATATTTCTGTATCATAACTGCATCCATATTAGTTATGTCGCCGCCTTTATGATCGTAAACATCGCCCCAGTACGAACCTTCCTCAGTGATAGCAGTCGAAGCTGTACCGCCAATACCATATTCATCAGAATTTGAAGCTGCCTGCATTATGAGAACAGCATCGTTCATCTTAACTTCGCCGCTCATATTGGCATCGCCCCAAACTCCTGTTGGATCTGGATTTTTATTACCGGCAACATCCTCAAGATATGAAGCCATCCATACAAGAGGTGCGTTCCAGTTAATGTTTACTCCGTTAACTGACCATGCTTCTGCACTGTCTACATAGCATTTCTGACTCGCAACAGTACCACGCTTGAAGCCAACTCCGCTCATGTAATTATCCTGCATACCTGCATTTGGTCCGCCGGACAGTACTCCAGCCGGTGCAAGTGGGAAATTAGCGTCAATACTGCCAGCCCAGAATCTATGGTGTGGATATTTGAGCACTGTATCCATTTCAGTATCTCCATAACCTGATATATATGAGAAGTCGTTACCATTGCGTCCAAAGAGATAGTCCATAGCAGTTGAAGCACCGTCAAGGTACTTATATTTTCTTCCGGAAGCCTCATAAGCATATGCCATAACCATCGCATTATTTACAACATATGAGTTTGAACCATTCTCGTAGCCATTGATCTCTATCGGGTTACCTTCATCAGTAAGTCCAATACCAACTGCATCTGTATACGTAAAACCGACATATGGAATGCCCATGCCAGATATTTTTTCAAGCTCGATGTACTTATCAGCAGCCTGAATTATCGAATCTTCAACAGTCTTAGCATCATCAGATGAAAGCTTGTATCTGTTCAGATAAAGTGAGAGTGTTCCGAGACCGGATGTGCATCCCCAATTGAAAGAACTGCACGACCCTCTGTTTTCTCCGCCGACAAGATTGTATGTGAGTCCGAAAGCTTTATCAGAACCTGTAACATCGTTCTTATTCTCATAATTCCTGAGCTTTGTCAGGTACTCATCTTCACCTGTTGTAGCGAATAGCTCACAAAGTGCCCAATAGTAGTCATCCTCCACATATGTATCACCGTAAGGCTCTCCGACTACAGCCTGATCGAGAGGTGCAAACAGCGGATCATTGCCTCTGATATATCCATCACTTGTGTCATCTTGTTCAAGAGGATCACCTTCTTTTACACTCCACGCAGACTTATGCTTTTCAACAGCAGCGAGACAATCCTTTGCTATATTCAGGCACTTATCAGCAAATTCATCATCTATGCCTCTCCAGAGACGAGCAGCCTGTGCAGCACAAGCAATTGTGTTGAATGTAGCTGCATACGTCGGAGGTTTAGCGATACGTGCTATACCTTTTTCGTACTCACCATAGTCCCATGCATATAAAGCAAGACCAGTCCACTTAGAGTCTTGGATTTTGTGATAAACAAGACCGGTAGCATTTGCCTTTGAACCCTCATCGCCCCAGTATGGATCGTCACCTTTAACTATCATATCGAAGAACCATTCGAGCTCAACTCTCGCCTCATCAAGAAGGTCCGGTTTACCGTTTGAGTTTTCCGGAATGAGCATTGTCTTGGCATCATTCCACTTTTTCTCTGTACCGAGCTTCAGGGACATCTCGTACAGATTCTGAAGAGTCCAAACAGATATACCGCCGTTAACAACATTTTTTCCATGATTCTCAGCGTCGTACCAACCGCCTGTTGCTGTTATAGAATAGTCCTTATCGCCATCAAATTCTGATGAGTAATGCTTCACCCATGCGGACTGAACATATGCTTTATCAGGATTATGACCTTCCTTACTATGTTCAAGTTTAGTAGCATCGCCGTTCTTTATGTACTTACCCTCAATAGGAACACCTGAACGGTTCTGATAGAAATAAGAAACCGAGTCTCTTACAAGATCACCATAAACATCATTACTGATTTTGAAAGGATGAGATCTATTCATTTGATATTCTTTCGATGTTTTCCAGTTTGTCCACATAAGCTTATCATCAACAAGCTTAGTATCGAAAGCACCCTCATTATTACAGAACTGAGTTCCGGAAACACCAACCTTATCCTTAACTATGATATAATAGCCGTCACCAGCTGTAGAAAGTTTAGAAAAATCAAGTATGTGAACATACTTACCCGAGTCCTTATATCTTGTGATCAGCTTCCCGCCGTCTCCCCTGACTTTTACAGTCTCAGGTGTACCGGAGTCAACATCGTCAGAAATTAATATTGACTTACCATTAAGTACAGGCTTATCCGACTTATCGTATACGGTGAATTCAAGTGGTTCAGACGCATCTGTAGTATAGGAAGCTTTCTTAGAAAGTTTAGTGAAATATCCTACTTGGTTAAGACGAACATTAGACTTTGGTTTTATAATGCCATATTCAGAAGACTGAGGTTCAACCGCATCATCGCTCAAATCCTGAATCGACAAATTATCAAACGTGATAGTAGCACCATTCGGAACACCAGTATCATCGCCGCCGTACTGTGCAGCACCATCTGTACCCTTATGGCAAGCATAGTAGAAAGCCCACTCTGCAGGGCCGTCTTCAAGAGCAGAAGGACCTGAACCATCAGTAAAGTCAGTATCAATAACGAATGTCTGACCCATCTTTAACTGAACTGGCTGCCAGTTACCGTTACCTGCATCGTTCCAGTACACTTTATTACCAGCATAGTTACCTATCTTTGTATAAAGGTAAGCATCTGCTGAACAAGTGATCTCAGCGTGAACGTGATATTTATGACCATTTACAAGCTGGATTCCTTTATGGCGGAACTGAAGATCCCATCTTCCGTCGCCTCCAAAATTATTAAGAATTCGTACCTGATATTTTCCGTCATTGATATCAAAAGTTTGCTTAGCAGAATTTGATTCACAGGTATGCCATGGCAAACCTATATTATCATCAAAAGTTGTTGCACCCAGAAGTTCAGTTCCAAGATTTGGTATTTCAGCAGAAGCACTCATCGGAGCTATCGCACTGCAAACAGTAGTTGCAAGCATTGCTGCTGACAAAAGACTTCCAGTAATAGTTTTCTTCATATATTTATACATTATTTTCCCTCCCTGATTTAAATGTAATTTTTCATAAAATGTTGATATATTCCTGAATTATAAACAAATATATACAAAAAGGGACGCCGCAGCGTCCCTTTACCCGTCTGAGCAAATTTTAATTATAATCTATTACTTTGTAGGATCGAGAGAAGCAATAGTGTGGATGAGGAACTTCTGGATCTGAACTGCATCCATGTTAGTGATGTCTCCGCCATTGTGCTGGTAAACATCGCCCCAGTATGCACCGTCAGAAGTAAGAGCGTTCTTGTCAGTACCGCCGATACCGTACTCATCAGAGTTAGAAACAGACTGCATGATAAGAACTGCATCGTTCATCTTAACTTCGCCGCTCATGTTAGCGTCGCCCCAGATACCATCCTTAGGATCATCTCCGCCGCCTTCGCCGGAAACCTTAGGAGCTACATCCTCGAGGTAAGAAGCCATCCAAACGAGTGGAGCATTCCAGTTGATTGTGATCTCGTTAACTGACCAAGCTTCTGCACTATCAACATAGCACTTCTGGCTTGCAACAGCACCACGCTTGTATCCAAGACCACCAACATATGGATCCTGCATACCAGCACCAGGACCACCAGAAAGGATTCCGTTAGGAGCCTTCGGGAATGCTGGATCTACGCCATTAGCCCAGAATCTGTGGTGTGGCCACTGAAGAACGTTACCAGCCTCTGTATCACCGTAACCAGTTACATAAGAGAAGTCGTTACCGTTACGTCCGAAGAGGTAGTCCATAGCGATTGAAGCACCGTCGATGTACTTCTGCTTACCATTCTTAGTTCCGCCTGAAGCATCATAAGCGTAAGCCATAACGATAGCGTTGTTAGCAACGAAGGAGTTTGAACCCCACTCATAACCTGTAACTTCGATTGGGTTACCGTTCTCATCAAGACCGATGTTGATTGGATCTGTGAATGATGAGCCCTCATATGGGATACCCATACCAGTTGCATTTTCCTGAGCTATATACTTATCAGCAGCGAGCATGATAGAATCGCTGACTGCCTTAGCATCAGAAGCTGAAAGCTTGTCGCTGTTCAGATAGAGTGAGAGTGTTCCAAGACCGGATGTACAACCCCAGTTGAAGGAGCTGAATGATCCCTTGTTCTCACCGCCGCCGAGTCTATATGTGAGGCTGAGAGCCTTATCGCAGCCTTCTTTATCATTCTTATTATCATACTTCTTGAGCTTTGTGAGGTACTCTTCATCACCTGTTGTAGCGAAGAGCTCACAGAGTGCCCAGTAGTAGTCATCCTCTACGTATGTATCACCGTAAGGACCACCGCCGATAGCCTGATCAAGAGGAGCGAAGAGTGGATCTGTACCTCTCTTGTTTGTGCCCTTTATATCATCCTGCTCAAGTGGATCGCCTTCCTTGATAGCCCACTTGCTCTGGTGTTTCTCAACAGCAGCGAGACAAGCCTTAGCATTTGCGAGACACTCGTCAGCAAACTTATCATCAATACCCTTCCAGAGACGTGCAGCCTGAGCAGCACAAGCAATTGTATTGAATGTAGCAGCATACGTTGGTGGCTTAACTATACGAGCCATACCTTTTTCGAACTCGCCGTAGTCCCAAGCGTAGATTGCAAGACCAGTCCACTTAGAGTCATGGAGCTTGTGGTAAACAAGACCTGTAGCCTTAGCCTTAGAACCGTTGTCGCCCCAGTATGGATCATCGCCCTTAACGATCATGTCGAAGAACCACTCAAGTTCTACTCTTGCCTCGTCAAGAAGGTCAGGAGCACCATTGGAGTTCTCAGGAATGAGCATTGTCTTTCCGTCATCCCACTTGCTCTCTGTGCCTATCTTCTTAGACATCTCATAGAGGTTCTGGAGTGTCCATACAGATACACCACCGTTAACTACGTATTTACCGTGGTCACCAGCATCGTACCAACCGCCTGTAGCAGTGATAGAGTACTTTTCATCACCATCGAATGTAGATGAGTAAGACTTAACCCATTCTGGCTGTACATAAGCTGTATCTGGGTTATGACCCTTCTGTGAGTGTGCAAGCTTAGGATCTGTACCATTCTTTATGTACTGAGACTCAATTGAAACACCAGAACGGTTCTGATAGAAGTAAGATACTGAATCTCTAACGAGATCGCCGTAAACCTTATCACTTACAGAGAAAGGATGTGACTTGTTCATCTGGTAAGACTTCTTAGTCTTCCAGCTTGTCCACATTACCTTATCTCCCTCGATAGTTGTATCGAAAGCACCCTCATAGATTCCGTACTGTGTGCCAGATACACCAACCTTATCCTTAACAACGATATAGTATCCGTCGCCAGCTGTTGTGAGCTTGGAGAAATCAAGTATGTGAACATACTTACCGGAATCCTTATATCTTGTGATCATCTTTCCGCCGTCGCCCTTAACCTTAGTTGTCTCAGGTGTACCAGACTCGATATCACCGGAAATAACTGTTGACTTACCGTTAAGTACAGACTTGCCTGACTTATCGTATACGTCGAATTCAAGCGGATCAGCAGCATCTGAAGTATATGAAGCCTTCTTAGCGAGCTTTGTGAAGTAACCTACCTGGTTAAGACGTACATTTGACTTTGGTCTGATAGCACCGTATTCATCTGTACCTGAAACAGGTGGGTCACCGCTAAGGCTCTGGAGAGACATATTATCGAATGTGATAGTAGCATCGTTCGGAACACCGGTATCGCTTCCGCCATACTGTTTAGCACCATCTGTTCCCTCATGACAAGCATAGTGGAAAGCCCACTCTGCAGGGCCATCTTCAAGAGCAGAAGGACCTGAACCAGCAGTAAAGTCAGTATCGATAACGAATGTCTGACCCTTCTTTAACTGAACTGGCTGCCAGTTACCGTTACCAGCATCGTTCCAGTACTCCTTAGTACCAGCGTAGTTACCTATCTTTGTGTAAAGATAAGCATCTGCGGAACAAGTGATCTCAGCGTGAACGTGATATTTATGACCGCTTACGAGTTCGAGGCCTCTGTGACGGAACTGAAGGTCCCATCTACCAGCACCACCGAAGTTATTCTTAACAGTCATTGTGTATTTACCATCTTCGATTTCAAATTTCTGCTTAGCTGGGTTAGTCTCACAAGTATGCCATGGAAGACCGACACCGTCATCAAAAGTTGTAGCACCTAGCTGCTCAGAACCAACATTTGGGATCTCAGCAGAAGCACTCATTGGAGCTATAGCACTGCAAACAGTTGTTGCAAGCATAGCTGCTGACAAGAGACTACCAGTTAATGCTTTTTTAAAGTTCTTGTGCATTTTTTTACCCTCCCTGATAAAATAAAAGATATAATGTACTTATAACGCAATGCCAGTGCAAACATTGCGGTTATACCGTTTGTCTTATCTGACGAGCCGGCGGTCCTGCGGACTTGCACTATGCCGTTTCTCATCAATCATATTATATTATACCGCAAAAAAAAAGTAAATAGTTTTTTTGAATTTCGTGTATTTTCCTAATGAGCTGTCATATTTTTTGTGCACTACTTACAAATACAGGTAAAAAACAAGAGAGGCCGAGACCTCTCTTGTTTCAAAAATGTGAATTAATTAAATTATATCCAAGTCTGCTTATTTGTATGACTCTGGAAGCTCCGTAACAGCACCTATGAGGAACTTCTGAATAGAAAGAGCGTCCATATTTGTAAGTCCTGTACCGTTTGCGTATACATCGGCATTGATCTCACCCTGCTCTGTAAGATGAGTCTTCTCAGAACCATTCAGACCATAGAGGTCATCGTTAGCAAGTGCCTGCATTACGAGAACAGCATCGTTCATCTTAACTTCACCGCTGCAGTTTGAATCGCCCCATAATGTTGCCTTAGGAGTATTACCTGTTGTAGGCTCTGTAGGGTCAGTCTGAGAGCCTCCGCCGTTTCTTGTGAATGTATAATCAGACTTTGTAGGCTTTGTTCCGTCCGGCTCTTCGCCCCATACAAGGATTCCGTTTACATACATTGGAATGTGCTCGTTGAGAGAATCATCCTTTTTAAGGTCAGTAGCATCTGCAAGTCCGCCGAGATATGACCAGTCATTTGAACAATCCCATGCACCTGCTGTAGACTTGCCTTCGATAGCATCCGGAATTGAGATTCTGAACTGAACTTCATCTCTGTGCTCACTCTGACCGGTAGGCATTATAGCTCTTCCGTCATCAAACACGATATCAGCGTAGTAGATGTTTCCTTTATACTGGAACGGACCCTCTGCATGAGCATAGCCCTGTTCTCCCTCAGTATACTGCTGTGACTTAGTCTCAACCTTGATCTGATCGATAGTAAGACCTTTATCAAGCAGCTCAGTTACGTCAAAGAAGTAGCGGAACTTAACATCTTTAGCAACTCTTGCAGGCCAAGCTGTATGGTTCATAGCCCAAGCCTTGATTTCTGTATAGCTGTTTGCAGGCTGACCATTAAGGACTGCTGCAACTTCCCATTCTGCCCACTTCGGAGTCTCTGTTGGTGGGAAGTTTGTAAGCGGACTTCCGCCGTAATCATCGATCATAGCACAAAGTGCTGCTGTGAATCCGGCATTATAGTCGATAGCAACTTCGGTATACTGGTAGTCAGAAACTGAGTAGCTTCCGTAATTACCCTTGCTGTCAGGACCGCCGATAAGAGCTCCGTAAAGTGTGTGGGCATACTCTGTCTGCCAGCCCTCATTAGTTGCAGCTGTTGAGCCGAGCTCATTCCAGTGGTCATCGTGGATACCGGAAGCAGCTCTGTGGTGGAATACTGAAGGCCACTCATCGCCCATACCGAGGACGTAGCTGATGCCCATTTCATTGTCACCGAAGCAATAATTCATCTGAAGATTGCCCCACTTGTCAGCCTCAGCTGCAAAAGCAGTGTCGTCTTTAAGAATAGTATCACTTGCAAGCTTTGCAAGCCATGCTGTTGTTGTAGAATGACGGAGGCATCCCCACTGGAAGAGGTATGAAAGTCCCTTAGGAGTGATATTGTCAAATGCCTTTATACCGGAGGACTTATCGCTGTTGCCTACGCCCATCCAATACTGGAGATGCTTCTTAACATGAGCAGTCCACTCTGGTGAACCTGTGTTCTGAGCATAAAGGAATGCAGCAGCCTGTGTGGAGTCATCCCAGCAGAAGCCCCATGTATACTTTTTATCAGTAGACTGATTCTCCAATGGGAAATGTGGGATATAGTCAGTCTCGCACTTTGTGAGATATGACTTATCGCCTGTAGCTCTGTAGAGCCAGTTAGCAGCATACATAAGCTCGTCTACATAGTTTTCAACATCGTTTCCATGCTGCTGTATATTATAGAATTCCTTCTGAGTACCCTGTCCGTCATCGCTTCTAACCTTATCAGCACGCTCAAAGAGGCTCTTTGCCTGCTTGAGGTATGAAGCAGCGAGTGTAGGATCCTCATCTTTGAGGAGTATAGAACCTTCTGCAAGTGCAGCAGCCATATATCCTGTTACTGTTGAACAAGTCATAGTATCGTAAGGTCTTTCCTCTTTGCCCTTACCGTCCATTATCTTATATTTTCTGATATAAACTTCCGGACTTCCCCACCATTTATGGTCAAACTGTGAAGGTCCGATAGTACCGATGACCTCATCACCGAGATCACATCTTGAAATATAATCGAGTCCCCATTTGAGGTTATTCATGTAAAGGTCATAGAGACCGGCTTTCTTGACAGCATCCTTATACTCGATGAGTCCCCATGCGAGAACAGATGCAGTATATGCATTTGTAAGAGTGAACTTGAAGTGGTCGCCGGCATCATACCAACCGCCGTCAATAACATCAGCCGGTGTGCCGTCCTCTTTCATCATAGAGTCGTCTCTCCACTGAACAGTGTTCCAGTCAGGAAGCTTACCGGACTGCTGCACTTCATAGAAGAACATTGACTTCTGGAGTGCCTCAGCGTAGTTATAGCTGCTTGCAGCGTATGCAGTTATCGGCTGTTCTTCAACCTTGATAGACGGTGCATAAGCAGCCAGTCCTGCTGTCATTGCAAGTGCGGATGCAGCAGCAGTGATTCTTTTGAAATTCATAATTATAATACCCCTCTCTGTGAATATAAATTCTTAGGCAAGACCCTCCCGCCATGCCTATACACTTTTATAATAACCGATATAATGTGATTTGTCAAGAGCTATTTTGTAATTTCTGCTGTTAAAATTACGTGATACGGTAGTAATAAATATCCAAAAACACAAAAGCGGACACCCTTGCCGGATGTCCGCTTCATTATTATAATATGTACGATCAAGCCTTGTTTACGCTTCCGAAGAGTTCCATCTTCTCCTTGACCTTAGCCTTGATAGCCTCGAATCCTGGAGCGAGGAGCTTTCTTGGGTCAAAGCCCTTACCCTGCTGATCCTTACCAGCTTCGATGTACTTTCTTGTAGCCTCTGCGAATACGAGCTGGCACTCTGTGTTAACGTTGATCTTTGCAACGCCGAGTGAGATTGCCTTTGTGATCATATCGTCAGGGATACCTGTACCGCCGTGAAGAACGAGAGGCATATCGCCACCAGTCTTGTTGATTGCTACGAGAGTCTCAAAGCTGAGGCCTTCCCCGGTCTCTGGATATACCCCGTGGATGTTACCGATACCTGCTGCGAGGAAGTCAACACCGAGGTCAGCGATCTGCTTGCACTCGTTAGGGTCTGCACACTCGCCCTTACCGATAACGCCGTCCTCTTCGCCGCCGATAGCTCCAACCTCAGCCTCGATAGAAAGACCAAGACCATGAGCAACGTTTACGAGCTCTGTTGTCTTAGCAACGTTCTCATCGATCGGGAAGTGTGAACCGTCGAACATGATAGATGTAAAGCCAGCCTTGATGCACTTGTAGCATCCCTCGTATGAACCGTGATCGAGGTGGAGAGCAACAGGAACTGTGATTCCGAGAGACTTATCCATTGCTGCAACCATTGCTGCAACTGTCTCAAAACCTGTCATGTACTTTCCAGCACCCTCAGATACGCCGAGGATAACAGGGCTGTTAAGCTCCTGAGCTGTGAGAAGGATAGCCTTTGTCCACTCAAGGTTGTTGATGTTGAACTGGCCAACTGCGTATTTACCTGCTCTTGCTTTCTGGAGCATTTCTGTAGCTGATACTAACATAATTTAAATTCCTCCTGAGAATTTCTTTTACAGGGATAAAACCCTATCGTTAATATTATAACACACCTTTTTCTGAATTGCAAGTAGAATTTAGATTTTTTTCAGTTTACTCCCTGTTTTGTAAATTCTGGGAGGTGCTATAGTTTTCAACACCGGATGCTCCGGACTGTTGAGTATCATTGTTCCGGGACTTCAACTCGTTTTTTATCGTCTCGACATTTTCGCAAATATCCCCGAAAGCGTAGATTGTGATAGACGACACCCACGAAACGATAACCGAAAGTATTACTCCTATTACGCAGTATATGAACCCTTGAAACGGTTCTACTTCAGCTATATCTGTCGCTGCAATTATCACACTTAATACCGTAAATCCACTTAAAATAAAGAACAGTATCCTCGACAATGCTTTTATTCTTTTTCCCGGTGATTTAAACATATTTTCAACGAATGATTTAAACATAACGACCACCTCCAATTAAATTGTATACCTATTCGGATATATTGTCAAGCTGCTGAAAACTACACAGCCGCAATACTCCCGATACGAGACCGGTGAACGTGACCTTCCCATACGTCACCTTGTCACCCTCGCCGACTACTACAACGTTTCCACCGACTATATCCTCGGACGTACTAATAATAAAAAGTTAAGCACAAAATAAGCAGTCTGAGCTATTTTATGGTTCTGACTGTTTTCATATCTGCTTACATAAAACGGATATGGCAAATTAAACATGATACAAAGTTAGCAGTCTCTAACTTTTATATTACTATACAAAACTTTAAAGTTTATATTATTTTCTATTGACAAATGTCAGTTTTTGTGTTATTATATGAACAGTCAATCATATGACTACTCATTCATGTTACGGAGGGATAAATTATGTATCTACAGCTCGATAATATAAAAAAATCATACGGTGAAGGTGAAAACAAGAACGAAGTACTTAAAGGTATAACCTGCGGAGTTGAAAAGGGGCATATCTGCGTACTGCTCGGACCTTCCGGCTCAGGTAAATCTACGCTTCTGAATATAATCGGCGGTATAGATTCCGCTGACAGTGGTTCTGTAATAATCAATAATGAAAAACTTGAAAGCTACAGTGATAAGCAGCTCACTCTTTACCGCAGAAAGCACTTGGGTTACGTTTTTCAGTCCTATAACCTTATACCCAATCTTACAGTCAGAGAAAATATCGAAGTAGGAGCTTATCTTAGCGACTCCCCTCTTCCTATCGATGACCTTATTGAAACTCTCGGACTTACTAAACATCAGCACAAAATTCCGTCACAGTTATCCGGCGGTCAGCAGCAGCGTACCGCTATCGGCAGAGCTATTATAAAAAATCCGGACATTCTGCTTTGTGACGAGCCTACCGGTGCTCTTGACTACAAAACTTCTAAAGAGATACTCAAACTCATTGAAGAAGTAAACCAGAAATTCGGAAACACTATCATTATAGTTACTCACAATGATGCAATAAAGCTTATGGCAGATCAGGTTATAAAATTCCGTGACGGAAATATCAGAAAAATCGAAATGAACACAAACAAAGTACCTGCTGCCGAGCTTGACTGGTAAGGAGGTCTTAAAATGAAAAATCCGCTCCTTAAACGTATCCCAAGAGAACTCAAAGATGATCTTGGTAAATACATTGCTTTATTTCTCTTTCTGACACTTACAATCGGCTTCGTTTCAGGATTCCTTGTAGCTGATAACTCCATGAAGAAAGCCTACGATAACAGCTTTGAGGATTATGACATTGAAAACGGTCACTTTATTCTTGACAAAAAAGCCGATAATGAGCTCCTTGACTACGCCGAGAATGAATATAATATCAAAATATACGAATTGTTCTGTAAGGATAAGGAAAATCCGGACGGTCACATAGTAAGACTTTATCTGCCAAGAACTGACATTAACCGCTTAGACGTTATGGACGGCGAACTTCCTTCATCTGACGGCGAAATTGTTTTAGACAGACTTTATGCTGAAAACAATGATATCTCCATAGGTGATGACTACACAGTTGATGACAAGACTTTTAAAGTCACTGGATTAGTCGCTTTTTCGGACTACAGTGCTCTATTCAAAAAAAATACAGACATGATGTTCGATGCCAACAAATTCACTGTAGCTGTTATCTCTGAAAACGACTTCAACTCTTTAAGCGAAGCAGGTCTTGAATATGAGTACGCATGGCTCAATAATGACACTTCACTTAACGACGACGATCAAAAAGAACTCGCTGACAAGATCATGATCGACCTCGCCGGAAAAGCTGCGGAATACGACAATTCTATCACAGATTTTGTTGCCCGTCAGGATAATCAGGCTATTAAGTTCACAGGCGATGATATGGGCGGAGATGCCGTTATGATACACACATTGCTGTATATCGTCATGGTAGTTCTCTCATTCGCATTTGCTGTTACTACAAAAAGTACTATCGAACAGGAGTCTAAGGTTATAGGTACTCTCAGAGCGTCAGGATATACACGCACTGAGCTTGCAGCTCATTTCCTTGCTGTACCTTTGGTAGTTACACTGTTAGGAGCTATTGCAGGTAATATCATAGGCTATACAGGTATGAAATTTATTGTAGCCGATATGTACTACCACAGCTACTCACTCCCTACTTATAAGACAATATGGAACGCAAGTGCGTTTGTAAGTACAACAGTTGTTCCGCTGATCATAATATTCCTCATAAATCTGCTTATTATATGCACTTCTCTTTCACACACTCCTCTGCAATTTATCAGAGGTGAACTCAGCAAGAGCAGAAGAAAACGAGTTATTAAACTGCCGAACTGGAAGTTCCTTTCACGCTTCCGCACAAGAGTTATACTCCAGAATATACCTGCATTCACTACATTATTTGTTGGTATCCTTTTTGCAAGCATACTGCTTATGTTTGGCTTGCTCTTCTCTCCGCTGCTCAGTCACTTCAAAGATCAGGTGGTCGACTCTAAGTTCTCAAATTATCAGTATGTTCTGAAAGCACCTGTACCTACATCAACTGAAGGAGCTGAAAAATACTGCGTTACTTCCCTTATAAATGACAAAGATGAGGAAATAACTATCTATGGTATACAGAATGATTCAGAATACGTCAACGACAAGTCATTCGAGCCCGGCAGTATATACCTTTCTGAAGGCTATATGGAAAAATATGGATTCAAAAAGGGTCATACATTAACGCTCCAAGATAAATACTCAAAGGAAGAGTTCGACTTCAAGATAGATGACAAATATGATTACCCAGCTTCACTCTGCATCTTTATGAACATGGATGATTTCAATACTATGTTCGGTAAGGATAAGGACTATTTCAGCGGATATTTCACTAATGAAAAAATTACTGACATCGACGAAACAATTATTGCATCAGTCATCACTGAACACGACCTAACAGTAATGGCTGACCAGCTTGAAGACTCTATGGGAAGAATTTTCCCGATGTTCGGCGGATTCGCTGTTCTCATTTATATCCTTATGATATATCTTCTCGCTAAGCTCATTATTGAAAAGAACGCTTCATCTATCTCCATGATAAAGATACTCGGATATACAGATCAGGAAGTATCAAAACTTTATAACCGTGCAACATCAATGGTAGTTATCGGTTCAATGCTTATTTCAATACCGATATGCTCATTACTCATAAAACTCATTTACTACACAATGATGCTTGAATTCTCCGGCTGGCTGACCTACTGGATAGCTCCATGGATATATCCTGCAATGTTTGCCATAGGCGTAGTTTGCTACCTCGTTGTGTCAGTGATACTTCTGAAAAAGATCAAAAAGATCCCTATGTCTCAGGCACTTAAAAATATGGAATAAAACAAAAAAGCTTTGCGGAAGACATTACCGCAAAGCTTTTTTATTTAAAATTCTTATACAGCTGAAAGTACCTCGCCTATCTTATCACAGATAAGAAGGTCCGCACTGCTGTCCATTTGTGTAGGAGACATATTTATTATAACGAGATTACTGCCCTTGAAGTACTTTATAAGTCCGGCTGCCGGATATACATTCAATGAAGTTCCGCCTATGATAAGTGTATCAGCAGTTGCAAGAGCCTCAATAGAACCGTATATCACTTCATCGCTCAGTCCCTCTTCATACAGTACAACGTCCGGCTTGATAGTACCTCCGCACTCGCACTTTGGCACTCCCTCTGAATTTATCACAGCATCTATACCGTGAAATTTACCGCACTTCATGCAGTAGTTTCTCAGTACGCTTCCGTGAAGCTCATAGACTTTTTTGCTTCCGGCTGCCTGATGAAGTCCGTCGATATTCTGAGTTACAACAGCTGTAAGCTTGCCCTCGGCTTCAAGCTCTGCAAGCTTTATGTGAGCCTTATTCGGCTTAGCATCAGTGCATATCATTTTTGCTCTATAGAAGCGATAAAACTCCTCAGGTTTTTTCATAAAAAAGCTGTGACTCAGTATAGTCTCAGGCGGATAATCCCACTGCTGATGATATAAACCGTCAACGCTGCGGAAATCCGGTATACCGCTTTCGGTAGATACTCCGGCACCGCCGAAAAAAACTATTCTCTTGGAATTTTTTACTATTTCACGAAGACGTTCTATTTTATCCATATTAGCCTCCTATTATTTTTACAAAGAATTTTCTTACTCTCGGACCGTCAAATTCACAGAAATAAATTCCCTGCCATGTACCGAGAAGCGGCTTGCCCTTTGAAACGATGATAGTCTCGCTCGCTCCGACAGCAGACGATTTAAGATGTGCATCAGAATTTCCGCCTGCATGGTTGAAAGATGCCAATTCAGGGAAAGACTTGTCCAATCCCTCAAGAAAATCTGCCTTGAGTTCAGGGTCTACATTTTCATTTATAGTTATTGCCGCTGTTGTATGCGGACAATATACTATGCAGATACCCTCATTTACTCCGCTCTCTGTGATAGCTTCTGTTACCTCATTGGTAATGTCAACGAGGCCTTCCTTTGGTGTGCTTAACTGAAAATTGAACAACATTTTCTTATCCTCCTTATTGCAGCTTCATTTGCTGCTGTTTTTTGAGCTTTTTCCATAGTAGCGGCAAAAATAGTTTAATGTACATTCGCCGCACTTAGGATTTCTTGCTCTGCATATATCTCTGCCAAACTGTACAGTCTGGTGGCAGAAATGGTTTGATATTTCCGGCGGTAAAAGCTTTACAAGGTCTTTTTCGACCTTTGCCGGTTCGGTATTGGAAGTCAGACCCAAGCGTCCGGTTATCCTTATGCAGTGAGTATCCGTAACTACTGCCGGTTTTCCGTAAACGTCACCAAGTATGAGATTCGCAGTTTTGCGTCCGACTCCCGAAAGGCTCAGAAGCTCATTCATAGTGTCCGGCACTTTTCCGCCGAAATCATTTATGAGCTGTCCTGCCATTTCCTTTATGCTTTTAGCTTTTGTACGGTAAAATCCACATGGCTTTACATCCTCCTCCAACTCATTCAAGTCAGCTCCGGCAAATGCTTCAAGGGAAGGATATTTCTGGAAAAGAGTCTTAGTAACGATATTCACTCTCGCATCAGTACACTGAGCTGCAAGACGAGTCGCTATAAGAAGCTCATAGGGCTTTTTATATACAAGACTGCATTCTACATCCGGATATATTTTTTCAAGCTCTTCACAAGCTTTTTCGGCAATTTCTTTTTTTGTCATTTGTTTACCTCCCTGAGTCTTTTTTCCTTTGCGAGTATCTCGTCATAGACCCTGTACATCTTCTGCACAGTGTTCTCAAGGAAATAGTAATGCTTTATGTAAAATCCTACCAGCACCATTATTATGGTCACAAGCAACAGCAGCATCATATTATTCAAAGCAAGCATTCCGAGTATAAGAAGTATCAATATTATCGCAAACATCATGGTCACAAGAAAATGGACTATTCTTTCGTGCTGCATAAAAGCTATTTTATCCTTATGTTCTGCCATTATTTCTGCAAGCTCCTCTGAACTCTGACAGTCAGCAAGCCTTTTCTGTACCTCTGCCATATAATGGGTAAGATATTCTGTCATAAAACTACCTCCGTTCAGCTGCTTTTTCTATAGCGTGTAGGAGTAACTCCAACTACCTTTTTGAATTGTCTCATAAAGTGTTCTTCGTTATCATAACCGCACATCGACGCTACCTGCGAAACAGTACATGAAGTCTCGCTTAGTATCTCCTTAGCCTTTTCTATCTTGCTGCTTATGACATCAGAGATACACGATACGCCAAATACCTCACGGTAGATATGCTGTAGGTAAGACCTCGACATATTAACGTCCGCAGCCATTGTGTCAACATTCCATTTCAGCTGAGGATTTCGGTATATCTTAGCCCGCAATTCAATAAGTGCAGCATAATGAGGCTCGACAGCAGTCTGTTGAAGAGCACCTCTGCGGTCGGAAAAGTCCTCCGCCGATGAAAGCAACGACCTCATAAGACCGTCTAAAAGTTTTGGACGGCGTACATTTATCGAATAGTACTCATTACATATGTTTCGTATCAGTCCATTTACAAAATCAGGGTCAGCCGCACATATCGGACGGTTATATATAAGGTTCAGCGAATCAATGAACTCGGAGTCACTTTCAGTGGAAAAACATATCCAATCGCATATAAAAGCTCCCTCAAAAGCGGAATATGTTCTGTTAACGGTGTCATTATAAAGAATGAGTGTTTCAGCAGGCAGTATCACAGATATGCCGTCAAACACAAAGCTACCTCTGCTTCTTGTCAGAAGAAGCATATGCTCACCTTTATCCGGAGCACGGTCTATACTGTAGTTCTCATCATAGACCGAACCATAGCCTAAACTAAGTATTTCCACTCGCTCACTCCTTTGCTATGAATCTCCACGGCACATCTTTCCAGTACTCTCCGGCATAATCGATGCCAACTCTCGGAGCAGTTATAATATCCGGTCTGAAGCCGTCGTCTTCTATCCATATATCGTCATTCTGGTATATTTTCTGTCCGTTTATCTCACCATTTATGCCCATATATTTTGTCAGCTTTGCCGGACCGTCATGAACTTCTCCGGCTCTGATAAGAATACCCTGCGGCTGATCTTTTTCACCGGTAATGACATTCATCAGCCAGTGCATACCGTAGCAGAGATAAACATATATCACTCCGCTCTCACCATAAAGTATCTCGGTACGCTTAGTTCTGCCTTTTGAAGCATGGCAGCCTTTATCCTCTTCTCCACGGTAAGCCTCAGTTTCAGCGATCCTCTCACGCAGCAGAGTACCATCCGGCAGTCTGCGGACAAGTATTTTTCCGACAAGCTCCGGAGCAGCCTCAAGTACATCACGGTGAAAAAAATCTTCTTTTAGTCTTTTTATCATAGTCAAACTTTCAATTTCTGTTCAAGCTCAGTATCAGGCTTGACGAATGCTGTTTTATAGTTAGTGAATATGACCTTTCCCGGCTTAGCTCCCGAAGGCTTCTTAACGTACCTTGCAAGGCAGTAGTCCACAGGAACGAGAGTTGAATTTTTGCCTCTGCTGTTGACTGCGGCTATAACAGCTGCTTCCTCTATCGTCTTATCCGGAGGTGTATCGCCGTCTGTGACGATTATAACGTGTGAACCTGTTATTGTCTGAGTATGCAGCCATATGTCAGTCTTTTCAGCAAATTTAAGCGACAGCTGGTCATTCTGGATATTATTCCTGCCTACAAGTATAGTATATCCGTCACTTGACTTGTATTCCAGCGGCGGAAGTGCTTTTGGAGGCTTTGCCTTTCCGGCAGCAGTCCTTATATAGCCTTGCTCACGAAGTTCAAGCCGTAACTGGATTATATCATTTTCCGAAGTTGCTCTGGTGAGTGAATCGAAAACGCTGTCAAGATATTGAAGCTCCTCCTCACCTTTACTTATCTGAACTGCGAGTTTTTCCTCGGCAGTTACGCACTTCTTGTATTCGCTGTAGTAATGCTGAGCATTCTGCGAAGGCGACTTCCTTACGTCAAGTTTTATCTCAGTTTCCGGACAGTCCTCCTCATAAAAATTCTCACATTTCAGCACACTATCGCCCTTTTGTATCTTATACATATTAGCGGAGATAAGGTCACCGCAAAGCTTATATCTGTCCTTATCCGCACAAGCTGAAAGCTCCTCACGCTGAACAGAAATTCTTCTGCTTGTTCTGTCAGTGAGGTTCATCAGCAGCTTGAAAAGGTCGTTAGCACGCTGCTTTGTCCTTGCGGCACGGTCACGCTCGAAATAAAAATGATCGAGCAGTTCCGATGCCGAAGGAAGCTCTTTTGTGAGCATAAGAGTACCGAACTGATTCAGTCGGATGAAAGAAAAGTCCTTCAGCTGACCTTCCTTATCAATGACCACTGAATAGTAACATTCTCCGGAGAGGAGCTGTTCTTTAGTCCGCTTGATGATAAATAATAATCTATCAAGCTGATCCTGAGTTATGAGGTCGCTGTCTATGTGAGCTCCCCTGCCGGCAAAGAAAGTCCACTCTCTTGCAAGCACCGGCGAGATGCCTTCAAATATCCGGATAAGTGCTTTTGAAAGCTCCTTCGGGTCAGCCGCATGAACGGCTGCTGCAATTTCTTCCGGCTCTGCATTGAGAAAATTCAGACGATCATCTCTCGGCGGGAGCGTATATTTCATTCCCGGAAGCACCATTCGCTCACGGGACATTTCCTCGTCAACTCGTTTGATACTGTCAATGACCTTGCCCTCGTTGTTGATTATGATGAGATTCGAGCATCGTCCCATAATTTCACAGGCGAGGGTCACGGTGACAACGTCGCCTAACTCATTAACGCATTCAAAGTCCAGAAACAATATTCTTTCAAGCCCGTCCTGTCTCACATCGATGAGCTTGCCGCTGCCGAGATGCTTTCTCAGCAGCATACAGAACATCGGCGGTGTCTGAGGGTTGTCGACAGCCTTATTGGTGATATGCACTCTCGCACTGCCGGCATTTGCCGAAATATAGAGCTTCTTTCCGCCTTCACGGGTACGTATGGATATAATTATCTCCTCACGGGAAGGCTGGTGTATCTTTTCAACACGACCGCCGATGAGAGGTCGTATCTCATTTTTTACTGAATAGAGAAATGCTCCGTCCAGAGCCATAGAATCATTCCTTTACATTGTTCATTTATTGCGGTATACTAACAGTTCAAAATCAACAGTAGTGTCAAGTTCATCCAATTCATAAAGACGATCCTGCTGCTCTTTTCCTGTACGATAATAATATGGAGTCATTGAGAACAGTGACTTTATGTCGTCCTTTGAACTCAAATGTATCTTATAGCTTATCCTCTGCTTGTCAACAAGGTCGAAACCTTCCAGTTCATAGGGCTTTACCTCGTTTTTATACGGAGTATCATATATAGCCTTTTTCATCTCCCAAAGGTGGTCAGTTGAAGGAATAGCCATTATCATTATGCCGTTTTTTCTGAGAACTCTTTTGAATTCTTCACCGCAGTAAGGAGAAAAAAGCGTCACAAGCATATCAGCTGAACTGTCAGAAACCGGTATGTGGAACACGCTTGCAGCAGAAAAATTAATTGATTTATACCGCTTTGCAGCGAGTTCTACCGCAATTTTTGATATGTCTATACCGTAAATATCAGCAGCAATATTTTGCTTATTAAAAAAGTCATATATTGCTCCGGTATAGTATCCTTCTCCACAGCCGGCATCAAGGAGTACATCACCATCAAAATGTTTCACAGCCGCAGTGCAAAGAGCGTCCTTCAATCCGGAATAGTAGCCTTTATCAAGGAAATCTCTCCTCGCTTTGACCATAAGTTTGTTGTCGCCGTGGACAGTTTTACCGATATGCTTAGACAAAAGCAAATTCACATACCCGCTCTTGGACAAATCAAAACTGTGATTTTCACCGCATTTATAAGCATTATCACACTTATTCAAATTTTTTCCACATACCGGACATACATATATTCCCATGCTTCACCTCAGATATATACACAAGGATCGACCGATTTTTCAGCTATTTCAACATCGACCTGTGGGTATTTTTCCTCGATAACTCGTCTAATATCTTCAAGTACAATATTCTCGGTATGGAAATGTCCGCAGTCAAAAAGTGCTATACCGCTATTATTGGCGTCTATCCAAACATCATGCTTAACATCTCCGGTAATATAACCGTCACAGCCTTTATCCAGAGCAAGTCCGAGCATAGAACCTCCGGAGCCGGAGCAAAACGCAATTTTTGATACCCAATATTTGCTTCTTGAATTGACTCTGACATATTCACATCCAAAAATTTCTTTTAATTTAGCACCGAATTCCTTGACTTTGAGCTTCTCATCAAGAGTCACTATCCATCCAAGATTAGACTCCTGACCAAGCACCTCAAATGGCTCAGGTTCAGCTGAAATGTTAAAATTCTCAGTTAATTTTCTAAGTATCACGCCATTCGTACCACCAGCTGCAATGTCCACATTGGTATGCATACAAATCGCAGCAATATCGTTATTAATAAGTGAGTACACCGGACTCTTTCTGCTGATTTTCTTCAGTGGATCGAAGATGACTGGATGGTGAGATATCACCAATTCTGCACCTTTCTCAGTGGCTTCATTTATCACGCAAGATGTTATATCAAGGCTGAGCAATATTCTGCTACACTCCATCATTGAATTCTCGACAAGAAGTCCGGAATTGTCCCATTTTTCCTGAAGTCTGAACGGAAATACGGTATCAAGATAGTCATAAAGCTCCTGAATTTTTATCATATCAGTTCCGTGCAGCATACGGTAACTCAGTGCCTTATTGTGGACAGCGTCATTGATTTTTCCTGCTTTTTCGAGGCTGACGCTGATTTTTTCAAGACGCTCAGCCTCACGTTTTCTGTACTTTACAGCAAGCTCATCATCTTCTGGAAGGAAGCCGTACAAAGCTTCTGTTTCGGTGAGCTGTTCCCACTCCGGAGAAGGCTCGGCTTCAATGATGATATACAGCTTATCGCCGTCCTCGACAACGTGCTCGCTGGTTATATAATAATTGTACTCATAAAGCTTTTTCCTGAGCACTTCCGCCTTAGTCATCGGCTGGAGTATGAGCTTTGCATCAGCCTCAGCAGGCATAACGGAAATAATATCCGCAATAGTCTCGCCGCCCATACCGGCGATAACCATGTCTGTGACTCCGTCCAAGGGGACATTCTTTATTCCGTCAGACAATACAAGGTCTATCTTATCAGCAAGTCCGAATTTTTCTACGGTACGAGCAGCCGCTTCAAGTGGACCTTCCTTAATATCTGACGCTATAACTTTACTGCATTTTCCACTGTTTATAAGTTCAGCTGCAAGAAGTGCGTGATCTGTGCCCACATCGACTGCGATGCCCTTTCCACTCACTAATTCAGCACATAATTTCAATCTATTATCAAGCATTGGTATCTCCTAATATAAAATTTCAGGCGTGCCGAAACCGACACGCCCAAATTCTTCTTTAAAATGACTTCTTTGCCCGTGTTGTGCATATGTCACAAAACCGCCCTAAAGTTGATAAGCGTCAAGGAAAATGTACTTTTTTCTTTCAGCGTTATCTACCCAGCACATTCTGAAAGAGTGTGCAAATGGATTCCTTTTCGATCAGGCTTCGTTCATCTTTGCGAAACACTCGCTGCAATATACAGCTCTGCCTTCCTTTGGTTCAAAAGGAACCTTAGCTTCGCCGCCGCATGAAGCACAGACAGCTGTGTACATAACTCTTTCTGCCTTACCAGCGTTCTTTCTTGCATCACGGCAAGCCTTACATCTCTGTGGCTCATTAACAAAGCCTTTCTCAGCGTAAAATTCCTGTTCACCTGCTGAGAAAATGAATTCATTTCCACATTCTTTGCAGACTAATGTCTTGTCTTCGTACATTTTTAAATACCTCGCTTAAAATATTTGGACCATGGTCGGACTCTCACCTACATCTTTGTTAAACACTGCTTTTGATTTAAGCTACACGGTCATGTTCAATTTGTTTATCAGCGTTCTAATTTTTCTTCTTGCACGCTGAATAGCGTTATCAACTGTTTTTTCGCTTACCCCGAGCCGTCTTGCAGCTTCACGGTAGCTCACACCAGCCATACTCAGTTTAAGAGACTGACGTTCAATAGTTGATAACATGGAGTCTATACCGCTCCATATCTCAGAAATAAACTCTTTATACAAAAAAATGCTTTCTGGAGTTTCCTCAACTGACAACTGTTCCGTATCCGATATATCATCTATATCTTCTATAACGACCGGAATCCTTTTTTTCCTTGTAGTAAGACTACGCATACGGTTGACAATACACACTTCAGCATAGGTACTGAATTTAGCTCCCCTGCCGGAGTCGTATGAAGTGATCGCTTTCAGGAGACTAAGAAGGCCTTCCTGTTTAAGATCATCGCTGTCGGTTTCAGAATTTGCAAAAATTTCCGATTTAATAGAAATAAGCTTTGAGTAGCGTGACATAAGAACAGCCGCAGCATTTCTGTCGGTCTTAGCAAGCTGAGCTAATTCTTCGTCCGTTTTACCGCAGAATTCATTCAAATTGAAATCCAAATCAAGCAAGATATCCACCAACATTCCGAGTAGTGCTGCAAAAAATATTTGTCAACATCATCACTTATTTAAAGAGTATGAACGAGCCTCCGTCCGGAGGAAACCGGACGGAAGTCGTATGTGATTTTATGATTCTGGGTTCTTTGCAGCCTCTTCTTCAGCAGCCTTTAAAAGCTCAGCCATATCGAAGCTGAAGTTTTTCTTCTGCGGCTGACCCTGCTGCTTCTGCTCCTGTTTAGGTGCAGACTGAGAAGAGTTCTTATTAAAAGAATTGAAGTTATTATTGTTGTTGTTTGAGCCGGAGTTATTATTGTTTCCAGCCGGCTTATTGTTCATAGGAGTTGCAGAGCTAAGGTCTGACAGTGAAGCTTTTGGAGCTTCAGTTGGCTTGAATTCAGCCTTTGGAGCTTCTGCTTTCTTTACTGATGAACCTTCCACTTTATCAATAGCCTTTTTAGCATCACCGATTATAAGCTGAGCCTCGCTCATTCTATCAGTAGCCTGACCGCTGAGACGATTAAGAACAGCAGAAATGTCGTTGAACTTCAAATTTACGCTATTGATCTCGCCGAGAAGCATATCACGAACAGTCTTGGACATTTCGTTAACCTTATCAGCGTGAGTATTTGCCTCATCAACAGTTGTCTTAGCCTTCTCATTAGCATCCTTGATGCAAGCTTCAGCAGTTGTGTTAGCGTCAGCGATAGTCTTTTCAGCCTTAAGATTAGCGTCTTTAAGGATCTGATCAGCCTTCTCGTTAGCTTCTCTTGTAACCTTTTCAGCCTTATCGTCAGCTTCCTTAGTAACCTTTTCAGCCTTTTCGTTAGCCTCACGAGTTACACGATCAGCATTTTTCTGAGCCTCGATAGTGATCTTTCCGGCAGTCTTCTGAGCTTCTGTAAAGAGAGCACCCATATCGAATGATGATGGGATCATGCCGCCGCCATTTTCCTTGAGGTCATTGATCTCGTTATTGAGCTTCTCGATCTCGACATCTTTCTTAGCGATGATCTCGTCGACCTGAGCGATCTTGGATTCCTTCTCAGCTACTTCACGAGTCTTAGCATCAAGAGCAGTTGACTTGCTTGCGAGTTCAGCAGTGATCTTAGCGAGTTCCTGCTTAACCTTATCAAGTTCAGCATTATTAGCTCCGCCAGCAGGTGCAGCACCGCCCTGAGCAGTCTTAGTCTCAGCAGCTTTAAGCTGATTGCGGAGAGTTTCTATTTCCTTCTTTGCAGCTTCAAGTGCAGCAGTAGACTGAGCATTATTACCGCCTGCACCGCCCTGAGCGATTTTAGTTTCAGCGGCTTTAAGCTGGTTGCGAAGTGTATCTATTTCTTTCTTTGCAGCTTCGAGAGCAGCAGTTGTCTGAGCATTGGACTGAGCAGCAGCTGCAGCAGCTCCCGGACCGCCAGCCTTAAGCTGAGCGATAAGCTTCTGATCTTCTTCGATTTTTTTCTTCAGTTCCTCATTTTCCTTTTTAGCAGCTCTGAGAGCATTATTGGAATTATTGAGTTTTTCCTGAAGATTTTCCATCTGATTGCGTGTCTTTATAACTTCCTGAGGATCAGCTTCAGCACCATTTTCTTTAGCTTTTTTGAGTTCATCCTCAAGATTTACTATTTTAGTATTAAGTTCATCGAGGTATGCCATAACATCCTCTTTTACAAAGCCTCCACCGATTTTCGTGGTACGCAATAATGTTGGTTCGACCATGATAAGCTCCATTTCCCCTCGGACGAGCCGAGGTAAAAAATTCAAGGAATAAATGCCTTTAATATATTATAACAGATTTTATATATTATTTCAACTATTAATATGTAGAAAATTTTCGTTGATTTTAGTGCATTTTACTACATATATTTTTCATATTATACTACTTGTATACAAAAAAGCGGTTTCCTTTATTGGAAACCGCATATTTTTATTAATTATGCTCAATTACCAAGCATCTTGAATATATCATCGAGATCATAGTCCTGACCTGATGAAGGAGCTTTAGCGTTATTGCCGCCAAGTCCGAGACCATCAATAAGAGGATTATCTATCTGGATTATATCCTCCTCTGGAGTATTCTCAGGTAAGACCTCAGATGTATCGCTGTCATCATCAAAGCCAGCAGCGATAACAGTAATTGTCATCTCATCCTGCATATCTTCCTTGAATGCTGTACCGAAGATGAACTCTACTCCGTCTGCAGCTGTATCTGTGATCATCTTTGTAGCTGCATCCACATCGGAAGAAAGAATATCCTCTGACATTGCGATATTGATAAGGAGTCTCTTTGCACCGGAGATAGATGTTTCGAGGAGTGGGCTGGAGATAACTGCATTTGCTGCATCTCTTGCCTTGTCCTTGCCTGTACCATGACCGATAGCCATATGAGCGTATCCGGCATCCTTCATGATAGTAGAAACGTCTGCGAAGTCGAGATTTATGTAACCTTCCTCAACGATGAGGTCTGAGATGCTCTTAACACCGGTCTTGAGTACTTCATCTGAAAGTGCGAATGACTGCATCATTGTGAGAGGCTTATCCTGACCAACGAGAAGTCTTTCGTTAGGGATAACGATAAGGGAGTCAACATACTTTCTAAGTTCTGCGATACCTCTTTCAGCCTGAGCCATTTTCTGCTCTCTCTCGAAGAGGAAAGGCTTAGTAACAACAGCAACAGTAAGTATATCCATTTCCTTTGCGATCTTAGCAACAACAGGTGCAGCACCTGTACCTGTTCCGCCGCCCATACCTGCTGTGATGAATATCATATCAGCACCTTTAAGGTGTGTTTCGATCTCGTCACGGTTCTCTTCAGCACTTCTCTGACCGATCTCCGGCTTATTGCCAGCACCTCTGCCCTTAGTGAGCTTAGCACCGATCGGTATTCTTGTAGTTGCTCTTGACTTGTTAAGTGCCTTAGCATCTGTATTTATTGCGATATATTCTATATTATTCACACCTGAATCCACCATACAGTTGACAGCGTTACCACCGCCGCCACCTACACCGATGACTTTTATATTTACATCGGGTTCAAGTGCTTCCTCGTAATTGAAATCTGACATTTTCTAACTCCTCCTATTGAATTATCCTTTATTTTAACCAAAAAGTCTGATTACATTCCATAAATACACTTTATATTTTAGCATAATATCACCTTTTTTTCAAGACGATATTTAAAAATTTCAAATTTCAGCACATTTTACTATTACTCAGAGTATTTTTAGTTTAATTTGCACAAATTAGTATTGTCCATAATTGTTATCATAGCCGCCATAATCGTTCCAATTGTTGTTGCCGTAGTCCTGAGCGTCCCAATTCTGATCACCTTGGTAGTCGTTATTGTAATCGGGAGTATCATAATTTCCTGAGCCGTCATCCCACTGATTCCCGTCATCCGGCAATGTAGTAGGCTCTTCGAGCTCACGATTATGTTTTTCAAAGTTTTCAGCCTGATCCGGATCAGATTCCGCACCAATATCTTCTATCGGATTACCGTTCGCATCAGTCGTTGCCGGCTTTGTAGGCTCTATATTCTTTGCAGTCTCTACCGGACCATCTGTAGTCCTGAAGCTGCACTGATTTGAACCTATCATAGTAAGATAGCCTTTTTTGCCTCTTATGGACTCATCTTTCATTACAGTTTCAGCAAGATTGAGTTTATACTCAACGTCGGTCCAGCTGCCCATTTTGAACACCATACCGTTTGAATAATTCACAACGATATTGAATTCATCGGACATATCGAGCGTGACTATATCTATTTTTTCTTTACGGCTTATACTTGCGATAAGCTCCTGAAAAGCTTCATTTTTATGCTCATTATCGGACTTTATCGGTTTTCCTTTGGTTATCTCAGTTGGTTCATAACCCGATATAGTAGGAAGTCCGTTAGTCATGTACGCAGTACTGTTTCCGTTATCTTCGAGTATTTTTCCTTTTTTGCTTACAAGAAGAGTTCCGCCGTCGTAAACAACATTAAATGCCGGAATACACTTTGTTACCTTTATATCCAAGGTTGAAGGCAGTTTTCTTTTTACTGAAGCAGTCTCAACATAAAGCAGCTCATCGAGTATCGCCTGTTCACTCTTTTTCGTATCGAGTCTGAGCAAATTATCTCCCTCTTTGATACCGGAAGCAGCAACTATCTCCTCAGCTGAATACATATCAGATTCGCCCGACACACGTATCTGTTTTACATTAAATAAAAATGTATAACATATCGTTATGCCTGCTGTCAGAACCAGCATCACCACTGCAAGCACGTAGAGATTATTCCACCGTCTTCGTCTTCGTATACGTTTGCGGCTGTTCTGTCGTTCGACAGTAGTCTTTTCTACATCTTTCATACTTTCTCCTGATCCTCGTCAGACTCTCTGAATGTCTCCGCCGAGAGCACTGACGGCTTCCTCAATTTTCTCGTAACCTCTGTCAATATGGTGTATCTGAGTTATCTCCGATACTCCGTCTGCTGATAAGCCTGCTATCACCATTGCAGCTCCTCCACGCAGGTCCGTAGCCTCAACATTAGCACCATTCAGCTTATCGATCCCCTTGACAACTGCTATTTTCCCCATTACCTGTATATCAGCTCCCATTTTTACAAGAGCTTCTGTGTGGCGGTAGCGGCAGTCAAATATATTCTCCTCGAAGACGCTTGTTCCGTCAGCCGAAACAAGTGCCGCCATAAGTACTGCCTGAGCATCCGTAGGAAATCCCGGATGAGGCATCGTGCGGATACGGTCACGTACTGCTTTCAGCCTTGTTCCGCTTCTCAGATATATTTTGTCATCATCTGAATATATACTGCATCCTGTCTGTTCAAGTACAGTGAGGAATGGTTCAAGCTCCGTCGGACAAGCATTTGTAAGTATTATCTCCCCACGGGAAGCGGCAGTCATAGCAAGATATGTTGCACCGGCTATTCTGTCCGGCATTATCCTGTACTCGCAGCCATGCAGCTCAGGTATGCCTTTTATGACTATACGGCTCTCACCGTCACCTGATATCTCAGCTCCGCAAGCTCTTAGGAATCCGCAGAGATCACATATTTCCGGTTCTCTCGCCGCATTATTGATAACTGTTTCTCCCTCTGCCGTAACAGCACAGAGGATTATATTTTCTGTAGCTCCCACCGACGGGAAAAACAGCGAAATTTTTGCACCTTTAGCCTTTTTGCCTGATGCTTTGCAGGAGATGCGTCCGCCGGTCTCCCTGACATCTATGCCCATTTTCCGCATTGCAGACAGGTGCATATCGATAGGTCTCGGACCGAGTTCACATCCGCCGGGTACACTTACGGTACACTCCCCCATTCTGCCGAGCATAGCTCCCATAAAAATAATGGAAGAACGCATCTCCCTCATTAGCTGCTCGGATATTTCAGTTTCCGAGGCAGTTGAAGAGTCTATCTGCACTGTATTTCCGGAAAAGCTGCATCGGCAGCCAAGTCCGTTAAGTATCCTCGATGCCGAAAACACATCAGTAAGTTTCGGGCAGTTATAGAGCGTACACTCCTCATTACAAAGGAGAGCAGCTGCCATTATCGGAAGGGCACTGTTCTTGCATCCCTGTAAAGGTATTTCACCTCTCAGACGTTTGCCGCCCTTTATAATAAGTTTCTGCATCATACCACCTCACAGCATTTTTTGTATATTATGCCGTGAGATAATATCGTGTTACTTTTTGCTTTTTGCTATAAGCTTATCTATGACTTCAAGTATCCTGTCGTTAGTATCTGTAATGCAGAGCTTTGCGGCTTCTGCGGACATCACTTCAGTTTTTTCCGGCTCATTATAGAGTTTTTCTATCTCTTTGATGATACGCTCATTTGTAACATCCTTTTGCTCGATAACAATTGCTGCACCTGCTTTGCCAAGCACCATAGCATTGTGGTACTGATGATTTCCTGCAACTATAGGTGAAGGAATGAGTATCGAAGCTTTTCCTGCTGCTTCAAGTTCAGCAAGAGTTGAAGCTCCGGAGCGGCAGATAACGAGGTCAGCCGCAGCAAGACATACGTCCATATCATTTATGTACTCGGTTATCCTGAGTCTTTCGGACTTCATAGGTATTCCTGCTTCCGACATTGCCTGAGGGAATGTGTCCTTACCCATACCGCCATAGCCGTGAATATGATTTATCTTCAGACCATTCTTTACGTGCCACTTGATAGTCTCGGTCATAGTATCATTGATACATCCTGCACCAAGACTTCCGCCGAATGAAAGAATAGTAAAGCTGTCGTCGAAACCGAGTTTCTTTCTTGCCTCAGCTTTGGACATCTTATTTATATTGCTTCTTACAGGGAGTCCGGTCACACTGTACTCAAATTTGCTCTTATCCATATATTCAAGAGCTTCGATAACAGTGAGCATAACGTAGTCAACTTCCTTTGACAGAAGCTTATTGGTTACTCCCGGATAGGCATTCTGCTCATGGATAGCAGTCGGGATGCCCATTTTTGCAGCCTTACGTATGACAGGACCTGCTGCATATCCGCCTGTACCTATTGCAATATCAGGCTTGTATTTGCTGATTATCTCCTTTGCTCTTTTGCCGGAGGTTATAAGGTAAGCTACAGCTTTTGCATTTCTTCCGATATTTTCAAGGGATATTTTTCTCTGAAAACCTGCAACTTTTATAGTCTCAAGCTTATACCCTGCTTTCGGTACGAGCTTTGATTCCATTCCCTTTGGAGTACCTGCGAACAGGAATTCCGTGTCAGGATATTTAGACTTTATTATATCTGCTATTGCAAGTCCCGGATTTATGTGACCTCCGGTACCGCCGCAGGCAATAAGTACCTTCATATATATGCTCCTTTATGCGTTTTTGAGTTCTTTATAATTCTCGGTACGGGTTATCTTTCTCTTTTTCTTCTTAGCCGGCTTTTCGTCCGGATAGTACCTCTGCTGAGAAATGTTCAGCATGATGCCCATTTCGGCAAGCTGCATTATAAGAGCTGTACCGCCGTAGCTGAAAAACGGGAGGCTGATTCCGGTATTCGGTATGAGGTTGCTGACAACGGCAAGGTTGAATACTGTCTGTATGCCGATCTGAGTTGTGATACCAACTGCTATAAGCATACCGAATCTGTCCTTGCAGCGTACTGCTATTGAGAATCCCTCAACTACAAGAAGGAAAAAGACAATGATTATCGCAAGAGCTCCGACAAATCCGAGCTCCTCACAGACTATAGGGAATACGAAGTCATTTTTTGTTTCAGGCAGATAAAGATATTTCTGACGTGAGTTACCAAGACCAAGTCCGAAAAGTCCGCCTGAGCCTATAGCGATTATCGAGTTAGCTGTCTGCCATGTATCGTTCAGTACGTCCGCAAAAGGGTCATTCCACGATTTGATACGTACAGATACGTAGCTCTCAGGGTTTCTCGACTGCACAAATACTATGATAGCAGCAAGAGAAATTACAGATATTCCGAGTATAAGGAACTGTTTTCTGTTAGCTCCTCCGCAGAGTATCATTGAAACTGATATTGAAGCGATAAGAATAAGTCCGGAAAGGTGAGGCTCTTTGTAGAGCAGCAAAGCGTAGCCTGCCATGAGCAGTGCATACTTCACGATACCAACTCCGAATTTATCCATGTTCTTGCCGTCACGCTCCATGCTGTAGGCGAAATAGATTATAATCGCCAATTTAGCGACCTCTGACGGCTGGAAGTTGAACGAACCGAATGTGAGCCAACGTTTAGCACCCATGGAACCTCCCTCATCGTTACCGATGATAAGTACGACCACAAGCAATATTGCTCCCACAACATAAAGAAGTCCGGCAATATTGAACTTCTTTAATACCGGCAGCTTGATATTTTTAAGGTTGTGATAATCCATTTTCATAAAGAACAGCAGAGCTCCGAAGCCGATGATAGCGTTTTTCATCTGGCTCTTTGCATAAAACAGACCGTCACCGTCATGTTCGCTGTACGCCCATGCATAGCTTGCTGACGACATCATCACGATACCTACAACAAGCAGGATCATTACATATGCAAAGAATGAAAGGCTTATATCGCTGTTTCTTCCCTCTCCCACAAAAACTTCCCAGAGTTTCTGAGAGGAGGTCTTCTTTTTATTTTTGCTTGTTGTTGCCATAAATTCTCCTTTTAGTTATGGAAAGCATATCATTCAAATGTAAGCAGAGATATTATTCCCAGTATTCCGAAAATAATGCCTGCGAGCGAGAATGTGATAACTATTTTATACTCACTGAAACCGCTCATTTCAAAATGGTGGTGGATAGGAGTCATCTTGAAAATTCTCTTACCCTCGTGAGTAGGGCTCTTCTTTTTTGTGTATTTGAAGTAGCTTACCTGTATAACAACTGAAAGTGCCTCAAATATATAGATAAGTGCAGCCAGTAAGAGGAGCAGGTGCTTGTGGAGCACAAGTCCGGTACCTGTAACAGCAGCTCCGAGGAACATCGAGCCTGTATCTCCCATGAAGCATTTTGCCGGATTGAGATTCCAGATGAGGAATCCCATGCATCCGCCTGCGAGAGCCATTGTAAAGAAGCTCATTTCAGTTTTTCCGAGTATCGCACAGCTGACTGTGAATATCAGCATGGATACAAGGGTCACAGAGCCACAGAGTCCGTCGATACCGTCAGTGAGGTTGACTGCGTTAGTAAGGTATATTATCACCGGAATAAGTAGTATATAATAGAATATTCCGAGTGAAGGTGTCTGGAAGAATCCGAAGTCGAGCTTTGTAGAGCCGTCCCCGAATTTATAGAGTGCGAACAGGAATCCTAATGAAAAGAGCACCTGAAGCACTATCTTCTGCATGGGAGTAAGTCCGTCATTCTTTTTTCTTGCGACTTTTGTGAAGTCATCGATAAAGCCGATAAGTCCGAAAAGTGCAGAAAAAACGATAACTGCAAGCATTTCGTAGAAAGCATTATGAGTAGCTTTTTCAGTGAGATCAAGACCGCCTCTCAGACGATACACCCAATATCCGCCAATAGCTGTAAGGATAGACGAGATAATGAACATGAAACCGCCCATTGTAGGTGTACCCTGCTTCTTTGCGTGCCACTGAGGACCGTCCTCAGTTTTTATAGGCTGACCGAATTTTATCCTGTGCAGGAATGGCACGAGGAATATTCCTGAAATTCCGGCTAATACAAATGAAAGCATTGTTACCGCAAGATTAATTATCCAGTATGACATTTTACAAAACAACTCCCAATTATTTTAGATCAGTCCAGAAGTTTAAGTCCCTCTGCGACTATTTCTCTTTCGTCAAAGTGTATATGTTCCATTCCGGCAAGTATCTGATAATCCTCATGTCCTTTGCCGGCAAGAACTATTATATCACCTTTTTCTGCAATTTTCAAGGCATAATATATAGCTTCACGTCTGTCTATGACAACATCATAAGGAACTGAACTGTCTGAAAGACCTGCGAGGATGTCATTTATGATAGCCTCAGGCTCTTCGTTTCGTGGATTATCGGATGTAACTATAAGTCTGTCCGCATACTTTGCCGCAGCGACAGCCATTTTCGGACGCTTTGCTGCGTCACGGTTTCCGCCGCATCCGAAAAGACAGATAAGTCTGCCTTCTGTGTACTCCTTTACGCTTCTGAGGATATTCTCAATAGCGTCCGGAGTATGAGCATAATCGCAGATAACTGTAAAGTCTCTTCCGGTAGGGATTATCTCACAGCGGCCCTTGACTCCGTTATAGTTTTCAACTGCTGAAATGATGTCGTCCACAGGCAGACCAGCTTTCAGGCAGACAGCTATGGCTGCCGTAAGGTTTGATACATTGAAAAGTCCGGGCATTCTTGCCTTTACAAGATGTGATTTATCACCATAGCAGAACCAGAAGCTTGAACCTGTAGAGCGTATCTTTATACCGTCAGCATAGCAGTCAGCATTCTGTTTTACGCTGAAACCAGCCTTTTCGCACTTGATCTCGCCAAACAAACGCTTTCCGTACTCATCATCGATATTGCAAAGTGCATAGTCGCAGATATTGAAAAGCATCTTTTTAGCCTGATAATAGTCCTCCATGTCCTTATGGTAATCGAGGTGATCCTGAGTGAGATTGGTAAACACGGCTATATCGAACCACGATGTACCTATACGATTCTGGACAAGTCCGAAAGAGCTTACCTCCATAACAACGTACTCACAGCCTGCTTTTACCATCTGATCAAGCAGCGACATAAATTCAAAGGTCATAGGAGTGGTATTGTTTGTATGGAACACCTCATCGCCTATCTCGTTCTGTATAGTTCCGACAAGTCCTGTTTTATGTCCTGTTGACATGAGGATATGCTTTATTACATTTGTGATAGTAGTCTTACCGTTTGTACCGGTAACACCTATCATTTTAAGCTTTTTCTCAGGATGTCCGAACCATGCCGCACAAAGCTGACCGTAAAACTTACGTGAGTTATCAGTTATTATCTGCTTGTCTCCGAGTCCGAGATCATACTCGCATACTACTGCTGCTGCCCCTTTTTCGAGCATTTCAGCTGCCGCAGTATGTCCGTCGAAGCTTCCGCCTTTTACGCAGACGAAAATACAGTCTTCAACGACTTTTCTTGTATCATCAGTTACAGTGCTTATCTCTATATTACCGAGTTTTGTCTCTGCAATACTGTCTATCAGCTCATATAATTTCATTCTGACCGCCTCCTGTTTTAATTTGCCTCTGACCGTCATAAGTATTGACGGAGGTATCAGCCTCCGTCCTCATATACTGTAAATTCAAGTTCTATAGTAGTTCCCGGAGGTACTTTTGTACCCGGTTCTGGATTCTGTCCGCTTACATAAGCATTCGCTCTTGAAGTGGAAGCACCTACCGTAATGTAATTAAGTCCGCTTGCATAGATCAGATAGTTTGCATTTTCAGGATCATACGATTTAAGATCCGGAACTTCTACATAATCCGCAACAGACGGTCCTTTTTCAGTGTAAAGATAAATGAAACCGTCCTTAGATATGAACGAACCTGTAGTTGGCGACTGAGCAACAACTTCAATTCCGTTTCCGACTATCTTTACGTGTTCCTTATCTATACCCATTCCCTCAAGTGTCTTCTTTGCATCGTCTATCGGACCTTCAAGAAGAGGTACCTTTATGTCAAGGTCTTTGAGCTCCTCATCGCTGTACTCAGGGCTCATACCCATTTCGTGAAGGACATCTGTGAGTATATCTCTTGCTGTAGGCACTGCAACAACTGAACCATAGTACTGGTCAGGACTGTTATCAGGCATATCAGCAAGTACAAGAAGTACAAGCTTAGGATCATCAACAGGTGTAAAGCAAACATATGAAGCACCGTACTCCTGATCCTCTTCTTTTTCTTCTTCAGCAATATCAACATTGCCGTCCTTTGAAGTTTCCATAAGTCTCTGTGAAGTACCGGACTTACCGCCTATCTTATAACCCATTATCTTAACGTTACCGCCGTCACTGTCTGTAACAACGTGATAAAGAGCATCTCTCATCTTAGCGGATGTTTCCTCTGAAACGACCTGTCTGCGGACTGTTCTTTCGTTTTTGAGCACTACGTTGCCGTACTCATCAACTACTCTGTCAACCACATATGGCTGGAGCAGATAACCGCCGTTTATTGCTGCACAATATGAAGTTATCATTTCGATAGGAGTAATAGTTTCACCCTGACCGAAAGAACCTACTGCGAGGTTTACATTATTGATCGTGTCTGTGTTGAAAATATCGCCTCTGCTCTCGGCAGGAAGATCGATACCTGTAGGCTCGCCAAGTCCGAAAGCTTCACAATAGTAGCAGAACATTTCCTGACCAAGATCCTCGCCTATCTTCATAAACGCAGGGTTACAGGAGTGTGTCAGAGCCTCCTGAAAAGTCTGAGCACCGTGACCGCCTCTTTTATGACATCTTACAGGCTGCTGAGCTCCTTCAAGTTCAACCGCACCGTCACAAACATATTTCGGAGATTTGAAGTCTATCTTATCCTCTTCCATAGCAGATGCACTGGTCACTACCTTGAATACAGAACCCGGCTCATATCTTTCGGAGATGCACTTGTTTCTCCACTGTTTTTCTCTTTCTGCCTTAGAAGCCTTGTTGATCTCATCATCATTTGTCATAGCCTTGATCTTTTCGGCAGCCTCGGCATCGCTTATCTCGTAAGGCTTATTGAGGTCGAAGCTCGGATATGTTGCCATACCGTATATAGCACCGGTCTGAGCGTCCATAAGTATCGCACATCCACGGTTCTTTACCTTGTGATTTTCGACCATTTCTTTTAGATGCTTTTCAAGGCTGTACTGAATGTTCATATCTATAGTAAGATAAACATCATCGCCATTTTTCGGAGCATAGGTCTTTGAGTACTTATATGGAAGCTCGTTTCCGTTTGAGTCCATAGCAGATATTGTCTTACCGTCAACACCTGCAAGATACTCATTATAATAGGACTCTAATCCATAGATACCGTTTCCGTCATCTGTAGTGAAACCGATAACTGAAGCGGCAAGTTCATTCTGAGGGTAATAACGCTTTGTATCCTCCTGAATATTCAGTGAAACGAGTCCGTACTGATTGAAGAATTCCAGCAATTCATCAGCGACCGGCTTTTCGACCTGTTTCTGAAGCTCGAACCACTGACTGTCATCTGCCATTGCTTTCTTAACCTTATCCGGTTCTATATCCAGTTTCTGAGAGAGCAGAGTTATTGCATCCTGCTCGAATTTATCAGCTGAATCCGGAAGCGGATCGATCTCTTTGCCTTCCTCATCATACTGCGGAGTATATTTACCGCTTGCTTTTTCAGAAGAACGCTTATCGATCTTAGCCTGAAGCTCTTTTATTTCTTCCTTATACTTGGAAGGATCGAGAAAGACTTTATATACCGATGCACTTTTAGCAAGAGCATTTCCTTTTGCATCGAAAATAGAGCCTCTGTGTGCTGAAATAGTAATAGAAGCAAAATGCTGGTCGTTAGCCATATCCTGATACTTCTTATTATTCAGCACCGAGATATAGAAGAAATTCGCAATGACCGCTCCAAACAGGAACACAAAAACTGCTGTCATAACGATCTTCGTTCTGAATCTCATTGAATTTGAAGGATTATTATTTGCCATAAGACATCCTTTCTGTGATAAAAATGTATATAAATAGAAATAGGCAGGGATTTTTACTGCCCCGCCTCTGAACACCCATATTTTACGATGTCCTTTTCTCTTGATACGACGAAGGATTTCCGCTTCTCAAGCGTGAAACCACTGTCCCGGATCCTTATTTCCGCTCAGGATCCGGGAACCGTGATTCCGGATATTCCGATCACCCGCTGTATCTCCGTGTTCTACATATAACCTCGGCATTTTTATTTTTCGCCGATAGTGTTCGTTAATTTAACAGGCAGTCCGTTACTATATTTATACTGGTACTACCCTCTGAAATATTCCACGCAATTATCAAAAAAGTTCTTTATTTTTGCTGTGAACCCTTCATCCTGCTTTGGAATAGTAACTACGTCACCGGTCTGTATTTTAATGTACTTCATCTGTGAGTCATCAAGCTGTTGCATTTTAAGTACATTTACAGCATAGTCTTCGACGTTTTTCGCAGACACCTCGCTGTCGAGTTCAGACTGCAAGCGGACATTTTCCGCCTCAACTGAATTGAGTTCCTTATTGAGTGACGCAACCTTATTATACATGGTATTACGTCTGTCGAGAGAATATATTACCGATCCAAGTATGATCGCCGCAAGTATAGAAATAAGAATTATCTGCATAACAGAACCGCTTCTCGCCTCGGTACGTCTGTACCGGATATTACGTTCTTCATTGGGTTCTTCGCTATTCTTCTCTTTATTTTCAATAGGACTTTCAGAGTTCGGGTCAACGCTGTCAACATCTTCGTAGTAGTATTCATAACGCTGTTCAGCCGTCATTCACCGCACTCCTTTCGATGATTCTCAGTTTGGCACTTCTGCTTCTGTTGTTTCTTTCAAGTTCCTTTTCGTTAGCCTCTATTGGCTTTCTGTTTACAAGTTTTCCCTCTGGTTTACGTCCGCAGACGCACTGAGGAAAATCCGGCGGACATATACATCCTTTGCACCAACCGGCAAATCTCTGTTTTACTATACGGTCTTCCAGCGAATGGAAAGTTATAACCGCAAGTCTTCCGCCTGCCTTCAGACTGTAGAAAGCTTGGTCAAGTCCCTGAGACAGATGCTCGAACTCGCCGTTGACTGCTATTCTGATTGCCTGAAAGGTCTTTTTGCAGGGATTCTTATCACGTCTTGCCTTCTGAGGGACACTGTCTCTGATTATATCAGCGAGCTGAAGTGTCGTTTCAATAGGAGCATTTTCTCTCGCACGGACTATATTTCCTGCGATACGGCGTGAAAACTTTTCCTCACCGTACTCAAAGATTATCCTTGCAAGCTCCTGCTCGGAATATGTATTCACCACATCTGCGGCACTTACGCCCTCTTTGCTCATTCTCATATCGAGAGGAGCATCAACGTGGTAAGAAAAGCCTCTGCTGCCCTCATCGAGCTGATATGAGGAAACTCCCAGATCCATAAGGATACCGTCCACCATATCGATACCAAGCTCATCCAGAACATATCTCATTTCTGAGTAATTTCTATGGATGACCTGTGCATTCTTGAACGCCGACAGTCTTTCTGTAGCAACAGCGACAGCATCGGGGTCACGATCAAGAGCAATAAGGCGACCGTTCTCACCGAGGTGAGATGCGATCAAAGAAGAATGGCCTGCACCTCCGGCTGTACCGTCGACGTAGATACCATCCGGACTTATATTAAGTCCTTCTATACATTCCGTAGCCAATACAGGAATATGGCTGAATTCCATTAAAACCTCTCCTTGTCTCCGGGCCTGCAGTTTTTTCTGTAAGCACACCAGAGTATAAAATTCCGGAGTCTGAACTTTTCAGTTTACAGACTCACTATTAAAGCGAAAGGTCAGCAAGAGCAGCATTAATATCGTCCAAGGACATATTGCTGCTGAATTCATCCCAAGTAGCTTTGTTCCAGATCTCGGCTCTGTTTCCAGCTCCGATGACAACGACCTCGCCGTTGATACCGGCGTAATCTCTCAGCTGCTGAGCGATGAAGATCCTTCCCTGTTTATCCGGCACCTGTTTATCAGAGCAGGAAAGAAGGAATCTTCTGACGTTGCTTCCGGCTTTACCCGTAACGGATAAAAGCTTTTCTCTGTAAGATTCAAATTCCTCAGGGGAATAAACGGCGATATAGTGATCGTCGTGTCCTGCACAGAGAAAGAACTCTGGCCCGAGGATGTCACGAAGCTTATTTGGGAAGCTCATACGACCCTTTTGGTCGATACTCGGATAAAAAGTACCGCATAACGGATCTGCCATGACCTTCGCCTCGCTTTCATCAACTCGATTAGGATAATTTCACCTGAAAGTGGTAAAATTTACAACTCATCACCTTTTTTTACCCCTACACTAATTTTATCACTATTCACATAATTTAGCAAGATGTAATACTGCATAACATAGAGCTGGATTCAGCCCTTGTTTTTGGTGATTTTGTTTAAACTTTAAATTCGAGTTGATAATTAACGAAACAAACGTTTTATAATATCGTAAATATATTAACTTGATTTTTACCACTCAGTGCCCAAAACGTTCAAAAAGCGGTATTATTTGTGGGTGATCTCACCCCTGAGACAGAAAAATCGAAAAGTCTCCGGATGCAATTATAGTTAAAGTGTTATCGCTCCAAAGACTTTTCTTTTTGTTCTTTTATCTCTATCTTTATTCTTCAGCAGTTGAAGTCTCATCTTCTACTGGCTCTGTAGTTATCATTATCGGTTCTGTCACGGATTCAGAAGCCGCCTCGGTATTTGAATTTTCAGCCTTAGCTTCCTCGTAATCCTCGATGAAATCGTTTTCATCAGTCCACTCCGGCTCATAAATAGTCTCTGTCTTTGCCTCAGCGGTCGGAGTGAAGCTTACATTGAATTTAGGAGACTTTATTCCCATTGACAATGAGAAATTATATCCCTTTACCCACATCTGACCGTCTATGCATACATCTGTAACATAGCCTGTTTCCTCAGAATACAAAGGCTGTATCCAGTTGGAAGGGTCATCTGAGAGCTTTACGCCGAAACGTGACTCGATACGTCTCTTCATATCGGCAGAGCTTACATATGTTACCGTTCCGAAGTGTGGGTCATAAGCACCGTCCCAGTCGCTTGGAACGCTTCTGAGGTACGGTACATCCTGATAGAAGATCTCATAGCAGTTAGCAGAGCAGCCTCCGCATGAAGCTGAGAACATTGTAAGTGCGTAATCCTCGTCATAGAACAGTGCTTCACCAAGAACCTCCTGACAAGCATCTATTACTATCTGAGGCGGATTAGCCTTTGGTCTGAGGTCGTTCACGTCGTCACCGTTGAACTTTATATATGTATAAGCTGCAACAGCCTGTGCCTTTATAGCCTCATAGGACATACTGCCGCCAACTTCGTTGAAAACGATCTGAGAGAGCAATTCAAGAGTTGAACAATCAACAGGCTCATGATTTATAGTAAGCACCTCATCATCTGTTGAGTTAGTATTGACAAGATAAGTTCCCGGATAATAGTGGAACAAGATATCCTGATAAGTCCAGCCGCTGTATGTAGCATAAAGGTTAGCACCGTTCTGGCTCATTCCGACACCGTGTCCCCAGCCATATGTAACGAAAGCAAAATCTCCCGGACTTGCAGTTGCATATACTTCTCTTGCAGGAGGAACATATCCCACAGGCTTGCCTGAGAGATAGAGCTCTACCGCAGTAGGCTCGGCATTTCTGGATTTTCTTGTCAAAGACGGAGACTTCTTCTTTATAGCTTTTCGTCTCTCGACCATTGCTTTTACTTCTTCTTCAGTAAGCTCATGTTTTTCAGCTTTACCATTTGAACCGCCTATAGCCTGGAGCATTTCCGGAGTTGTTATCTCATAGCTTACAAGAGACATACTCGCATCATACTCCGATATATCAGTCTTTACCCAGTTGATATCTTCTTTTGTTTCCTCTTCGGGAACATCAGTATCAGTGGTATCTTCTGTAGTTTCGGTAGTTTCAGAAGTTTCTGCTTCAGAAGAAGTACTCTCTGAGGTAACAGCAGTTGTAGTCTCTGAATCAGGTGTTTCAGCATATCCGACGGCAGAAACCGAACCTGCTACAGCGAGCACACTTGAAATGATTGCAGCTGTACTCCTCATCGTTGTTTTTCTTTTCATAAAATAACTCCTTTTACCGGTTTTTGCCGGTCATGGTCTTATTTATGCAGATCATTCCGCTGCTGTTGCAGCAGCAGTAGTAATAGTTTCAGCAGAAGTTGTCTCAGGCTGAGGTTCATGAGCTTTCTTCCACTCTTCTGTACGTGTGATAGTTGACATATCTCCAACTTTTTCGCCGTCACGCAGCTTTCTTGCGACAACGAGGAATCTTGAATTATCCTCGTTAGCATAGCAGGTAGAAAGAGTCACGAGCTGATCTCCGTACTGAACATCAACTCCAGTATCGACCATAGCATCACGCTTGCATCGTGCAACATATGCATCGTAATCTTCCTTTGTATCGAGCTCTTCCATCTCCCAGTAAACGAAATCAGTTGAAGCGTAACTGCCGCTGGTTATAAGGAAGGCAAAAATAACGTAGTCATAATCTTTATAGTTGGAGCTGAGACGAATAAACGGACTCTGGTCATAGAAGCTGTAATCCTGACGGTATCTTCTGAGTGAACCGAACATGGTATTATTAGCCATATTATGACCGTAGATCACGATATTTTCTGAATGTTCGTCCTCATTCTCTCCGAAAACGTCTCTGTAATCCATGAACAGAGAACCGCATCTGAACGAGCTTCCGTCAAGGTCATGATCGAGGTAGTAGGAATCAGGAATGTAATACTCCGGACCGTAGAACGGTGTATTTTCCTGTATTTCGCCCGGATCAAGGACAACAGGATAGTCGACATCGGTATCGTCTATGCTTATCCAGCCTATTATATCAGGATTTATTTTCAGAAGCGACTTTGCTCTTTCTTTTATGCCGGTATTAGACGGTGCATAAGGTATCTTATCGGTCCAGCCAGCCGGCATACTTATTTTTCCGGCATTCGGATCAGTAGTAGGCTGTGTAGTCGCTAATACCTCGCTCACAGTGGAGACCTTATTATCGTCATTGTTCAGACCATAAACAAGTACTCCAAGTCCGGCTGCAACAGCAAAAGCACAGCAAGCTGCTCCGATCTTTATTGATTTTTTCATTTATAAGATCATTCCTCTTTTGCTTCATGCAGAAGCATTAGTATCGGTAACGGCTTTGCATCAAGGACCATACGGTTTGAACTCAGCCTTAGGATCGTATTTTTCATTAGTTTTTGTATTATAGTACATAGTCGGCCACTTGATATTAGGATTCGGAACGCTGTTCTGAGTACCCTTGAGAGGATCTTCGCCGTCTCTTACAAGTCTGCCCATTATTATAAGTCTTCCCCTGTCACCGAGGTAAGTGTTGCAGGTGGAAAGAGTTACGAGCTTATCGCCGTACTTCACATCAACGTCATTAAGACGGATAGTGCGGCGTTTAGCTTCATTAACGAAATTATAGAAGTCTTTTTCGTCACTGAAATTGAGTTTATTCCAGCAATCGAATTTAGTCTCTGTTTTATCCTCAGCATCAAGTATGAAGAAAGCAAAGATCTTATACTTATATGTCATGTAGTTGGAATTCAGCTCTATGACCGGATGCTGACCGTAGTAATCGCTGTTTCTGTGGTAATATTTAAGACTTCCGAACATTGAGTCATCGCCCATATTATGACCATAGATAATGAGGTTATCGGAATTAGGCTCTTTGAGGTAGCCGTCATCGTCAACATCATCGAAGTGGTTTCTATAGTCCATGAAGATCTCGCCGTTTCGGGATTCTTCGCCGTTTATTTTGCGGTTGAGGTACTTATCATTGTCACTTGCCTGCATTACCGGATTATTAACATTTGTGTCCGGTATTTTTATGACTCCGACAACATCGCTGTTCATATCGAGGAGCTTTCTTGCTCCCGGAAGCATATAGTACTTCTGACGTATTTCCTCGTCACCGTCATCATTTATGACTTTTTCTGTACTCGGCTGAACATCCTCGCCGTCCTGATAAGTCCAGTACAAGTCCATTACCTGATCGTTCAGACGCTCGCTCTTCCAGAGATCGATATAGTAATCAGCGACCTTATATCCGCAGACTATTATTGCGATAACCGCTGCAAGGAAGACTATTTTACGGATACATTCCAGAACACTGTCGCCCTTATGCGGTATAAGTCCAAGTAATCTCTGCTTGAAAGTTTTTTTCTTCTTTTTTTTCTTTTTACCGGAAGTTTCTCTTATCTCCGGCGGAGCTTCCGGTTCTTCCGGGAAGCTTTCTCTTTGCAGCTCATCTCTTGTAAGAGGTTTACTTAGATCGCTTGTATGCAGGTAAACCGGTTCTGCGTCCTGTTCGAGCACATGAGGTCTTGACTGCACGCTTTTTTCAGGATACACTTTCCTGATATTCTCGGAATGCAGCTGTTCACTGAACTCAGGCTGTACCTGTCTGAAAGACTCCGGACGGGACTGTCCATTTATCTCCGGTCTGACCTGCTGTTCACGTTCATGACTTACAGTATCATGGACCGGAACATTTCCTGCCTCTAAAGATCTTCTTTCAGCTTCGATATCAGCCTGCGACTTTTTCTCAGCTGCGATAGCTCTGTCGAGGATAGCCATTATATCTTCGTCTTTCGACGCCTTGTTTTCTTTTGACTGCTGAACTCGCTTTGCTATACGTTCAGCGAGCTCGCTTTCCCAATCTGCCGATTTATCTTTTCTGATAGCACTGTCAGCAGACTGAGTGCTTCTGCCAGATCCATTCACCTGTTCAGAACCGGTGATCGGATCAAAATTATTCTCACTCATTCGCCTGATAATCCTCCATCAGTGCTTTTTCGATAGTTTCAAATGCATATGCTGCGGCATTATACCGTATATTTTTACGGCTTTTGTCGCTGAGCTTCCAGAGCTCCGGCAGTCTGACAAACTGACTGCCCATTATATCAAATCCAATGTAAACTGTTCCCACCGGAGTTTCCTTTGTTCCGCCGGAAGGACCGGCGATACCTGTAACAGAAATGCACACATCAGCTCCGGAACGTTTTTTCAGTCCCTTCACCATTTCAAGTGCAGTCTGTTCGCTGACCACACCGTACTTTCCGATTATCTCAGGCGGTACTCCGAGGTACTCAGTTTTTATCCTTTCAGAATAGGTGCACAAGCCAAGCTCAAAAACGCCTGACGCACCGGATACTGATGTTATAAGTTCTGAAAGAAGGCCTCCCGTACAGCTTTCTGCTGTAGATATAGTCAGAGACCTCTGTTCTAATAATTTTACAACATTTGTAACCGTTTTGTCAAGATTTAATAGCAAACATTCTGTAGAATTACTGCTTGTCATATGTGCTCGCACCTACCTTTTGTGTGTTTTAAACAAAAATTCCGCCAATATTTTGTAACAAAGCTAAAAATCAAGACATTAGTCGCCCAGATTAAAAGTCTTCATCTCTGTATTTTCAACAGCTTTCTGTATAAGAGGTTCAAAGTCGAAGCTGTTCTGAGCCTTTTCGATGTCAGCAAGTCTCGGACGCACCTTAGGATGACGTGGAGTAAACACAGTACAGCAGTCCTCATACGGTAGCACTGATGTATCAAAAGTATCTATTTTTCTTGCTATTTCGATTATCTCGGTCTTGTCCATTCCGACACATGGACGGAATACAGGTATCCGGCATACAGCATCAGTGCAAGCAATAGCAGCCATAGTCTGACTTGCGACCTGTCCGACGCTCTCACCTGTGATAAGAGCGAGGCATTTTTCTTTAGCAGCTATCCTCTGAGCAATTTCCATCATAAGTCTTCTCATTATAATAGTAAAGAACTCCTCAGGACAGTTGTCCTTGATAGCTTCCTGAAGCTCTGTAAAGGGAACGCAGTAGAATGCGATACCTCCGCACCAGTCTGTGAGCTTCTCACAAAGCTGTTCAACTTTGAGCTGTGCTCTGTCGGAAGTATAAGGCGGACTTACATAGTGTATAGCAGAAATATGAACTCCTCGCTTAGCCATCATCCAACCTGCAACAGGACTATCGATACCGCCTGAGAGCAGAAGCATTGCCTTGCCGCTGCTGCCGACAGGAAGTCCGCCTGCACCCTTGATATTCTCAGCGTGTACATAAGCGTTTGTATCTCTTATTTCGACTGTTACAGTAACCTCAGGATTCTTGACATCAACAGAAAGATGAGGGAACTTTTCAAGAAGCTTTCCGCCGAGTTCCATACATATCTCAGGCGACTTCATAGGGAATGCCTTGTCTGAACGCTTAGCGTTTACCTTGAATGTTCTTGCACATCCGAGTACATTTTCAAGGTACTCATAGCTCTTATTGCAGATGTCGTCAAAATCCTTTTCACATACACAAGCACGGCAGAGTGCTGCTATACCGAATATCTTTCCCACACGGTCGACAACCTCTGAAAGTTCGATAGCGTCATCCTGTGGGTCTATATATAATGTGGACTGTGCACTTGTGCAAACAAATTTTCCAAGCGGTTTCAGTCTGCGTTTGATGTTTTTTGTGAGCATATCCTCAAAAGTCTTTTTGTTAAGACCTTTAAGTGCCATTTCTCCGTATTTAACAAGTACTATCTCTTTCATGTTTTACTCCTATATTATAATGTATATTTATCCTCTTACTTTTTCATAGCCTTCTTTTAGAGCTTCCACAAAAGCGTCAAGCTCCTGCTGAGTTGTCTCGGCAGTGATGCTGACACGCAGAGCACTGTCAGCACGTTTTCCGGTTATACCGAACTCTCCGAGAACTCCGCTTTGCTGTCCCTTTGAACACGCTGAACCGCTTGACACATATACTCCCTTGCTTTCAAGGAAATGAAGCATTATCTCGGAGCGTCGTCCTTCAGCCGAAATATTTATTACATAAGGCGAACCGTCCTCAGGCGAATTGACCGATACTCCCTCAACATCTTTGAGCTTATCAAGAAGGTAAGATTTAAGTCCTTCCGCTGTTTTATAGCGTTCGCTTATGGTCGGCAGGAGCTTTTCAGCAGCAGCTCCGAAAGCTGCGATAAGCGGAGTGCTCTCTGTTCCTGAGCGAATCCCCTTTTCCTGCTTACCGCCGGTAATGACCGGTGTCACACGAACTCCTTTTTTAATGTATATAGCTCCGACACCTTTTATTCCATGTATCTTATGAGCACTAATGGATATAATATCAGCATTCATAGCTGTCACCTTGACAGGCAGCTTCATGTAACCCTGAACGCAGTCGCAGTGAGTGACAATATCAGGGAAACGTCTTTTTACAGCAGCAAATGTGTCTTTCACAGGCAGTATGTAGCCTGTTTCATTATTGACGAGCATCATGCTGAGAAGGCAGGTATTCTCGTCGCAGGCATTTACAAAGTCAGCAGCGTACATTCTGCCGTCGTCCCTCGGTGAGACTCTGACAACTTCAAATCCCTGTGTTTCGAGAGCAGAAGCAGTTTCGTCAACAGAAGCGTGTTCTACAGCAGAAATGACTATTTTTTTCTTCCTTTTACCGTAAGCTCCGGCAATGCCTCTTAAAGCGAGGTTATTGCTCTCTGTAGCTCCGGAAGTAAAATACAGACATGAACTGTCTGCTCCGATAGAATCTGCTATGACCTTCCTTGACTTGTCCATTACAAGCTGAGCATCAAGACCTGCTCTGTGCAGTGAAGAAGGATTTCCATAATTCTCCCTCATCATTTTTACTGCCGCATCCACCGCTTCTTCACACGGTTTTGTTGTTGCTGCGTTATCAAGATAAACCGACATTTTATCCAACTCTTCCTCTACTTAAATTTAACATATCTTTTATTAATGTCTGCTCAAAAACTAAAAATTTTCAATATTATATTTTTTCTTGCACTTTGTTTTGTCCTTCAGGGCAAAATGAGCTTGACATAAAGAAATGTGATGCACAAATTCCTGTTTTATAAGAAATTTGTGCTCCCCGAACGAAGTTCGGGGCAATAACCGCCTGTTGGCGGTTATTGAGGACACATTTTATTATAACATAAATAAAAATGAATTGCTATAGTTATACAGGATTTTCTCATATTTTTCACAAAAAGCTCCTGTATAATCTGCATATATCGCCATGTTTCATGTATAAATGCTAATTTTCACTTGACAAACAGAAGAGAAATTGGTATTATTAATATTGGATAATTATTTTTAAATAGTACAATTCTTTTAATAAATACACTCGTATGAAAGGAAAATCAATATGGCTGATAACGAACTGATAGAAGCCATTCTCCGGCAGATAAAACAGCCTCTTTGGGACGGCTGGTATATACAGGAAAAGCTCGGTACCGGTACATATAGTGCGGTTTATAAAGCTATCGCCCAGAATCACAACAGACTCGATGTTGCTGCGGTAAAGATCGAACCGGTACTTCCGGATAAAAAATATTATTCTGATGATAAACAGAAAATGGCAGCTATAGAGGAACGCCGTGCCCTTACTGTTAGTGAATCAGAACTTATGGCGAAACTCAGGAACTGTCCTAATATCGTAACTTATCAGGACGATTCACTGCGTGAGCTTTATATCGACGGGAAACTCGAAGGCTATTTCTTCCTTATTCGTATGGAATACATGAGCTGTATCAGTAATATGCTGCGTGAACAATCCTTCGATTTTTCTGAAGATAATGTAATGAAGCTCGCCGCCGATATCGGAAACGGTATAAATGCTGCCCATGAGCTCGGCATAATACACCGTGATATTAAACCGGATAATTTTTACTGCGACCAGTACGGAATATATAAACTCGGAGACTTCAATGTGACCAAAAAGAAAAATGTCCCCAAAAAATATTCCGCTGAAAACAGCTATCTTGCTCCGGAAGTATTCTTCTCCAGAGCAACCTCCCGTACACCATATACACGTCAGTCTGATATATACTCGTTCGGTCTATGTCTTTATCAGATGATGAACGATATGTATATGCCCTTAGAAAGGGAAATGCCGGTGGACAAGGCTATTGCGAGCCGTATATGCGGAAATGCACTTCCTCCGCCGAAAAACGCTTCTCCGGAATTTGCACGTATAATCCTTAAAGCCTGCTCGTACAATACGATAAACAGATACCAGAATATAAAAGAGTTCCTTTGCGACCTCAACGGTATCGCCCGTTCAAGAGTAACCGTAAATAACGATTTCAGACCTTTAAAGCCTATAAGGACTCATAATGTTCAGCGTACAATAACTGTATCTGCTGCTCAGCACGCAGAACGCTACACTCCTACTGCAATAAAACTGAACGGTAATTTCTCAGCTCAGGCTCCTAAGATAACTGCAAAAATACCGGTCTTGAACCAAGACGCAGTCGCTGCAAAGGAAAAAAAGACAAATATAATACCGGCGGCAATTTTTCTTATTGCACTTATTGCCGTACTTCTCGGAGTATTCACTATACATCAGATAACCTCAGGAAAAAATGATTCCGGCACCAAAATTGCCGAAGCAGTAAGTGATCACTCCAATATAACAGGTATATCTTCAAATAAGGATACAATCAATATCAACCTACACGAAAAACTAAAAGTCAAGGACGTTTCTTTCCCTGACAAAATAAGCAAAAAAGAAACAGAGGAAGGCAAACAGCTCGATGCCGGTTATTCTGTTGATTCAGTGCTTATCGCTTCTGACGATCAACTGATACTTACTGTAAATCAAAGTGCTACAGAGGAGCTTAAATGGGACGCTCCGGAAGACCTTAAAGTATCAGTAAAAAAAGAAAACAACAATTATATCGTCACCTTCAATGCAAGTAAATATGTAGACAAAAATGCAGAGTGCAAAGTTGTATTCTATGGAAACGATCCTTCTGTTTACAAGGAGATCAAAGTCAATATAACTAATGACGGACCTTTTAAAGATGACCTGATGCTCAGATCATCAAATGATAAGGTAATAAGATTCTACAAGGAAAACGGAGTACTTAAATACATCGTTTCATCAACCGGAATGGTCGATGTGAACTGGATGTACAACGGAGAAATTCTGCACACCTGCAAATTAGAGATAACAAAATAAAACTCAGGAGGTCAAATTATGCCTGATAAATTTGATGATAATCCAAAAACAAAATATTACCACATCGGAGATGATAACAAAGATAAAAAATCTCAGCCTCCATGTAAACCGCTTGTAAAAGTTAAGAACAATTCAGCTGCTCAGGAGTTTGCTCCGCCGCCGAATTATTCCTCCGGCAATGTTCCGCCGGACCCTGTATTACAGCAGCCGGTAATCCCGCCTCAGCAGAATTATTCTGAACCACCTATGCAGAATTATGCTGAGCCGCCGCTCCAGAATTACGCTGAGCAGCCTATGCAGAATTACGCTGATCCGCCGCTTCAGAACTACGCCGAGCAGCCGATGCAGAATTATCAGCAGCCAAATTATCAGCCATATCCTGAGCCGCAGCAGCCCGATATGTATAATAACAATAACGGAACTGTTCCACCTCCCTATACACCGCCTCAGATGCCGCAGCAGCCTGAGTCTCCAAAAGAGAAAAAAGGCAATAGCACTATCATACTTATGGTGATAATAATAGTGCTTCTCCTTGCTATAATAGGTCTTGTGCTTTTCATCTATCTGAAAAATAATAAGGACGATGATACATCAAGCAAAAATTCTGCCGCTGTAACTGAGACAACTTCTCAGCAGAATGCCGAAACTACCGAAGAGATCACTATTCAGGAAGCTGAAGATCCTGAAAATGCTATCGTACCAGATCTTGTCGGAACTGACTACCGTACAGCTGATATGAACTTGAAAAAGGCTGGTCTTGAAGTAGGTCTTGAATTCACATTCAGTAATGATGTTGAGAACAACCTGATTATTTCTCAGGACGTTGCACCGAATACCGAAGTTGCCAAGGGAACAAAAATAAAGCTCGTTGTATCGCAGGGCAAAGAGTCCAGCAAGAAAGTAATGGTGCCAAATGTCAGAGGACTCTCATTTGAAGAAGCTTCAAACGTTCTTGCTTCTGTAGGACTTAACAGTGCTCAGGAATATGAGGCAAATGAAAACATCGCCAAGGGCAAGGTTATCGACCAGAAAGAAGCTCCCGGAACTGAAATATATGAAGGCTCTGTAGTTGTACTCATTGTATCGTCAGGCAAAGCTGCTGACGAGCCAACAACAAAACCTGCTGAAAATGCTGAAACTAACTACAGATCAGGAGTAGTACAGACAGAAGAAACTGATCTTAATGTAAGAAAATCCCCGTCAGCAGACAGCGAGCTTCTCGGTACTCTCACAGACGGAACTGAAGTCAAAATAGTTTCAGAAGATAACGGCTGGTATGAGATCGTATATAACGACGGTACTGCCTATGTTTCAAAGGACTATGTAAATATATCTGAATAAAGTTTAAGCCATAGCATTTCTGATGATATTATCGGAATGCTGTGGCTTTTTTATTGACATGACAAGTCAATATAATTCATTTTTTTACCTTTTAATCATTCCTCAGGTCTTGACTTTAAACCTGCAATATATTATAATAATAATGTATACGCTCATGAAGTTTTTCACATAATATCAGAAAAACAAGGAGCTTATATATCTTATGGAAAAAGAATTAAAAGGCATTCATTCAGAAACTGAGGAAAAACTTTCCGAAGCCGAACTTGCTGAGGAAAACGGACAGACAGTCTCGCAGAATTCAAAACATCTGATACACTGCCTTACCGTTATCGGTCAGATAGAAGGTCACTATGTTCTGTCAGATCAGAATAAGACCACAAAATACGAACACATCCTGCCCGCTCTTGTGGCTATCGAACAGGACAGGAGCGTTGAGGGTCTGCTTATCATACTGAATACCGTGGGCGGCGACGTCGAAGCCGGTCTTGCTATAGCTGAGCTTATCGCAGGGATGAAAACTCCGACCGTATCTCTCGTCATCGGCGGCGGACACTCTATCGGAGTTCCGCTTGCTGTAAGTGCAAAACGCTCGTTTATAGCTCCGACAGCATCAATGACCATTCATCCGGTACGCATGAACGGCACTGTACTCGGAGTTCCTCAGACACTTGCTTACTTTGATAAAATGCAGGACAGGATAGTCAGTTTCGTAACCTCAAACAGCAAAGTCTCATCTGATGATTTCCGCAGACTTATGATGAATACAGAGGAGCTTGTCCTTGATGTCGGGTCTGTACTTGAAGGCAAAAAAGCCGTAGAGCTCGGACTTATCGATGATATAGGAAGCCTTTCCGATGCACTTGAATGTCTTTACACTATGATAGAAAATACAGAAAAACGCTATTCATAGCATTTTAGTCCATGGACTTTTAAAAGAACAACGGAGGCAGAAAATGGCAGAAGCAGCTAAGAAAAAAAGAGCAAAAAGAGGTACAAAAAAAGCAGCGGCACCACCGCCGCAGCCTATGTCACCGCCGCCTATACCTTTTGTACCGGAAGCTCCGCAAGGAAAAAAAGAAAAATCTTCAGCTCCCAAAAACGATAAAAACCAGTTCTGGTCAATAGTACTATTTGCGTCAGGTGTACTCATAGCTCTCATAACCCTTATCGACGGAAGCTCCGGCTGGCACGGAGTCCACAATATGCTAAGAGGTATGTTCGGAGTTGCCGTATTCTTTATACCGGCAATACTCATATACACCTCCATACAGATAGGCAGGGAAAGAACTCAGAAAAATGTTGCCGGAAGAGCAGGCTGGGGTATCGGAATGACTTTCCTCTTCTCAGCAGCCGTACAGATTTTTCTTGTGGGAGTCATCCCCGGAGATGAATTGCTTAGACACTTTCCGGCACTCTATGAGGACGGTGTAAAACTGAAAGGCGGCGGACTCGCAAGCTTTCCTATCGCAGGTATACTGCTGAAAATATTCGGCACTACAGGTGCCCGTATCACAGTAATAGTCCTCTTTTTCGTTTTTGCACTTTTACTTTCAGGTCTCGGACTTATCGATTTCCTTAAATCACTTACAAGACCTTTCGCTTTCGTCGGCAGATGTATAGATGACCTCAAATACATCCTCACAGGTGAAGAATATGATGATGCTTACGATGACCTCGAAGATGAAGATGAGGAACTTCCGCCTATGCCGCCTCCGATACCGACACCGGAAATGGAGGCTCATGCTATGGAAAGAGAACTGCCGCCTCCGAATATTTTCCCGAATATCCCCGAACCTGAGCCTCAGCCTGTATACGACCCTGACCTCGAAGCCCTCAGCTTCATTGAGGAAAGGGACAGGAATATGCCGAAAAACGAAACTTTCAAAATTAATATGAACGGCGTGATAGACGGCTTCCTTATGGATGTACCTATCCATGATTCAAGACAAAATATTCCTGAACCTATCAACTATAATGAAGAAGAACCAAAAGCTGATAATGATGAGCTTGAAAAGCTCATTTGCAAAGCTGCCGGCACTACATACGGTGAAACCGCAGAAGTCATAGAAGATGAAGAAGAATGTCAGCAGACTGAGATCGTCCTTGAACCTATGTACATACTTCCGCCTATCGACCTCCTTACTCTTCCTAAGAATTCCTCAAACGGTGCTGCTGCCGCTCAGGAAATGCGTGAAAAAGCTGATACTATAGTCAACACTCTCAGGAGCTTTGGTGTAGAGGTAAGAATAAAAGACATCTTCCGTGGACCTTCTATAACAAGATATGAAGTCCAGCCGGGCACAGGCGTAAAGATTTCACGTATCAAAAACCTCGATGCGGATATCGCTCTCAGTCTTGCCGCTTCAGGAGTGCGTATCTCCCCTGTTCCGGGTAAGCCTGTTGTGGGCATAGAAGTGCCTAACGGTCAGCGTGACATGGTATCTCTCCGTGAAATGCTCGATTCAAACGAATTTCACAATGCTTCAAGCAAGCTGACCTTTGCAGTCGGCAAGGATATAGCCGGAAACTGCATACTCGGTGATATCTCCAAGATGCCTCACGTCATTATCGCAGGTACTACCGGTTCAGGTAAGTCAGTCTGCACTCGTTCTATAATCATGAGTATCCTCTTCAACGCAAAGCCTAATGAAGTAAAGCTCATACTCATAGACCCGAAAATGGTTGAATTCAAGGTGTTTGACGGAATTCCTCACCTGCTCACTCCTATAATCATTGAAGCCAAAAAAGCTCCGGGAGCTCTTAACTGGGCAGTTAACGAAATGCTCAAACGATACAAAATGCTTTCAGAGAGCGGCACAAACGACCTTAAATCATACAACGAATACGCAAAGGCAAATTCTCTCGACCCTATGCCTCAGATAGTCATATTCATCGACGAGCTCGCTGATATGATGCTCGTTGCCAAGAACGAAGTTGAAGACTCCATACAGCGTCTTGCTCAGATGGGACGTGCCGCAGGTATGCACCTTGTAGTAGCTACACAGCGTCCTACTACCGACGTTATCACAGGTACAATCAAGGCTAATATTCCAAGCCGTATCGCATTGTCCGTTATGTCCGCTACCGACTCACGTACTATTATCGACGACGGCGGAGCTGATAAACTCCTCGGAAACGGCGATATGCTCTATAAGCCGATAGGTCTTAACGAGCCTATGCGTGTTCAGGGATGCTTTGCTTCAAACAGCGAGATACAGGCAACTATACAATACATAAAGGCTCAGGGCGAGGCAGAGTACGACCACTCTGTTACTGAAGCTGTAGAAAGCTACGTCCCTCAGACCAAGGGCGGAGACAGGTCTGAAGGCGGAGACAGCAATATATCCGGAGAGGATGAAGAGCTTCTGTTCAGAGCTATGGAAATCGCCGTAACTAACGGTCAGGTATCGACCACAATGCTCCAGAAAAAACTGAGGCTCGGTTACGCAAAGGCTTCACGTATTATCGATGAACTTGAAGAACGTGACGTGATCGGTCCGAGTGAAGGCTCTAAACCAAGAAAAGTATATATGTCCCGTATGCAGTTTGACGATATGAAACTCCGCCGTATGCAGGATATAGACTAAAAAGGGGTATGCTTATGTACGAAGGATTTCTCCCGACTACCAGAAAAGAAATGAATGAACTGGGCATAGAACAGTTCGATTTCATATATATAACCGGTGATGCTTATGTCGACCACCCAAGTTTCGGTGCTTCTATCATCACACGTCTTATCGAATCAATGGGATTCACTATCGGTATCATCGCTCAGCCGGACTGGCATTCCGACAGAGACTTCCGCAGATTTGGTGCTCCGAAATACGCATTTCTGGTAACTGCCGGAAATATCGATTCTATGGTAGCACACTATACTGCGGCTAAAAGAAAACGTTCCGACGATGCTTACTCCCCCGGAGGACTTGCAGGAAAGCGTCCGGACAGAGCAGTTATCGTCTACTGCCAGAAACTCAGGGAGTACTTCGGCAGCGTCCCGATAGCTATAGGCGGACTCGAAGCTTCACTCCGACGTTTCGCACACTACGACTACTGGGACGACGATGTAAGACCGTCCGTACTTCTCGACAGCGGTGCAGACCTGCTCATGTACGGTATGGGCGAACATCAGATACAGGAGCTTTGCACAAGACTTGCCGCAGGTGAAAATATACACGATATTCACGATATCAGAGGTACCTGTTACCTGACTGAACCTGTTAATACTCCAATAGGAGCTGCTCAGTGTCCGTCATTTGAACAGGTGCGTGAGAATAAAGTCGAGTACGCAAAAGCTACGAAAATACAGTACGACTGGCAGGATGAGGTCTACGGAAAGACTATTATCCAGCGTCACGGCAAGCTCATGCTTGTGCAGAATCCTCCGGCATACAGCCTTACTACAGAGGAGCTTGACCATATCTACAGTCTGCCTTACACAAGAGCAGTCCACCCGTCATACGAAGCTATGGGCGGAGTTCCTGGTATAGAGGAAGTAAGGTTTTCAATAACTCATAACAGAGGTTGCTTCGGCTACTGTAATTTCTGTTCTATCGCTCTGCATCAGGGCAGAAGGATAACCGTAAGAAGTGAAGAGTCAGTACTCGCAGAAGCCGAAAGGATCACCAAAATGCCCGACTTCAAAGGCTACATACACGATGTTGGCGGTCCGACTGCCAATTTTCGTCATACTTCATGTGAAAAACAGCTCAGCAAAGGACTTTGTATGGGTAAGAAATGTCTTGCACCGAAACCGTGTCCGGGTCTGAAAGTCGACCACACTGAATATCTTAATCTGCTCAGAAAGATACGCAAGATAAAAGGCATCAAACGAGTTTTCATCCGCTCAGGTATTCGCTACGATTACCTTATGGAAGATAAGAACGACGAGTTCATGCGTGAACTTATAAATTATCACGTAAGCGGTCAGCTTAAAGTAGCTCCGGAGCACTGCTCAGCAGTGGTGCTCGACAAAATGGGCAAACCTCATATAGAGGCTTACAAGGCTTTCCAGAAACGATTCTACGAAATAACCAAGGGTATGGGAAAAGAGCAGTATCTCGTCCCTTACCTCATGTCGTCACACCCCGGAAGCACTCTCAATGAGGCTATAGACCTCGCTCTGTTTCTGCGTGACAATAAGATACGTCCGGAACAGGTGCAGGACTTCTACCCTACTCCGGGTACTATATCCACAAGTATGTTCTACACCGAGCTTGACCCGTATACTATGGAAAAAGTCTACGTTCCTAAAACACCTAAGGAAAAGGCTATGCAAAGAGCTTTACTGCAATATTTCCGACCGCAGAACAGGGAGATAGTCCTTGAAGCTCTGAAAGCCGCAGGCAGACGTGACCTCATAGGCTCGTCACCTAAATGTCTCGTGGAGGATATAGCTCCTAAGAGGAATACTGCATCCGGAAAAGGCGGTGACAGAGCATGGCACAATTCAGGCAAAAATCACAGCCGAGGCAAAACGGGAGATATACTCTTACACAAGAACAGCAAAAACTCCTCGAAGACCTCGAAGAATACTTCCGCAGGAAAAAGGAAAGAAAAAGGAAAAAGATACGGCAAATAATTATCGCATCCATTCTGATAATCATATTTCTGCTTGGTTTATGGTACTTCTTTATCCGTCAGCGGGATAAGAATGAATCCCCTCTTTTTGACGGCGACAAGCTTTCGGTGCGGTTTATAGATGTCGGACAGGGTGACTCCACTCTCATTGCGGCTGACGGAACAACAATGCTTGTAGACAGCGGTGAGTCCGACCAGACCGAAAAAGTAATAAAGTACCTGAAAAAAGCCGGTGTCAAAAAGATAGACTACCTTATCGCTACTCACCCGCACTCCGACCACATGGGCGGTATGTATAAGGTGATCGATAATTTCGATATTGGTGAGGTCATCATACCTCACCTCGCTGACGATGCTATACCTACATCGCAGTATTTCGAGGAATTTCTCGATTCATGCGAAGATAAGGGACTCTCCTTAACAGAAGCTGAAACCGGCAGAAAAATACTTATCGGTAATGCCGAAGCTGAAATAATAGCTCCCGTAAACAGCGGCTATGAGAATATCAACAATTATTCTGTATGCCTGTTTATAACTCACGGAAACAACAGCTTCCTGCTTACCGGTGATGCTGAAAAAGAATCGGAAGAGGAAATGCTGAAAAGCGGCAGACTACATCATGCAGTCGTATACAAGGCAGGTCACCACGGAAGCTATACTTCCAGTTCAAAGGAATTCCTTGAAGCGGTAAGACCTGAATATGCCGTTATATCGTGCGGAAGCGACAATCCTTACGGTCATCCGCATGAGTCGGCCATAAAAAATCTGAAGAAATATACCAAAGCTATTTACCGCACTGACCTCAATGGTACGATAATCGCAGTATCAGACGGTCAAAGCATCTCTTTCAGCAAAGAAAGGACATAATATGATAACCATAGATAGATTTGAGGACGATAAAGCTATCCTCGAAACAGATAAGACCTTTTTAGTTACAGACCGCAATAAGCTCCCAGAAAACGCAAAGATAGGCGATATTCTCTCTTTCGTGAACGGTGCTTATTATATAGATAAAAAAACTACAGAGGAGCGTCGGGAGAGCATGAAAAAAAGGCTCGACCGGCTTATTAAGAAAAATGACTGATATTATCATAATCGGCGGAGGTGCTGCCGGATGCATGGCGGCAGTGCAGTCCGCAAGACTTGGAAAGTCCGTTATAGTGTTTGAAAAGAACGAACGTCTTGGACGCAAACTAAGGATAACCGGCAAGGGACGCTGTAATGTCACCAATAACTCTCCCTCAGAGGAGCACATGAAGAATATCCCTGTAAATCCACGTTTCATGTACAGCTCGTTCTCGCTTTTTGCCCCTGAGGATACGATGAACTTCTTTGAAGAACTCGGAGTCCCACTGAAAACAGAGCGTGGCAACCGTGTTTTCCCTGTAAGTGATAAGGCTGACGATATCGCTGACGCTCTTGCTCATGAGATGAAAAAACTCGGAGTAAAGGTCATAAACAAGCGTGTTTCAAAGCTTATCATCGAGAACGGACGCTGCTGCGGAGTAAAAGCCGGCGGTGAGGAATTCAGAGCAAATTCGGTACTGATAGCATGCGGAGGCAAGTCATATCCAAATACAGGCTCTACCGGCGACGGATATACTTTAGCTGAGTCAGCAGGTCATACTATTACTGAATTAAAGCCAAGTCTCGTACCGCTTACCTCTCCGGATAAGTACTGTGCGGAGATGATGGGACTTTCCCTGAGAAATGTCACCCTCACGCTTTTCGACGGCGATAAGCCTATATACAGCGAACTCGGAGAAATGCTGTTCACCCACTTCGGCATCACAGGTCCGCTTATACTAAGTGCAAGTTCTCACATCAGAGATATGCAGCCTAACAGGTACAAAGCAAAAATAGACCTCAAGCCCGGACTTTCTCCCGAACAGCTCGATACAAGGATACAGCGTGATTTCTCAGAAAATCTCAACCGTGACTTCATTAACGGCATCCGCAAACTTCTGCCTGCAAAACTTATACCCGTAGCAGTAAGACTCAGCGGAATATCTCCTGAACAGAAGGTCAACGGCATAACTAAGGAACAGCGGCACAAATTCGGCGAACTTATAAAAGCATTTCCGGTAAGAATATCGGGATTCAGACCAATAGATGAGGCTATCATCACAAGCGGAGGCGTCTCAGTAAAAGAGATAGACCCACGTACTATGGAATCCAAGATCATGCCCGGACTTTTCTTCGCCGGAGAAGTCATAGACATCGACGCTTACACAGGCGGATTTAACCTGCAAATAGCCTTTTCTACAGCCTATTCAGCCGCTTTATATATGTAAGGAGCACAGCTATGGATCTCATTTTCGATTTTATTCTTGAACTTCTTTTTGACGCAATAGGAACAGGTATCTCGGATGCAAGCAAAAGCAGTAAGATACCTAAACCAATAAGATATATTCTTTTGCTTTTGATACTGCTTTTCTGGACGGCTTTTTTCACATTGATATTCCTTGTCGGAATAATGCTGCTGAAAGAAAATGTGCTCGGCGGTATCATCATAATCGTCCTCGGAGCTTTAATGCTTTTCTTAGCAATTAAAAAGCTGAAAAAGAATTATTCCCGAAGGAAATAGACCACAGTCCATAATTTTTTGATATAAAAGGAGAACCACCTATGAAAAACATCAACATCGCTATTGACGGTCCTGCCGGTGCAGGAAAAAGCACTATTGCAAAAATGGTATCAAAAAAGCTCGGTTACATCTATGTCGACACCGGTGCTCTCTACCGCACTATCGCTCTCTATATCACGGAAAATAATATTTCTGATGAGGACATCGAAAATGCACTCCCCAAAGCAAAAGTGTCACTGAAATTCATCGACGGTGCTCAGCGTGTATTTCTCGGCGACAGAGACGTTTCCGATATTATCAGAACTCCGGAAATATCAATGGCAGCTTCAAGAACATCTGCTATACCGGCTGTAAGAGCTTATCTCTTTGAAACTCAGCAGAATATAGCAAAGTCCAACAGCGTTATAATGGACGGACGTGACATAGGTACTGTAGTACTCCCTGATGCTGATGTCAAGATATTCCTTACAGCTTCCGCAGAGGAAAGAGCTAACCGCCGCTATAAGGAGCTTGCTGAAAAGCCGGACTGTCCGTCATATCAGGAGATACTCGACGACATAATCAAACGTGACTATCAGGATATGCACCGTGAAACAGCTCCGCTCAAACAGGCTGAGGACGCTGTACTCGTTGACACTACAACTCTTAACTTAGAAGAATCCGCTAACGAAATCGTAAGAATAATCACAGAAAAGATCGGAGAGTGACTTTTATGCTGCACGCATTTGGTAAATTGATTTTAAGAACTTATTTCCGCATTTTATTCAGCTTCCATTATGAAGGTCTCGAAAATATCCCTAAAGACACAACTGTAGTACTTACACCAAATCACAGGACCTATTATGATCCTCCGTTTGTCGGATGTACAGGTCCGGGAAAGATCTCTTTCATGGCTAAAGAGGAGCTCTTTGACAAGAAGCTCTTTGCATGGCTCATACGCAAATTAGGTGCTATTCCGGTTGCAAGAGGAAAGGGCGATTTCACTGTTATCGATACAGCTGTTGACACTCTTAACAACGGCAGAAGCTTCCTCGTTTTCCCTGAGGGTACACGCTCCAAGGACGGTAAAATAGGTAGAGGTCACACCGGAGCTGCACTTATCGCTGCAAAGTCCGGAAAACCTGTCATCCCTGTAGCTATTATCTACGGCAAAAAGCTTAAATTCCGTTCAAAAGTACTCATAAAATACGGAAAGCCAATATATCCTCAGGAGTATGTTGAGTCTCAGGAAGAACCAAATCCACGTCAGCTCGTAAAGCTCAAAAACCGCTATATGGCTGACCTTAAAGAATTAGCTGAGGCAGATACTTTAGCTCTTATAAATGCTGAGACTGCTCCGGAGGAAGAGGTCAAGGAGGAAAACAATGAGTAAAGTCACAGTCGCTAAGTCAGCCGGTTTTTGCTTCGGAGTCGACAGGGCAGTGAAAATGGTCTACAGCGAACTCGAAAAGAACACCAAAGTCGCTACGCTCGGACCAATAATCCATAATCAGGACGTTGTTAACGATATGCAGTCAAAGGGTGCAAGAATAATCAGCTCGGTCGATGAGCTTGCTCCGGACGAAACTGTCGTTATCCGCTCTCACGGAGTCGGAAAAGACATCTATGACAGCATAAAAGCCCGTGGATGCCGTATGCTCGATGCTACCTGCCCCTTCGTTTCAAGGATACATAAAATAGTCTCTGAAAAGACTGCGGAAGGCTATTTCATCCTCATCGCCGGAGATGCTTCACATCCGGAAGTACAGGGTATAGTTGGGCATTGTGACGAAAATCAACTCGTTTTCAAGGACAATTTTGAGCTAAAAGACTTTTTTGAAAAAAAATATAAAAATTTGGGAAAAAAGCTTGCAATTGTCGCCCAAACGACGTATAATATAGTAGTATGGGATGAGTGTTTAAACGTGATCCCGAAGAACGATCCAGACATTGTTATATTCGATACTATATGCAACGCTACAGACACAAGACAATCCGATGCTGCTGAGCTTGCCAGAAACTCGGACGTAATGCTTGTGGTGGGCGGAAGACACAGTTCTAATACTGTGAAGCTCTCCGAAGTGTGCAGCCGATACTGCAAAACGTATCACATAGAAAATGCGGACGAGCTTCGATCCATAAAACTGCCCGCTGCTGAAAAAATCGGCATTACTGCAGGGGCTTCCACCCCGGCTTATATAATCAAGGAGGTACAAACAACCATGGCAGAGAATGAAAATCTCACAGCAATTCAGGATGAGGAGATCGATTTTGCTCAGGCACTCGATGAGTCATTCAAAAAAATACATACAGGAGAGAAAGTCAAGGGTATCGTTGTAGGCATTGATAATGCTGAGATCACTGTTGATCTCGGTACAAAGCATACCGGATACGTTAAACTTGAGGACCTTACAGATGATCCGGCTCAGAAGCCTGAAGATATAGTAAGCGTTGGCGATGAGATCGAACTCATCGTTATCAAGGTAAATGACGCAGAAGGTACAGCTCAGCTTTCTAAGAAGAAGGTTGACGAGCAGGCTGGTTACGAGACTGTTGTTAAGGCATACGAAGAGGGTACTGTACTCGAAGGTACTATCCAGCACGTTGTTAACAAGGGCGTAACTCTTACATACCTCGGCGTAAGAATCTTTATCCCTGCTTCACAGACTGGTCTCCCAAGAGGAGCAGAGCTTGATGAGCTTCTCAAGAAGAAAGTTGAATTCAAGATCATCGAAGTTACAGAGGGCAAGAAGAGAGCTGTTGGTTCTATCAAGGCTGTTCAGAACGCTCGCAAGGCTGAGGCTCAGGCTAAGTTCTGGGATTCCGCTGAAGTTGGTCAGACATTTGTAGGCAAGGTTAAGTCTCTCACAAGCTTCGGTGCATTCGTTGACCTCGGCGGTATCGACGGTATGGTACATATCTCTGAGCTCTCATGGAAGAGAATCAAGCACCCAAGTGAGGTCGTTTCTGTTGGCGATACTCTCGAAGTATACATCAAGGACCTCAACCGTGAAGAGAACAGAATCTCTCTTGGCTTCAAGAAGGCTGAGGATAATCCTTGGGAGATCTTCAAGGCTAACTACAAAGTAGGCGATGTTGTTAAGGCTACTATCGTTTCTATCACAAGCTTCGGTGCTTTCGCAAGAATCATCGACGGTATTGACGGTCTTATCCATATCTCTCAGATCGCTGATAAGAAGGTCGAGAACGTTAAGGACATCCTCACTGTAGGTGACGAAGTTGACGTTAAGATCATCGACATCGACGAAGATCAGAAGAGAATCAGCATTTCTATGCGTGCTCTCCTTGAGAACAATGACGAGGCTGAGGAAGAAGCTTCTGACGTTGTTTATTCCGACGAGGCTGGTATCGCTCCTGCTGAGGATGCTGAATAATTCAGATACTGAATATTGTAATTTACGCCATAGTATTTAACGTACTATGGCGTTTCTTTTTATCATAACTCTATGACCTTTGTCGCAATTTTCTCCCGAAAGCACTTATCGTGCTCAACAAAAAGCATAGTCGGTGAGTAGCTGCATATAAGCTTCTCTATCTGCATCCTTGAAAATACGTCAATAAAATTGAGCGGTTCGTCCCATATATATAAATGTGAGGGACTAAGCAGGCTCGATGCAATCAGAACTTTCTTCTTCTGACCGGCTGAAAGTTCACTAATATCTTTGGTGAACTGAGCTCTCTCAAAGTCCAACTGCCTTAATACAGAGAAAAACAAGCTCTGGTCAAGCGAGCGTAAAGTGCAGAAATCCTGCAAACTACCGCTCATTCCGTCTGTATCCTGCGAAACATAAGAGATAATAAGTCCGGAGGCAACATCGCATATTCCCTGCTCTGCGATCGGAAGTTTCCCCTCATATATGCCCGCTTTGCTCAATATTGCCTTTATAAGTGTGGACTTTCCGCATCCGTTACCTCCATGAAGTGCGATACGTTCTCCCCTTTTCACAGAAAAAGTCAGTCCACTAAACAGCGGAGCTTCAGCTGTATCATATTTCACACTATAATCTCGTATATCTACAAGAGTATTCTTGTGGTGGACTATCTGCTGGAGTTTCAGCTCAGAAACACGCTCAATGTCGTTGAGCAGCCCCTCTTTTTCCTCTATTTCACGGGATATACGCTTCTCCATTTGCTTTACACGGCTCTGCATTTTCTTTGTTTTGGCTCCTATAAAAGAACGTGAACTTATGCATCGGTCGTGTTCCTTGACAGGGTCGAAACCGATTTTAGTACTCTCATTTTTATCAGCCCAGTCCGAGGTGCGTTTAGCGGCTTGTTTAAGCTTTCTTATCTCCTTTTTATGCTTCTCATTTTCAGCTTCTGCGAACTGATCTCTGCGTTCCTTATTCTCCCACCACGCTGAGAAATTTCCACTCTGCACCTCGACCGACTTGCGGTTCAGTACGAGTACATGGTCGATACAAGCGTCAAGCAGCTCCCTGTCGTGCGAAACGAGTATATACCCATTCTTACCGGAAAGATACTGCTTTACAGCCTCTCTTGCATTGTTGTCAAGATGATTTGTAGGCTCATCAATAAGCAGGAAGTCGTTGTCCCCCGAAAACAGTACTGCAAGCATAACTTTTGTTCTTTCACCCGGACTAAGAGTATCAAATGGTCGAAAAAGTATATCGGATTCCTCCTGTAAAAGTGAGAGTTCGCATATAACACGCCACAACTCACAACCGCATTTCATCTCGTCAAGTATATCCGCCGCCGGAGCTTTCTTCTGTCTCTCATCCATAACATACGGAAAATAGCCAAACTGTACAGAGGCCTCTATAGAACCGCTGTACTGATATTCTCCCATTAGAAGTCTGAGAAAAGTAGTCTTTCCCTTGCCGTTTCTGCCTATGAACCCAAGTTTCCAGTTTGTATCGATTGAGAACGAGACATTTTCAAATATATTATCGAAGCTGCCGTCATAACAAAAAGTAAGATTTTTAACGTTTATTTGTGACATATACATTCCTCCTTCTGCGGTCAAAAAAAGGGACCGCTTGTTGCCAAACAGTCCCGATACGTTTCAATAACCTCGCAAAAGCCGACGATAATAATATCGCCGTGAAATATATATAAATGCACAAAAATAAGAGGTTATGATAACATAATCCACTTTTGGCAACATGACAAGACAGTATGCAAAAATCCACACTGTCAGATTGATTATTCATGTGTTCAAAAGCAGATTATCTTTTCATCCTCACACCTCTTTCGCATTTTTTCATATTATAGCACATCAAAATTTATATGTCAAGCTTTTTGTCAAATGCTATATAATCTTTTCTACCCCGGCTCACTTATTATATTGATTTCACCAAATTTTCACAAAGAGTTGTAATCCCCTTGAAATCGGCTATTTTTAGTAGTATAATGTATAAGTTCGAGAAAATAATGATAAGAAGGTTAGAAAATGGAACAGAAAGTAAAAAAACCTACCGAAGAAAAGCTTAAACCAAAACTTTTCTCGGTAATGAAAAATTACTCCACTGAGCAATTTATCAAGGACATCATCGCCGGTATCATAGTTGCTATCATTGCGATACCACTCTCTATAGCACTTGCTCTTGCTTCCGGAGTAGAGCCTCAGCAAGGTCTTTACACTGCTATAGTCGCCGGATTCATCGTTTCCTTCCTCGGAGGAAGCCGTGTTCAGATAGCAGGTCCTACAGCTGCTTTTGCTACGATAGTTGCCGGTATCGTTGCATCAGAAGGCATGGACGGTTTGATAATATCCACAATCATGGCTGGTATCTTCATGATAATCATGGGATTTTGCCGCTTCGGAGCTCTCATCAAGTACATCCCCGGCACTATCACATCGGGATTCACTTTTGGTATCGCTGTAACTATCCTCGTCGGACAGATAAAAGACTTCCTCGGTCTTAAATTCAAGAACTCTCCGGTCGAAACAGTTGACAAGATAACAGAAATTTTCCGCTGCATGGACACATTTAACTATAAAGCCCTCCTCATCGGACTCCTATCTCTCGCTATACTTATTCTATGGCCGAAAAAGCTTGAAAAAGTGCCTGCTTCTCTCATAGCAGTACTTGTATGCTCAGCTGTAGTAAAGCTCTCGGATATAGACGTAAACACGATCGGTGACCTTTACTCTATCTCCTCCGCACCGCCTAAGTTCACTCTTCCTGAAGTTACTTTCGCCAGAGTAAAGGCTCTGGTGCCAAATGCTTTCACTATCGCTATGCTCGCAGCTATAGAATCACTCCTTTCATGCGTAGTTGCTGATGGTATGATCGGTTCAAAGCACCGCTCAAATATGGAGCTCATCGCTCAGGGTACAGCTAATATCGGTTCTGCACTTTTCGGCGGTATACCTGCTACCGGAGCTATCGCACGTACTGCTGCTAACGTTAAAAACGGCGGACGTACTCCAATTGCCGGCATGGTACACGCTGTACTCGTACTTATTATACTCGTTGTGCTCATGCCATACGCTTCAATGATACCAATGCCTACTATTGCAGCTATCCTCTTCATAGTTGCGTACAATATGTGCGGCTGGAGAAATATCCGCAACACTATCAAAACAGCTCCAAAGAGTGATATAACAGTGCTTTTCGTAACACTTATATTCACTGTTGTTTTCGACCTCGTTGTTGCTATCGGAGTTGGCATGGTGCTCGCTGCACTCCTCTTTATGAAGAGAATGGCTGACGTTACTGAAGCTCACGCTTGGGTTGACATCGATGACGAGGAGACTGACCCTGATAATATCCTCCTCAAGAAGATACCTCAGAATACTCGTGTTTTTGAGATAAATGGTCCTATGTTCTTCGCAGCAAATGATAAGTTCAGATATATGCTGGATGACAAAAATATCGATGTTCTCATAATAAGAATGAGAAACGTACCTGCTGTGGACGCTACAGGTGTTGAGTCGCTAACACGTATTGTTAAACGCTGTGAAAAGCACAATGTAAAGGTCGTATTCTCACACGTTAATGAGCAGCCTATGCACGCTATGGAAAAATCCGGACTTTATAAAAGAGTCGGAAAAGACAACTTCTGCAGCCACATTGATACAGCACTTGTACGAGCTGAAGAACTCGAAAAGAGCATTTCTGCTGCAAAAGCATGATAAAAAATACTGCAAAGAGAATATCGCTCTTTGCAGTATTTTTATTTGTCACCTTATTAGTATTTTATAGTTGACAATATTGTTTGTCTGTGATATAATAATCTAAGTCAATACCGCACAAAGCTTTGTGCGGTGCTGCCCTAAGTTAAATAAAGCGAGGTCATAAATTTGAAGACTAAAGATATTATTCTAATCGCTATGTTTGCGGCACTTATAGCTGTAGGCTCGTATATCCGCATACCTTTTCCTATGTGTCCGAAAACGCTCCATGTGCTTTTCACCACTCTTGCCGGAGTTCTTCTCGGAAGCCGTAAGGGTGCAATGTCAGTAATCGTTTTTATCCTGCTCGGACTCGCCGGACTTCCGGTATTTACTGGCGGAGGCGGTATAAGCTACGTTGTACAGCCTACATTCGGCTATATGATAGGATTTATCGTCGGAACATTTGTCACAGGTACGATCGTCCACAGCGGAAAGCCTACCATGCAGAGACTGCTTGTCGGATGCTTCTCCGGAATGCTCATAATCTATGCGATAGGCATGGCATATTACTGGTTCATCAGCTATTTCTGGCTCGATAAGCCGATAGGTATAGTACCGCTGTTTATCTACTGCTTCCTCATTCTCGTTCCGGGAGACATTTGTTTCTGTATACTCGCAGCAATGCTCGGAAAAAGACTTATACCGGTACTAAAACTCGATCAATATAAGAAAAAAACTGCTTAAAGGAGATAACTATGAATATAAATCAACTCGCAAATGAAATAATAAAAGGAAGAAGACTAAAGCGTGATGACGACCTCAGCTTCTTCCTTACAGCAGACCTGTCTGAATTATGCAAAGGTGCTGACCGCATCCGAAAAGAACTCTGCGGCGACCATGTCGACCTTTGCAGCATAATAAACGGCAAAAGCGGCAGATGCTCCGAAAACTGCCGGTTCTGTGCTCAATCAGCACACAACTGTACAGGTGTTGATGAGTACTCATTTCTCAGCGAAGAAAAAATACTTGCTGAATGCAAACATAACGAGTCCCGTGGAGTACACCGCTTCTCTATAGTAACTGCCGGACGCACTCTCAGTGATGCCGACTTTGAAAAAGCAGTCTCAGCCTACAGCCGTATGAGTAAAGAGTGCAGCGTAAAGCTCTGCGGTTCTCACGGACTTCTCACAGATGAACAGTTCCGCCGTCTGCATGATGCCGGAGTAACTACGTATCACGCCAACATCGAAACATCACGCAGAAATTTCCCAAATATATGCACAACCCATACATATGACGACAAAATAGCCTGCATAAAACGTGCTCAGGCTGCCGGTTTCAAAGTCTGTTCCGGAGGCATAATCGGTATGGGCGAAACTTGGGAGGACAGGATAGATATGGCTGTAAGTCTTTCAGAACTGAACATTTCATCTATCCCGATAAATGCTCTTATGCCTATCAAGGGAACTCCGCTCGAATCGCTCGAACAGCTCACATCTGACGATATATTGCGTACTGTAGCTATCTTCCGCTATATTAATCCGACCGCAAAAATAAGACTTGCTGCCGGACGAAATCTTATGAAAAACTGCGGAGCAGAAGCTTTTCTCTCCGGAGCTAATGCAACTATAACCGGAGATATGCTCACAACATCAGGAAACGATATTCAGGGCGATGTTGATATGCTGAAGAATATGGGATTTGATATTGAAAGAAATAACGCTTAAAATCGACTTTCAACCATTAATAACGACTGCTTATGCGGTCGTTATTTTTTATTTTTCTTATCGTGAAGATAATTGAATTCAGCGATTATCCTCTTTCTCACCTTTCCTACAAAAATGAATTTCACTCCACGTTTTATCCACAAAAACGGTATCAGCAATTTGTGACGATAATAAAACGGATAGGATTCCTTTATCTGCTCCATTGGAGGAAATATTCTTTTTAATAAGTACTTTGTTCCAGTATCATAACCTTCTTTTCTGAGATTTCTCTCAGCCATATTCTGACCCTTATGAGCTACTACTCCGTAAGTTCCAGAGAGAATGTAGTAATCCAGCTCAGCTTTTTCAGCATCTGACAGCTCAGCTCTTTCAAAAAGCTTAAAGGCAAGTTCACGAGTACCTCTCTCAAAATCGTCCATGGACATTTTGGCAAGTTCACGCTGTATATAGTCCATGTCCAGAACTTTGCCGAACTTCTTATGGAACACGTAAATATCCACCAAAGACCTGACACCTGTACCGCCCTCTGAATAGTGCTTGAACTCGTGAGCTATCATATAGATATAGAAGTCCTCATTGCTGAAATGATAGCCATAGCTGTTCTTGTCGTCCTTGATGAGCCTTTCCTTCACATTGGAGTAATACTCAGTCAACGCAGAATAAAAGTCACCTTTTGGGAAAAGTCCGCCATGCATCTCAAAATTGCTGACAGGTTCTTTAAGGTAAGTATCGTCAACCGACTTTCCGAATTTATCACAGGTAAATCCAAGTCCGAGCATTATGTCCTTTATCCTGTCTCTCGCATTGTTATCGCAGAGTATATCGTTATCTGACATCTGTCTCATGCCAAGCTTAGGGTACCAGTCTTTAAGCAAAGCTCCTTTTAGCGGCATATACCATATCCCCTCTTTTTCAAGCTCAGCAAGTATCTTTTTTCGCTCTGTATCGAGGATTATGTTCTTTCGTATAGCCTTGTTTTTAGCCTCGCTGAATTCATCATATTTCAGACCAGCCGACTCTAAAGCATATGAAACACAAGCTGTCAGGATATGTGTCTCGCATACCTCAAACAAAGCTGCCCGGTCGATATTATCTAAAAGGGACTTGTCCGGTACACTGCCATTTATCGCACAAACTGTAAGCTCTATCATGTTATAAGCGTTTTTTCTATATTCGTTTTTATCCATAAAATACCGCCTGATAATTTTTATAATAAATGATATGCATTCATTACAGAGTGTCTAAAAAGTATTGATTCTTTTAGGGGACGCCCTCTCGTGCAGGGCGTCCACCTCTTCAAAAACAGTCCACCGGACTGTTTTTGAATTCACCCCTTGCGGAGCGTTTTACGGTTATATGTGGGGCTTTGCCCCACACCCCACAAGGGCTGTCAGCCCTTGACCTGACCAAAGGGCTAAAAAACCCTTTGGAATCCCATTATTATGGCTATTCATTTATTTTATATTTTTCATCACTCTGAATAAATGCTACGCATACATTATATCATATATGCGAAAAAAAGTACAGTAAAAAAGCAAATACGCCGTACTTGAAGTACGGCGTATTTGTTCCTGATTTGTCCCTTACAAAAAACAAAGGAATATAATGCATATTCTGTCATAGTGCAGATAACAGAATACGTATTACGCATGATAAGAATGTATTCTGCAGAGAGGTATCTGCATTTCATGAATATATTATAACATAATTATTATATAAAACAACCCATAAAACGAACTTTTAGTGGACAAAATGATCCATTTTATCCTTTTACTAAATTTCTGTACTGTACAGGAGTCATACCGGTTATTGAACTGAACTGTCTCAGAAAATATTTACTGTCTATGTATCCGCACCTCTCTGAAATATCCATAACATTCATAGTGGTAGTAGCAAGGTAATATTTGGCTTTAGCCATACGTGCAGCAATGCACTCTTTATGAAAGCTTATGCCAAAGCACTGCTTGAAAACACTTCTGAGATAGCCTGTACTACCTGAAAAGCGGTCGTGCAGCGAAGCAGTCTCGAAAGTTTCCATAGGGTGAAGATATACATAGTCCCTTATCTCCGACATTTCCTTATAATGGCTGATAAGATGTCGCTCTGAAAGCTTTTTAAGTTCTTCATCAGCTCTCTGCAAGCACTTATCATATATCTCTGAATAGGTCATATCACCGCATTTTTCAGCTACACATACAAATGAGCTGCTTCCGCAGTACTCAACATACTTTCTATGCTGTACAAGAATAGAAGCAAGACAATCTGAAAGAAGATCGCAGCCTCCGCTTCTCTGTATGATACAGACAAAAACGTCCTCATTAGTCCTTCCACAGACATCATGGTTGCCGCAGAATTTTTCAACAGCTTTTGAAACGTCAAGCACTGCATCTATCCGCTTTGAACTATCAAGTTTCAGTACTGATTCATCAAAATGAAGCACTTTTAACATTATGAAATAAAGCTCATTTTCACCGTGGAGCTTGGCGGTCTTATAGGCTTTTTCGATACCCTTCACATTGAACATTCCGGTAAGCGTATCTCTCTCCTCCGAGAGATTCTGACAGCTTACAAGATACTGGATATCATTTTTCATTCTTAGGAACTCCAAGCTTATGGAAATATATTTTATCCAGTTCCTGAAAATATCATCGTATGTATCAGGGATATCGTATCTTAAAACGATATGTCCAAATAGATGACTGCCAAAAAAAAGCGGAGTAAAATAGTATGCTGCCGGTATATTATGTCCGGAGCAAATTTCAGCAAGATCAAATCTGTTTATCTCTGAGGGAGTATTATCTGTAAACGGCATTACAGAACGTCGTGTCATTATATCTGACGGAACATTCTGAGTGTCATACCAGTTTGCAGAAAGGCAGATTATAATATCGTAAACATCTCTTAAAAGCCAGTGAAATTTTCCTATAGTCGTAACAAAATCATTAAGATTCTTACTTTCAGTCAGTTCCTGATCGAGCGAACTGAAAAGGTTCCAGAATTCGTAATCACGCTTTATTTTTCCGTCATTAAGCTCTTTAAGATAGACCTCGTTATCTCTTTCACACGGACAACTTTCACCGTAAATCATCTTTCCAACCGGCGGATCAAATTCGCCGCTTTCGCCGATAGTAAGCTTATTATGTATCAATTTAACAGCATCGACACCAAGCTCTACACGATTTCGCTGATAAGTTGTAAGCAGCGGAGTGTGGTAGGTACGCCTGTTTACATACTCATATCCCACGACCGTTACTTGTTCCGGCACCTTTATTCCCTTTTGGGCAAAAGTATCAAGAATACCATATGCCATGTAGTCATTAGCACATACTATCGCTTCTGGAAGCTCCAAAAAGCCGCTCGCATATTTTTCTGCTATCTCGATACCGGAAGTCATCCAGAAATCACCGAAATGGATCCTTTTTTCTTCCACAGGTATTCCATGCTTGATAAGTGAACGCTTATAGCCGTCAACTCTCTTGTATGAAACTTCCAGTTCCTTATGACCTGTTAAAAGGTCGATAGAACGGAATCCATGAACATCAATGAGATGGTCTGTTATTTCTTCAATATCAGATTCATCACTTGTATTGATGTAAAAAAATTGAGAACTTTCAAATTCAGGAAGATATGTACCTACTATTATAATAGGAATATCCCTCTGCTGGATAACATCTTTCACCTTCAAGCGAAGTGTCTCATTAACAAACGACTCTGATATCATAATTATTGCAGAGATATCCTCTGACAAAGCAAGCTCATATATCCGGTTCTCACATTCAAGACGCTCATTTACTTCGTTTGGATTATAAATATTAGAAATTATTACAGTATCATATCCGAATTTTTGTGCCTGACCAATTATCCCCTTTAAGATCTGACGCTGCTCAATGTTATTGGCTTCTGCTGCCACAACACCGAGTATAGGTCGCTTAGGCTTATTCATTCGTTGTTCCTCCGAAAACTGTCATTAATATTATTATATTCAATTTTTATTTAAATGTCAACAACTTTTTATGAAATATTATCCGTTTTGTCCACTTTAAATCCACTTTGTGGGTTTACAGGTGCACTTAGTTAATGTAAAATTAATATATAATAAATTTCAAATTAAGTACGTTTTTATTAGTTAAAACAATTTCAGGGGAGGAATTTATAATGGTTATGCTAAATAAACTAAAATCAGCCCTTGCCGGAATTGTTGCTGGCTCTATGCTCGCAACTACATTTTCACTATTTCCGGTAAACAACGCTGATCCCGATCTCGAGGCAAATGCGGCAAGCGTTTGTACTATCAACACAAATAAGCTATATCAGTCTATCGACGGCTTCGGCGGTATCAATCACCCCGAGTGGTACGGCGACCTTACTGATGCTGACCGAAAGCTCGCTTTCGGAAACGGTGAAGGACAGCTCGGCTGTTCTATCCTTCGTATCTTCGTAAATCCCGATAAGAACCAGTGGAACAAAGCTCTTCCGACTGCTCAGTATGCTTCTAAAAACGGTATCACGGTCTTTGCGTCACCTTGGGAACCACCGTCAAACCTCGCTGAAAACGGCTCTGCTTACGGCGGTAAACTCCATCTTCCAAAGAAAAATTATGGTGCTTATGCTCAGCACCTTAATGACTTCGGTACATATATGAAGAACAACGGTGTCGATCTCTATTCTGTTTCAGTTCAGAATGAGCCTGACTACGCTAAGGAGTGGACAGCATGGACGCCGGACGAGACTACCGACTTCATCGCTAACTACGGCGATAAGATCACAAGTACAAGGCTTATGTCGCCTGAATCATTCCAGTATGGTGCGTATAACAACGGTAAGGACTACTACTCAAAGATCCTTAATAACCAAAAAGCTTGGGAAAACTGTGACATATTCGGAACTCATTTCTATGGCACCCCCAGAAGCAAGATGGACTTCCCACAGCTTGAGAGCTGCGGAAAGAAGCTCTGGATGACTGAGGTTTATGTTCCGGACAGCAAAGTTGATGCTAATAAGTGGCCTGATAACCTTGAACAGGCTGTCAACATTCACGATGCACTCGTTGTTGGTGGTATGCAGGCTTACGTTGTGTGGCCGCTCCGCCGTAATTACAGTATCATCTATGAGTCTACTCACTCCATTTCAAAGCGTGGATATATTTTCGGTCAGTTCTCTAAGTTCGTTCGTCCCGGCGACTACCGTATAGATGCTACAGAATCACCAACAAGCGGTGTTTCTATCTCAGCTTACAAGCACAGTGATACACAGATCCAGATTGTTGCCATAAATAAAAATGTCAACGATTATGCACAGGAGTTCAGTATCAGCGGAAGAACTATCACCAACATCGACCGTTACAGAACATCCGGAAACGAGAATCTCGCTAAGACAAATAATCTCGATCACAATACTTCATCATTCTTTGCACAGCTCCCTAAGAACAGCGTTTCAACTTTCATTATCACTCTTGAGAGCGACGGCAAGGATCTTCCAAAAGATCCAAATACTCATACAACAGAACCTGATGAGCCTGATGCAAACGGCTACTACTTCCACGATACTTTTGAAGGCGATGTAGCTGACTGGACCGGAAGAGGCTCTGCTGAAGTTACACTCAGCGGCAGAAGCCCTTACGCAGACAAGGAAGCTCTCCTCGTTCAGAACCGTGAGTCTTCATGGAACGGTGCTCAGAAAGCTCTCAGCACTATAACTTACAAACCCGGTGAAGAGTACAGCTTCAGCGTATGTGCAACTTTCCTTGACAGTGATTTAGCTTCGCAGAAGATAATGCTCTCATTGCAGTATAAGGATTCCAGCGGAACTACTCAGTATGGACATATAGCTGATGCGACCGCTGTAAAGGGCAATTATGTTCAGCTCGCAAACACAAACTATAAGATACCGTCAGGTGCTTCTGATCTTTACCTCTATGTAGAGACTGAATCAGGTACAGATAATTTCTATATTGACGAAGCTATCGTGGCTGTAAAGGGTACAAAGATAAACGGACCTGCTGAAATAAAGTTCACTCTCGGTGATATAAACAGCGACGGCGTTATCGACAGCTTTGACCTTGTTCTCCTCAGAAGAGGTCTTATAAACGGATTCAAGAATACTGCCGCTTCACTGGCTGCTGACGTAAATCAGGACAGCAAAAACGATATTGCTGATGCTGTTGTTTTCCAGAAGTATCTTCTCAGACAGATCGCAAATTTTAATCAAGGCTCGTCTTCAAGCTCTGGTGAAGATGAGCCAGCAGAAGCAATGTCTATGGAAGCTTTCACAAAGCTCATAAGTGCTAATATCAGAGAAACAGAAACTTCTGATTCAAGACTTGAAAAATCAGGAGTACAGTATGGCACTATAAAAAACGGAACTTACTACTCAACTACCTGCAATCGCAATAAGCCATATTACATTCTTCTCCCTGCTAACTATGATGAGAGCAAAAAATATCCTGTACTCTATGTGATGCACGGATACTGGGAGAACGAAAGAAGAATGATCTTAGACGGCAACAACGGCAACGCAATGTGTACACGTCAGATCATCGGCAATGCTATCGCTGAAGGCGAAGCAAAAGACATGATCGTTGTATTCCCATATATCTATTCAAGTGCAACTCAGGCAAGCTGCTCCGCTATGGACGATGCTAACAATGCTGCATATGATAACTTCATCAACGATCTCACAAAAGACCTTATGCCACATATCGAAAAGACATACAGCGTCAAAACAGGCAAAAATAATACTGCTATAACAGGCTTCTCAATGGGAGGAAGAGAATCCCTCCTCATCGGCATGAAATTATCTGACAAGATAGGTTATATCGGTGCTATCTGCCCTGCTCCCGGTGTTACCGGTTCATTCAAGTGGGACAGCGGCAAAGAACCTTATCTCGTATTCATAACTGCCGGAAGCAATGACCAGACAGTTTATACTGTACCTAATGGTTATCACGAAAGCTTTACAAAGAACGGTGTTCCACATATCTGGCACTATGTAAACGGCGGTGCTCACGGTGATAATTCAATACACCCACACCTTTACAACTTTGTACGTGCAGTATTCAAAGCTGCTTGACCCCTCTCAATAAAATGATATAATGCAGAAAAAGTGTCGGTTCATCCCGACACTTTTTCGTTTACAACTTATTTTTTTACCTCAGTATAATAATACACCGCAAGCTGAGTACGGTCACGAAGCTCTAATTTTTCAAGAAGCGTACTTATATAATTCCTTACTGTACCCTCTCCCAGAAACAGCTCCCCTGCTATCTCCTTATTACTCAACCCCTGAGCTACAAGCTCCATTATATCTTTTTCTTTTTCACTTATTCCATGAGCACTATAGTCATATTCGTCCTTCTGCTTCATTAGCTGAGGCAGCTTATTGACTACCACATCGCCAAATACATTCTGTCCGCCGGAAACTGCATTCAGTGCCGGAGCAATACCGTCAAAATTCTGTTTTAAAATATATCCTTTAGCTCCCATGCTCATTGCCTTTATTATGTACTCATCATCTGAAAAAGTAGTGAGATAAAGTATCTTTGCATCCGGAAATTCTTTCAGAATAACTTCTCCGGCTTCAATACCGGTCATGCCTTCCATGCGGATATCCATGAGCATTATATCCGGCATATTCTCACGGTAAAGTGCTATCGCCTCTTCACCGCTATGTCCCATTGCTGCTACTTTTATATCCCCGGTACTTTCAAGTATGGTTTTAAGCGAAAGTGCTACGAGTTTATCATCATCTATAACTACGATATTCATAATTATCTCCTTATTTTTTCGGTATAGAAACAAATATGCGGAATCCGTTCTCAGAAGGTGTGAAATTAATAGTTCCGCCTGCTCCCTTTACACGGTCCTCCATGTTTTGCAGACCTATTCCTGTTTGCTGTATCTCGCTTGGATGTCCGTTATCCATAATTACAAGCTGATAAAATGCCGGATGCTCAACAACTTTAAGTTCTATTCTGTCTCCGTCAGAGTGCTTGACCGCATTTGAAAAGCTCTCCTTGATTATTCCGGCTATACAAAGCTTAATACTTCCCGGAACTTCATCGCTCATATCATACTCCATGTCGACCTTGAATCGTTCGTTGATCGAACTGATACTATCAGCTATAACCTTTTTAAGATCAATAGACTCATCGTGAAGGTCGTGGACGCTCTCACGAATACTGGTCATAGCAGAATCAAGAGTTTCTTTCAGACTTTCAAGTGGTTCTTTCAGATTCTCATCCTTATTGATTATCATTATAGCTCCCGACTGAAGCAGCGAACGTGTGAGCATATGTCCCACATTGTCGTGTATCTCACGGGCTATGCGGTTTCGCTCCCTGAGAGTAGCCACATATATCATATTGTCCTGAGCTTCCGCAAGCCGTATATTCTGCTCGGAAAGCCTTATGTTCTTTTCTGTACCTGCATCACGAAGCTCCTTCATCCTCTGCGATACTACCTCCTGCCGTGAAAGCCGCATATAAAATAAAATAGTCACAACAACTCCGGCAATTACTGTCATGTACTGTGCAAATGTGAGTCCAAGCGGAATAAGTATAAATGTAAGTGCAGCAAATGAATAGTACCACCGCTTCTCCCTTAGCGAATCATATAGTATCAGCGGCAGCATACAGAGCATGGTCGGGAATATTGCACATGAAAATGCCCACGCCAAAAGCAGTACTTTCGCTTGCCTTTTTCCTGTAAACATCTGTATAAGCGTCGATATGGATATCGAAAAAAGCAGCGTTATTACTATCGATATGTAGTCCCCGCCTATGCATAATGATATCATGCATAGTACTATCACCGCTATTTTATCTATGAACCTGTTCAAATGCTCCCCACCGCCCTTTTTACTTTTTCTTATCAAATTATATCATATGACTTTTGAAAAAGCAAGTTTTATGTAAAATGGCTGTACGCTCTTTGGAGGGTACAGCCGGTTTGTTTTTAATCTTCCATGTCCGACATTTGTGGCTCTTTATTACGTTTTAAATCGTTTAAACCGATTGGGGAAATGCTTTTATTTATTTTTCTTATACATTGTTTTATATGCCATTTTACAACTTTAGATGATGTATAATTTTTAACAACATCGCTTAATTCATCCTTCAATTTTTTAAACCATTCTACATCTTTCGATATTATATATATGGATATAGCAAATTCAATATTTACAACAATATTTATATCATCATTTTTTTCACCTTTTAGATTACCAATAAATTCAGCTAATTTTTTTGGTTCTGTATTCTCAATAAACTCCTTTATATCTTTATTGTTCATATTTCCAGAAGAATGGCTAAAAAACTGTTTAATATCTCCGTTACATTTTTTATAAAGCGTCTGTTGTGGTTTTATTCTTATTTGTCTAATTAGATTATCATATTTACATACTGTTGCATCTTTAGAAAGATTTACATATTGCATTGATTTATCCTGCGTAATTTCCGGATTTTTTTGTGCTTCATAAGAGAAACGTTTTACTAATTTATCCATAAATTCATCTGTTTCAATTTCTAAATTATCTTTTATAAATGCTAGTTCTTTTATTAAATCACGATAAACAGGCAAATAAAACATATTATTTGTATCAGCAATAAAATCACCTGCTTTTTTTAATGCATTTTCTATGTCAGCGTCTAAATTATACTCACTATTTTTTAAAATAGCATGACCCGGAATACTAACAAGATTTTTTTGGCATTTTATATAATTAGCATATTCTTTTTCACCAGTTGATATTTTGTCTTTACTAATCTGCTGCGTAGTCAAATAATTATAAACAAAATAAGGTAATGGATAATCTTCATATAATTTTTTCTTAAAATTTTCATCATTAGTTTGCTCGTTTTTTTCATCATTTGAATCTATAGTATCGTTATCGGAAATAAAACGTGTATCTAATCCTTTATGAACATTTAAAAGAGTACTTAAAAATATATTTTTGCGGAATTGTTTGTACTTTTCATCATCTCTATAATCCTCAAATTCCTTATGATTAAAAATCTCATGCACTTTCTGACAAGCATAAATAACCTTTCTGAAATTAGGTCTGTCAGGGAGAATTGTTCTTATATCCGACATATCAGCATCAAGATCACAAACATCATTGAAACCATAAATATCAAAAATATTTCTGAGTGTAGCTTCTAAATCAGGTTCAAAATGAATAGTATCGCCGACGACCTTATCTTTTATATCATCAAAACTTTTCTTTTTTTCTTTAAATTTTTCTCTGATTTTATTTTCATCAGCAACAAGAAGCACCTTTACATTATCCTGCTCACAAAGGTTATTAACGTAGCCGAAAAAATCCTCCAAATCGATTTTAGTACGTTCAACATCCTCGAAAACAAGAAGTTTTCCTGTAAGGTCAATAGATTCATATATTTTGTCAAACGAACCCGCATCAGTTTCAATATCGAATCCGATTTTGCTTGAGAAAGCATTAAGCAGCGTTTTACCAATTATCTTACCTGCTGCTTGTGCAGATGTAAGCTTCTCAGATTTATTTTTTAAGATAGTCCGCATTTCAAAATAAATTCTCTGGCTTATTTCAGATATACTAGACAATCCGTAAAGAGATACAATGATTAATTCGTATTTTTTAATTTCTTTTTTATCGGATTTTTCTGCTTCTTGATTATTTAGAAGATCTTTTTTCCATTCTTCTATAAAATTCTTTAGCTCACCTTTTATATAAAAACTCTTACCCGTACCCCATTCACCGCTCAGCATCATAGCAAATGTAGTTTTGTCATTTTGCAGGTAATCTGCGATGAACTTGCTCATTTTTTCCCTGTTCATAATATCCCTCTTATCACATTTTTTCGATTATCTCAGCTATCTCAGCCTCAGCTATCTCCTTAGCGAAATTGTTGTCTCCGAACTGCATAACGCTGCCTATTTCCTTCTGGAAAACGAATCTAAGCTTGCCGTCACGCACCTTTTTATCGGTATACAGCTTCTTTACAAGCACCTTTTTATCGACATACTCCGGAACTCTTACCGGAAGCTTTGCTCTTTCAAGGAGCTTTATTACTCTGTCGCAGTTCTCAGCAGAGATATATCCGAGCTTCTTGCCAAGTTCAGCCTGAGCCACAAGTCCTATTGCTACAGCTTCGCCGTGGAACAGCTTATAGTCCGAGACTGTCTCTACAGCTCTTCCGACAGTATGGCCAAGATTCAGCACCTCACGAAGTCCGCTCTCACGCTCGTCATTCATGACTACCCTGTATTTCACATTGCAGTTGTGCTCAGCTATGTACTCGCAGGCAGCAACATCGCCTGCAAATATCTTTTCAACATTTTTTTCAAGATACTCAAAAAGCTCTGCGTCACCGAGGCATCCATGTTTTATAGTCTCAGCAAGTCCGCTTGCTATCTGGACCTCTGGCAGAGTTTTCCATGTATCTATGTCGAGGTAAACTTTTTCCGGCTGATTGAATATACCTATCAGGTTTGTAGCAAGAGGAGTATCTACCGCAGTCTTTCCGCCTACGGAAGCATCAGCTGCTGCAAGAAGAGTTGTAGCGTAATTCACAAATGGAACACCTCTGCCGAAAGTTCCGGCAACAAATCCTGCAAGGTCAGTAACTACTCCGCCGCCTACTGCAATAACTGCACAATCTCTGCGATAGCCTTTTTCAAGCATAGAGTCCTCAACGAACTCCTTCATAGCTCTTGTCTTACTCTTTTCGCATTCCGGTATAACGAAGAGGTCTGCCTTGAAACCGGCACCAAGTATTCTTTCATATATGTCTCTGCCGTACAGCCCCTCAACTATAGAATCTGTAACAACAGCAAATTTTTTCTTACCTGTCAGACCGTTTTTTAAATCGTTTATAAGTTTTTCCTGAAGTCCGTGACCTATCTCTATCTCATAAGAGTCGTCCACAACTTTTTTTAATTCGCAGTTAAATATCATATCTTTTCTCCTTATCTACTATTTCCGATTTTTCTGTCATTCAAATTATAGCATCATATCAGTTCATTGTCAATCAAAGTTAACCGTAAGAACTCATCAATTATTAAATAAAAAATTATCGGGAGTAACCTTTTCAAGAAAGGATACTCCCGATAAAAACATCAAAATGTACTTAGCTGTCGAGTGAATCGGAGTCGTTATATTTGATTCTATGTATGAGCAGAGCTACAATGAAGAACGTTACAATGAAAGCTACTTCTATCATAATATATGTTGCAAGTTTGGAGCTGTCAAAAACATTAGTGCCATCGAGCATATCATTTGCCTTAATGTACCATGAAGCGGGAAGGAAATTAGCTGCTGCCCTGACTTCTTTTCCAAGAAAAGCCATCGGAACAAAAACTCCGCATAAAAAGCACATACCAAGACCTATTATCTGCGTAAGGAGCGATACTCCGTTTGAACCGATATTAAAGCTTGAAACAAGAACTGCTATTGAAGTAGAAACTAAAGCGAAAATGAAACTGTTGAGTACTGCTAACCAAGCATTGCCTTTGAATAAACCTCCGTACATGAACAGACCTGCGATCATCAATATCAGCCAGACAGCAGTTACAAATACTGTACTGCCTGCAAATAACTGCAATGTATATCTGTTTGGTCTTACACATGAGCAGTTTGTACGGTAACGTATATCTTTCCGGTTGAGAGTCATAAGAACAGGGCAAAGAGTGTTCATAAGAACGGAAATGAGGATATACGGCATATACTGAAAATAGCTTGAAAATCTTTCAGGATAATCCGGATCACTGTTATCGGCTATTTCTACATCTGTTTCTTCAGAGAGAGAATCAGCTGCACTCAAAACAGCATCTTTGCTGTCCTGACCGCCTAAGATAAATGCTCTTACAGAGCTTACATACTCATTAAGGTAAGTTTCCATATATACTGTAGCATAACTGTGATGCACACTATAGCAGCCGAACATATCATTAGTATCACCATTTGCCAGTGCCTTTGAATAGCCTTTATTTATGGTAAGAGCGTAGTCAGCTTCTTCCCAGTAAAGCTTTTCAAACAAAACGTCTTTATCTTTTTCAAATGAAACTATATCATGTTTATTGTCGATATATTCGATAAGAGCTTTACTCTCAGGAGTATCGTCTTCATCGAATATACATATTTTTAAAGTGCTGTCTTCATATTTTTCAGACTCTTTACCGTTCAGAGACATTGGTATGGCAATACAGAGAAATACTACTATGTATATAAGTCCGGACGGAAGCTTCTTTTTAAGCACTTTCATAAAAGCCTTAAAGATCTGCATATTTTTTCCTCCTTGATATCAAGAAACCGAACAGCATAAAAATCGCTGACATCACTAACATTGTTATTATCTTTGTAATGAACATATCGTAGTCTTTGTAATAATCAAGACAGTGGAAGCTGTCCGTTATTACAGCAGCAGGATTTATTTTATTAAACCAAGGCAGCTTTTTTTGAACTGTTACTTTCATATTTCCTACCATAAGTCCGCTGAAAAAACATGAAAGAAGCGACACAGAAGAAAGAATGCTTGTTTTTAGTTCGGTTTTTATTCTTCCTATTGCCCCCACGAAGAAACCTAATGATATCCCAAGAATCCCACTTATAAATGCTGATATATATACCAATGGCAGATGACTTCCAAAGTCCACTTTAAGGATGAATTTTATATAAGTCACGCAGATCACCATACATACCCCTTGTATGATGATACTTCCAATAATACTTGCCAAAGTGCTTATTGATTTAGGTACAGGAGAACAATTCTTTCTCGCACCAAGAGCAGATAAATTCGCCTGATTGTTGATAGTTATGTGCAGTCCCGTCAGAGAGCCGAAAAGTGCTACCATAGCTATAAGATTATAGAAATACTGAACGTAGTAATTAGGATTTCCGTCACTTAGCGAAATTTTAGTACAGGTGGAAACCTCTTTTGAAAGCTCATCTATAACGGACTGAGCGGATGAAGGATCATTTTTTATTGCCTCCATGATTATTCTCTGGCGGTCGTTATATGTCTTTACGAAGTCACTTAACATTGTTGACCTCATTCCTTTTCCGTCAACAATTAGTGAAAGTTCAGCATCTGAGAATATTATTCCGGAAACTTCTTTATCTTTCAGAAGTTTCTCAGCTTCTTCCTTATCAGTATAGGTTGCTTTGAGAAATGCATCGTCCTGTTTCTCTATATTATCTAAAACAGTATGGAGCGTAGAGTTTGGCGAGTTTTCAACAACAGCCACTTCAATTGTGGAAAAGCCAATATCTTTTTCATAGACATTATACAACGCCATTTTAAAGAATGCACCAAGACATATCGGGAAAAGTATAAGCCATATTATTATTTCTTTTACACGAAGGCATACCAGTAATTCATATTTAAGTTCGTGAAGAAACATATTATTCCTCCTTATCTCTGAGTGCTTTACCTGTTATTTCAAGGAATACATCATTAAGTGTCGGCAGTTCGGAATAAACTCTTCCGAAGCTGAGTTCTTCTTTCTGAAGAAGACCAAGCACTCTTAAAAGATTATGCTTACCGCCTGAGCAGGAAACCGTTAGCTTATCATCATCATAATCAGTTTTATATACATGAGGAAGTACGGATATTTTATCACGCACAGCTTTAGGAAGGTCAAGTATCTCTATGATTATAGTTTCCGTATTGCGAGTCATTCGTTTTAGCTCATCCTTAGTACCCTCGGCTATTTTTTTACCCTTATCCATTATAGCTATCCTTGTGCATATCTGCTCGACTTCCTCCATATAATGCGAAGTATAAATGACAGTTGCACCATTTTTGTTCAATTCCTGTATTCCTTCAAGTATCTTGTTTCTGCTCTGCGGATCGACTGCTACAGTAGGTTCATCAAGGATTATCAGCTTAGGCTTATGTGCTATTCCGCAGGCAATATTCAGTCTTCTCAACAAACCGCCGGAGAGCTTTTTCGGATAGAATTTCAGGAAATCTTCAAGTCCTACGAACTTCACAGCTTCGTCAACATATTGCTTTCTCTTAGCCTTATCATTTATATAAAGTCCGCAGAAGTAATCGATGTTCTCGTATACTGTAAGCTCATCGAAAACAGCAACATTCTGCATGATTATTCCTATCTCTTTCTTTATATCATAGCTCGTCGGAGTCATTTCTTTGCCGAAGATCTCTATTCTTCCCTTATCAAACGAAAGAAGTGACAAAAGGCAGTTTATAGTTGTAGTTTTTCCTGAGCCGTTAGGTCCGAGAAGTCCGAGGATCTCACCCTCTTTTATTTCAAGGCTGAAATGATCGAGTGCTGTAAGTTCTCCGTATCTTTTTACGAGATTATCTATTTTTACAACAGTTCTTTCCATGATATTACCTCCGTTTGTTTTATTCACTGTAATCATTATACACCCTGAAAAAATAAAATGGTAGTGTCATAAGTCAGTTTATGATATGACAAATGTCATTTTTTCATATTTGTTGCAGTTATAGTTTTGTCCTATAACTATAAATAAAAAAATCAGTGAATTTTTGTCAAAAAAATACATTGACAAATCAGTATATTTGGATTATAATATATTCATACCAATCATATAGGAAATATAGCTTATATTTCTGAATATATGTGATATAAAACTGATAAAATTTATCAGTGAATAATTATAAAGGAGAAATTGTTATGAGTATTTACACAAAGATCACAGACCTTATCGGCGGAACTCCTCTTCTCGAACTTACTAATACTGAAAAAGAGAACAATCTTGAAGCAAAGCTTATCGCAAAGCTTGAATACTTCAATCCTGCCGGAAGCGTCAAGGACAGAATTGCTAAAGCTATGATCGATGATGCTGAGGAAAAAGGTCTTCTCAAACCGGGCAGCGTTATCATCGAGCCAACTTCAGGCAATACAGGTATTGGTCTTGCATCTGTTGCTGCTGCAAGAGGTTACCGTCTTATCATTGCCATGCCTGAGACAATGAGCATCGAACGCAGAAATCTTATGAAAGCATACGGTGCAGAGCTCGTTCTCACAGAAGGTGCAAAGGGAATGAAGGGTGCTATCGCTAAAGCTCAGGAGCTTTCTCAGGAAATTCCAAACAGCTTTATCCCTTCACAGTTCACAAACCCTGCTAACCCTGCTATCCACGAAAAAACTACTGGTGTAGAGATCTGGGAAGATACTGACGGAAAGGTCGATATTTTCGTTGCAGGCGTAGGCACAGGCGGTACAATAAGCGGTACAGGTGCATATCTCAAATCAAAGAATCCAAATGTCAAGGTCGTAGCTGTTGAGCCAAAGGGTTCTCCAGTACTTACAGAGGGGACAGCTGGTCCTCATAAAATACAGGGTATCGGTGCAGGATTTGTTCCTGAAACACTTAATACCGCAGTATATGACGAAGTTATCGCTGTAGAGAACGAAGATGCATTCAACGTAGGAAGAGCTATCGCTCATAACGAAGGTGTACTTGTAGGTATTTCTTCAGGTGCAGCTGTATGGGCAGCTATCCAGCTTGCTAAGCGTCCGGAAAACAAGGGCAAGAACATTGTTGTTCTTCTTCCTGATACAGGCGAGCGTTATCTTTCTACTCCTATGTTTGATTAACAACATATACATTCCTATAATAAAAAGCTTCCGTATCCTATATTGGGTACGGAAGCTTTTTATATTAGAATACAGCTTTTTTTATCATGTCAAGTTCTTCAAGCGAGATGCAGTTTTTGAAGCCGTTATACTTCATTACTGAAAGCATTTCATCTATTTCAGCCCAGCACACCTCTGATACTTCCTCAGGGTCAAGTTTAAGCTGGTCTATATCTATCTGTTCACGACAGAGATATACTGCACTCATCTCGTTATCATTTATTTCACCGTCGGAATAAAGATTTCTGCGAAGACCTATAAATTCGAGTTTATTTCTCGGTATATCAAGACCGAGTTCCTCATATATCTCTCTTACTGCCGCACTTCTGAATTCACCGCCCTGTGAAACGTGACCAGCAGCTGAAACGTCATAGCAATCCGGATGTATACGCTTTTGAGCCGACCTTTTTTGTAAAAGTACATATATCCCCATATCACGCCTTTTTATCATCCAGATGTGTACTGTAGGATGCAGGTCACCATCTCTGTGAACTAATGATCTTGGCTTGACTTTGCGTGTCAGACGTGCTTCATCATCGATGAGATTAAGAAATTCGTCCACAAATACTTCAGTTTTGATATTGCAGTTGGTTTTCTCACACTCAGCAAAGGTGGCGGTAATTTCGTCTATGCCTGCATTTGAAACTTTTTCATCAGATATGTATATATGATACTCTTCAGGTGCTTCACGGCTCAATAAATAACCGGAAAGGCTCACCTTATCTGATATATCTTCATTTTCAAGCTTCTTTGCAAGCGATTTATAGACGTCTTCCTGACTATCCAGCCTATTCAAAAAAATCTCCAACATAGGGTACAACTCCATTCTCATAAAAGCCATTATATTCCTTTTGCGTTTGTAATTATATACCTATTAATATAAAAAGTCAATAGATTTTGCACATTTTCTAAACATAAAAGATATTAGCATTAAGACTTTTTTAAGATTTAGATTAAGTGTTTTTTTATAAATCAATGCTATAATGTTACTATAGAGTAAAGTGCTAAGGAGGTCAAAAATGAAGGAAGTCATAGTAAAAACGAATCAGCTTACAAAAAAATACGACGATTTTGTCGCACTTGATAATATTAATATGACAGTCAATAAAGGTGATATATACGGACTTATCGGAAGGAACGGTGCCGGTAAGACCACTATAATGAAGATAATCACAGGTCTTACAGAAAGCTCAGGCGGAGATTACGAGTTATTTTCCAAACCCAGCAATAAATTAGGCGATGAAAAAGGACGTATCGGCTGCCTGATAGAAAATCCTGCATTTTTCAACAACCTTTCAGCTTATAATAACCTTAAATACTATGCTATACAAAAGGGTATATCAGATATGAGCAAAATAGGTGAAGTTCTTGAAATGGTAAAGCTGAAAGATATAAAAGACAAAAAATTCCGAACCTTTTCACTTGGTATGAAGCAGCGTCTCGGAATTGCTTTTGCTCTTATGGACGATCCGGATCTTGTAATACTTGATGAACCTATAAACGGTATCGACCCTATAGGCATAAGTGAACTCAGAGATACATTTACAAGACTTACCCGTGAAAGAGGTATAACTTTTATCATATCAAGCCATATTCTCTCTGAGCTCTATCTTATTGCTAACAGATTTATGTTTATCGACAAAGGAAAGGTACTGAAGGAGATAACTCACGAAGAACTTGATGCAGAATGTATGAGATGCACCGTTTTCAGAACAAACAATGTAAAAAAAGCAACAGCCCTTATCGAAGAAAGGCTCAATATACACGATTACAAGGTAATAGATAATACTGAAATAAGGATATACAGCGATGATATAGCTCCGGCTGTTATCAATACTGAGCTTGTAAAAAACGGCATAAGCGTATCTGCATTGTTCGAGTCCGGTATAACTCTTGAAGAGTACTTTAAGTCGCTTGTTGGAGGTAGCACAAATGATTAATATGATGAAAGCTGATTTATTCCGTATTATAAGAAGCAAGAGTATATATGTAATTTTCGCAATAATGCTAACCATGGCGATTATCTCGGCAGTCATAAAAATGCCGGGAACTATTGCAACAGCTAATTCAGATTCAATGGAAGAGATAAATGAAATTGCTGATGAAGAAAACACAAACAGTCTTGACGCTGTATTAAGTAAGCTTGATTCCAAAAGGAGTGATGAGCAGAAAAAAAATTTTTCACTTAAAGTGATCGGTTCAAATATGAATCTTTACTACTTTATAGTATTCATAGTATATGGAGTCTTAGCTGCTGACATATCAAATAAAACAATAAAAAATACACTGTCATCGATATCAGATAAAAGAAAATATTTTCTCAGTAAACTTATTTTTATACTAAGTGCAGCGACATTGCTGATATTCCTTAACACATTATTTTTCTACGGAATCAATATGATAGTAAACGGTGAAAAATACTCTGTGTCTCTTTTGCGGATGCTTGAAGCAACTTTGCTGCAATTACCGATACTTCTTGGATTAACAGCATTTCTTACTCTAATTGTATATATCTTCAAAAGCGGAGCTTGGTATAACAGCATAGCCTTGCTTGGAATCATACTGTTCCAGACTATCTTATCATTGAGCAACTCTTTATTAAAATGCAGTGCCATAACCACTTATCTGAAAAAATATGAAGCTCAGGTCGCTTTATATAAACTCGCAGTTCATCCTGAAACCTATCATACAATAGTATGCATTATTATGGGTATCGTTATGTTCTTAGCATCTGTTATTGCAAGTTATTATATATTCAAAAAGTCAGAGATAAAATAACGAAAGCCTTGACATCGCTCGGTGTCAAGGCTTTTTCTATACGAATTTTACTTCCAGAAAGCAAAGAACTGTTCTACTTCGTATGCTATCTCAGGATAATCCCAATTATCATCTGCGAAACGGAATATCTGGTTTATGTCCTGAACTCCTGCAACAAACAAAGTCCACACTGTTGCAAAGCACATAAATACACGAATGAGTCTCTTTGTCTGCTCATTATTATTTTTGGAATAGAGCCAGAATATTATTGCGAACGCTCCAAAAAGTGACTGCCACGCAAAATCCGCCATATAACGTACTGCGTAACCGCTCTCCCAGACGGATGATATTATCAGAAATGGTATAACAACGCATGGAATTCCTATATAAATCATCTTGCTTACTCTCTGACGTCGGTCTGGTATAGTTTTTAATGCACGTCCGGAGAATAAATACGCAAACATCGGCAGAGCAATGAAAAATAGTCCGGATGTATTCAGAGTTGAACCGTAGTCTTCAAAGAAGTATCCGCCAACGTCCATGAACTGGAATTTAGTCGATACTATAGGATATACCGGCGTAAATACAGGCGGATTGAAAAGATAATTGTAGAGAGCTATCATTGAAAACTGCCAATGGAATTGCGTTTTTGTAAAGTTGTTGATAGTAAGTGAGTACTGTATGCCAAATTCAAAAGGCGAACCAAAACGGTCATAGTTGTACCACATCTGCACCATTCCAAGCACAGCCATCGGCACTATGGCACATACGATATATTTCACTCCAGTACCGCTAAGCAGCTTTTTTCCGGAGGATGCTCTCGGAAGAGCTGCTAACATGAAGCAGGCTGCACATATACAATAAAATACAAGTGTTGGTCTTGAAAGAACTGCTATTGCAAAGAAAAGCGACGACAGAGCTGTATATTTCAGTGAAGGCTTTCCCTTTCCGATAATATCTGCGGACATAAAGAAATATACAGCCCATGTGAGAAATGCAAATCCGGCTGCTATAGCAACTTCATAGAACATCGGTCTGCCTACACTGAACCAGATACCGCTGACAGTCTGTATTATAATAAGTGAGCATATATAAAGTCCGAGAGGCGTTTTCGGAAAATACTTATTTATAAATTTAGTAAATGCAAAAGTAAGTCCGATAATACCTATTATCGCAAACAGCATTACAGCCATGTCAGCCGATAGAAAATATCCTGTGATAAGATGATACGGCATAAACAAGAGTATTACTGGTGCTATGCCATAGTAGGAGTAGTATTTGTCGCCGTAGAAAACATGGTCCCATTCAATATCAAGTGAGTGGGATTCCCTCTTATAACGGTCATAAGGATCGTCAAAATTTTTGAGTCCCTCAGAAGGTTCAATAAGCAGACTTGTACTTCCGTGCTCGAAAGCTTCGACTAATTCCTGAGACATCTGATCTCCGGAAGACTGTTTAAAATATTTTCCCCAACCGCTTGTACCGGCTTTGTAGTCGTTTATCCATATTGTCGCAAAGCAGGCGATGATCGTTATACCGGCAGCTGAAATGTGACATAATTGCTTTTTACTCTTGATTCCCATATCAAATGTCTTGCTGCTGATAACTGCACGAACCAGACATACCAGAAAAACAATGAGCAGATACCTCAGCCACGATATCTCCATTGGATGATCCGCATTCAGCGAAATGCTGTTAACGTAGACTGTTCCGCCATTTATAGGCACTATCCTGAATCTGAGTGCTTTTACCTTGCCGGATAATTCAAGGTCGAGGAATTGTGAGCCTTCATGGTTAACAACCATTTTTGTACTCGCTACATCAATACGATAAGCAGTTGTCTGAGTTTCATCCATAGCATCTGCATATATCATAGCACCTCTTGTACTGCCGCCAAAATCAAGATCTACAAATATATTGCCTACTTCCTGATTTATCTCTTCAAGTGTGAATTCAACTCCGGTCTCACCGGTTACATCGATATCTCCGTATTTTTCACGATATTTCACAGCAGGGTCAGTCGCAAATCTTGAAGCCGAGAAGTCCATTCTCTTGAAATTACCTGTCCATAGTCTGTACACAGGCAGATTGAACAAAGTGACCTCCAGCACAGAAGCTATGAGCATCACCTTCAACGCACAGGCAATGGTATGGCTCTTCTTGTTTTTATTTATCTCGCAGAGTGCGAATGCCATAGAAGCGGTGAAGCCAAGCAGCAGGAATGCTCCGCTGTAGGCTTTGAAGTTTATCAGCTTTAGTCCGTCAATAAATCCTAAAAGCATTGCTGCTACAGCAGCTATTCTTATGATAGACTCCGTTTTTTTGAATTTATATGGTGTTTTTTCGCCCTTTATATCGCATCTTGCTTCACGCAGAAAAGCAGCAGTAACAGCTGATGAGATAACAAGCATCAGAATAAAGAATAATGTATACATATACTCCTCCGAATCAATTCATATAGACCAATTATAGTACATAGTTATAATTTTGTCAACTCGATATTCACTTTTGCTTTACATAGAGTCCAGAATGTGGTATAATGAATAGGATAATGATAAAATTCGGAGGTATTATGATAACAGTCAGCAATGTAAGCGTTCAGTTCGGAGGAACAACGCTGTTCAAAAACGTCAATTTAAAATTCACAAACGGAAACTGCTATGGTGTTATAGGTGCTAACGGTGCAGGAAAGTCCACATTTTTAAGAGTGCTCTGCGGCGAACTTGAACCGGCATCCGGTGAAGTCGTTATGCCAAAAGAGGAGCGTCTCAGCGTTCTTAAGCAGGACCACTTCGCTTATGATGAATATACTGTACTCGACACAGTTATAATGGGTAATGCTCGCCTTTATGAGATAATGCAGGAAAAAGATGCTCTTTACGCTAAAGAGGACTTCTCCGAGGAGGACGGCGTTAAAGCTTCTGAGCTTGAAGGTGAATTCGCTGAGCTAAACGGCTGGGAGGCTGAATCTGACGCTTCAAAGCTCATTCAGGGACTTGGCCTGTCAGAAGACCTTCTCTATCAGCAGATGTCCGGTCTTTCAGGTAACGAGAAAGTAAAAGTGCTCCTTGCACAGGCTCTTTTCGGAAATCCGGATATAATTCTCCTTGACGAGCCTACCAACCACCTCGACATAGACGCTGTAAAGTGGTTTGAAGAATTCCTTTCAGAATATTTCGGTACTGTAATAGTCGTATCACATGACCGTCACTTCCTCAATAACGTCTGCACTCACATAGTTGATATTGACTATAATAAGATAAAAATGTATGTCGGCAACTACGAATTCTGGTACGAATCAAGCCAGCTCATACAGCGAATGATAAAACAGCAGAACAAGAAGAATGAAGAAAAGATAAAGGAACTCAAAGACTTTATCGCAAGATTCTCTGCTAATAAATCAAAGTCCAATCAGGCTACATCACGACGTAAACTTATCGAAAAGCTCACTGTTGAGGAACTTCCGGCTTCAAGCAGAAGATACCCGTTCATCGGCTTCGATATGGACAGAGAACTCGGTAAGGATATTCTTCAGGTAGACGGCATAAGCAAGACTGTTGACGGTGTTAAGCTCCTTAATAATGTAAGCTTCACTCTCGGAAGAAACGATAAAGTCGCTTTTATAGGCGAGAGCGAACAGGCTATCACTATGCTCTTCAAGATACTCATGGAAGAAGAACAGCCTGACGAGGGAAGCTTCAAGTGGGGCGTTTCCGTTACCACCTCCTATATGCCTGTCGATAACAGCGAGTACTTCAATGGATGTGAGCTTTCTATCCTTGATTGGATACGTCAGTATTCAGTAAAAGACGAGACAGAAACTTACCTCAGAGGCTTCCTCGGCAGAATGCTCTTCTCAGGTGACGACGTTTACAAGCCTGTAAATGTACTCTCCGGAGGCGAAAAGGTACGCTGTATGTTCTCAAGAATGATGCTTTTCGGCTCTAATGTACTGCTCCTTGACCGTCCTACAAACCACCTCGACCTCGAAAGCATCACTGCGGTAAATAACAGCCTTATCAACTTCAAAGGCGTAGTCCTTCTCGCTTCTCACGACCACGAGATACTCCAGACTACTGCAAATCGTATCATCGAGATAACTCCGGACGGATGCATAGACCGTCAGGGAACTTATGAGGAATTTATGGAATTCAGAAAGAATTTAGACAATCAGTAATAGTACACAAATACGTGTTCAAAAAATTAGTCATTAAAACAGAAATATTTGTTTTTGGATTTATTGACACTTTAATAAGAATAGTGTATAATATTTACATAAAAATTATTTTTAGGGGGAACTAATTATGATATGCAGATATTGCGGACATGAAGTCAGCGACGGAATAAAATTCTGTAACAACTGCGGAGCTAATCTCGGTGCCGAGCAGCCTATGCAGGATATTTATTCACAGAATGCTCCTCAAACAGGACAGAACCCATTCCCAAATGCTCCACAGCCTAATGGTATCCCTGAGCCTAATCAGTACGGTCAGCCGCAGTTCAATGGCGGTAATTTTCCACCAAACGACCTTCCGGTAGTTCCAATGCCAAAAAGAAAAACAAATCCGATACTCGTTGTTGTTATAGTATTGATCGTTATCGGACTTGTTGCAGCTGTATTCTCACACATCAACAACGACGTAAACAGAGTAAAGAACGGCACTATAGATATTTCAGAATATAAGGGTACTAAATGGGGCGATGCTCTGGACGATGTCTGCAAAGATTCAAAATGGAAGGCATATAAGGACGGCAGCAAACATATGGTAAAGTACACCGGTGTTAAGAAGTCTGACGGAAAAGAAATCGAAATAATCTTTAAGCTCAGCAGCAACAGAAAGACTTTCTCAGTCGAATCAATAACAGACGACGGTGAAAAGTCAACGAACGAGACTAAAATAGCATTTACGATAATGCAAATATTCAACGGTTCGCTATAACGTAAAAAATTCCCGCACTTCATATGAAGTGCGGGAATTTCTGTTTATTTCACTCTTTCTACGGTGTATCCTCTTTCAGTGAGGATATCATCAACACCTTCAGCACCTGCAAAGTGAAGAGTTCCTACCATGAAGAAATACTTCTTTCCGTCCTTTAAGAAACCTTCAGCAGCATCTGCCATGTTCTTATTTCTTTCGTGTAACATTACATCCTGATATGCTGCATAATCATCCTTCAACTCCTCCGGCAGCTTACCTGAAATATCATCAATTTCAGCAAGTTTATCCGGATCACCTGCTGCCCACGCATCATATAGTTTGCTGATTTCAGCAGCATACTCGGAAATCGGAGTATCTTCTTCTGAACTCAACATAAAGTCTGCAAGCTCATCAGTATAGGCGGTTATAGCTTTAGCCTGTATTTCGAAATTTTCTATCTCTACTATCTTTTTTCCGTCCTTATCGGCAAGGTCGGAGAACTTCCAGTCCACGCCTTCACTTGATATATTTTTTATTTTAAGCAGTTTTAAGCTTTCTATTTCTGAGATCCAGAATCCCGGAACATAATTATCCAACAAAGTATTATACATTCCCAATTCCTTGAGCATCTCTACTCCGTTTTCATAAGCTTTCTGAGAAATGTGGTCTTTTATGGTAGTACCGTCTGTCAGCACCTGATAGGATAGGTACTCCTGAAGGTTTACCGTATCCCTCAGCTTTCTTGCATCACACTCTATCGCTATACCTTCTGAATCCTTATACACATCCATAAGGTAATCAGGAATTTTGAATTTTTCTTCACTTACTACATGAATAGTGCCGAGCATATAAAGCTCGTTTCCGGTTTCAGGATCTGTAGCTTTCCAAAGTGCCGGAGTTGGCTCGTCAACAGTTATATAGTCATTTATATCTTCTGATTTTTCTTCGCTTGACCCAGATTCTGTAGAAGCTTCAGTTTCTTTTTCCTCTGTAGTATTTTCCTCAGAATCGTCAGTTTCCTCTGTTGTAGTATCTGCTGATTCAGTTATAGTCTCAGATGATGATGAACTTTTGGACGAACTTTCACTTCTTCCGCATGAAACAGCTGAAACAGACATTGCTGCTGCAAGAGATATACATAATAATTTAAAAATTTTCATGTTGAATTACCTTCTTTATATTATAATGATGTGTAAATTTTATCATAAAATTTACTATTTGTCAATAGCAGCCTTTGGTCACTGTAATTAAACAAACAAAAATATCAGCATTTTTTTAAAAAAAGCTTTTATTTGCGAAACAAATGTGTTATAATAAATACGTATATTCTTATACACGGAGGTTTTATAATGTCAAAAAACAAAACGTACTACCAAGGATACGAAAAAGAAAAGTATTTTCTGGCATTCATACTCGGATTCGGATGCCTTATAATTTCACTTCTTCCGATGATGATAGTCAATCACGGCTATTTTGTTTATTCCGGAGACTATAATGCTCAGCAGATACCTTTTTATAATATGGCTAATGATACCGTAAGGAGCGGATCATTCGGCTGGAACTGGCTAACAGACCTCGGTTCTGACTTCATGACTTCTTACTCGTTCTACCTTTTTGGAAGTCCGTTTTTCTGGCTCTCAACACTGCTTCCAAGGGGACTTGTAACTTATGCGATGCCTTTCCTCCTTGCTTTGAAGCACGGTCTTGCGTCACTTACCGCATATGCTTACATAAGAAGATTTGTTAAAAATAAATATGCTGCTGTTATCGGCGGACTTCTCTATGCTTGTTCAGGTTTTCAGGCTTACAACGTCTTCTTCAACCACTTTCAGGACGTTACCGCACTTTTCCCTCTGATGCTGATAGCTATGGAGGAAGCCATAAATAATAAGCGTAAAGGCGTTTTTGCTATAATGGTAGCTGTAATGGCTATAAACAATTACTATTTCTTCGCAGGTCAGGCAGTGTTCCTCGTACTTTACTACCTGTTCAGATGGAAGTCTCCTGACTTCCATACCTCATGGAAAAAGTTCTTTGGACTATGCTTTGAGGCTATCGTAGGTACTATGATAGCGGCATTTGTACTCCTTCCGTCCGCACTTGCAATAATCAGCAACAAACGTGTAAATGATATGCAGTACGGTCTTGACATGGTAATATACACTGACTCCACTATTATTCCACGAGTTATACAGACATTCTTTATGCCGCCTGATCCACCTGCTGCACCGAACCTGTTCTTCTCAGACTACGAAAAATGGGCTTCTATCGGCGGATATTTCCCACTGTTTTCTATGGCCGGAGTTATCGCTTTCATGCACAGCAAAAGAAAGCATTGGGCTACAAAGCTTTCATTCGCACTCATATTCTTCGCATTCATCCCGGTTCTTAACAGCTTATTCCAGGCTATGAACTTCTATTACTATGCAAGATGGTTCTATATGCCTATTCTGATTTTTGCTATGATGACTGCTGTTTCACTTGACGACGAGAATGCTGACGTCGATTTCGGTTGGAAGTTCTGTGTAGGAGCAATTACTGTATTTGCAGTAATAGGCTGTCTGCCGTCCCAATTATTCAACAGCAAACCATTCTTCTTCCTGCTGCCGGACGACATCGCTTACTTCTGGATAGTAATAGGAGTTGCTGTTGCTTGTCTGATCGTATCAAAGATAATCTTCATAAAGAAAAAGAATCATAAACCATTTATAAAAGCATCAGTATATGTAACAGCTTTTGCTGCGATTGGATGCTTCTTTACAACCTTCCTTTATACTGCTGCAAACATTGATACGGAAAGATATTATGTTGATAATGTTATTGACGGCAAGAAATATGTATACGAGGAGGCAGATGAAGATAATTTCTTCCGTATCGATACCAGCGACAGTTACGAAAATATGGGAATGATATGGGGACTTCCAAATATGAGATGTTTCCAGAGTACTGTAAATACCTCGATCATGGATTTCTACAATGCAATAGATTTAGGAAGAGATGTAGGCTCCCGTGCAGATCCATCACACTTCACTTTAAGAGGATTATTATCAGTAAAATATTTCTACAGACCTATCGAAAATAATAAAACTTATCAGGTTCTTTTATCAGATGACGAAGAGAGAGATAAACAGAAACTTGCCATGGCTCTTAACGGTGGTGAAAAGAAAGACTTCTCCAACGCAATTATTCCGGAAGAGATACCCGGATTTGAGTATATCGAGACAAGAGGAGATTACGAAATATACGAAAACAAGCTCTTTATACCAATGGGTATAGCATATGATACTTATATATCCGAAGATAATGCAGATGATAAGAAGGCTAAACAGAGAGAAAGAGTTCTGCTTGATGCTCTTGTATTGAGTGACGACCAGATAAAGAAATACTCTGATATAATGACGGAATATACAAGCAAAAAATCTCTTGATAAGGACGATTACACCAAATTCTGCAAGCAGAAAAGAGCTAAAGCTTCATCTTATTTCAAATACGACTCTCATGGATTTGAGTCAGGAATCACACTTGATAAACCTCAGCTCGTATTCTACAGCGTACCTTACAGCGACGGCTGGACCGCCGAAGTAAACGGCAAAAAGGTCGATGTTGAAAAAGTATCCTACGGATTTATGGCTGTAAAGGCAGAAGCAGGAGAAAATAATATCGTATTCCACTATGAAACTCCGGGACTCAGATATGGTATCATAATATCTGTCTCAGGCATAGCACTGCTTCTCGGATATCTTATAATCGGCTTTATAATAAAGAAAAAGAGTAAGAATAACGAAGTGGGTCATACACATTATTATGATTATGAGTCGATACAGAAAATCGATGCTTCTCAGGAATATATAAGAAGCCTCATAGGAAAGGATAAGAAATAATTATGCATCTTGAAGAAAAACAGCTTTCCAGCGAAGTCAAATATGAAGGTCCTATATTCACAATCACACATGACACGGTACAGCTTGAAAACGGAAAATCTTCCATAAGAGACGTACTCCTCCACAATGGAGGAGTATGTGTGATACCGGTCACAGATGATAATGAAATATACATGGTAAAACAGTTCCGTTATCCGTTCAGGACCGTCACTGTTGAAGTTCCTGCCGGAAAGCTTGAGAAAGGTGAAGACCACGGTGAGTGCGGAAAAAGAGAGCTCCTTGAAGAAACCGGCTGTGTTTGCAGCGAATATACCTATCTTGGAGAAATGTACCCTACTCCCGCTTACAACAGTGAGATAACCCATATGTATCTTGCAAGAGGACTGAAATTTGAAAAGCAGTCCCTTGATGAAGGCGAGTTTCTCGACGTTATAAAAGTTCCGCTTACAGAAGCTATTGAAATGGTAATGAACGGCGAGATAAAAGACGGTAAAACTCAGCTTGTTATATTAAAGGCTGCAAGGATACTTGGAATATAAAAAGACCTGCCATATGGCAGGTCCGGAAGTATATCAGAATATGTTATCAGTGAATTATTCCTCAGCAGGGGCTTCTTCCTGAGCTTCTTCAGTTTCCATTATAGCAAGCTGACGCTCGTATGCTTCAAGAATACTCTGCTCAAAGAGCTTTCTTGCTGAAGGAGAGATCGGATGAACTATATCACGGAAAACTCCGTTTTCATCTTTTCTGCTTGGCATTGCAACAAATAATCTTTCATCGCCCTGAACGACCTTGATATCATGCACTGCAAGCATCTCATCAATAGTTACTGAAACTACCGCTCTGAGTCTTCCTTCAGAGAGTATTTTTCTGATTTTTACATCTGTAATTTCCATGTTTTAACCTCCTCTGTATGTAAAAAGATCACGCATTGTGTCAGCTTAGCACTTCATCGTTTTAAAGTGGCAGTGATCTACCATTTGTTATATGGTATTATAACTCATATTTTGTAAAAATGCAAGCTATTTTTTCGATTTTTTGAAAAAAAATATGATTATATCTCTTTTGATATAGGCATATGATATAACTTATACACAATTTGTAAGAAAGCGAAAGGTGAAATACTTTGGATAAGAATATCTTAAACGGAAAAAAACATATTCATTTTATAGGCATAGGCGGTTCGGGAATGTACCCTCTGGCTCAGATACTCCATTCACAGGGATACTACCTTACAGGCTCTGACAACAATGAGACCGAAACTCTCGAAGCTGTAAGAAAAATGGGAATACCTGTATTTATAGGTCAGAAAGCCGAGAATATAAGCGGTGCCGACCTCATCGTACACACCGCAGCTATAATGGAGGATAATCCGGAACTTATGGCTGCAAGAGCAAGCGGTGTACCTGTACTTGAACGTGCTGACCTCCTCGGTATAGTAACAAGCTGGTACAATAATGCCGTATGCGTAACAGGTACTCACGGTAAAACTACTGCCACTTCAATGATAACTCAGATCCTTTATACCGCCGGAGTTGACCTCTCCGCTTATATCGGCGGTAAGCTCCCATGCATCGGCGGAAGCGGAATTGCAGGTAAAAGCGATACTCTGGTCTGTGAGTCATGCGAGTTTGAAGACCACTTTCTCAAACTCTCACCTGACATTTCAGTCATACTCAATATAGATGCTGACCACCTTGACTACTTCGGCACACTCGAAAACATAATGAAGTCTTTCAGAAAATTCGCTGAAATGACTTCAAAGGTTCTCGTCATAAACGGTTCTGACGAAAATACAGTTAAGACAATGGAGGGCATAGATAAAAATATCATAACATTCGGCAAAGACAGCTCATGTGACTTCTATCCCGCTGACCTGAAGCACGAAAATGGTCTGCTCACCTCTTTTGACGCAATGTACAAGGGTCAGAAACTTGGCAGAATAACGCTACACGTTGCAGGTATCCACAACGTCCTCAACGCTCTTGCAGCAATTGCAGTCTCTCACTACCTCGGCATTGATTTTGCTGCTGTCCAGAAAGGTCTTGAGGAGTTCAGAGGAGCTAAACGACGCTTTGAAAAGCTCGGATACGAAAAGGGCATCACTGTTGTTGACGACTACGCTCATCATCCTACAGAACTTGAAGCTACATTAAAAGCTGCTATGGAGATGAATTTCAACAGCGTATGGGCAGTTTTCCAGCCTTTCACATTCTCACGTACAAAGCTTCTGCTTGACGATTTCGCAAGAGTGCTCCAGATACCGGATCACGCTGTACTCACCGACATTATGGGCAGCCGTGAGAAGAACACATACGGAATATTTACAAGACACCTTGCAGAAAAAATACCAAACTGCATATGGTTCCCACAGGATGAGACAGTTGAGTGGACTGACGAAAGAAAATATCAGAATTTCAGTCAGATATGCGATCATATCTGCGAAAACGCTAAAGAGGGCGACTTAGTCATCACACTCGGCTGCGGAGATGCCTACAAGATCGCTAAGATGATCCTCAAAAAGCTCAGCGAGGAGGAATAATTATGTCGACCAAGGAAAAAAAGCTTGAAGTATTCAATTATATAAAACGCCGTCTTAACGAGGGTACTTCACCGTCAGTAAGAGAAATAATGGATGCAATGGGCTTTAAGTCCACTTCCACTGCTCACAGATATATCGAGATGCTCACTGAAGAGGGACTTATCGAAAAAACTGACAACCTCAATCGTACCCTCCGCCTGCCAAACAGTTCAACTACATCTGTACCGGTCATCGGTACTGTTACAGCAGGTCAGCCTATCACGGCTATTGAGGATATAACAGGATATATAGGCTTTGAAGCCGAGGGCTATGACCCGTCTGAACTCTTTGCACTCCGCATAAGAGGCGAAAGTATGATAAATGCCGGCATCCTCGACGGCGATATAGTTATCGTCTATAAAACTGAGTACGCTGAGAATGGAGACATCGTTGTCGCTATGGTCGACCACGAGGAAGCTACAGTAAAGACTTTCTATAAAGAAAGAGGTCATTACCGTCTTCAGCCTGAAAACGATACCATGGATCCACTTATTTTCGACGAAGTCGAGATACTCGGAAGAGTCATAGGTCTCAAACGCTACTACTGATAACATCCAAAAATAAGTATGATATTGCCCTCTGTTTAGGGCAAAAGATAAAATAAATATATTATTTTTAAAAAATCTCTTCCATATTAAGAGAAAATGTAGTATAATGTAGTGTGGAGTATATTTTGCTCAGAAAGGAAGATACAAAATGCTTAACGAAGTTAAAGTTGTGATCTGCGGTAAGGAGTATAAGCTCAGAACCTCAGAAACACCTAATTATGTTTACGCTCTCGCAAGAGCTCTTGAAGCTAAAATAAATGAAATGATGAATTCCGGCAGCGGCTCTTCTCCATATTCTGCTTCAATAATGGTCGCTCTCAGCATTCTTGATGACCTCAATAAGTCCAACCAGAAGCTCGACAGCATCCGCAATCAGACTAAAGAATATGTCGATGAAGCAGGAAGAACACGCATCGAACGTGACGCTGCTCAGAAAGAAATAGAAGTACTGAAATCCAAGATAGAACAGCTTGAGAATATGGTAAAACTCAAGCAGCTCAGCCAGTCTATATAATGAGTTCTCCTGAAATACTCGCTCCTGCCGGCAGCATGGAAACTCTTTGTGCTGCTCTGCGTTCCGGTGCGGACGCAGTATATCTTGGCGGAAAACGCTTTTCCGCAAGGAGCAGTGCGGCAAATTTCACTGACGAAGAGATAAAGACAGCAGCTGATATTTGCCATAAATACGGAGCTAAACTCGATCTTGCAGTCAATACCATTATAACCGACGAAGAATCCGAGGAGTTTTGCAGATATATAAAGAACGCTTCAAAGTCCGGCGTTGACGCTTTCATCGTTCAGGACTGGGGCTGTGCAGAACTCATCAGAAGATGCGTACCGGATGCAGTTCTCCATGCTTCTACTCAGATGTCAGTGCATACTGCCGCCGGAGCTGCTCTGCTAAGCAGTCTTGGTTATGAAAGAGTAGTTCCCGCAAGAGAACTCGACTGCAATACCATAAAAAAAATATGCAGTGAAAATATTGAAGTTGAGATATTCACTCACGGAGCTTTGTGTATGTCCGTTTCGGGACAATGCTATATGTCGGCTATGATAGGCTCACGCTCCGCTAACAGAGGCTGCTGCGGACAAGCCTGCCGTCTGCCGTTTTCGGCTGTCGGAAAGAAAGATCACGCAGCTCTTTCGCTCAAAGACCTCTCGCTCCTCCCCTATGCTGATGAACTAAAATCCCTCGGCATAGACTCACTGAAAATCGAGGGAAGAATGAAGCGTCCGGAGTATGTTGCTTCCGCTGTACATGAACTGCGGAACGCTCTTGACGGCATTGAGCCGGATATGCAGCTGCTGAGAGGAATATTCTCACGAAGCGGCTTCACTGACGGATATTTCAGCGGTAAACGAAAAGATATGTTCGGAGTGCGTGAAAAAGAGGACGTAACTGCCGCACAATCGCTTATCCCTAAGATACATGAGCTTTATCGCTTTGAACGCAAAGTCCATGACTTGAATTATATTGCCGCAATTAAAGCTGACCAGCCCGTAACTCTGACCGGTACTGCCTGCGGTGTGACCGTAAGCGTGACCGGAGATGTTCCGGAAAAGGCTCTTAATCGTCCGACAGACGCTGCTGCTTTAGAAAAACAGCTCTCACGTCTCGGAGATACCGTTTTCAGATTCGGCGGACTTGAATCCGATATAGACAGCGGACTTATAGTCCCAGCCGGAAAGCTGAACGACCTCCGCCGCCGTCTTACGGACAAGCTCACAGAAGAAGTGATAAAAAAGAACACTCCTTCCCATGCTGTCACGGACTATAAACCTTCAGTTCCGGATATACCGGCAAAGAAAGCTCCGGAAGTCCTTCCGCTCAGAACTTACTGCCGTACTGTTGAACAGGCGGAAGCAGCTGTTGAACTTTCAGAGTTCATTATACTCGACCATAAACTCTGCATTTCAGGTGACATTTTTGAGAAGTCCGATAAAATAATTCAGAACATAGAGCGAGTTATAATTTCACCGCCGAGATTTATAGTCAACGAGGAAAAGCTGACCGAAAAGCTCTCTGAGCTTAAAGATAAGTACGGTTGCAGCAGACTTTACTGCCATACTCCGGACCATATTGCTATCGGCAAAAAGCTCGGATATAAGCTGCACGGAAGCTTTACGCTAAATGTGTATAACTCCTACAGTGCGGAATACCTGCATTCTATCGGCATCGAGGACTGCATCTTCTCCATTGAGGCTACCCTCGAACAGCTGAGCCGTATAAGAACTGAAATGCCGCTTGGTGCGGTGGTTTACGGCAGACTTCCGCTCATGCTGACACGCAACTGTCCGATACAGAATGAAGTCGGATGTAAAAATTGCACCGGAAGTCTCACTGACAGAACAGGCCGCAAACTCCCTGTGATGTGCTGTAAGGACTACACCGAGATATTGAATCCGGATGTTCTGTTTATGCTCGACAGAAAAAATGAGATAAATAACATTTGCTGCGGACTTGTAATGCTCAGCAACGAATCCGCCGAACAGACAAAACGTGCCCTTAAAGGAATAAAGCCCGAAGGAAACATAACCAGAGGACTGTACTACAGAGGTATATAATATGAAGATAACTTTCAAAAAGCTGGACGATAAAGCTGTTATCCCTTCAAGAGCAACAGCCGGAAGTGCCGGTATGGACATTTGTGCCTGCCTCGATGAGCCTGTTACCTTGCTCCCCGGCGAGATAAAGCTGATACCGACCGGTCTTACTGCTGCACCGGATGAGGATGATGTTGCTCTGCTAATTTATCCACGCTCCGGATTGTCGTCAAAATTCGGTGTTTCGCTTGCAAACTGCGTCGGAGTCGTTGACAGCGATTACAGAGGTGCATGGTTCGTCCCACTGATAAACCACAGCAGCTCACCGTTCACTGTAGAACACGGTATGCGTATCGCTCAGCTCGTCCCTACAAGAATACTTATACCGGAAATCGAAGTAAGTGATGTCCTCCCCGATACAGATAGAGGAGAGGGCGGATTCGGTTCCTCCGGTATCAAATAATCAGCCTGAACATGGCAGAAATGGAGATAAACAATGAAAAGAACACTGTATCTGATGCTGCTTATGTTAGCAGCGGTCATTCTCGGTGAAGTTGCCGGAAAAGCTACTTTAGCACCGTTTGATGTACTCGGAAAATCTAAATCTATCAAATTCATGCCTGACCAGTTCCTCATTGACACGGACGTTATACAGCTCGCTTTCGGCATATACATAAAGCTGAATCTGGGTCAGGTGCTCTTTATACTGCTGGCTCTGTTCATCTATTACAAAACTGTAGCTAAACTTATCCCAGGAAAATAAACTGTTCTTTTTGGACAGTTTTTATTTGCGGTATAGGAGTATTATTTCCCATTTGCAACAATTTCCTCAAATGGGAAAATTTCTCATGCAAAATTCTTGTCTATATCCATTAATGGTGTTATAATATAAATATATAGATTATTAAGGAGCTTCAGAATGTTTACTAAAGATATTGGCATTGATCTGGGTACAGCAAATACCCTCGTATATATGCGTGGCAAAGGAATCATAATAAGAGAACCCTCTGTTGTCGCTGTAAATACAAGAACCGATAAATGCCGCTATGTCGGAAAAGAAGCAAAGGATGTCATCGGCAGAACTCCGGGTTCTATCGTAGCTGTAAGACCTCTTAAAGACGGCGTTATAGCTGATTTTGATATCGCTACTACTATGCTTCAGGAATTTATCCGCAAGGCACTTAGAGGTACTCTCTTTACAAAAGCTAATGTTATAATCTGCATCCCTTCCGGCGTTACTGCCGTGGAAAGAAGAGCAGTTCGTGAATCATGTAAAAAAGCCGGAGCTAATAATGTGCTCATTATCGAAGAACCAATGGCTGCTGCTATCGGTGCAGGTCTTCCTACAAATGATCCGGCTGGAAGTATGATAGTCGACATCGGTGGCGGTACAAGCGAGGTCGCAGTTATCTCGCTCGGCGGCATCGTTGCTGCACGTTCGGTAAGATGTGCCGGCGATGAGTTCGATACAGCTATCATAAACTATATAAAAAAGAAGTATAATCTTCTTATCGGTGAAAGAACAGCAGAAAACGTCAAGCTTGAAATAGGCTCTGCTTTTCCAAGCGAAAAGGAAGAAACTATGGAGATCAAGGGACGTAACCTGCTCAACGGTCTTCCCGAAAATATCATTGTCAATTCAGCTGAGATACGTGATGCTCTCGTTGAACCGCTTTCAAGAGTCATCGATGCTATAAGATCAACTCTTGAAGAAACTCCTCCGGAGCTTTCTGCGGATATTATCGACCACGGTATCACACTCGCCGGCGGCGGTGCTCTGCTCAGAGGTCTTGATAAGCTCATCAACCGTGAGACCGGTATGCCCGTATATATCGCTGAATATCCGCTTGACTGCGTTGCTGAGGGTACTGGCAAGATACTCGAACATATCAACGATTATCAGGACGCTCTCACCGAAAACGTCAAGTACTATTAAGGAGTAGACCATGCGTGAATTCTTAAAAAGCACCAGATTTAAAATTCTGCTTGCTTTTCTCGCCTTTCTCGTTGGCATAATGATATATGCCGTTACTAAGGGAGGCTATTCCGTTTCAGGTGCTTCCTTTATAAATACGGTAACTAAGCCTTTCCGAATAGTTTCAAATAAGATAAGCATGACTATCGAGCATAAACTCGACCTGTTCTCTAATTCTGACGACTACTATGAGGAAAACAAAAAGTTAAAAGAACAGATAGGTCAGCTGAATAAGCAGCTCACTGAATACGATGCACTCAAAACAGAAGTTGAGGAACTCAGAAAATTCGTAAGCATCAAAGAAGCTCACGAGGACTATGAGCTCTCTGTTCCCTGCGATGTGCTCGGATATGTTGCTAACGACCCATTCATGTCGTTCACTATCGACAAGGGCTCTGATGACGGTATAAAGCCAAATTGTCCCGTAGTTACTGCGGAAGGACTCATAGGCATCACAATTGAAGTCTCTGAACACGTTTCGACAGTCCGCACTATACTCTCCCCTGACCTTTCTATAGCATCTGTATGCTCATCTTCAAATGCCGATTACGGCATCATCGAAGGCTCTGTACTCACCGCTGAAAACGGCAATACAAAGCTCATACACCTGCGTCTTGATAATAAACTAAAGGTCGGCGACCTCATGATAACTACCGGTACGAGCGGTCTTTTCCCGAAAGACTACTCTATAGGTACTATCAAGTCTATCGACTACGATACAAGCGGACTCTCAATGTGTGCTGAGGTCGAACCTTGTATCGATATCGACCGCCTTACCTCTGTTATCGTTATCACCGATTTCAGCGGCAAAAAGGAGGATAAGTAATGAGGATCAGAACTACCCGTGAACAGCGTATACTGTACTTCAAAACGACCTTTCGTTGGGTACTCTACTATTTTCTGATCTTTTTCAGTTTTATCATCATGACCTCAGGTACATGGCTGAAACCGATCTTCCTCGTTCCGATAGCTCTTGCGATCGCTATAGACAATAATCAGTACGGCTCGGTCTTTACCGGAGCTATGTGCGGTTTTCTTATCGATATAAGCTGCGGAAAGCTTTTCGGCTATAACGCCGTGATACTCGCTTTCTTCTGCATTGTCGTATCACTCCTGTTTGAGCTTTATCTGAGACATAAATTCATAAATTTTATGATCATCTCAGCCGCTGTTTCCTACATACAGTGCCGACTTGACTATAAATTTTATTATGAGATATGGGATTATGAGAACGTTGAGCGTATCTTTACAAGATATACTATGAGAGTATGGATATACACGGTAATATCATCTGTATTCATCTACCTCATAATAAAGCTCATAAATCATTTCCTTATGCCAAGAGCTCACCTCACTATCGAAGAGGCTATCACTACCAAGACACAGCAGAATCAATGACCGCACTGACCGTGCGGTCTGCTTTATAAAGGAGGCTATTTTATTGAGAAGTTTGGCTGATAATATAAAATCGATCATCATTGTCGGAATTGTCGTATTCTTATCGCTCCTGAGCGGCATGAGACTTATGGAAATTCAGGTCGTAGGCGATAAGGATATAAAAACTCCGTCCAAATACGGACCTAACGCAAGAAGCTATGTTCATCAGATCAAAGCTACCAGAGGTGCAATTATCGACTATAACGGAAATCTCATAGTCGGCAATAAAGCCCGCTGTGACCTCGTCCTCAGAAAAGCTTACTTCCCTGAGGATAACAAAGAAGGCAACGCTTCTCTGCTCGGTATTTACAATGAACTGAAAAAGCGTGGATACGAGATAAAAGAGACTATCCCAATTACTAAGGACAGACCTTACGTATTCACTAAAAAAGATACAGAAAAACTTATTTCCGACCTCAACCTGAATGTTTATGCTTCAGCTGAAAACTGCATAGACAAGCTCATTTCCGACTATGAGATAGACGATTCCTATACCGACGAGGAAAAACGTATCATTGCCGGTCTGCGTTACGAAATGACAGCTCAGGATTTCTCATATGAGTACGATATGCTGCTCGCTAAAGACGTTGACGAGAAAACTGTAGTTGAAATGAAAGAAATGAGCAACTTCTATAAGGGTATCGACGCTATCGAGTCCTACGACAGAACTATCGAAAGAGGCGATATTCTCCCTCACGAAATAGGCACTGTAGGTCCTATATATGCTGAGGAGTACGAGGAGCTAAAAACTAAAGGCTATGCCCTCAACGACCAGCTTGGCAAAAGCGGTATCGAAGCCGCTATGGAAAATCAGCTAAGAGGTGTCAACGGCGAAGAAGAAATAGTCATTGAGGACGGCGAAGTCATAGACACTAAAACACTCACACATACCGAGACAGGTGCTACTGTAAAGCTCACTGTTGACGGCAACTTCCAGCTCAAACTGCAAAACATCTTACAGAATTTCATTGACAATTTCCCGTCAATTAACCCGAAACCCGGCATCCTCGACGCTAAAAAGGGGGCTATAGCGGTAATCGATGTAAAAACAGGTGCGGTAAAAGGTCTTGCTACCGCTCCGACTTACAATCTTAAAGATTATTCCGAAAACTATGACTACTTCCTGAAAGCTAAAAACTCCCCTCTCCTCAACCGCTGTACTTGGGGACTTTACCGTCCGGGTTCGACTTTCAAGACTATCACTGCTACTGCCGGTCTTAATGAAGGCGTAGTTTCCGGCGATACTGCTTTCCCATGTAAACAGGTTTACTGGTACCACGGCTCAAAATACGGCTGTACCGGCTACCACGGATATATCTCAGTCAGAAGAGCTATCGAGGTATCATGCAACAGCTACTTCTATGAACTTTCAAGTCTGCTCGGAATAGATAATATCACTCGTTATGCAAAACTCTATGGACTTGGCTCAAGTACAGGCATCGAGACCGGTGATGCTGCCGGTTACCTCTGTAACCCTGAGACTTTTGCTGCTAATAACATTCCTTGGTATATCGGTTACGTTATACAGGCTGGTATCGGTAACCAAGACGCCGGTATGACTCCGCTTCAAATGGCTGTTGTCGCAAGTACTATCGCAAATAAAGGCGTAAGATATAAGCCTTATCTTGTTGACAGCCTCTATGAATACGGCTCAGGAAAGCAGATCTCTCAGACTCAGCCTACTATTGCTGAAAAAATACAGCTCAACCATGAGGACGTCTATGACTATATCATCGGCGGTATGATGGATGCAGCTAAAAATGTACCTGCTAATTACTCACTTAGTAACCTCGGTTACAGCGTCGCTATCAAGACCGGTACTCCGCAGACCGGTGCAAACCTTGAAAAGCAGAACTCATTCTTCATTGGCTTCGCTCCTGCCGATAACCCTGAGGTAGCTTTTGCCGGAGTTATTGAGGACGGCGAGTACTCAAAGTATATGATAAGAGATATTCTCCTCGCTTATCAGGAATGCTACGGACTTAACGGCGTAAAGCCTAATATAACCGATCTCCCTAAGGAAGTAAGACCTGTTCTGACTACTGTCCCAGAAGAAACAACTAATACAGCTACATCTACCACAACAACTACAACCAACGTTTCTGACTACGAAGAAGCTACAACTACTACATTATATTATCCTATCCCACCTGTATACACTCAGCCTATCGATGACTATACTCCACCAACTGAACCAATCACTCCTGTAGAAGAACCTGCTACACAGGCTGTTGAAACTACAACTGTTCCTGTTCAGAACGACGAGCAGTCTTCAAATGACCTTCCACAAACTACTACCGGCGGCTCTCCGGAATAATATTCCCTGCCGTTTGCGGTTGAGTAGACTCGTTCCGAGTATCATGCTTAATTATCGGGGCAAACCTTTCTGAAGAAAGGTTCTTCCCCGAACCCCTTTCCAAAGACTTTCAGACTGATTTTTCCCCTTATAGGGTACTCCTATAGTATATTTACTGTGGGAGTTTTTTCTATCTTGGAGTACCCTATAAGGGGAAAAATAAAGCCGAAAGTTTTAGGAAGGGAGTTTGAGTGTGACTCCCCACAGTGTGGGGAGATGTCACGCAGTGACAAAGGGGAACGCCTCCGTCAGAGGAACCCTTTTTCAAAAGGGTTTCCCTCAATAATAAAGTGTAATATCCAGAATAAGCCACTCAACCGCAAACGGCGGGATTTTTATTTTTCTGCGTATAAACTTTCCACATTTGACAATAATATCAATGGAGGTGTTATACGTGAAGAAAAATATATTTTCCGATAATAACGATAAAAAGAGTTCAAAAGGATTTTATGCAGCACTTGGAATAAGTGCGGTCATGATAGGTTCAGCTTGTTATTTTGCATACGATCAGGGAAATGATCTGAACGACAAGAAGCGTCCGGAGGACATAATCTCAGTACCGGAAGCTGCTGTGGACAACAAATCTACCGGTATTCCCAAAACAACTTACTATACCCTGCACACTACTCCACCTATCTGGACCGCTCCGGTTACTACAGAAAGGCGAGTAACCGAAACTACTCCTGTAATAAGAGTACCCGCAGCCGACATTATACCGTCAATTCCAAAAGAACCGGTAACAGAGCCTGTGGAGCAGCCTGCAAAAGCAGAAGTACCTGCTCCAGTGTCAGCTTCAAAGCTTGATAATGCAAAGCCGCCGCTTGAAGACGTAAGCAATATACTCGAACCTTTCAGCGGAACTGAACTCGTAAAGAATCCCACTACCGGTTCATGGCAGACTCATAACGGCACTGATATTGCCGGTGAAGTAGGTACAGTGGTGTCTGCAATATCATCCGGAGAGGTAAAAGAGATCGTCAATGATCCTATATGGGGAATTACAGTCACTATAGATCACCATAACGGATTTGTCAGCAAATATTGCAGTCTTGGTTCGGAACTAACTGTTCAGAGCGGAGATACTGTTGCAAGCGGACAAGCTATCGGAGTTATCGGACAAACGGCTGATATAGAAAGCAATACTCCGCCGCATCTGCACATAGAAGTTAAGCATAACGGTGCATATGTAGACCCTGTAAGTGCTTTTTCTCAGAACTAAAGAACAAGACCTCCTTGAAATAAAAGGAGGTCATTTTATATTATTAAGGAATTCGGCTATATCTCTTAGACTGACATCTATGATCGTATCAGGCACTTCGCAGCAAACTGAAAATGAATATCTGCCTCTGTTTTCGTTATAAAAATTGAGTCCCATATACTTATTCCAACCGTACTTTATATTGTCGAAACCTGTATTTTTCATATCAAAGGTTATTCCTTCGCAGGTATATTTGCCGTAAGCCTCCTTGATAGTCCATATATCAGTGAAACGAGCTGAAGAATCGCCTATAGACTCCAGTTCAGCTTCTGTAAGAACGCTTTTAGCAATTCCCGAAAACTCCTTGACCTCGTCCTGAATATCTACACCAATTTTACCACTTGATACTCCGCAAATGACTCCGCAGTGGCTATGTGAAAGGTTGAAGTTTATTTCTGAATTCTCGATATAAGGCTTTTTACCAACTCCGTACGCAAATTCGGGAGCTTCTACATAGCTGTATTCTTTATACAGTGCATATCTCAGAAGCAAATACACCATCATTGATGTTTTCTGATCTATGTTTTTTATATAGCGGTATGTCTTTTCAGCTCTTTGCGACGAAAGGTATTTTTTCCATTCTGCCAGTTTATCATCACTCATTTTGTCTATTTCATCAAGAATGTATATCATTTATTTTTCTCCAAAACTCAAATTCATATTAATTATACCACATTTGAGTTATCTATTCAATATGTGTCGAAAAAAACTGAATGCAAGTTAGCATAATGCCAAATCCCCACAAATCAATTTGTTAATTTTATATAAATAATTATCAACAATGTGAAATATTCAAAAATTATACATGAATGTGATATAATTTTGTGATATAATATATTAAAAACATATACGGGAGGGACGGAGTTTGAATACAGAAAATAATAAAAAGAGCAAAAATTGGATATTATATATGGTATTGTATTATGTTGCTGCTATAGCAATTAATATTATCGGCTCCACAATTGTTAATCAAACAGGCATCCCTTTATATTTAGATACTGCCGGAACGTTCCTTGCTGCGGTATACGGAGGATATGTCCCCGGAATAATAGTTGCATTTACAACAACTCTCTGCAAATGTATCACCGACCATGAAGCTATGTACTATAATGTCGTTGGTATTTTTATGGGAATATGTGCAGCTTTTTTTGCTTCAAAAGGCTTCTTTAAAAAGAATTGGAAAGCACTTCTTACTTTACCTGCGTATGCCATAGTAGCTGGTGTTCCTGATACAATAATAACATGGTTCCTTGATACTTCTGATGTAGGTCAACAGTATAAAGGACTTGAAAAATTCCTTATAAATAATGCCGAACTCAGTAGATTTCCAGCAAAAATGTTAACGGAAATATCTACTGAATTTATAGATAAGGGTATTTCACTTATAATCGCATTGATAATAATGCAACTTCTGCCGAAAAAATTAATTAATCGTTCTAAACCTAACGGTCTGTGGCAATCACCTCTTACTGCTGATATGAAGTCGGCTATCCGCAAAAATCAGTGCCGCTCAGTATCTCAAAGGACTAAAATAGTACTTGTAATTACTGCTGCCTCACTTTTGATAGCTGATACATCAGTAACTATCAGTTCTTTTTTATATCGCCGCTCAAATATAGCCGACAAGGAAACTCTCGCTGAAGGCTTAGCTTCAATAGCCGCTGAAAATATAGATGCTGAAAGAGTTGAAGAATACCTTCTTATCGGTGAAAATGCAGAGGGCTACAACGATACTAAACATCAGCTTCAATTGCTTCTGGACGCATATAACGATGTTGAATATGTGTATGTTTACAAAATCGAAGAGGACGGATGTCATGTAGTATTTGAAGTTGCTGCCGACAGCAGCAATGCTGAGGATGCAGGTACATTAATTGAGTTTGACGACTCATTCAATGACCTTATTCCCGATCTTCTTGCAGGAAAAGAGATTGACCCTATCATAACTGACGACTCTTATGGCTGGCTGCTTACCGCATATAAGCCAGTATACGACAAAAACGGCAACTGTGTATGCTATGCAGCCGCTGACGTTTCAATGGACGACATCGCTGTATACGAGTACAGCTTCATGACCAAGCTGATTTCTCTGCTGCTTGCATTCTATCTGCTTATAGTCGCATTGGCAATGTGGCTAATCAAGCATAATCTGCTGCTGCCGGTAAATACTATGGCATATTGTGCAGGTGCATTCGCATATAACAGCGATGAGGCTCTTGAAAACAGCGTTAAAAGGCTGAAAAGTCTCGATATACATACCGGTGACGAGATCGAAAATCTCTACCACGCTTTCCTGAAAACCACTGAAGACACAATGAGCCACATCAATGATATCCAGACCAAAAACAAAACTATTTCAAAGATGCAGAATGGACTTATCATGGTGCTTGCAGATATGGTCGAGAGCCGTGATAAGTGTACCGGAGATCACGTCAGAAAAACTGCTGCTTATGTAAAAATTATCATGGAAGAAATGAAAAAAGAAAACATCTATGCAGATCAGCTTACTGACGAATTTATCAGGAACGTAAAAAATGCCGCTCCACTCCATGATATAGGCAAAATCTCGGTATCCGATACTATACTCAATAAGCCGGACAAGCTCACCGATGAGGAGTTTGTTATAATGAAAACTCACACTACTCTCGGCAGCGAGATAATTGAGCGTGTTATAGATATGGTTCCGGATACAGGCTACCTTGCAGAAGCTAAAAGGCTTTCAGAATATCATCATGAAAAATGGAACGGAAAAGGCTACCCTCACGGTATTTCCGGTGAGGAAATACCTCTCTCCGCAAGGATCATGGCTGTAGCTGATGTATTCGACGCTCTTGTCTCTCGCAGAAGCTACAAGGAGCCTTTCACGTTTGAAAAAGCTATGGATATTATTCGCAAGGATGCCGGTGTACATTTTGACCCGCTCGTTGCTCAGGCTTTTATCAATGCTGAAGACAGAGTGCGTCAGGTAGCTGAAGAATTCAATTCAGTCAATAAAATATCGTAATTAGGTGTATGAAAACTAAACGGGTCAAACCATTTTAAATTGGTTTGACCCGTTTGAAGTTATATTCTGTTTTTAACTAAGAAGATCAACTGAGAAATGTCTTGAATCAACATCGAAATACTCCTCAAGCTCTGCAATATAGAATCTGAAGCATATTTTTCCGTTGAACGACATTACATCTCCGCTTTCAGGTACACCAAGCATTTCAAGCTGTTCATCTGTGAGAGTTTTCAGGTAAACTGAATCATCCTTCTTGACATTGAACAGTGCATTGCCGTAGTCATCAACATTGCTTTTGTTGTACACCTTGAATGCCTTGCTGTTCATATCGCTGAAATAAGCTCTTTTACCTGAGGAAAGTTTCATTTCGTCAAGAAGCTTTGCTGACGGATTTTTTACATAATACCTTCCGTCACCGTCTTTGCCGATACCAAATACATCAAGCTGTTCTTCTGTGAGGTCATTGAGGTATATCGGCTCAACATCAGAAGCTGTTTTGCCAATTTCAAATCGCTTAGACACTACTATATCTTCAAGTCTGAGCTTCTCGTCATATGAATATCCAAGCTTTGTAAGCTCATTTTCAGGAAGATGAACAATGATATTATCTGATATTTCATTAAGCTGCTTTGTAATATCAGCACGGCTCTGAGTAGTCCATTCAATATTTATTTCTTCACACATTGGTCTGTCGAGGTAAACTACACGCTCCATATCCTTCAGTGTAAAGGTCACGAAAGGATATTTTTTATCGGCATAGTTTGGCTCGATATATACAGCCGTACTTCCGTTTGAAGTATCCTCTGTATTTACGACTCTATAACGGTATCTTCCGGAAGGCGACTCACCTGATTCTATCTCCTCCTGCTTTGTTGTAGTTACAAAGAAGGATGTAAACAAGAAGTAACCGAGTGCACCGAAGATATACAAAAGCAAGGTGATCGTACCAAAAGCAGTCTTAGCTCCCTCACCTGCACCTGAAAGAAGCAGTATTGCGACTCCGGTGATTATTATAGGGATTATCATTCCCCACTCTCCGAAATACAACAGCACTACCGGAAGCATCGCCGGCAATATAAGAAAGCTTGCTATTCTGGTCAATATCTGCTTTCTGGTGTATAGCATCAGCAAAAACGATACTAATGAGATACCCGTCAGCGTAAGACATAGCTGAAGTCTCTGGTGAATATGTATATCGTAGAAGATCGAGAAATAGCATAGCCTGCACACACAGAATGCGTAAAAAAGGCTTACGAGTGCCACTACTCTTTTAGTCCAGATATTGTCGAAAAAACTTTTCATTTCAACCTCCGAATAAATATATATAACTTTTGTTTAGTAACATAACAATACATAGTATATTATACCATTTTAAAAGTAAAGATACAAGTAATTTTTGAAATTTTTCCGAAAAAAAGAGATATTTCAGAGGCTTTACAAATGATTGAGAAAATAGTATAATAATATTGACAAATTTATGAAAGGAACAAGGCATGGATAGAAAATTTTTATACCCTTCCAGAATAATCTGTGCTATTCTCTCACTGGCTTGTATGGTGACTATATTTATGTTTTCAAGAGAAGACGGCGAGAAGTCCTCAAAGACAAGCGGTAAAGTAACGGATACAGTTATTGATGTTACCGTAAAGGACTACGAGCAAAAGCCTGCTAAAGAAAAAAAGTCCATAAGAGAAAAAGTATCGTTCTGGGTGAGGAAAACAGCTCATTTCACAATTTACACACTGCTTGGACTAATGGTATCACTCACCATAGGCAAAAGGAAGATATTCAGTCTCGGAACACTCGGAGCACTTCTGTTCTGCTTTATGTACGCTGTATCAGACGAGATACACCAATCATTTACTCCTGACCGTTCCTGCGAGTTCAGAGATGTTATGATAGATACCTCCGGAGCAGCGTTAGGAATACTTATATCAATATCAGTGATGGCAGTCATAAAAGCCTTAAACAGAAAACTCTCAGATCGTTAACAAACAAAAGCCCACATTCAGATGAATGTGGGCAATTTTTTAATTTACTGCATTCCGCCTCTGATATAGAAATTATCCTGAATGATAAGAGCACATCCGCCGAGGAAGTTGTTCTTACCGTCAAGGCGGCTGAGGACTACTCTGTCAGCAATTTCTTCGCTTACAAGACGTATCATCTCTCTCTTTACGTAATCAAACTGCTTCTCGTTGAGCTTGAAGTTGTGGAGCACGATACGCTTTGCAAAGTGGCTTATAGCAAGGTTATTGAGGAGTACAGTGTACTTTGCGATGATATCATCAACAAGGTTCTTGACTGTCTCTTCACCACGCATAAGTGCCATAAATACATTTTCAGTATTGATCTTAGTTTTATCGCCTTCTGTAAGCTCATAAAGAACAGGAGTCTTGTCCTTTGAATAGATCTCATAGAAAGCGTTGAGCATAGCTGTTCTTGAAAGCTCTGCCTTTACTGAGCCGTTTGGATAGCCTTCGTACTGCTTACCGTTAGGGCAGACGATATACTTCTCGATCATTGAAGTATAAGAAATATAGTCACTTGAAAGCTCATTCTTATTTATTACCGCAAGATTGACCTGATTACCGTTATGGATAAACGCAGTATTCATCTGGTAACCGTTCTGAGTTCTGTAATCATTGCTTGCAAGAGCCATAAGTCCGATTGCGTTTCCGCAGTGGATCTCGAAATCAAGTCCGCTTGAAAGCTTATCGATGAAATTGGTGAAATCAAGCACACCGTCCTTGTAGAATATCTTGAGCTTGCCCCACATTGAAGGAACGACACCAACTCCGAGTCCGAGTATCTTATCCTTAGTAAGGCAGCTGTTTTCTACCATTTCGTTGCTTGTATTGATTATGTAATTGATGATATCCTTGCTTGTTGTACGCTCATCAATTACCATACTTGCTTTATCAAGTATCTCCGAGTTAAGGTTAGTAAGGCCTATACTTACTTCCTTTTCATCAACTGTAGCTCCGAGAGCAAAACGGCTGTTCACGTTAATATCGATAAGTATCTTTCTTCTGCCTTTCTGGAGCTTTTCTGTATTTACTGGAGCTTCACCTATCTCTACGAGGACGCCCTCCTCGATCATTTCATTTGTTATAATGGTGACCGCAGCTCTTGTGATCTCAAGAGCACTTGCAACATCAACACGAGAAATAGGGCCGGATTCTCTGATCACACGAAGGATCTGCATACGGTTTCTTCTCTTAAGGTCGAGCTTACTGATGCCTCTTTTTTCCATTAGCAACATCTCCATTCCTAATTAATTTAATAAGTAGTTTACTACACAAATTTATTATAACACATTTGAAATAAAAATAAAACAGTTTAATGAAAAAAATATTAAAATCAGCACTTTGGACAAAGTTAGTCAAACAAATTTGTCAAATATTCTGTAAAGCGGACTATCATTGGCAAAGTAGCAACAGAAAGCACTGTACCGGCAGTAAAAATCTGTGAAGCATATACAGAATTTCGTCCATATCTTATACATTGCAGAGTACACATCGCTGCCGGCGGAGCTGACGCTGCAACCACAACAGTCATTCTAACTTTTTCGTTCATCGGCAAAAATGAAAGTCCTGCTGAAAGTATGAACGGAATGATAATAAGTCTAATTAAACAAACAATATAGACACGCTTGTTTTTCAGCATTTTAAGTATGTCCGTTTCTGCCATTGTTACACCCGATACTATCATTGCAAGCGGAGTATTCAGCTGTGCAACGAATTCCAGAGCTTTTGACGGCACATCCGGAAGTTTAAGCTCAAAGAAAAAGCATATTATACCCAGTACTATTGAGATAACCGTTGGCGAATAAAAGACCTTTATGACCTTTTTCATGTCTCTTTCACCGGATATGAGTATTATACCGTGAGTCCATACGATAAGGTTGAAAACGGTTATATAAGCGGTAAGGTAGAACACACCTTCCATACCGAAAAGTGCGTTCAGAAGCGGTATACCCATGAATCCGCAGTTTGAATATATAGACGAAAAGCGTTCTATCTCAGTTTCTCTGTCCTGTTTTTTCTGTATTAGAAGATAAGCCAGTATGGTCATTACAACAAAAGTTCCCACGGACAAAGCAAACGTCAGCAAAAGATTTTTCACCAATGACGCTTTATATTCAGTTTGGTAAGACATGAATATCATAGCCGGATTTACGACCTGAAGCACAAGTTTTGACAGGTCTTTATTTGATTCACGGCTTATCAGCTTGGCTTTAAAACAAAATACTCCTACCATTATCAGTATGAGCATTATTATAGTCTGATTTAATATGGTTTCTGCCAATTTTAAGTATCCTTTCAATTTTATTTGGGCAAAAAAATCCGGAGCTTTACGCTCCGGATGTCGATTCAATTTTCAGCGATCAATCTTCGCCCATTTCTTTAAGATCATCAGCACTGTATTCGATAACCTTCCAGCCTTCGCCCTTGAATTTAACTACACAAACCTTATCTGTGTTAGTTTTCTTATCTCCGTCGTGCTTGACCTGAACTTTGATCTTATACTCATAGCCCTTCTTAGCCTCTGGATCGTCAGCTCCATTTTCTTCCCAGTACTTCTCTGCACCCTTGAGAGCTGTCTTGCTGAGCTTCTTGCCCTTCTTTACGCTCTTGAGCTTGTACTTATAACCGTCATCAATGCTGTCCTTAATGCCATCGTTATAGTCTTCGATCTTATCTTTCCAGTCGTCATCATCCTTAAGATCCTTGATCTTATCATCAGGAAGTGTGAGTGAATAATAAGTCTTACCTTTGCCCTTCTTGGTAATTGACTTAGCATAGCTCTTAGCTGCACCCTTTGCACCGGTGTGACCAAGAATGAAAATGAGAAGGAGAATAAGAACGAGAACAACTGCAGCACCGCCGATAAGGAGAGTTGGGTTACCCTTTACCTTATTGATAGTATCGTTTACATCGATACCCTTTTTGCCGCCGTTGTTATTGTCGTTGTTAAACACATTGTTAGCCTGATCAAATGTGTTATTTGCTGCATTCTGTCCCTGTGCTGCTGCACAGTCGCAAACTCCACCCTCAGGTATTTCTTTTCCACAGAACTTACAAAATGCCATAAAAACAAACCTCCATACATAATATATTTTTGCACTGTTATTTTATCACATATCTTTCACAATGTCAAGCCAAAGTGAAAAAATAAGCAATTTATGGCTGTTATTTCAGCATATATAACAAATTTATACTTATTAGGACATTTATATTGCCCATTAGTACAATATCATATTGTTACCACACATTCAATTCCTTTTGGATGCTATAAAAAATGATGTAACAAAAATTACTGACGGCACTAAAGCAAGCGGAAGCATCTCAAATATCTCTCCGAACGACAGTGCCGAGGAACTTGCATCCGGCTCTATAAAATTGAATATCTGGATAAAAAAGCCGTTCAGCAGTTTATGCCAGCGATAGTACTCAAATTTGTTTTTCACTGATAAAATAAGTACTCCCCAGCTTATAGATCCCGGAAGTGAGACCGAAACTGCCGGAACTACCATGTTTTTTAAACTATTATCCTGCTCCGCACACTTATTTGCATAGCTGCCAGTTATTGCCGTCAGTACGCCTATTCCGCATACCGCACTTATCAGCCTGACTATAACTGCCGATGAACCGGCAAGAGTGAACATGACAAAAAGTGCCAGTATATCTGCCGCAAATACCGTAAATACAGATTTCAATACTTTTTCTGACATATGAATATCCGCCTTTTTTCAGGGAAATATATCTTTCGGGGGTGAATAACATGGATGATGAAGATGTAAAAATATATACTCCTGTAAATACAGTTCATTCCGAAACTGACGAAGAACTGTCCGATGAAGTCAAGATCTACCCGAACCCTTGCTGAGTGAACCGGCAACTGAAAAACAAAGGAAGAAGAACACGTTTACTATTACAATGCTTGCTCCGGGAGCTGTATTCATTAACAGTGACATGAACATTCCCACTAAAAAGCTAAATACTGATACAGTTCCCGCAGTAAGTACAACTCCCTTGAAGCTTTTACATACACGCATAGCTGTAAGAGTAGGTATAACTATAAGACTCGATATGAGCAAAGCTCCCATCATCATCATGCCAAGCACTACGGTAACTGCTGTAAGTACCGCAAATATCATGTTGTATACACTTGCATTCACTCCGGTAGCTCTTGCAAAATTCTCGTCAAAAGTTACTGAGAAGATACGATTATAAAGAAGCAGGAATGTAAGTATAACTATCACCGACAGTATTACGCTGAGTATCACGTCACTTTTACTCATAGCAAGTATGCTTCCGAACATATAGTGGCTCACATCATTTGTCAGTCCGGCTTTTGAGGAAACGAGTATTCCGACTGCAAGAGCTGTAGTTGAGAAAAGTGCAATAGCCGAGTCACCGCTGAGTCTGCTGTTTTCGCTAAGTCTGAGCAGTATAAAAGCTGCTGCTATTACGACAGGAAGTGCTACTTTAAGCGGTGCAAGGTTCATTACTGCCGCAACGGACAAAGCTCCGTAACCTATATGTGAAAGTCCGTCGCCTATCATGGAATATCTTTTTAATACCAATGTTACTCCAAGAAGCGAGGAGCAAATGGTAACTGCTATACCGCCGATAATCGCCGGCAAAAGTATAGCCATAAAGAATTCAGGTGTAAACATTATTCTCAAATTATCAACCATAGTCAGTCTCCTATAAATTTACTGCTTATATGCGAATTTGCGTACTCCTCAGGTGTGCCGTAGAAGCTGTGGTCACTGCTGCAAAGGCAGAGTATACGGCTTGCATCGTCAAGCGACTTGACTACATCGTGGGACACCATTATTATGGTCATATTATCTTTCTGATTGAGCTCAGATATAAGAGAGTACATATCAGCAGCAGCAGACGGGTCAAGACCTGTTACAGGCTCGTCGAGCAAAAGAAGTTTCTTTGCCGCACACATTGCTCTTGCAAGCAGCATTCTCTGCTGCTGACCTCCGGAAAGCTCACGGCAGCTTCTTTTGGCGAGGTCAGCGATGCCAAGACGCTCCATAGCCTGCTGAGCTAATTTTTTCTCCTTTGGCGAGTAAAACGGACGCAGTCCACGTCTTCCGAGACAGCCCGATATGACCACCTCTGCAACCGTAGCCGGAAACCCTTTCGCAAGGTCTGTATGCTGAGGAAGATAGCCTATATCGGTCTGTTTAAGTCCCTCACCCATTACTATTTTTCCGCTGTCCGGAGTTTTTATTCCAAGAAGGCACTTTACAAGAGTACTCTTACCGGAACCATTTTCTCCGAGAATACACACGTAATCCCCTTCATTTATAGTGAAACTCAGTCCGCTTATAACATTTGAACCGTCATAGCTGGCAGTGAGCTTATCACATTCAAGTATCTTTTTCAATACAATGCCTCCCTGAGATTTTCAAGATTTGTTTTCATAAGGTCAATGTAGGTCACTCCGTCTTCAAAGTCTTTTTTGGTCACGTTGTGACATGAATAAAGCGGCAGCATTTTTGCTCCCGTAGCTGAACAAAGCTTTTCAGCAAGCTTCTTTGTGGAGAATTCCAGATAAAAGACTGTATCAAGATCGTGTTCTTTTATTTCGTCCATAAGAAAAGCCATTGTGTACACAGACGGCTCGGACTCTGAACTGCATCCGCTGAATGCAGCAAAATATTCCAGACCATATTCGTGCGATAAATAGCGGAATGGGAATCTGTCACCTATGACAATTACATTTTCCGGTGCATTTTCCGTCATTTCCGAGAACTGCTCGTCCAGTTCTTCAAGACGATTTATATAATCATCGCCGTTTTGGGTAAAGAAGTCCTTATCCTCCGGATACTTCTCACAGAGCTCATCTTTCACGCCTTCAACGCATCGGATAGCATTTTCAGGAGAAGTCCAGATATGACCGTCTGCTTCAAAATCGTCAACATCTTCATTGTGATGTTCATGCTCATCGTCATCATCGTGGTGATGTTCCTCATGCTCGTGGTGATGATGATCGTGACCGTTTGGCGAAGCTCCCTCGACCTCTTCTTCTTCGAGCAGCTCAGCGTAGTCAAAAAGACGTATGACCTTTATATCGCTCGTATCTATAGCATCGAGTATCTTGTCCACCCATACTTCGTCCTCGCCGCCGATACATACAAACACGTCACACTTCTGTATCTTTGCAATGTCAAGCGGAGTAGGCTCATAGGAATGAGCCTCTGCACCGGTACTCAAAAGCATTGTTATATCAGCCTTATCCCCTGCAACAGCTCTTGCAAAGTCATACGGCGGAAAGCTTGTGGTCACTATAGAAATTTTTCCGTTATCCTCTTTATCCCAAGAGCATCCTGAAAAAACTGCTGTAACGAGCACTGCAATAAGAGTGAACAGAGCCGGAATTTTCTTATTCATTTTCCTTATCACCTTCGCAATCTGAGCACACTCCGTAGAAAACGGTTTTGGACGAATCTACCGAAAAGCCGTGATGCTCAAAAATATGCTGTTCAATGCCTTTAAGGTGGGAACAGTCTATGTGAATAAGGCGGTCGCACTTCACGCATTTAAGGTGAAAATGCTGGTGGCAGTCCTGATTTTCGTCTATATACTGGTAGCAAGCACCGGTCTTGCCGTCGATAGTGTATTTTCTGACTACTCCATTTTCAACAAGCTTATCAAGCTGACGATAAATAGTTGCCACACCTACCGGAGTTCCCTCAGCAGTAAGAAATGCACTTATCTTCTGCACATTCATATGATTATCTTTATTTGCAATGAGAAAATCGAGTATTTTCCCTTTCTGCTTTGTATTATAACCTTGATCCCGTTTCATATTTCCTCCGTCCGAAAGAAAAAATTGAAAATGATTTTCATTTTCGCTTTATAATTGTATCACATTGGTGTGGTTTTGTCAAGAGTATATCAGGAATAAAGCTTTTTGCTGTTAGCAACAAAAAACCGCTGTACTCTCAACTGTACAGCGGTAGTATACTTATTTAGCAGTTGTAGTAACTGCTGCATCTGTTGCTGCTTCTGAAGCAGCTTCTGTCGTAACATTATCAGATAATTTTTCTTCTATTGAACTCAGACTTAATGGGACATTCTTCCAACCGTCGTCTTTGAGGTATATCATACATTCAACATCATTTTCGTCATTTCCGCCCTCGTCCTTTATGCTGCACTTGAACTCATATCCGTCTGTAGCTTCAATGTCGTCAAGCGAAAGCTGAATACCGGCACCGGCAGCGGTTATAACAAAATATCTTTCTACAAGTTCAAGCTGCTCTTTTGTAAACTGATTAGTCTCATCAACGGAAACTATCTCCGGTTTCTGAGTCATGAGCTTTATATATCCAGCCTGACCTTTGTTGAAATCTTCGATACTCTTTTCGTAAGTACCCATTTCCTTTAAAGTTTCAATAGCTTTTTTAGGATACATATATCTGTAGCATATATCGCCTGTATTATATGTGTACAACGCTGAATAAATCTCCTTCAGAGCTTCCTCAGCGGACTGTCCGTACTGAGCAGTACCGTCAACTTTTTCATCTTCTATATATTTTCTTTTACCGCATGATGTCATCATAGCTGCAAGCATCATACCTGCAAGAGCTATAGCTGTTATCTTTTTCATTTTTATCCTCCCGTAATAGGTATGCCGGCATTGACCTCCGACACTTTTCGTTTGTAATTATATCACACCCATAATCTTATGTCAACAAAATGGACTGTCACTAACGGGACAGTCCATAAAATTTCAGATTTTTGTCACAAACGGAGTTATCAGAATGATTATCATACATATCGGACACACAACTTTTATCATAACATTGTATAGTCCCTTTGACTTGAATTTCTTTTCTCCGTGAATAACTTCTTCCTCGATATACTTTGTTTTAACAACATAACCTATCATAATACAAGTGAGAAATGCAAGTATCGGCATCATGATGTTATTAGTTGAGAAATCAAAGAAGTCGAGTATCTGCATACCAAATATCTCTACATCAGACCATGTGCTGTAACCAAGTACAGAAAGCATACCTACTATCAATGTGAATATTATTACTATTACACAGCTCTTGACTCTGCTGAGCTTGAATTTCTCTATAACTACCGCAGTAACAGTCTCCATAAGTGATATAGAAGAAGTAAGTGCTGCAAGTACAACAAGTATGAAGAATGCCGCACCGATAAACTGTCCTGCCGGCATAGAGTCGAACACCTTAGGAAGAGTTATGAACATAAGTCCGGGACCTGCATTGAGCTTATCCTTGCCTGAAAATACAAATACTGCCGGAACGATGATAAGTCCCGCAAGAAAAGCAACTGCCGTATCGAACACCTCTATCTGACGCACTGAGCCTTCGATAGAGTCCTCTTTTCTCATATATGAGCCGTAAGTTACCATGATTCCCATAGCTATCGACATTGAATAGAAAAGCTGTCCGACCGCTGCTGCAATAGTTTTCAGAAGCATTGACGGTGTTATGCTGTCTTTATCAGGGACTACATAGTATTTAAGTCCCTCACCTGAACCGTCGAGAGTGAGTGTATATATTCCGATTCCGACTATAAGTACAAGCAGAACGGGCATAAGTATCTTGCTGACTTTCTCAATGCCCTTTTCAACTCCGAGCAGTACTGCTATTGAACCTACAAGAACGTATATCACAAAGAATATTGCAGGCTGTCCGGCATGACTTATAAAGTCACTGAAAAATGATATATCCGAACCGTCAGAAGCTGTACCATAGCTTTTTGTAGCTATTTCAGAACCGCCTCCGGTAATAAAAATGGTCATATATTTCAGTACCCAGCCGCCGATTACGCAGTAATAAGGCAGTATCAACGCCGGAATAGCAGCTGCGAGCCAGCCAAGAGGTGCAAAACGCTTGTCTACTGTTTTATATGCACCGATAACGCTCTTTCCGGTACGTCTTCCTATTGCTATTTCCGTGAGCATAAGCGTGAAACCGAATGTTATCGCAAATATCAGGTACACCAGAAGGAACAGACCTCCGCCGTACTTTGCTGCAAGATACGGGAATCTCCATATATTTCCCAATCCGACCGCAGAGCCGGCTGCTGCAAGGATAAATCCTATCTTCGACCCGAAACTTCCACGGGATGCGTCTTTTTCATTACTGTTTTCCATTGTTACTTTTCCTTTCGTCTATTATCGCTCCCACAACTATTTCAGCCTTTGCTTTTTCGGCAAAGCTTATTTTGGGGAGCAAAAAAATGTCATTAAGGATAATTATACCACATTACGGCTATATATTCAATACTGTTCAGCATTATAACTTTCATATAGCTATATTCAAGTCAAAAAAATACGGGAAACTGAGATTTTCTCAGTTCCCATTGATATTACTTAGGCAGCTCCATATCTATACAGAATCTGCCGTCACTGCTATGTGCGGATATTTTTCCGCCGATAAGCTCGGTAAACTGCTTTGCAATGGCGAGTCCAAGACCGGTATTTCCCTTTGTACGTGAAATATCAGTTGTATAGAATTCATCAAATATCCTTGAAACATCAAGTTCAGGGTCATCGATACCGTTCTCGAACGATATTTTTATAACATCACCGTCAGTTACCGTAACGATGAGGTCTCCGACGCCATGTTTCAGAGCATTTCCAACAAGATTATCAAAAACTCTCATGAGAACATTGCGGTTCGAGACTAACTTTATACGTCCGGCAGGATTCCTCAGCTCGACCATTCTGTTCTGCATGGAATAGTCATCAAAATAGTGGACTATAGCTTCTTCAAGAATGGTATTGAGATTCAGCTCTGCTCTTTCGGGGACTTTTCCTGATGAGATTATCATTGAGAATTCAAAGAACGAGTTTATAAGCTCCTCTAAACGTTTCAACCGCTTATCGACTATCTCAATAGCAGAGCCACACTCAGCGTCGGACATCGTTCCTTCTTTTATAATGCTGATATAGCCCATTGCGGAAGTGAGAGGTGTCCGGAGGTCGTGCGAAATATTCGTCATCATCTGTTCAAGGTCGTGACTCTTCCGGACATACTCCATATCATAACGGCGTATATCCTTCAAAAGTCCGTTTATCTCATTGATAAGCTTCGGAGGTATAGTGCCGGTCGTGATATGTACAAGTTCATTTGTGTCTTTACTCCTTATACTGCGTATCTTCTTTATGATCCCACGGCACTCGACACGCATCAGCACTATATGTATCAGAAGAATTGCTATTACCACAATGCATATTACTAATAAAACTGTCTGCATACTGCCTCCGGATTCACTTTTTCATTCTATAGCCGATACCCCATACAGTCTCGATATATTCGTTATCGGGGTCGCACTCTTTAAGTTTCTTCCTGAGCTTGCTTATATGAACGTTCAAAGTATTATCATCCGCTGAGTTTTCATAATCCCAGACAGTGTCGTAAATAAGACTCTTTGTACAGGTGCGTGAAGGGTTCTCCATAAGCATACTGAGAAGTGAAAACTCATGCTTTGAAAGTTCAAGTGCCTTTCCGCAGCATTCTGCTGACATCTCAGTTTTGTCAAGAACTATATTCTTATATGTCAGCTTCTCATTTGCAGATTCATCTGATACCGCACCTTTTCTCATTCTTACAGCTATCCTCGCTAATAATTCATCGTTATGGAATGGCTTGGTTATGTAGTCATCTGCTCCAAGTTCAAAAAGGTCGACCTTTTTGCCGATATCATGTATAGCACTCATAACTATTATAGGGACATTGTGCTTCTTTTTCAGGTCAACTATAATATCCTCTCCTCTTTTTCCGGGAAGCATGAGGTCAAGCAGAATAAGGTCAACGTTATCGCCGTGAACGAGAAGTCCCTCTGTTCCGGAGTAAGCACTTATAGTACTGTAGCCGTTGCTTTTCAGCATTAAGCTCAGCATATTATTTATATCATTGTCGTCCTCTATTATAAGGATAGTCTTTCCCATTATTCACACCTCTGAAATCTTCAGTTCTTCAACAAGACTGTCCGGCATATACCTTGCTCCACGCACGGCATTAACTCCGTGAGCCCGAAGTTTGCTGCGTCCTATCTGCTCTTTATCGTATCTTCTGATAAGCTTCAGCTTCATTATTTTTTTCATACTGACATTCTTTCCCTCATATATATAAGGTATATCAGTTTCAACAGCCTCGCAGCGATAGATCACAGCCGAAACAGGAGCTGCCATATATATGAACACCTCGTCACCTACAGCAACACGGCTTGTCTGTTTCCAGTTTATCATGCCGTCCCTGCTGAAATCCTGTTCAAGGTCATAGTATGCAGGATTTGCCGGTACGAGCCAGTACTTCTTCCCTTCCCTGACGCTCTTTCCGCCTCCGGCAAGAATATAGCTCATATCCATGATACCGCATATCTCATCAATGCTGACGCTGCCGTCAAGCAGCACAGTTATCCAACTATTCTTATTCATGTGATAAGCCGGAAAAATACCTTTTTTGCTTCTCAGAGAACCTCCCATAAGCGGATCACACTTGAAGTTCATTATGTTTACTTCGCTGTCATCATCAAGTCCGAGCTTTCTGCCTGAAACGGTCATAAGCAGTGCGAACCATTTCTTGTTGTCCTTACGTCTGAAAGCTGCTGCATCGGGAGATTTCAGCCAAAGATACTCCGGATCGCTCTTATACTTTTTCGCAGCATATTCTGTCAAAGCTGCTAAAATGTCATTTTCAGTCTTCATCACTTACCTCCGGCTGCTGCATATAATCTTCAAGCTGTTCTCCCGACCACTCAACTATGCAGTATGAACCGTCCCCTGCTTCGACCGCACAAAAACAAAAACGCTCAGCAAAAGAACCGTCATCGCCCTCAGCGATAACTGAAAATTCTATTTCATACCCGTCATCAGCCGGCTCACCATAATACTTAGTATCATAGTTATATGCAAGTGCTTCATAATAAAGCTGAACACCGTCAAGCTGCATCCAGCTCAGCCTTTTGAAATTCCTTACCGAACTGAGCTTTACCTTTACATTTTCACCGCATTCATCTTTATATCTGCCACGCAGCTGTTCAACATAAGCGTCCATATCAGATTCTACGGTATCATAGGTACCCGCTTTCTTCATTGAACTTACAAGGTCATCCGGAAGAGCCGATCTCAGGTAATCATCACCGCTCGAATTGTATGCCTCAACATATTTTTCCAGTATATCCAGATAATCATCCGGCAAGGTATCCGGAGTTTCACGGTCAGAACTATTGCTGCTCTTGCTGTCACTAATGGAAGTATCTGAACTGCTGCTCTTATCGCTGCCGCATGAAAACGCTCCCGCAGCTAAAACTGCTGTACATAAAAATATAATTACTTTTTTCAAACTGACCACCGCCTTTCAATACAAATATATTATACCTTATACAGCGTTTTTTGTCAATAAACAGCATTATTTTACATTTTCAGGAGTTGATATTTTGAACGAAAATGATACAATTATAACCGATGAAGTCACAGACACTTCTTCTCTTTTAGAAGAATATGAAAAGGAAGCTGTCGCACGTAAAACTGACGCTTCATCCGTACAGCTTGTTATATGCCTTTTTATTTCTGCAGCATTATTGGTGATGCATTTCTCATGCCCTCAGCTTGCAGAGGGAGTTATCGATATAGTCCGTGAACTTTCCGCTGATGAAAACGAGCTTATCCCCAATCCGCTGGATATGCTTATATCGCTGATTGATAAGCTTTGAACTGCTCCGGACAGAGTTCAGGCTGCATTTTTCTTTCCTTCTGTTCAATGCTGTTATTTTTCTATACGACAGCAGCGGACTTATCATTTGCTTCTATACAGCTTGTCTCCTTCATGAACTTGGTCACATAGCTGCTGCTCATATGACGAGGCAAAGTATAGTCACAGTTGAGCTAAAGGGCTCAGGAATACTTATGATACCGGAGAAAAATGCCGCAGCTCCTCTGTATTCTGGAATAATAGTGCTTATGTCAGGTCCGGCAGTAAATCTGCTGCTCTGGACAATTTCTTACTTAAATGGCTGGCATTATTTTGCTGCGATAAATCTGATGCTGTTTTTATACAATATGCTCCCGTATAAACAGCTTGACGGCGGTGCAGCTCTTTCGCTTATCTTATGCGGATGGATATACGAAAGAGCCGCTGATATACTGCTGACTCTCATTAAAGCTGCGATACCTGTTGTGCTTCTACTGCTTGTGCTTTCCGGCAAAACTGAATTTATACCGGTATCTGCCGCCGCTGTACTGCTTTTCATATCCGACAGCTGACTATTGCACACTCTGAAACTTAATGATATAATAAAACATAGGCTGCTCCGGCAGCCTTAATGCTGTACCGCAAGTTTTGCTTTGTGCGGTACTGCCTTAAAAAATTTTTTCAAAAAAAATTGACCATTCCCCTTTCTGTGACGTGTTATAAGTGAAAGGAAAAATACTCCGGAGTTCTTTCCAATCATTTCAAGGAGCTGATAAAATGCCAGAAAACAACAGAATACGCATCGCAGTAGAACAATACGGCGATATGCTTTATCGTATCTGTATTGCAATGCTGAAAAATCAGGCTGACGCTGAAGATGCAGTTCAGGAGACTTTCTTGACCTTTTTCCGCAAATCTCCTGAATTCAAAGATGCTGAACACGAAAAAGCATGGCTTATAAAAACCGTCACAAACAAATGCCGGGACATCCTGCGATATAAGAAACGTCACCAGACCGAATGTGAGGACAAGCTGCTGTCGTTGCCTGAAAATACCAGTAATTCCGATATTTTTGAGGCACTGACAATGGTGCCGGAAAAATTCCGTATAGTTCTCACTCTGCACTATATTGAAGAATATAAGGTGAACGAAATCGCAAAGATCATAGGTAAGTCTTCATCAGCAGTCAAAATGCGTCTGCAAAAAGGTAGAAAGCTGCTTGAAGACATATACAGAAAGGAGTTTGCAGTATGAAATACAATAACCTGAAAAATAATGCCCAGAACATACATATGCCGGAAGATATGAAGGAGCGTATTATAAAAAACTGCGAAAATGTCATTAAAACTGACAACACTGAATTCACAGACAATGTTTTTAAGGTCGAGAAATACAATAACCGCAATTTCATAAGAATTATAAGCGGACTTGCTGCTTGTGCTGTAATAGCCGGAAGTATAGGTCTTTCTGCTAAACTTATGAAAAAACATTCTTCACCGGTCGAAACTTCATCTTCAAAACTCGAACAGAAGGTCATTCCGTCAACTATGCCTCCCGTTACAGAAATAATCAATACAGAAAATGTCCACGACTATGACTTCATAAGGACATTCCTCGCTTCTGATTATTATATCAATACCTATGACGATATAAGTCTAGGTAAACGTGATAATATTTCTGAGGTTATCACAAATTCAGAGATAAATGAGATAAGTGCAGAACAGGTACAGGTCGATAATGCTGAACCATATCTTACTTTATACTCATCTAAGGATGATATATATAATTACAAAATGACCTTCCGGAAAAATAATATTCTTGAGCTTGAAATGAATAAAAATTACGAGCTGAACAGCCTGACTTTCAATGAACATCTTTATTACCAGTGCGACACAGAACAATTATCCGCAAAAATTATGGAGATAATAAATTCAGAACAGAATTATCCTCCTTTCGGAGATATTTCCAAAAAAGAATTTTTCTCAAAAATCGACTACAATGCAGAGAACCATGATTCCCCTGCCTCATTAAAAGTACAGGAGTTTATCGAGACTCAACCTGATGACGAATCATCAACAGATGCCGCTGTAACAGAAAATTTCTACGACTATGAAATACAACACGGAGATCCTTTCACACAGGAACAGCGTGACCAGTTAGCTGACCTTTTCAACAACTATGGTACTTTTGAAGGAAAAATTATGCAACACCCAGAACAAACCGAAACTATAACTCTGTATTTTGCTGATGCATACGAGTTTCGCTGGGCAGTACTTGCAAATGACGATACTCTCATCGTAAGCCGATTTGTTTATGACTGGAACAGAAATACCAATCCGGTATGCAGTTGGAATAACGATATTGTACAAAATTTTTATAAAATTGACTACGCTTACTTCAAACAAAAACTGATCGATATTGTGGGATTCAATAATCTTTATATCCTGACAGATAATCTCGGAAAATTCGCATTTCCTACTGAGGATATAGAACAGTGCAACTACTATAAAACGTCCGGCAGCGACGAAATTAAGGCTTTTTCTGACATCAAGGCAGTTACTTCACTTTCTGATGATATTCTTTTATACTCGTGGTATGAACCACAGGAAATCCCAGATGTATCAGGTGAAAAATACTCAGCAATTTACCACAAGTCAAGTCCCGATGCTGCACCTGATATAACTATCCAATTCTATGGATCCGGTGCACTGTATTACTGTAAAAACGGTGTTGAAAAATGGTATCTTATCAATGGCAACGCAAGGAACGATGAGACAACTATTGATGAAAAGCTTTCTGAACAAGATCCTGCACCATTTAATATGTTTAAAGCATATTCTTCTTCACCTCTTAATATTGACACAACTGAAGATAACAAAAAAGTTCACTATGAGGTGACAAACGAAGACTATATTATGTATCGTTTTGGAGAAGATCTGAATTTATTTTATCATAATTATGCTGTAATTGCTCCTCCTGAGTATGTCTCTGAAAAAGAACCTATCTGCACTTTCTCAAGAGATTTTGACGGCTATTCAGAAGAATTGCGTGTTTTCGACACAGGTGTTATGGAATATATCAAAACTGCTGACAAAGTAGACAAATTCTACTATATGACAAGCTATTTCGATTACTTCAAAAATAATAATATCGATTCAGAACCAGACTTCGCCAGTGAATTTTTAAGACGCTTTTCACATTTTTAAACCTCATATAAAATAAAACGTTACGCATCATTTTTACATGGTGCGTAACGTTTATTTTATAATGTTCTTTTTTCCAGAAGTTTCTTGAAGTCTGTCGGAGTACAGTGCTTTATCTCCTTGAATATACGGTTGAACGTAGTAAGACTCTTGAAACCTGCACGCATTGCGACCTCAGTTATCGGGATATCCGGGTCAAGAAGAAGCTGCTCAGCAGCCTTTGTGCGTCTTGCATTTATGTACTGCAAGTAAGACATAGAATTATATTGCTTAAATATTCTTGAAAAATGATACTTACTGTATCCGGCAACATCCGCAAGCTGATCGAGGGATATATCATACATATAGTTGTTGTCGATATACTTCAGTACAGTACCGAATTTCTCGCTGTATTCATCTATTTTTTCGTCATCGACGTCCATTGCCATTTGCTGCTGTTTGAGCTGATATTCTCTTAGCTCCATAAAAAGCTCTATAAGCTTGATATATATTCTCACATCAGAAAGCTCGGACTTTGAATTATAAAGTCCGAATATATCAAGCATAGTCTTCTTGGCAATTAGACTAAGTTCCTTGTCCATTTCCGGTGTTATTACCACCGGAACAGAAACTGCTCTCATAACGCTGTCAAGAGCAGGAACGTCGCCGAGTATCCTGTTATCACACTGGAAGATAAGTCTTCTTCCGGGAATAGCCGGCATACTGTGGAGTTCGCCGCTTGGTATGAGCAGCACGTCATTTTCTCTTATTGTATAATCTATTCCTCCGACATTTACCACGTATGTATTTTTTATAGCCATTATCAATTCAACTGCACTATGCCAATGAACAGGATAAGCTTCATCTTCAACATTGTCATAAAGCATTACATATTTTTTCTCATCATACTCTACAGTCTCATAGTCCCCTGAAAGATGTTTTATCACTATTCTCACCTCTCGAAATTGTATTTTTTCATTATCTTCACCTATTCTCTTTTTTACATATATTATAATATATTTTCTGAATTTTGTAAAGAACGGCACAAAAACTTTGTCAATATTATCTAATTGACATACAGGTAATTAAGTAATATTAACCACAATTTTTGAACAGTTGATAATAAGAAAAGGCAGTCGACATATGTCGACCGCCCTTCAGGGGATATTAAAATTTGGAGAAACCTTAATTTAGTATCCTTTTGCGGATCAGAATCAATATACTCTTGTGATGATCTGACCGTTCTTAGGAATTGACTTGCCCTTAGCTGCATACATTTCGCTGATAGAAACTATCTGCCAGCCCTGTGCCTTTATGTATGGAGCAAGTTCTTCTATAGCAGCAACTGTGTTTGCCTCTGTCTCATGCATAAGTACTACTGCACCGTTACCTGAACCATCAGCCATTGCCTGCTTGATTGTGTTAACAATTGAGCTTGTTGGAACCTTATTGTAATCCTGTGTATCGATTGCACATGATACAAGACCGTAATCTGAAAGTGTTGACTTAACAGCACCGCTGCCGTCGAGGTATGGAAGTCTGAGAAGCTTGGATGGCTCTACGCCAAGAACGCTCTTGAGGTAGTTGTGGCATCCGTCTGCTTCCTGACGTATCTCATTTGCAGATTTCTGTCCAAGACGTGGGTGGCTCATTGTGTGGTTAGCGATCTCCATGCCCTTGCTGTAAGCATACTTGATCTCATTCTTTCCGTCTGAGCTCTGTGCCCAGTCAGAAACATAGAAGAATGTAGCTGTGAAGCCCTGCTTAGCAAGTGCATCAACGATTCTCTTGTTGTTTGAAGGTGAAGCACCGTCATCGAAGCTGATACCGATCATTGGCTTGCTTGGATCAGGGAATGAACCTGGCTCTGGTGTCTTGAATTCTTCAACCTTACCGCTGCCTGTAGTTACAGCTGACTTTGTACCTTCATTTCCGATAAGAACTGAATCTACATAGAAATCAGAAAGTGACTTTGGCATCTCGAAGTAGATAAGGAGATCTGTAGCTCCCTCTGGGATAGTGTAAGAAGTATTTTCAAGTTTTGTCCATGTTCTGCCCTTAGCGGATGCAGAAGCAATCTGAGCGTAAGTTTCTGTACCGGAAGCGTCATTATACTGGAGTGTTAACTGGATATCTTCTTCAGTAGTTGATGGCTGCATTACTGCTGCACTGAAGCTGTATGTATTGCCAGCCTTGAACTTTGATGAATCGAGTGCCATTGCTGCACCATGCCAGTTATCAGTTCTGCCTGAAACAAGGAGTGATTTGCTGCCGTCATAGTAGCTCTTGGAGTCGAGTGATACAGATGCATCGCCTCTTCCGCTCCAATCGCCTGTGCTTGAATCAAAAGATTCCTTTATTGCGTCAACTGTCTTAGGAGTTGTAGTTGTTGTGATAAATGTTGGAACTTTAGTTGTGTTTGTTACGTTAGTTTTTTTTTCAGCCGAATAGCTCTCTGGAAGCTCTTTTACAGAACCGATAAGGTACTTCTGGATTGTAAGAGCGTCCTTAGTTGTGATACCGTTTCCTGCTTCGCAAACGTCTGCGTTGAGGTAACCGATTTCTGAGATGTGAGTTCTTTCTGAACCGTTTAAACCGTAATAATCTTCGTTAGCAACAACCTGCATTACGAGAACTGCGTCGTTCATCTTAACGTCGCCGCTGCAGTTAGCGTCGCCCCAAAGTGTAACCTTATCGAATGGATCTTCTTCTGTAGGTGGCTCTGTTGTAGGATCTGTAGCCTTTGTTGTTGGCTGCTCATCGCCGATGTAAGTTGGGAGCCAGTCTGACTCTGGAACGAGAGCAACGATCTTGTTATAAGCCTGCTTTGGCTGATAGCTTGAATTGAAGATGAGTGGCTTGTCGCCCCTTCTCCAGCTCATGTTATCGTTTGTTCCCCAGAATGTGAGGGATGTAACCTTATCGCAATTCTTTATAGCCTTAACTATGCTCTCATAGTAAGTAGCCTGTGAAGCTTCAGTTGCTCCGTTTGAAGACTTAGCTGTAACATCAAGCTCAGTTACATGGATCTCACAACCGATGCTTGAGAAGAGGTCAAGTGCCTTCTGATACTTAGAAAGGCTTGGATATGTTGTATCAAGGTGAGACTGCATACCTACACCGTCAAGGATACCCTTAGAATAGAGCTTCTTGCAGAGGTTGTAGATGTTGTTGATCTTGTTGTCTTCGTATTCGTTATAATCGTTGTAGAAGAGTTTGCATCCTTTTGGAGCATATTTTCTTGCTGAAGTGAATGCTGTTTCAAGGAAGCTGTCGTCGCCATAGATCTTTGTCCATGGTGAATTCTCGCCGCCGTCACCAGCAGCTCTGAGACCGCTATAGCCGTCTGCGAAGCACTCGTTAGCAACGTCATAAGCGTAAAGTCTGAGTGTTGGGTAATTCTTATTAAGCATATCAAAAACATTCTTTATCCAGTTATCGATACGCTGATTCATTATATCCTTTGAAACGTATGCACCATTTGATGAGAAGTTCTGTCTGAAGAACTCTGTAGGTGTCTGGCTGTGCCAGATAAGAGTATGACCTCTTACAGGGATATTGTACTTAACTGCGAAATCAAGGATAGTCTTTGTATCACTTGGAAGCTTAACCTGTGGATTTACGTTGTTTCCTCTCTGAGCACTTGCAGATGCATCAAAGATCCACTGTGGCTTGAGCTGATTTTCTGGAGTAATGCTGTTGAAGTGCTTGAGAACGAAGTCCTTATGAGAAGTAACTTCGCCGTCTGTAACTGCTGTACCGATTCTGAAGTACTTAGCAAATACATTCTTGAGACCTGTATCTGTTGATATGTAAGGATCAGGAGTTACAACTGTGCTTGAATCAACTGTTCCCTTACCTGTAACAACAGAAGAAGATTTACCCTTAACTGCTGCTAAAACATCATCGATATAGAAGTCTGTGTAGCTATCCGGAGCTTCAACATAAAGAACGAGGTCACTGCTGCCGGATGGGATAGTGAATGAAGTATTCTCAACCTTTGTCCACTCGCCGCTCTTAGCATTTACTGTAGCAACTTCATGATATTCAGCTGAATCTCCGCTGCCCTGCTGCATTGTGAACTTTATGTCTACAGGAGAGCCGCTCTTCTGGAGTACTGCTGTACTTAAGCTGTATGTCTGACCCGGCTTGAACTTTGAAGAATCAAGAGTTATAGCTGCACCGTGCCAGTAGTCTGTTCTTCCGCTTACGAAGAGTGACTTGCTTCCGGAATAATAGTTCTTGCTGTCTGTTGTAACTGAAGCAGCACCTCTGCCCTCAAATTTACCAGCACCGGATTCAAAAGTTTCGTTGAAATAAACGCCGTCAGAAGGTTCTGTTACAGGCTCTGTAGGTCCGTCTGTAGGATCAGGAATTTTACCTGTAGTGATTATATTCTTCTTAACGTTTGCCTGTCCGTCGCTCTCCCAACCTTCAACGTTGAAAGCAACTTCGTAGAAGTCACCCATCTTCATGCCCATTGATTCCCAAGTCTCAAAGTGCTTGTAGATGCTGATAGTACCGGATGTTCTCCTATTCTTACGAACGCTTATGTACTGTGTGAAAGGACCATTTGTACCTGTTATGTTATAGGAGTTCATTGCATTTGTGAAAATGTCGTATGAGCTTCCGTCGATAGTTGCCTGCTTAGCATTGCTTGATGAAGGAACCCAGTTTTTCCAGTCCTCGATGATGTAGTACTCAACGAGTGGGTTCTCTGTCCAACCGTAAATACAAATACGGGAGTTACCAGAGCTTCCTGCTGACCACTCACAATCGAACTGGCAAGTGAAGTTACCGTGATCCTGCCAATGTTTGCCGGTGTTTCTTCCGTAGTATAAACCACGGCGTGCAAGGAAGTTACCTCTTGAACCATTAGGTCCGCACTTCCAGCTTGTTGTGAATCCACCGCCGCTGTCTGCAAGAGTCATTGTGGAGCTGTTCGGTGTATCTGCCTGCCATATTTCATGGTGGTATCCATTGACTGTTCCTGTTTTCTGTGTATCACTCGGAGTTGTCTGAAGAGTGATCGCAGCTTTTGCAGGTGCTTCTTTAGCTACATTCGGAATAGCTGTGATAGCCAAGAAACCAGCAGCAAGTGTACTTATCGTACGTTTGATTATGCTGTTCTTCATAAGAATCAATTCCTCACTTTCAATATAATGATATTGTCGACTGTCGGATGCTCCCGACACGTATCCAGCTGCAAGGAGCTGTCAGAGCTCCCTCTGCTCTGGCATCCCCTTCTCCCTCGCAGCTTCTGTAATCATTTTATTACATTTTCGTGAACGATTCAAGTCATTTGTTGCTAACAAATATACGACCAATCAATTTTTGCTAATTAATAATTGCGATGAGGTTGTTTTTTGGTTAAACTGTTCAAAATCGGCTATTTTATTGTGCAACATTAACACATTTTCGTATTTAAAAACGTCATAATATATCAAATCAGATGTTTACTTTAAGTACAATTACGATAAATATTACACACAATATGTTGCCAAACAATAAAAAAACAGCTCAAAAACCTGAGCTGTTTTCTATTTGTTTTTCATTTAACAATATATCGAGCCGCTTCTTTTACAAGTTTTATATCTACAAGAGCATCTATTGCAGTTCCGTCAGCTGTGTATTCCTCCGAGAAGACCTTGCCTTCTTCACGGATACGTCCTATGAAAGCGGTCTTATCATAAGGCACAAGAAGCGACATTCTCTTTGCTGTCTCCGGCAGTTTAGCTGTTATTATCTCCAATAACCTGTCGAATCCGGTCTTTTCCTTCGCACTTATAAATACTGTTGAGTCGTCCTCAAACACGGTATCAAGCTCCGTTGCTATGTCAGATTTGTTCATAACATAGACTTTTGGTATATCTCCGCAGCCAAGCTCGTCAAGCAGATGCCTCGTGACCTCAGCCTGCTTTTCTCGCTCAGGCGACGAAAGGTCCTGAACATTCAGTATAACGTCAGCCGCCGCAGCTTCTTCCAATGTGGACTTGAATGCCTCGACCAGATCATGCGGAAGACGGCTTATAAGTCCGACTGTGTCTATCAGCATAACGCTTCTGCCGTCCGGAAGCTCTATTGAACGTGAAGTTATATCAAGTGTCGCAAAGAGCTTGTTCTCGGCAAGAACTCCAGCATCGGTCAGTGCATTGAGCAATGTCGATTTGCCGACATTGGTGTATCCGACTATAGCTGCACACAGCACTCCGTCCTTTTTACGGCGTGAGCGTGAGAAATCACGGTGCTTTTTCAGCTCAGCAAGTTCCTCTTCAAGATAGGATATCCTGCGGCGGATGTGTCTTTTATCTGATTCAAGCTTAGTCTCTCCGGGACCTCTTGTACCTATTCCGCCTCCAAGACGTGAAAGTGCAGTTCCAAGGCCGATAAGTCGTGGAAGTCTGTACTTCTGCTGAGCGAGTTCAACTTGAAGCTTACCTTCTTTAGTTCTCGCACGCTGAGCAAATATATCAAGTATAAGCGTAGTTCTGTCGATAACTCTCACTTCGAGAATATCCTCAATGTTACGCACCTGAACTCCTGTTAACTCGTGGTCGAACACAACAAGCTCAGCTTCAAGTGCATCTATCTGTTCTTTAAGTTCCTGAAGTCTTCCTGCTCCCATACAGGTAGCCGGGTCGTAGGACTGCTTCTTTTGAATGACTTTTCCTACAACTTCAGCTCCGGCAGTTGAAGCAAGCTCTTCGAGTTCATCAATTGAAGCTTCGGCATCAAATTCTCCCGTATCAACACAGGCAAGGACTGCCTTTGCAGGTATTTCTTCCGTTTTATTCTCGTACATAGCTCCTCCGAGGTTTCTTATTCTTCAATGAGTTTATTGATCTCCTGCGGTGTGAATACGTACTCTTTTCCGCAGAAATGACAGCACACCGAAGTATCTTTTCCCTCAGCAGCTATTGAACGCAGCTCGTCTTTGCCGATGCTGATGAGCACACGCTCTGTACGCTCACGGCTGCAATCGCACTTATATTCAGGTGACGCAGTATCAAGCTCATTCGGTTCAAGTCCTTTAAGGAGCATATTTGCTATCTCCTCCGGAGTTACTCCCTCGTCCAGCATAGCTGACACAGGCTTTATCTCTGCGATATTTTTCTCAATTATATCTATACACTTCTCGTCTGCAAAAGGCAGCAGCTGAACAAGAAAGCCTCCTGCCGACTTTACACTAAGGTCGGGATTCACAAGAACTCCGAGACTGCAAACTGTAGGTATCTGCTCGCTTGTAGCATAATAGCTTGCTATATCCTCAGCTATCTCACCGGAAACAAGCGGTATAACTCCGACATAAGGCTCTTTCAGTCCGAGGTCTTTTACTACAGAAAGAGTTCCGTCACTTCCTACAGCTCCGCCAACATCGAGCTTGCCCTGAGCATTCAGCGGTATTTCTACCACAGGATTCACAACGCAGCTCTTTACGTTTCCACGGCTGTCAGCTACAGCAGTGAGCTGTCCGGCAGGTCCGCCTCCGTCCACACGGAGAGTAATGCTGTCGTCCTCACCTTTGAGCATATATCCCATAAGTGAAGCAGCGATAGTAAGTCTGCCAAGTCCGGCAGTAACGACAGCAGAGGTCTTGTGTATCTTCTCTATTTCGGAAACGATGTCCTTTGCATCAAGAACTTCCGCAAAAGCTGAACCGTCCGCTGATATAGCTCTGTATAGTTTTCCCATTTATACCATTCCTTCCGAATCAATAATTTGTCTGTCCGTTCCTTATGCACCTTGCGGCATAAACTATCCTCTGCGAGGTTTCCGCCGGAGGAGAAAATGTATCGTCGCCGTATTTTGCAAGGAGCTCGAATCCGCAGTCAGCGAGCAGCTTTTCTATCTCATCTTCACTATAAGCCTTTTCGGAAAAGCCGTCTGAACTTCTCGACCACATTCCGTTATCCTCACGCTCGAAGAATTCAAGATTCATTCTTACTTCATCGGTATCGGGGTCAAGAGTATTCTCCCAGACACAATATACATTGTCAGTCTCATAGGTGAAAGTGTTGTTTGCAAGCACTTGCCTGTGCTTGTAAAGAGTGTTCACATCGAAGATGAAAAGTCCGTTAAGTTCGGAGAAGAAAGCAACTCCCTCAAAGACCTTTCTCACGTCATTGAGTGAAGAAAGGTGATTTATACTGTCAAGAGCACATATAGTTATATCTATAGTGCCGAACATATCAAGCTTTCTCATATCCTGACACAGATACTGGATATTAAGTCCGCTGTCGAATTTTTTCTCGATAGCCATACCAAGCATCTCATCGGAGTTGTCCACTCCCACAACATCATAGCCAAGTCCTGCCATGACCTCGGATATGCTGCCTGTACCGCAGGCAAGGTCAAGGAGGATATTATCTTTGGTACTCTTGAACTTTTTTATTATCTCATGGAAGTACTCCCCACGCCTTTTATAGTCGATATTAGCTGTCAGTTCGTCGTAATATCTTGCAAAAGCACTGTAACCGCTCATACTATCCTGCCTTTCCTCTTATTATCTTCTCAGGAACGCCATATCTCCGGAAGCTCATCAAAAGTATCAGTTCTGAAAAGCTTCCCGTCCTGATCGTAGCACTCAACTTTGTATTTGCCGCTCGGGAAATCCTGCATAAGTCTTCTGTTTTCTACATATTTGAGTTTCCCGCCATTCCAGCGATACTTGCTCATATCTCCGAGAGCAGCGTTCATAGTCTGACTATATCCACCTGAATAAAGAGTTTTATCACTGTAGTCAATATGGAAAACTATGTCATACTGATTCAGCTCTTCCCAGTCAACATATTTCTGTTCAGCAGGATCATAACGGAAATAAAGTGCATGACCGTCCATTGTGTCCACGAATATATCATCATAAGAGTCAAAATCGAAGTCTTTGACACAAACAGTACCGCCAACGCTGAAATCTCCTTTTATAGTCTGAAGCTCATATCCGTACATATTGGAGATAACAAGACTGCTGTTATCAAGTTTACACTCAATCCCTTCCTGTACATACTCTTTCGGAACTTCTCCGGTATACTCATATCCGCCCTGTTTATAGAGCTGAACGATATTGCCGTCCCTACGCAGGTATCTTCCGCAGAACACAAATTCAGGTCCCTCACGTTTAAATATATCAAGAGTATATGTCATGTCGTCAACAAACATACCTTCAAGTCCGAGCCCTTTCAGGAATCCGCACTCTTCAGCCGGGACAAGTCTTCGATGCTGAGTAGTTGCAATGAATCTGTCTTTCGACTTATCATATATATAGTATACACCTTCGTTCAAGTCTGAATTCAAGGAATCTCTGATAAAAATATCATCATTGCCGTCCATATCTATATCCTGAACATCTATATTATAAGAACCATATGTAGACCCGAATAAAGCAGGGGTAAGAGTCTGTACCTCAGTTCCGTTTTTAGTAACTCTGATGTCATTTTTTTCAACTATTACTGATAGTCCATTAACTGTTAATTTATCGTATATTTTTTGTGTTGTTTCTATTGTTGTAGTGATATTCGGTTTATCCTGCTCACTTTCCGGAATTTCGCTTTTCTTTTCAGAACATCCGCACAGCAAAACAGCACAGCCCAAAGCGACTGCTATTCGTTTCATTAAATACTCCTTCACAATAAAGGGCGGAAGTTCATCCGCCCTTACCTTCTATTAATTATTTTCCTTATTCTTACAGCACTTCTTGTACTTCTTGCCGCTTCCGCATGGACAAGGGTCATTGTCCCCTATCTTCTTTGCACGGACCGGTTCAGAGAAGCTTCCGTCGCCGTTTCCTGCGTTTGGAGCATCAGGCTTTGCAACCTGCTCACGCTCAGGAACAGCATCCTTACGTACCTTTACTGTAAGGAGCATACGGATAGTATCCTCACGGATAGAATCTACCATAGCATCGAACATCTCGAAACCTTCATAACGATACTCGATAACAGGGTTCTTCTGACCATAGGAACGAAGTCCGATACCCTTCTTGAGCTCTTCCATATCGTCGATATGAGCCATCCACTTAGTATCAACAACTTTAAGGAGGATAACACGCTCAAGCTCACGCATGATATCAGAGCCGTACTCTTCTTCCTTAGCCTGATAGATCTCTCCAGCCTTTTCTTTGAGTGCGTTTCTGATGTCTTCTTTCTCGACTTCATCCATATCGTCCTCATCAAATGTAAGGTCTTCTTCATTGATGAGCCAGCCGAGGAAGTAGTCTTTGAGTCCGACAAGGTTCCAGTTTTCCTTCTCATCATCCTCTGTAAGGTAAAGGTCAACAGTAGAGTCGATGAGGTCTTCCATCATCTTCAGGATGCTCTCGTGAAGGTCTTCACCGTCGAGCACCTGTGCACGCTGCTTGTAGATTATCTCACGCTGTGTATTCATAACGTCGTCGTAGTTGAGGACGTTCTTTCTTATGCTGAAGTTCTGACCCTCGACCTTCTTCTGTGAAGACTCGATGATCTTTGTAAGGAGCTTGCTCTCAATAGGCATACCCTCATCAACATTGAGAGTTCTCATCATATTTTCAAGACGGTCACCAGCGAAGATACGCATAAGGTCGTCCTCTACAGAGAGGAAGAAGCAGCTCTCGCCCTCGTCGCCCTGACGTCCTGAACGTCCACGGAGCTGATTGTCGATACGTCTTGACTCATGACGCTCTGTACCGAGGATATAGAGTCCGCCGGCTTCTTTTACCTTTACAGCCTTCTCCTTTACCTCAGCGTTGTACTTATCATAAAGTTCACGGTAAAGCTTTCTTGCTTCGAGTATCTCTTTATCATCGGTATCAGCAAAGCCGATAGCTTCTGTGATTATTTCCTCAGGAACTTCACGCTTTCTCATTTCAGCTCTTGCAAGGAATTCAGCGTTACCGCCGAGCATGATATCAGTACCACGTCCAGCCATGTTTGTAGCGATAGTAACTGCACCATACTTACCAGCCTGAGCAACGATCTCAGCTTCCTTTGCGTGATGCTTAGCGTTGAGGACTTCGTGCTTTATGCCCTTTCTCTTCAGCATAGCTGAAAGGAGCTCAGATTTCTCGATAGATACAGTACCAACGAGGATAGGCTGACCTTTTTCGTGGCACTCGATGATCTTGTCGATTATAGCTGCGTACTTGCCCTTTTCTGAGCTGTATACCTGATCGTTGTGATCGATACGGATAACAGGCTTGTTTGTAGGGATAGAGATAACGTCGAGTTTATAGATCTCCTTGAACTCATCTTCCTCAGTCATAGCAGTACCGGTCATACCGGAGAGCTTTGTATAAAGACGGAAGAAGTTCTGGAATGTGATAGTAGCAAGAGTCTTTGACTCGCTCTTGATCTTAACACCTTCCTTAGCTTCGATAGCCTGATGAAGACCGTCATTGAAACGACGTCCCATCATAAGACGTCCGGTGAACTCGTCAACGATGATAACTTCGTCGTCCTTAACAACGTAATCGACCTCGTTCTTCATAACACCGTTAGCCTTGATAGCCTGATTGATGTGGTGAAGGAGAGTCATATTTTCGGAATCCATGAGGTTCTCTACATTAAATGCCTTCTCTGCCTTCTTAACACCACGCTGAGTGATAGTAGCAGTCTTAGCCTTTTCGTCAATGATATAGTCGGCAGTTTCGTTTATAGAATCCTGATCCACCTTGTCGTCCATTTCAACGACTGTTGTGGAGGTAAGAGTCTTAGCAAAGCGGTCAACTATTGAATAAAGCTCTGTGGACTTGTCGCCTCTGCCTGAAATGATAAGAGGTGTACGAGCCTCATCGATAAGGATAGAGTCGACCTCATCGACGATCGCAAAGTTAGGAGCTCTCTGAACACGCTCTTCCTTGTGAGTTACCATGTTATCACGGAGGTAATCGAATCCGAGCTCGTTATTTGTAGCATATGTAACATCACAGTTATATGCAGCACGTCTTTCGTCATTTGTAAGTCCGTGGAGGATACAGCCTACGGTGAGTCCGAGCCAGCGGAGTACCTTACCCATTTCCTCTGCCTGAGTCTTAGCGAGGTAGTCGTTAACAGTTACGACATGAACGCCGAGTCCGGAAAGAGCATTGAGGTATGAAGCTACGCAGGCAACGAGTGTTTTACCTTCACCGGTCTTCATCTCAGCGATACGTCCCTGATGAAGAACGATAGCACCGATTATCTGTACCGGATATGGCTTCTTTTCGAGAACTCTCCATGCTGCCTCTCTGACAGTGGCAAGAGCCTCCGGAAGAATGTCGTCAAGAGTTTCTCCGTCTTCAAGTCTCTCTTTGAATTCCTGTGTTTTTCCCTTGAGTTCGGCATCGGAAAGCTCCGAATACTCCTCGTCAAGTGCGAGTACTTTATTTTTTATAGGTTCGATACGCTTCAGCTCTCTGTTGCTGTAGGCGTTCGCACCGAAAATTCCTGTGAATAAACCCATTTGTTTACCGCCTTTATTGTGTTTTTTGTGAAATGTTCCTCCGCTATTTACCGGAGTATATAAATACATATAATATATTTTACAACAATTGCTACTATTTGTCAATACCTGCGTTCAAAAAAACTTAATATATTTAAAAGAACAGCCCTTTCGGACTGTTCTTTTAAATATATTTATCAATCAATTGTTTTTAGGCTTATTATTTTTTAATATTATTTTTTTATCCTCAATACAATACCCACTTGTTTTTTTAATATATGCTTCTAAATCAACAAGTCTTAGATAATAATCACGATAATGCGTCTTATCCGGGGATTCAATTAAATCCTCAACAATTTGAGAAAACCTCTCATATACCTCAAAAAGTCTGCTTATTTGAGAGTAATCAAGAGCTTGCATTTGGGTTGTAAGTTCATTATTCACATGAGTGCAATCATTATTTAAGCATTCTTTCCATTGACCATGTGCAACTTTATTACGAATCTTGCTTGGCTTTATTATATACTCATCCAAAATATTTAATAATTTCTTTTTTTTATTTGCAGTTTCACCGTCTTTATCTAATGAAGACAATGCAAACTCCATACATTTCTTCCATTTTTCCTCAAGATTCCTGCATTTTAAAACTTGATTAATTTGATTATCATCAAAACCATACGGAGTGTTAATCATTTTTAAAAAAGCTGTTTCAGCAAAAGCAGAATACATCAACGCATAAACCTTAGTCAAAGTTTCCACTTCGTAACAATTACCAGATTTTAGTTCTGCATTTATCAAACGCTTAACATTTTTAGCTCTTTTTTTCAGTTCAGCAACATTTTGAACACTCGCCTTATAAATATCAATCATAATAATTCATAGCGATTTAAGGGTATTAAAATACATTTTTTCCAAAATGTACTTTAATACCCCGGAATCGAACCGGGACCTCCTTCACAAATGTAAAGACGCTCTACCTTATTAAGCTAGTATTGCAACATTATTATAACATTAAAGTTATAATTTGTCAATCAAAAATATAAATTTCATAATGCCTCAAATGCAAAAAGGACTGCCGTTAAAGAACAGCAGTCCCGAACATCAATATTTCTTAGTATTGAGCACTCTTATAGAATTGAGTATCAGCAGCATAGCCGTACCGGAGTCCGCAAAAACTGCGAACCACATATTAGGTATTCCTGCAAGTCCGAGGATAAGCACCGCTGCTTTTATAGCGAGTGCAAAAGCGATATTTTCATATGACACCCTCAGAGCTTTGTCTGCTATACGTTTTGCCTTGACTACAGCCTCAGGCTCGGAATTCATAAATACAGCGTCAGCCGCTTCAAGAGCAAGGTCAGCACCGGTATGCATAGCTCCGCCGACGTCAGCTCCGGCGAGTACAGGGCCGTCATTGATACCGTCGCCCACGAACATAACAGCTCCGGACTTACTGCGTATCTTCTCTATCTCAGCAAGCTTACCGTCCGGAAGCAGACCGCCGTAAGCCTTATCCACACCAAGCTCAGTACCGACTGTCTCAGCATTTTCCGACTTATCTCCCGTTAGCATAGCAGTAAATATTCCCATTCTTTTAAGCTCCGCAACAGCTTCTTTTGAAGTATTCTTTACAGTATCCGAGACTACTATCCTGCCCGAGAGTTTGCCGTCAACAGCTATATAAACAACGCTTCCGGCAGTTTTTTCCTCAGTCTCTCCGATAGAAATATTATTTTCAGACATAAGTCTTTCATTTCCGCAGAGTATATTTTTTCCTTCCAGCACAGCTGAAACTCCCCTGCCGGCAAGTTCACTCACCTTATCAGGCTCACTTAGAGCAACTGAATTATTCTTACAGTATTCAACAATACTTTCCGCAACAGGGTGAGTTGAGGACTGCTCACAGCTTCCGCAAATCTTCAGTATTTCATTTTCGCTCACGTTTCCATAACTCTTTACTGATGTTACATTAAAGCTTCCGTTTGTGAGAGTACCTGTCTTGTCGAAAGCTATAGCCTTGACTTTTCCAAGAGCTTCTATAGCATCTCCGCCTTTAAAGAGTATTCCAAGCTTTGAAGCAGCTCCGATTCCGGAAAAATATGCAAGCGGCACACTTAATACCAACGCACACGGACAGCTTATTACCAGAAAAGTTAGTGCAGTATATATCCATTTATTCCAATCACCGGTTATGAGTGACGGTACAACTGCTGTGACAGCAGCTATAGCTATTACTATCGGAGTATAAACTTTTGCAAATCTTGTTATGAAGCGGTCTATTTTAGGCTTTCCGGCAGAAGCATCCTCGACAGCATGAGCTATTTTTGCTATCATGGAGTCGTCTGCTGCTGCTGTTGCACGGAGAGTAAATGTATCAGAAAGATTTATGCATCCCGACATTACTGAATCGCCTGTCTTTACTCCTACCGGCACAGGTTCACCGGTCACTGCTGAGGTGTCTATTCGTGATTCTCCGGACTCTATAACACCGTCAACCGCTATACGTTCTCCGGCTTTTATTCTCAGAATATCACCTATCTCTATCTCGTCAGAAGATATACGCCTGTACTCGCCGTCACGGAGAACGTCAGCTTCTTCGACTTTAAGTCCCGCAACATCTGTTATAGCTTTTCTGCTCTTTGAAACAGCATAGTCCTCAAAAAGCTCGCCTATCTTGAAGAACAGTACAACTCCGACTGCTTCTGCGTACTCTCCAAGAGCAAACGCACCTATAGTCGCAACGGTCATAAGGGTATTTTCATCAAAGAAATTGCGTACTTTTATGTTCTTCCATGTAGCTTTAAGAACTCCCGAACCCAATATCAGATAGGAAGCTGCAAAAAGCACTATCGTCAGCGGTAAAATGTCGAGAAGTTTTCCGGTGAGCAAAGCTGCTCCAAAAAGAAGTATACCTATTATAAAGGGGACAGCCTCATGAGCAAGTCCTGATTTTTCTTTCTCATCATCCTGCTTGCTGTTCGCCTTTTCTATGGGAGCGATCACAACTCCCGGTTCTATCGCATCAGCAGTCTTGTTAATGAGTTCAAGAAGCTCATCATCTATATCTCCGTTTATAATGAATTTCTTCATTGGAAAATTCAAAACAGCCCCCTCAACTCCGTCAAGATCGTTGAGAGCTTCCTCTATTTTCGCACCGCAGTGAGCACAGTCAAGATTAGAAATGCTGAACTCCCTGCTTTTCGCATTGATATTTATATGTCTCTCATTGTGGTAATGCTCATGGTCATGGTCACAGCAATGGTCATGCTCGTGGTGATGCTCGTGGTCGTGGTCACAGCAATGATCATGCTCGTGGTGATGCTCGTGGTCATGGTGATGCTTGTGAGCATCGTGCTTCTCGTGAGGTATTATCTCTACGTCAGGCTCTATCTTTTTGGCAAGTTCATTCATACGCTTTACCGTTTCGTCCGTAACATCTCCGTGAACTTTAAGCTTCATCATCGGGAAATTCAGCACAACAGCTTCTATCCCCTCGATCCTGCTTATAGCTTCTTCTATTTTAGCACCGCAATTGGCACAATCAAGATTTTTTATACTAAAGACCTTCTCCATAAGTTCACTCCTTTTAAAATTGAACGATTGTTCATGTGTTTATTATATCATCCTTTCACTCGTTTGTCAATACATTATTTACATTTTCTTGATTAATTGATACAAATATGTTATAATGTATGAGACCATGATCCTGAATTCTATTCAGTTTCTACAAACTAACATATTTCAAAAATTTTTTTAGAAAACTTCGTCTTTTTTGCAGTCTGAAATCACTTATTAGTGAAAGCTTTCACAGCATACTAAAAAGGAGTGAGACCATGACTGCCGAAACTAAACTATCTGCCGGAGGTGACGGTATCATTTTCGCCGCTATTACTCATAAAAAGAATATAACTGTCACAACAGGAAACGAAAGTGTCAACGATCTTATCATATCATGCAGCACATCTAAAGAAGCTCTTTGTAGATTATATGAAATGTTCAAGAACAACGTTTTTGCTGTTGCTTACAGTATCACCGCCGACTATCATCTGTCGGAGGACTGTGTTGCCGAAACTTTTGTCAGGCTGACTCAGGTGAAAAGATTCTCCGCATCTAAAGGAGACGGCAAAGGCTTCATTCTTACTATCGCTCGCAACGTTGCATTAGAACTCCGCCGCAAATACAAACTCGATATAAAAGATACCTCAGATCAGCTGATACAGAATTACGGTGATTCCGAGTTAACTGTGGAAAACAGCATATTTATAAATCAGCTTCTGCAAAACCTTAACGACAAACAAAGGCAGATAGTCGTTATGAAAGTATGTGCAGAGCTAACATTCAAAGAGATCGCAAAAATAATGAAAAGTCCGGAAACTACCGTTAAATCAAGATACAAACGTGCAATGACGATCTTAAAGGAAAAGGCAGGTGTTGAAAATGAAAAAGTCTGATATAAACGGAGATACTCAGTTTGAAGAACTCCTTAAAAGCAAAATGAACGAGCTTTCTGATTCTGTCAACTGCTTCGATAAGATCTCCGCCAAAGCTTTTCCTGACAAACAAGAGGATTTTTCAGACAGCGAGCTTACCGTAAGCGATCTTGAAAATATTACCGGCAAACGTAAGGGTATACCTGCTTTAAAGTTTATTTCTATAGCAGCTGCTTTCGTGCTTTTAGCAGGCATTATTCCTAAATTAGCTTTAGTCAACAGCATCCGCAATAATTTTATGGATAAGGACAAAGACTGTGCATTCAAAAATATACTTTCAGAAATAAACTCCGAAACTAACAATTTTGATTATCTTACTTTCGATGTAACTCTTGAACACTACGTCAATAACTATGTTCTCGTCACACCATTCTACAAATGTCCGTTCAAAATAACCGACGACAAGGACGCTAATGTAAGAATATATATCAAAAAATGCGGAGATATGCTGACAAATCAGATATATGCAGTTGAATATACCGGCGAATACTCCGACGAGAATGTGATAGCAGCGGCAAGCAATGGTGTATACTTTACAGAAAGCGAAATAAAAGAACTGTCAGAAGAATATAACATACCTGAGATAAATACTCCCGACGATACTCTCTATATGATATATTCAAACGCAAATTGCTCATTTTCTGCTGGCGTTTCCGGTCAGCTTAAAGATAATGACGGAAACCTCATAAATGCTGCCGGATTCGGTGACAGAACTATATTCAAAGACGAAAACGGCACTCACGTTCTTTTATATGATGTTCTGTATTACACCACAAACATAGACAATAAAAACTCGGAATTTTTCTATGATACCGAGATAATCGAACTCTCCGCACAGTCATTAAGCGAATATAATATGGCTGAAAATAACTGGAAATACTCAGTAAACTGCGATGATGTCTCTGTACTCCCCAAGAGGGATGAATCATGCTTCACTAAAGTCGATATCATACCAGAAACACAAGATGCCGACTTTAGCAGTGCTAACGATATAAAATACTGTATCTATCACAACATCTTCCCAGAAGCCGGCAAAAAGCTATCAGAGTCCGATATAAACGAAATTTCAAATGAAGTGATATCTATATCAGCTTCTTCCGGATACTCCCAGACTTCACAGGACATAACCAATGTTCAGGATGCGGATTGGATTTTTTTAACAAGCATACGTCCGCCTATGATACCTTCACTGAAAGAAAACCTGATGATATTCTATACTCCGAACGAACCAAAAACGGAAAAAATAGAATCCACAATAAAATCATCTCCGGTTTACTCAGAGGAAAGTCTGAGTTCCGATGTATTCGGCAAGTCAGATATAGAGGCTAAGTTAGACTCGCTCAGAAAAATATCCGAGTCAGACAATGTTTTTGACGATAAGTCTGCACAGTATATCGCCAACGAAACTGAGCTTCTGAAAGTGTTTGAAAATAAAATAGAAGAGTCTGAAAGAAACGGAAAACAGTCAAATATCAGCGACAAACATGAATAAATGTCGCAAAGGGGTGCTCAGCGATCTTTAATGCGGAAGCTCGCTCAATAACAAAAAAGTTTACATAAATATGTCTGTAATTACCTGAAATAATTTCGACCTCCTATGGCTTACTTTGCGTCATGGGAGGTCATTTTTATTACGTCGATATATGTATATATAAAAAGTTAATACCCATACAATGAACATTTTATTAAAAAAGCATTGCATAAATGTGAAAAATAGTGTATAATATCTTTAAATGTAATCGGACAACTTTTCTAAAAGGAGAGATATTTATGAATAAAAAAAGACTTCTTTCTGCTTTGCTGGCTGTGTCTATGATACCGGCTTTGTGTTCCTGCGGAAAGACGGATTCAAGCTCCGATGGAGGAGATGCCATTGCTATCGATCCTACAACAAAAACTACAAATGCAGACGAGGATGATTATTCAAACGAGTCCTCTGACTCATATCACTCAATAGTAAATGGACATTCACCTAAAAAAACTACTACCACCAAAGTTACAGGAACTAAAATAAGCACCGAAACTACAACTAAATCAACCGCTCCCGCTAATTCATTACATACAACTCCAAGCAGCGGAAATCCACACTCCAACAACAATTATTCAACAGCCGGAAATTATTCCGGATACAACAACAGACCAAGTTACAGCGGCGGAAACAACAGCTCCGGCGGAAACAGCCACTCCGGCGACAGTACAATAATAACCACCAATATTCCGGTCACTACTGCTGTTCAGCACATACCAGCTCCGACTACTCAGGTAACAACTGTTCCTAAAATCACAACTCAGCCTCCGGTTGAAGTGCCTGACGAAGAAAAAGAATGTACCGCTGTTATCGACCTCAACGGCAAACCAAGCTTCACCGGAAACAACGTGACCGTTAATGGCAGTGTGGTAACTATAACTGCCGGCGGCTATTATCAAATTTCCGGCTTCACATTCGGCGGCAGGATCTGTGTTGATACTGCTTCAGATGAAGCTGTTACACTGGTACTTGACGGTGCTGATATACATAGTATATCGGGTCCGGCTTTACTTGTAAACAAAGCTAAAAAATGTACAATAAAAGTAGCTGACGGCACGGTAAACTCACTCAGCGACAACACTAAAGACAATGTCCATGACGGCGTTATCTTCTCAAATGCCAGCCTCAGATTCAAAGGCAGCGGAACTCTGAATATCGATGCCGGAAATGCTCATGGTATCGCAGGTAACGTTATCGCCTTTGAAAGCGGTACATATAATATAAATGCAATACGCTGCGGACTCCACGCTCATAACGATATAAATATAAGCGGCGGAACACTCACCATAAGCGGCGGTGCTCAAGAAGACAAAAGCGTTATTTATTCCGATAGCCGCTTAATCCACTCAGGCGGATATGTTTTCGCTGCCGGCAATGCGGTAACTGCACCAACAGCATCATCGTATCCATATGTAATAGCTGATCTCAGTGAGCCGGAATATGGCGGAAGTACAGTTGAGATGTACTTGAACGGAAAGCAGGTCAAAAAGTTTGAGCCGTACGATGATTTCCGCTGCCTCATGCTGCTGTCTCCGGAAGTTACTGTCGGAAAAAGTTTTTACACTATTATCAACGGAGTAAAATCATCAGTCATTACAATAGGCAAAGGTCAGAACTTGTTTTCGGTGAAATAAAGTACTTTTAATTAATAGATTGTAAATAAGTATTTCTATATAATCAATTCACAAAAAGTTAACCCAAAAAATAGTACATTTTCAAGTAAAAGTACACTTTTTTATATTTTTGTGTATTTTTGTATATTGTCAAGCACGTAGATTTGCGATATAATACATACAGCAAATGAAAAATACTTGATATTCAATATCAAGTACCCTCCCCTCTCATGTGCTTGATATTGGGTATTGATTCGTTTGCGTGCCATAGAAAAAGTTTCATTAACAAAAAAAACTAACCCCTTTCATTTGTAATTTTTTCATGTTTTCTATTCTCAATAACTTTTTTTAACTTAATGTTACGGATCGGTTCACAGTGCTAAACGGTTTTCCGTTTGAACCACCACACCTTCCCTTCATGGGAAGGATTTTTTTACATTATGAAATTTGCGTGAAAGATTATATAATTCGCTTGACAAATTCTATAATCTGTGATATTCTATATATAACAGAGGTGATAAAAATGAAAAGAAGCGTTTACAGTCTCGTCCTCATGGACGATATAATAAAAGCCGTAGATGCTGAGGCTTACCGACGTGGTACAAGCCGCTCAAACCTTATTAATCAGATACTCGCCGAAAATCTCTCTTGTATAACTCCGGAGATGAGAATGCATGATATATTTGAGTCTCTCTCCGAACTTATCAGCAGCAGTTTCCAGATACAGCAGCAGCGTTCTGCTTCGCTTCTTACCTTGAAAACTGCCCTCGAATATAAATACCGTCCTACTATTAATTATAAGGTAGAACTCGAACGTGTTCCGGATCAGTTCATCGGCACTCTGAAAGTTCAGATCCGTACCCAAAGTGACGCTCTGATACAGCTGTTCAATAGCTTCTTCGCTTACAGAATAAAATTTGAAGCAACTCAGCTCGCTTCGATCGGCTATAATAATTATACCTGCGAACTCGGCAACGGAAGCTTTACAAGAAAACTCCTGAACACAGGTCTGAGTGAAGACCATTTAGGTGAGGCTATAAGCTGCTATCTCAGCAACCTGAATACAGCTATACAGGCTTATTTCTCCGCTCCGCAGCTGTTTTACGAAAACGCTCCGGAACTTGAGAAAAAATACATTGCTTTGCTCTCAGATGCTATTATTTAGTCCCGCTCCACACGTAAACGGTAATATAGATAAGGAGGATTTAATATGAATGCAGAAAAATTAACTAAGAGATCGCTTGATGCCGTCCGAAAGGCTCAGAGCATCGCCGTGATGCAGTCAAACAGCGTTATCGAACCTATCCACATTCTCGCCGGTCTTCTGAAACAGGAAAACGGACTTATCCCTCAACTGCTCAGAAAAATGAATATCGATGCCGATATTTTTGAAACCGAAACAGATAAAAAAATAAATATGCTCCCAAAGGTAACAGGCAGCGGAAGAAGCAGCAATTTAGGCATTTCTGCCGAGGCTGACCGTATCCTCACATCTGCTGAAACTATCGCTTCCGATATGAAGGACGAGTTCGTTTCTGTTGAGCATATCATGCTCTCGCTCATCGCTTCAAAAGACAGGGACGTTTCTCAGCTCATGAGCGTTTTCAATATCGACCGTGAGAAATTTTTAAGTGCTCTTATGTCTGTAAGAGGAAACGCTCGTGTGACCAGCGAAAATCCGGAGGATACTTACGATGTGCTCGCAAAATACGGTCAGGAGCTTGTTGGGCTTGCAAGAAGAAATAAGCTCGACCCTGTTATCGGCAGAGACAGCGAAATAAGAAACGTCATCCGCATACTTTCAAGAAAAACTAAAAATAATCCGGTACTCATCGGTGAACCGGGTGTTGGTAAGACCGCTATCGCTGAGGGACTTGCTCTGCGTATCGTTGCCGGTGACGTACCGGACAGCCTTAAAGACCGCAAAGTGTTCTCACTCGATATGGGTGCTCTCGTTGCCGGAGCTAAGTACAGAGGCGAATTTGAGGAGCGTCTGAAAGCAGTACTCAACGAGATAAAAAACAGCAACGGTCAGATACTTCTCTTCATCGACGAGCTCCACACAATAGTCGGTGCCGGTAAGACTGACGGTGCTATGGATGCCGGAAATCTCCTTAAACCTATGCTCGCAAGAGGCGAACTCCACTGTATAGGTGCTACTACACTCAACGAGTATCGTCAGTACATCGAAAAAGACCCGGCTCTCGAAAGACGTTTCCAGCCTGTAATGGTCGACGAGCCTTCTGTTGAAGATACCATTTCTATCCTCAGAGGTCTTAAAGAAAGATATGAAGTATTCCATGGCGTTAAAATTCATGATAACGCTCTAATATCTGCTGCCGTACTCTCAAACCGCTATATCACCGACCGTTTCCTCCCTGATAAGGCTATCGACCTCATTGACGAAGCCTGTGCTACTATAAGAACTGAAATGGACTCTATGCCTACTGAGCTCGATGTTATTTCACGTAAAATAGTACAGCTCGAAATCGAGGAGGCTGCACTCAAAAAAGAAAGCGATAACATCTCAAAGGAACATCTTGAAGAAATACAGAAAGAACTCTCAGAGCTGCGTGAGAAATTTAACGCTATGAAAGCTAAGTGGGAGAACGAAAAGAACGATATATCCGCTGTTCAGAAGCTCCGTGAGGACATCGAAAATGTCGGCGGTGAGATCGAAAAGGCTGAGCGTGAATATGACCTCAACAAAGCCGCAGAGCTGAAATACGGCAAACTCCCTCAGCTTCAGAAAAAGCTTGAAGAACTTGAACAGCAGGCAGAAAAAGACCTCAGCGGCGAAAGACTTCTCCGTGACAAGGTAACAGAAGAAGAAATAGCTAAGATAGTCTGCCGCTGGACAGGCATCCCGGTTTCAAAGCTCATGGAGGGCGAAAAAGAAAAGATAATGGGACTCGAAAACCTGCTCCATAAGCGTGTTATCGGTCAGGACGAAGCCGTTACAAGAGTTAGCGAGGCTATACTCCGCTCCCGTGCAGGTATACAGGACCCTGACAGACCTATCGGTTCATTCCTTTTCCTCGGTCCTACCGGTGTTGGTAAAACCGAACTCGCAAAAGCTCTATCTGAAATACTCTTCGATGACGAGCGTAACATCATACGTATCGATATGAGCGAATATATGGAGAAATTCAGCGTAAGCCGTCTTATTGGAGCTCCTCCAGGATATGTGGGATACGACGAGGGCGGTCAGCTCACAGAAGCAGTCCGCAGAAAACCTTATTCAGTTGTACTATTTGACGAGATCGAAAAAGCTCACCCTGATGTATTCAATATACTCCTTCAGGTACTCGATGACGGTCGTATCACAGACTCTCAGGGACGTACTGTAGATTTCAAGAATACTATCATTATCCTCACTTCAAATCTCGGCTCTCCTTATATTCTCGACGGTATTGATGCAAACGGCGAAATAACTGACGATGCACGCTCCAAAGTAGATGCTCTGCTCAAACAGCAGTTCCGTCCGGAGTTCCTTAATCGTCTTGATGAGATAATCTTCTACAAGCCTCTTGCAAAAACTGAGATAATCAAGATAGTCGATCTCATGCTCGCCGACCTCCAGAAACGTCTTGACGATAAGCATATCCGTATAAATGTCAGCGATGAAGCTAAAAATTATATCGTTGAATGCGGCTATGACCCGAACTTCGGTGCAAGACCTCTCAGAAGATTCATCCAGAGCAAGATAGAAACTCTCGCTGCACGTAAAATTATCAGCAGCGACCTCTCCGCAGGTGATACTATCGATATTGATATCGATGAGAATGGCTGCCTTTATGCGGAATAAGTCGTATATATAAGTAATGTGTCCGCAATAACCGCCAACAGGCGGTTATTGCCCCGAACTTCGTTCGGGGAGCACAAATTCCTTATAAAACAGGAATTTGTGCATCACATTTCTTTATGTCAAGCTCATTTTGCCCTAAAGGACAAAACAAAGTGCAAGAAAAAAT
>JAFYGE010000024.1 GCA_017543335.1 Ruminococcus sp.
TGAGATTTTTCGTCAGATTGTATAGAAATTCCGCAGGCATACTGACGTATGTCAAGGGATTTCTGTGCAAGATGGCGGAAAATATCCAAGCAGATTCAGTACAAAGACGTCAGGCGGTCTTTGTGCGGTGTTGCCTTAAATGGATTCTAAAATACATATGACAGGGGGACTGTAATATGGATCTTCAAACAATTGTAGATAGCATCAGTGCTATGGCTTGCGTAGTCTCAGTTGAAAAAGTCGGAGGCGAAAGCTACGGAAAGGTTCGCATCGTCACCGGTAATCGTCAATACATAGACTCAATCGAAAAACCGTTCAGCAATGTTGAAATGCTTACGAAGAAATTTATCCCCAACAGTGAGTATACCAATTACCTCAATAGAGACCTCAACTTTGAAGATTCATGCTATCAGGCTGCTGTACAGAAGAAATGTCTCCATTCATACGCTCATCCGACAAGGTTCGATGTATGGTTCAATATGTCTTTTATACCGCTGTCTTTTGATAATGACGATCTATGCTATTGCCTGTATATAATGGAAATAAATTTCAAACCCGATGCTAAAAGAATGTCAACTATTTCTGCGGACATTGCTACAGCTGTACTTGAAACCTGTATCAAACTCCGTAGTCCTGACAATTTCAAGGAAACAATGAAGGAAGTATGTGCAGATGTACGTGACCTTTGCGATTCTGAATACTGCTGTATACTTCTTACTGATACCGCAAAACGTAAATGTTCAGTCCTCTGTGAAGCGTTTTCTGATAATACCGACCTCATCTCTATGTCCAATTACGTTGACGATAAATTCTATGATATAGCCTATTCTTGGCTCGATACTATCGCAGGAAGCAACTGTATAATAGCTAAAAATGACCACGACTGGGCTGTTATAAAAGAACGTAATCCAATATGGTACGATTCTGTCAAAAATGCAGGCGGTAAGACTATCGTTCTTTTCCCGCTTGAATTCAAAGGCGAACTTTTAGGCTTTATATGGGCACTCAACTTCAATTCCCAAAAAGCTTCCATTATAAAGGAAACTCTCGAATTGACTACATTCATCCTCTCTTCTGAGCTTTACAGCTATAATATGCTCGATCGTCTGCACATACTCAGTTCAAGAGATATGCTCACAGGCGTAATGAACCGTAATGAAATGAACAATTACGTTGACAAACTGGTCAAAGGAAAATATAAAGGGTCTGTCGGAGTCATATTTGCTGACCTGAATGGACTGAAAGTAGTAAACGATACTGACGGTCATATCGCTGGTGATACGCTACTTAAAAATGCAGCATCCGCACTAAAAGACGTTTTCAGACTCCACGAGATATTCCGTGCCGGCGGTGACGAATTCGTTGCTATCATAACCGGTATAACTGAGAATGAACTCAATATCAAGGCAGACTTGCTACGTAAAGCTGCTGAAAATTATAATGAGCTCGTATTTGCTATAGGTACAGCATACGATGATAAAGCGGAAAACGTCCGCTCAGTTCTGCATATCGCCGATGAGCGTATGTATAAGGATAAAAAACTATACTATGAGCTCCATCCGGAAAAGAAACACAGAGTAAGCAATAAATAATTACAAAACAGTCCGGATATGTTTTTCCGGACTGTTTTACTCTTGACAAAATTGCTGTATTCTGGTAAAATATTATTGAGCAGACTATGCGGTAGCGGGAACGTTTTTAGTTCATGAGGAAAGTCCGGGCATCATAGAGCAGGATAGCTGTTAACGGCAGCCGAGGGCGACCTTAGGGCAAGTGCAACAGAGATATACTGCCTCACATTCGTGGGGTGATGGTGGAAAGGCGAGGTAAGAGCTCACCAGAGTGCAGGAGACTGTACTGCTATGTAAACCCTATCCGATGCAACGTCTATTGGTGCTTTATATCTTAACGTCGGCTCGGCGGATATAAAGTAATGACGGCTTCAGCTTATCGGCGACGGTAAGCGTAGATAAATTACCGCACACGACAGAACCCGGCTTATCGGTCTGGTCACTTAAAGAGAGCTTTGGCTCTCTTTTTTTATTTGCTGGGCAGGGATGCCATCCCTGCACCCTTTTCACGCTTTCGCTCGCAAGCTCGTTCACTCTAATATCCATTCACGATCGTATACATTCACCCTTGATGAATTGAGATGAGACTTATGAAGATAAAACCAACTCAGCTGAAACGGCTGTGAAATCAATGTATCAATATCAGTTTTGTCCATAAACATACTATCGTCCCTTCTTCCTTCATACTGAAACAGAGCATCAGGAAACTTTTTCATATACTCAGCCGTAATTACAAGTATCATATCTGAATTCATGCTTTCATCGTCCCAGACAAATTCAAAAAAAACTTCACGATAGTATTCTTTTCCGTTAATCAAGTATATTGGATACTCCTCCTGTTCCACCCATATCCGTACACCTTTTTCATTATTGTCTTTAGGCTTAATGTAAATCGCATTGTCGCTTTCTATATCTGTATCATATCCAATGGGAGTAATTATTTTCAAGAACTCATTTATACGTTCATATTCTGTTAATTCAGTCTTATTATTTCTAAGTATTTGTGCTGATGAAGACATATTTTTCCTCCTCTAAACCTCCATTTTCTTAGCAACATTATACCACTTTACACTATCAGCGTCAACAAAAAAGCCATAGTACAAAAATACTATGGCTCGATTTATTATACTTTAACTGTTTTAGTCAAAATAATCTCATTGTCATCAATATCAGCTATAACGCTGTCCCCTGTTTTCAGCTCGCCTGAAACTATCTGTTTTGCGAGCTTATCTTCAAGCAGCTCCGTGACCTTACGCTTTATAGGTCTTGCTCCATATCGCTCCGTATCGGCTGATTCAGCCACCGCATTTATGACCTCGTCCGAGTAATTCAGCTCTATTCCAAGCCTTTTGGCACGATTACGCAAGTCTTCGAGAGCTATTCTGCTTATATCGACTATATCCTCACGTTCAAGCTTTCTGAACACGACTATTTCATCTATCCTGTTGATAAACTCCGGAGTAAAATGCTCCCTGACTGCACCGTATACTCGCTCCTCCGCAGACTTTACTCTGTTTTCGGAGAAACCTAATGCTCCGCCGCCTGAGATTATTTCCGCACCGATATTAGTGGTCATGATTATGATACTGCTCCTGAAGCTTATCTGACGCATTGATGAATCTGTGACCATACCCTCGTCAAGAATTTGCAAAAGGATGTTCAGTACCTCATTGTCAGCCTTTTCTATCTCGTCAAAAAGAATAAGCGAGTATGGATTTCTGCGAACCTTTTCACATAAATTGTTGCTGCTGTCGTCGTATCCGGTATATCCGGGAGGAGCTCCGATAAGCTTAGACACAGAATGTTTTTCCATATATTCCGACATATCTATGCGAATGAGAGAATTTTTAGTGTTGAACATTGCGTCCGCAAGAGCCTTAGCAAGCTCAGTTTTTCCTACTCCTGTAGGTCCGGCAAACAGAAATGAAGCTGTAGGACGGCGGTCATCCCGAAGTCCGGACTTTGCCCTGCATATTGCATTAGTCACCTTTTCAACAGCATATTCATGTCCTATGACTCTTTCGGAAAGATAACACTTCATCAGCCTTATCCTGTCCGAATCCTCCGGAGTTATCTTATTCAGAGGTATACCGGTTTTCAGCGATATCACCGATATTATATCTTTCTCTGTAACGACGGTCTTTTCCTTATTATTTATAACTTTATTGATATCGCTGAGATTACGTCCTTTCATGTTTATCAGACTTGTATCTTTACGGCAAAGTGCTGACGTATTTCTCAATTTAGCACACGCACAAGCTTCGTCAAGAACGTCTATAGCCTTATCAGGCAGATAACGCTCAGCAATGTACCTGACCGACATATCAACCGAAAGTGCAGCTATCTCATCACTTATCTCAACATTATGGAAGTCCTCGTAGTTCTTTTTAAGTCCGCAAATTATCTTTATACAGCTCTTTTTATCCGGCTCAGTTACGTGGACAGGCTGAAATCTTCTTTCAAGAGCAGCATCCTTTTCGATGCTCTTGCGGTACTCCTCAAAAGTAGTTGCACCGATTATCTGAAGCTCTCCTCTTGCAAGTCTTGGCTTCATGATATTTGCAGCATCGATCGCACCCTCAGCTGCTCCGGCACCGACTATAGTGTGTATCTCATCTATAAACAGGATTATATTGCCTGAGTTTACTGCCTCATCCATACACGCCCTTACTCTCTCTTCAAAATCTCCCCTGTATTTAGCTCCGGACAGCAATGCGGCTATATCAAGCGAAAAAATATACCTGTTCTTTAGAGAATCCGGAACAAGATTTCTTACAAACAGTGCAGCAACTCCCTCGACTATGGCAGTTTTTCCGACACCTGCCTCCCCTATCAGGCAAGGATTATTCTTAGTCCTTCGTGCAAGGACCTGCATTACACGGTCAATCTCATTTTTGCGTCCGATGAGAGGATCATTTTTCTTCACGACCGAAATATCCGTGATATTTCTGCCGTACCTGAACAGATTTGGCAAGTGTGAGAGCTTTGGTTTTGCTGCTTCATACAGTTCGTCACCGACGTCTGAAGATGTTATGTCTTTTAGTCCATTGCATATGCCGTTTATATCAGCCTTCACTTTTTTTATAATGGTGTAGGCACTGCACGAGGACTCCTTCATCAATGCGGTAAGGATGTGTTCAGGTGCGGACTGCTTCTTTTTATCGGTCGCTGCAATATGGCACGATATTTCAAGTATACGTCTCAGGGCTGTAGTCATATACCGCTGATTCAGCAAAGTTGGTGAACCGGTCCCTACAAGGTCGATCATACCTGCTTTGATCTCATCGTATCCTGCACCGTTTTCAACAAGTATATCCGCAGCTTTTGTTGAACCGTCCTCAACAATTGAAAGCAGTATATGCTCGCTCCCGACGTAGGTATGTCCCATTTCTGAGGCAGTTTTTATTGCATTCTCGATTATTCTGATACTTTTTCTTGTGTATTTCTCTGTACTAATCATTCTGTTATCCTCCTGCACTTCTTATGACTATATTATGCCACTATTTCTATGCGATAACAGTCGAAAATAATAAACAGGGAATTTTTTGTAACACTTTTTTCGCCATAGCATACTATGTACTATGAAGCAAAGACAAAAAGCTTCAAATACATCATTTTAAGGAGTGTTCTTCTATGTGTAATTCTTGTTTTGACGGTGGCAACTGCTGGTGCATCATTCTTCTCATTCTTCTCTTCATTCTTCTTTTCGGCGGATGCGGCAATAATGGCTGCGACTGCAACAACAACGGCTGCGGCTGTGGATGCTGACCTGCTAAAAAAGGGCTCTGTACACCTGTACAGAGCCCGAATTTTTTATTCAGCCATTGAAACAACTTTGTTTCTTCTATTTATAAGTACCGGCTGTGTTTGATTTACAACGCAGTCAGCGGTAATAGTTACCTTAGCGATACTTGTATCAGAAGGCAGTGAATACATGGACTTCATCAGTATTCCCTCAAGAATAGAGCGGAGTCCTCTTGCACCTGTTTTCTGAGCAATAGCCTTCTTTGCTATCTCGATAAGAGCATCATCTTCAATATCAAGTTCAATATCGTCATAGTGGAAGAGCTTCTTATACTGCTTGATAAGGGCATTTTTAGGCTCTGTAAGTATTCTTACGAGAGATTGCTCGTCAAGCTCTTCAAGAACTGAAATTACCGGAAGTCTTCCGACGAATTCAGGTACCATACCGAATTTAACGAGGTCCTTAGGAACAACTTTCTTGAAGATATTGTCCTTTTCCTCCTGATGAGTCTTTATTTCCCCGCCGAAACCTATAGGAGCTTTACCTATACGCTTCTGGATCTGTTTTTCAAGTCCGTCGAAAGCTCCGCCGCATATAAAGAGGATGTTCTTTGTATTGATCTGCAAAACTTCCTGATTAGGATGTTTTCTGCCGCCCTGCGGAGGAACATTTGATACAGTACCCTCAATGATTTTGAGGAGTGCCTGCTGAACTCCCTCACCGCTAACATCACGGGTAAGGGAAGTATTTTCAGACTTACGTGCGATCTTATCTATCTCGTCGATATATATAATACCACGTTCTGCCGCCTTTATATCGAAGTCGGCAGCCTGAATAAGTCTTAAAAGAACGTTTTCAACGTCGTCGCCGACATATCCGGCTTCTGTAATAGTAGTAGCATCTGCGATAGCAAACGGTACATTAAGTATCTTAGCGAGTGTCTGTGCAAGGAAAGTCTTTCCGACACCGGTAGGTCCGAGAAGAAGCACATTACTTTTCTGGAGCTCTACGCCGTCTGACTCTTCATTATCCTGATTTTCCTGACTCAAAATACGCTTATAGTGATTATAGACCGCAACTGCCAAAGAGATCTTGGCATCATCCTGACCTATAACATATTCATCAAGGAATTCCTTTATCTCTACCGGTTTAAGCAGATTCATCTGAGAAAGCGGAGTATCTCCGTCTTTTTTAGATGCCTTACGCTTTGCCTTAGAAACTCCTGAACCATACAGCATTTCATAACAGTAAGTCACGCATTCGTCGCATATATTAGCGGGGCCTGCTGAAAACATACTGTGCACACGATTCTCACCTTTACCGCAGAAACTGCATGATTTGAATGATTCACTCATTTATATAACCTACCTTTTCTCGATCACCTTATCGATAAGACCGTACTCCATAGCTTCCTGAGCCATCATATAGTTATCACGCTCACAGTCGATATGGATCTGTTCAAGAGTCTTTCCGGTATTTGCAGCAAGGATAGCCTCAAGTCTGTCTCTTGTTCTTTCGAGATTTCTTGCATGTATCATGATATCAGTCTGCTGACCGCCAAGACCGCCTCCGATAAGAGGCTGATGGATCATTATCTCACTGTTTGGAAGAGCAAATCTTTTGCCCTTAGCTCCGGCTGAAAGAAGGAATGCACCCATAGAAGCAGCCATACCTATGCATATAGTAGAAACGTCGCACTTGATATAATTCATTGTATCATAAATAGCAAATCCAGCTGTTACTGAACCGCCGGGGCTATTTATATAAAGTGAAATATCCTTTTCTGTGTCCTGACTTTCAAGATACAGAAGCTGTGCAACTACGAGACTTGCTGTTGCATCATTTACCTGATCTGAAAGCATAATGATTCTGTCGTTTAAAAGTCTTGAAAAAATATCATATGATCTTTCTCCACGGCTTGTCTGTTCAACGACATATGGTACTAAACTGCTCATAAATCCATCGCCCTTTCTTTAAAAACGCTTGTCCCACAAAAAGCTGTGGGACAAACTATAGTTATTATGTTATTCTATGTCGAAAAAGATTATTCAGCGTCAGCTGCTTCCTCAGTTTTCTCAGCAAGAGTGTTGTCAACCACAGCATTCTCCTTAACAAGCTCTACTGCCTTCTGAACCTTGAGATCAGCAATGTAGTCATCGAGTGGGATGAACTTCTTAACTGTATCAACATCGATCTTATTTGCAGCAGCGATGTCAGCGAGACCTGCATTGATCTCATCTTCTGATGGCTCGATAGCCTCATACTCAGCGATCTTCTCAAGAGCAAGGCGGAGCTTAACTTCGTTCTCAGCTCTGTCTCTGTAAGTATCTCTGAATGACTCAGCGTCCATACCTGTGTACTGGAAGTAAAGGTTCATATCCATGCCCTGTGAACGGAGCTGCTGATCGAAATTACGCATAAGAGCATCGATTCTGTGCTCGAACATACAATTCGGGATAGGAGCGTCAACCTTCTCGATAAGAGCGTTCATGAGAGCGTTCTCAAAGCTGGAATCAGCCTGCTGAACAGCAGCTTCTTCGAGCTTCTCACGGATGTCCTTCTTATACTCATCAACTGTATCGAACTCTGTAGCATCCTTAACGAGGTCATCATTGATCTCCGGGAGCTCCTCATAGCTGATAGCCTTGAGCTTTGTCTTGAATGTAGCTTCCTTGCCAGCGTAGTCAGCCATCTGATAATCCTCTGGGAAAGTAACGACAACATCGAACTCATCGCCGATATTGTGACCAACGATCTGGTCCTCGAAACCTGGGATGAATGCACCGCTGCCGAGCTTGAGTGGGTGATCTTCGCCCTTGCCGCCCTCGAATGCTTCGTCACCGAAGAAACCTTCAAAATCGATGATAACTTCGTCATCGAGCTGAGCAGCTCTGTCTTCAACAGAAACTATACGAGCGTTCTTCTTTCTGATGATCTCGATCTGCTTGTCGATATCCTCATCAGTGATCTCCTTAACTACCTTAGCAGCCTTGATTCCCTTATAGTCAGCGATCTCGATCTCTGGCTTAGTAACGCAAACAGCCTTGATCTCAACGCCTTCATTCTTATCGATAGAAGTAACTTCTACGCTTGGTCTGTCAACGAGAACGAGACCTGTCTCCTGAACAGCAGCATCAACCTCTGGACCAACGAGAGCGTTGATAGCTCCCTCGTAGAATGCACCCTCACCGAAAGTCTTCTCAGCAAGCTTTCTTGAAACCTTGCCCTTTCTGAAGCCCTTGATCTGGATGTTCTTCTTCTGACGCTGATATTCCTGCTCAACAGCGTTCTCAAATGCCTCTGCTCCAATAGAAATTACTAACTCAGTAGTATTCACATCTGTCTTGTTTGATGATTTTAAACTCATGATAAATGCTTCCTCCATTAATTATATAACATACTTGGTACATTATACCACATTTCAAAAAATTTTTCTACTGATTTTCAACACTTCTGCATATTGCACAACTCACAAAACTTTTTCAGGGACAAATTGTAGATAATCACCTGCAATAAGGTGGAAATCAATGTCATCGTAGGTATTTTTCACACAAAGTTCGTGAGCTGACTTACCATGGATATGTCCATAATAGCAATGCTTTATTTTATAACGGTAAAGTATCTGAAGTATGTCATAATTGAAATTTGTTGCGAAAATAGGCGGATAATGCATGAACACAATTGGTTCAAGCTCCTCTTTCAGTGCGGACTGTATCGACGTTTCAAGACGCTGCACTTCCCTTTTCAGGACTTTTTCGTCCTGAGTCTCACCGGGCATATTCACCCAGCCTCTGGTTCCGCAGATACCGTAATTTTCATAACGGTAGTGGTTATTGTGCAGTATCTTTATTGAATCAAAACCTTCCGCAGCGAGGAAGTCCTCCATTTTCTTTTTGGTGGTCCACCAGTAATCGTGATTTCCTTTTAATATAATCTTCTCACCTGGAAGTCCGTGTATAAAGCTGAAATCAGGACGTGCCTGCTGGAGAGACATTCCCCATGAGATATCTCCGGCAAGTACAATAGTATCCTCCGGCTTGATAATTTCGAGCCAATTTTTTTCTATTTTTTCCTGATAATCCTTCCAACCGGCAAAAATGCTCATAGTTTTTGAAGGATCGCTGAAACACAGATGAAGATCACCTAATACATATAAACTCATGGATCATATTCCAAGGGTTTTAAGAACATACTGCTTCTGATCCGCCTTATCTATAACGTCATTGAAACGCTCCGGCTTATTTTTGAGATCTGCAAGAGCAGCAGGAATATCGAGCTTTGAAAGCTCTGCGATTCTGTCGACCTTGCTGTACTCATCTATATCAGAAGTCTTGCCCTCAAGTGCCTCAAGAACTGCTGCACTGAATTTATAAGGGCTTGCTGTTGAAGCGATAACAGTCTTTGTAGTATCGCCTGTAGCCTCTCTGTAGTCGTTATACACCTTAACTGCAACTGCAGTATGAGTATCGCAGGTATATCCGTACTTCTCGTAAATACCGTGGATAGTCTCTTTAGTCTGCTCGTCGTCGCAGTAACCTGCACAGAACTCCTCCTGAAGCTTAGCCTTGACATCAGCTGAAACTTCATACTTGCCCTCTGAAGCAAGCTTGCCGAACCACTCACGGATAACAGCATCATTTCTGTCTGTCATGAGGTAAAGAAGTCTTTCAAGGTTGCTGGAAATGAGTATATCCATTGAAGGAGATACTGTTGCAAAGAATTTACGATTTCTGTCATACACACCAGTATTGATAAAGTCTGTAAGTACATTGTTGATATTTGATGCACAGATGAGCTTATTTACCGGAACTCCCATGTGCTTTGCATAGTAAGCAGCGAGGATATTTCCGAAGTTTCCTGTTGGAACGACAATGTTTATCTTGTCGCCGAGCTTTATCTGCTCATCTTTAACAAGCTCAGCATAAGCTGAGATATAGTAAACTACCTGTGGCACAAGACGTCCCCAGTTAATGGAGTTTGCTGATGAGAAAACGATGCCGTTGTCGCTGAGCTGCTTCTTGACATCCTCGTCAGTAAATATAGCCTTGACACCGTTCTGACAGTCGTCAAAGTTTCCTTTTATAGCACACACTCCGACATTTGAGCCTTCCTGAGTTTTCATCTGACGCTTCTGCATCGGACTTACACCGTCCTCAGGATAGAAAACAAGTATAGATGTACCCTCAACGTCCTTGAATCCCTCAAGAGCAGCTTTACCTGTATCGCCTGATGTAGCAACAAGAATAACTATCTTCTTATCGAGATTTATCTTCTTAGCAGAAGTTGTAAGGAAATAAGGGAGTATCTGAAGTGCCATATCTTTAAAGGCACAAGTTGGTCCATGCCAGAGTTCAAGCATATATGTTCCGTCAAAGAGATGAGCGAGTTCAGCAATGCTCTCGGTCTCAAAATTCTTTGTAGAATAGGCATTATCTGTACAGTAATGTATTTCAGCCTCTGTAAAGTCTGTAAGGTACTTGGAGAAAACGAACGCAGCTCTGTCGGCATATTTCATTTCGCCGACTGCCTTTATCTCTTCAAGTGAAAGCTGTGGTATGCTCTCAGGAACGAAAAGTCCGCCGTCAACAGAGATACCCTGAGTAATAGCCTCAGCACTGCTTACCTTCACATTGCTGTTTCTTGTGCTGTTATAGAACATATTATCACCCTTTAAAATATGAAATTGTAGCCTGTTGTATCATAGGCATTAAAAATATAATCAATGCTGAGCACCTTATCTCCGTCGATGATGACTTGTGCGACATCAAACCGAGGCTGGAGCATACTCGGATGCTTGCAGCAATAATCAGCAGCTGTTTTAATAATAAGTCCACGTTTGCGTTTATTCACAGCCTCAAAACCGCTGACAAGGCTGTCCGGCTTACGTGCTTTGACCTCCACAAACGCCAGAAAATCACCATTTTCGGCGATTATATCTATCTCACCGCCCTTTATGCGATAGTTACGGGCAGTGATCGTATATCCACGCTCGATAAGGTAAATGCAAACGCTGTCCTCACCAAGCTTACCTGTTTCACTTCTGGTCATATAATTTTTTAAGGAAAGTCCTGCGGTGAACATCGGATATACCGTGTTCCGCCAACTTTTCGTAATGGAGCTTAGTACCATAGCCCTTATGCTGTTCAAAAGCATACTGCGGATACTTCACTGCAAGTTCCCTCATATAGCGGTCACGAGCGACCTTTGCAAGAACTGAAGCGGCTGAAATGGACGCTGAGGTCGCATCGCCCTTTATCACGTATCTTGCTTCGCAGTCGAGCTCCGGAATCTTATTGCCGTCTATCAGAGCAAGGTCAGGCTTCAAGCCAAGTCCCTCGACGGCTCTTTTCATGGCGAGCATAGTCGCATTGAGGATATTCATGCTGTCGATCTCCTGAACAGAAGCTGTAGCAATGCAGTAAGCATCAGCCCTGTCTCTGATAACATCAAAAAGCTCCTCACGACGCTTTTCAGATATTTTCTTGCTGTCATTGAGATAATCGATGAGTACACCGTCATTCAGCACTACTGCCGCAGCATAGACATCACCGGCAAGAGGACCTCTGCCCGCTTCGTCAACACCGCATATTATCGGGAATTCCCTGCGGAGTTCAGAATCATATTCAAAAAGCTCCTTATGCAATATCACTCTTGGCATGGCTGCTCCTTTTTAGGCGGTAATTCGAGAGTTATCCTGCCGAGCTTGCCGCTTCTGAACTCATCAAGAACGGTTATTGCAGCTCTTTCGGTATTTATCTCGCCGCCGGATATCATCATACCACGTTTTTTGCCTACTTTTTCCAGCAGGACAAGTCCGGTATCCTCTTCGTCAATATCTATCTTGTAGCGTTCTTTCAGAGATTGAGGATAATTCTCTGCCATGAATTTCAAAAGCTTCATAGCAAGAGTCTCTATATCGAGTATATCGTCGCTTATAGCACCTGTAAACGCAAGACGTACAGCGACATCCTGATCTTCAAATTTAGGCCAGAGTACTCCGGGCATATCAAGAAGCTCGGTATTATTATCGAGTTTCACCCACTGCTTTGTACGGGTAACACCGGGTCTGTCCTCAACTTTTGCACGTTTAGAGCCTGCGAGCCTGTTGATAAGCGATGACTTTCCGACATTTGGTATACCGACTATCATCAGTCTTACAGGAGCTCCTGTCATTCCGTGCTTTTCACGTTTTTCCATAAGTTCTTTAAGAACTTTATTTTTTATAGTGGGGAGCATATTTTTAAGTCCTTTGCCTGACTTGCAGTCAACTGCGATAGCTTCCGCACCATTATTTCTGAAGTAATTTATCCACATCTGTGTTGCCTTATCGTCAGCAAGGTCGCATTTGTTCAGCAGTACGAGTCTCGGTTTACCGCTTGTCATGCGGTCCATTTCAGGATTCCGGCTGCTCAGCGGTGCTCTGGCATCGACTATCTCGGTCACAGCGTCCACAAGTTTTAGGTTAGCTGCGATAAGTCTTCTTGTCTTTGCCATATGGCCGGGAAACCACTGTATCTGCCTCATATCATTATTTTCCAAAGGTTCCTCCGTTTCTTCACTTCACACGGCCTATTTTATCGGTCGGTGATATACGGAACAATACTTTTCCAATTATGTCATCAACAGCCACAAAACCTATATCGGCAGAGCGGCTGTCTCTTGAATTTCTTCTGTTATCGCCCATTACGAACACATAGCCTTCCGGAACAGTTACAGGGTATTTTTCTGAAAAAGCACCCTCGTCAAGATGAGTAAGGCCGCTTATGTAGTCCTCATGGTACTCTTCGCCGTCAACATAGACAACACCGTGTTCAAAATCGATGTCGACAGTTTGTCCCTCGCAGGCGATGACTCTTTTCACAAGAGTTCTTGTAAGTCCGGCTTCATGTACAAGTTCACCGTTATCATCTAACGTCACGGACTCTTTTATCCTCATAACGACCACATCTCCCTGATGTGCTTTATTGTAAAAATCGGTTATGATGACCTTATCGTCCGGAGCGAGAGTATTCATCATCGACTCTCCCTGTATCGTTGTGATACGCAGAAAATAGGTGAATACAAGGCACACTGTCAGCAGTGTTGAAAAGAGCATCTCAATGAATCCGAGAACTGATTCAAGAGGCTCAGGCGGACTTTTTTTCAGTTTAGTTAGCAGACTCATTTACTGAATTTCCAAGCAGCTTGAAATCCTTGATAGGCTGATATCTTACGATAGCCTTACCGTATATCTGATCCTTCTTTATAAGACCAACACCTGAGTTACGGCTGTCGGATGAATGCTCACGGTTATCGCCCATTACAAAATAGTAGCCGTCCGGAACTTTAAACGGATATTTACCGGAAAAAGCGTCCTCAGGCAGTGTCTGTGCGTCTGAAGCGATATATGGCTCATCGATCTCCTTGCCGTCGATGTAGACTTTTCCGTCTCTGAGGTCTATCTCCTGACCCGGAGTAGCTATAACTCTCTTGATTATGCACTCTTTAAGGCGGTTTCCGTCGATATTGACTTTAACAGGGTCACCATTTTCATCGATGTCGTAAGCGTAATCGTTATCAATAACGATAATATCGCCGTAATCGATGCCAAAATATACAGTAGTCATCAATATCCTGTCTTTATCGATAAGTGTAGGGTTCATTGAGCCGCCCTCAACTCCGACAGGATGCAGGAAATATGTAAATATCATAGCAATGACGAATATCGTTATAATAGTTGATTCTGCAATATCTACTACATCATCCAGAAGCTTCTGACCAAATGTCTTTGTTTTGACCGGAGCTGCTGCTTCTGTTTCCTCAGCAGTTACTTCTGTATCGGCTGTGCCGGTGCTGTTCTCCGGTTCTGTAGTATTTTTCAGCTCGTTATCTTCCATAGAATGAAGCCTCCTGACGTTTATATCTTAAATTATTAGTATGTAGCAAAAAAGGGACTTTAAGTCCCCAGGGAATAGGATGAGTCAGGCAGCATGAAACTGCCTGAACTCAATTTGCAACCTGTTAGCGGATCTGTTCCTTAACCTTAGCAGCCTTACCAACTCTGTCTCTGAGGTAATAAAGCTTAGCTCTGCGAACTTTACCACGTCTTACGATCTCAACCTTGTCAACAACAGGTGAGTGGAGAGGGAAAACTCTCTCGATACCGCAGCCGTGAGCTACACGTCTAACAGTAAATGTCTCGCTGATACCGCCGTGCTTCTTAGCGATAACTGTTCCCTCGAATACCTGGATACGGCTCTTGTCGCCTTCCTTGATCTGTACGTGAACCTTGATAGTATCACCTACATTAAACTGTGGAACATTTTCCTTCATGCTTGACTCGCTGATCAACTTAAGTGCATCCATTTTTCATTTCCTCCTAAAATTTCCGGATATTCTTACCTGTTCCGCAAATTCCGTTCAGCATTCGGTATTTACAGAAAATACAATAACAACGTGCGTTTTGCACCAACGACCGCCTTAGCAGTCCACACAAGCAGCGGACTATCCGATTTAATGTCTTTCGGCATTAACTCTCATTCATTATGACAAAATCATAACGAACGGACTTCAAATGCTTTTATATCATAACATACTTTAAGGAAAATTGCAAGAGTTTTTTTAAAAAAAGGGAAAAATATTTTTAGAATCATTCTTCACAAGCTGCCATGGCATCTTTTGGACATCTTTTTACTGTGCCGCAGTACAAATCTGCTCATGTCACTTATGAATACAGGTTCTTATTTTCTCTCCAGAACTGCCATAGCTGCATGGTGGAGTATCTCAAATTCCGGCGGAGCTATTTTTTCAAGCAGAGCTTTATGCTCTTTTTCCCAGCTGTCTATCTCAGCCGGAGTCAAAGAAGCTCCGACACCACGGCAGGCTTTCATACGTCCGTTCCATGTCTCACGGGTAAACGGCATCATAAGGTCGTATTCTTCTCTTATCTCGATATTGAAATATTTTTCGGCTATCTCAGGTATATAGACCGGAGCTCTTTTGTAGCCGGCACCGGTCCATGTCGGATTATATTTAAGTACAAGTTCCTCACTTGCTCTTGCTACCTCATCTTCGTCAGGCACCCATGCCATAAAGAGGACAACAAGTTTTCCTCCATTTTTAAGCATCCTTGAAATATTCGGGATGACCTTGTCATAATCAAAATAGAAAAAGCACTGACAAGCTGTGATAACGTCAAATGAGCCGTCCGGGAAGTCAATATCCTCAGCCGGACTTGTTATGAACTTTATGTCCATATTGCTCTCAGCCGCAAGTCTTTTTGCCTGTTCTATCTGACCCTCTGATATATCAGCTCCCACCCAGTCAGCTCCAAAACTGTACATATTTCTTGGGAGAACCCCCGTACCTGTTCCGAGGTCGAGCACTTTCTGTCCTTTTATACAAAGTCCTCTTTCAACTACCTTATTATAGAATATTGGTGGGTAAATATCCCTGAATTTCGCATAATCCGAGGAAGCTCTTCCCCAGTCGAAAGCTTTTCCGCCGTCTATTTCTTTATTTATTATATCCATTATTTCTTACCTGAAAACTGTATTATCTCCACAGAGTATTGCTCTTCGCACAAACTTTTCATCCTCAAACGGATGTGCTCCGGATTTTTTCAATGCTTCAACAAAAAGTGTCGGGTTGTAGTTAGTCTGAGTTCCCGCAGGAAGTCTCATTATCATGTCGACCGACCTATCCGTCTTTTCACATCCGATTATTTCCATATCCGGCTTTATATCTACAGTTTTTATGCCTTTCTTAGTCTTTTTTTCAATAAGTATGCTCTCACCTGAAAGAAGTTTTTCAACATCTTTCATCAGCTCCTCAGGTTCATCAGTGACCATTGAGAAGCTATATTCTGCCTTAGCTATTGCGGTTATTTTGAGTTTCTGTTCTTCAACGGACAGTATTCCCATGCCCTCAGGCATGACAGCGTTCAGTCTGTCACGTATCTCGTTCATTGACATATTATCATCAGTAATATTGAAATCGAGTATCTCACATTTGCTCTCGAATCCAAGAGACAGAGCAAGTGCAAATGCGTAATATGGGTGCGGATTAAAGCCCTCTGTATACCATATCGGAAGTCCGGAACGTCTGAATGTTCTCAGCATACAGCGGTTCAGGTCGAGGTGAGATATATATTTTGCTCTGCCTGTTTTCTCAAATACAGCTCTTACTCTCAGCAAAAACATTCCCTCCCGACTTTCTTATTTACTCCGCATCCGGAGCATCTCAGGCGGCAGTTAGGTGTTGTGACCGCCTTGTGTGCCGTCTTGTTCTCACGTATAAGGAACTCCTTTGTGACCAGATAGTCAAGATGATCCCACGGGAGTATCTCATCGTAATCAAAGCGTCTGTTCGCATAAAATGACGTGTCAATGCCGCACTCATCGAATGCTTCCATCCACTTATCGAAATTGAAGTATTCGTCCCAGCTGTCGAATTTACAGCCTTTCTTCCACGCTGTATATATAGCCTTGCAGAGCCTTCTGTCACCCTTTGCGAGTATGACTTCAAGTCGGCTTACATTCGGATCATGGTAGCTTACCTTGACTTTTCTGCTCTTTACAGAATCCATGAGAAGCTTCTGTTTATGCTCTATCATTTCCTTTGTATCCTGAGGCTCAAACTGGAACGGAGTGAACGGTTTCGGCACAAAAGTAGCCACGCTTATCGAGATCTGAACTCCCCTGCCCTTTGGTCGGTTCTCAATACTGTAGAAAAGGTCGATGATCCTGTCTGCGAGGTCAGCGATACCTACAATATCCTCGTCAGTTTCGGTCGGAAGTCCCATCATGAAGTACAGCTTGACCGACGTATATCCTCCGGCGAATGAGATGCGGCAGGTATTCATTATCTCCTCTTCGTTTACATTTTTGTTTATAACATCACGAAGTCTCTGAGTACCGCCCTCTGCTGCGAAAGTAAGTCCGCTTTTACGCACCTTCTTTATCTTTTCGAGAAGTGACTCTGAGAAATTGTCCACTCGAAGTGAAGGAAGTGAAAGATTGATCCTCTCCTTAGCCGTATAGTCTATCAGTTCAGTGAGCATCGGATCTATCTCTGAATGGTCGCTCGTACTCAGCGATGCAAGCGACACTTCATCATAGCCTGTATTCTCGCACAGACATTTAGTCGACTTACATATAGTATCTGTATGCTTTTCACGGAATGGACGATATATAAATCCTGCCTGACAGAATCGGCATCCTCTTATACATCCTCTGAGCACCTCAACAGATACTCGGTCGTGGACTATCTCTGTAAACGGAACAACAAAATTTTCCGGATAATAAACGCTGTCGAGATCTTTTATTATTCTCTTTCTAACTACCTCCGGAGCTCCGTCTGTAACATTCATCTTTTTTATAGTACCGTCTTCGTTATACTCAAAACTATAAAATCTCGGAACATAAATTCCCTCTATCTGGGCAGCAGCTCTCAGAAATTCGAGCTTAGTGCAGCCTTTTTGCTTCATTTCCCAGTACAGGTCCATGAGTTCAAGGTTCACTTCCTCGCCCTCACCGAGAATGAATATATCAAAAAAGTCGGCAAGAGGCTCAGGATTACAGACACAAGGACCTCCGGCTACGACAATATTCATCAGCTCGTCGCCACGCTCATCAGCAAACACAGGCAGTCCTGCGAGATCGAGCATATTCAGCACATTCGCATATGAAAGCTCGTACTGCATTGTAAATCCTATGAAATCGAACTCTTTGATAGGGTCAAGACTTTCGAGTGCATAGAGCGGAATGTCATTTTCACGCATTATAGCCTCAAAATCCTCACCCGGAGCATAGCAGCGTTCGCACCAGTAATTCTCACGCTCGTTCGTAAGTGAGTATAATATCTTCATTCCAAGATGAGACATACCTATATCGTATGTATCCGGAAAGCAGAATGCAAATCTGACATCTACCTTTGACTTGTCTTTTATGATGCTACCGACTTCTCCGCCGATATATCGTGAAGGCTTCTGCACTTCAAGGAGATGTTTTTCAATTTTTTCCTTCAGCTCCATAATTTCCTCCGGTCTTATTTCATACTTTTATCCGTAAATCTCATTGGCATGAGATCAGCAAGCCTGTACCAACCGTTTGAGAGCACAACTACAAGGTCGTCGCCGCAGAACTCGCTCAGCACTTGCAGACAGGCTCCGCACGGAGCACACGGCTTTGAAAAATCATTGTCGCCGCTTCCGGCTACAGCTATAGCCTTGAACTTCGTTACTCCCTCTGATACAGCCTTGAATACTGCTGTACGCTCTGCACAGTTAGTAAGAGAATAGGATGCATTTTCTATGTTGCATCCTGTAAATATCTTTCCGTCCTCAGCAAGCAGGGCAGCTCCTACTTTAAAATGAGAGTACGGACTATATGATCTCTCAGCAGCTTTTACAGCCATGTCGAACAATTCGCCGTTAGTCATCTTGCTCCGCCTTTCGCTTCAAGCTTACGCTTTTTTCCGTCCGGTCCGACTACGTATGTATTCTGTAACTGAGCAAGAAGATTTCCCGTAACCGAAGCTCTGTACTCGTTGCGAAGCTCAGTCTGCTCAGCTTTTTCAGCCTCTGTAAGACCTTCTGCTTTTGATTTCCTTGCAAGTTCATTTATTCTGTCGATCTTTTTCTGATCCATATCTGCACCTCATAAACAATAATATATTTTATTGTACCATGATTCAGGATTTTTTTCAAGTCTAAGACTGGATTTTCCATCTGTCTTATGCTATAATATAGATAGTTTTTTAACAGAAAGGTGATGTTATGCAGAAAAAAGCTCTCGTTACCGGCGGCTCAGGCGGTATAGGTTCAGCTATATGCCGTGCTCTCGCCAGTGACGGCTACTATGTTTTCGTAAACTACTCCCGTTCAAAGGAGAAAGCTGAAATGCTCGCAGAAGAAATAGGCGGAGCAGCAGTTTTCTTTGACCTTACTGATAATACATCGTCTATCAAAAAAGCCGTATCAGATATCGGCAGACTTGATATACTTGTGAATAATGCAGGAGTCTCGGAAATAGACCTTTTTACTCATATATCAGACGAAATTGCTCAACGTATACTTAGTACTAATCTCTCCGGAGCTATGTGTGTGGCTCGCTGCGTACTTCCTGCGATGATAAACGAAAAGTCGGGATGCATTATAAATATCTCTTCTATGTGGGGAGAAGTCGGAGCGTCCTGTGAGGTAGATTATTCTGCTTCAAAAGCCGGACTTATAGGCTTTACCAAGGCACTCGCAAAGGAAGTAGCTCCATCCGGAATCAGAGTCAATTGTGTTTCTCCCGGATTTATCATGACTGAGATGAACAAAAGGTTCTCGGACGAAGACCTCGAACTTATAAGAGAAGATATACCACTCGGTATTTTCGGTGAGCCACGTCACATCGCTGATGCAGTCTCTTTTCTCGCTTCGCCTGCCGCAGAATACATCACCGGACAAATATTAGCCGTAAACGGCGGAATGGTCATTTAGGAGGTATTTATGGATACGGAAAGACTCGAAAAGCAAATCGATTTTATACTCGAACTCGACAAAATGAAAAATCTCTACCGTCAGACCTATGTTCTCCATGAAGACCGTAAGGAAAATGACGCTGAGCACAGCTGGCATCTCGGAATAATGGCATTTCTGCTCGCTGAACATTCTGATATGCCGGTAAATGCGGAAAAAGTCACCAAAATGGTGCTTATCCACGACATTGTTGAGATAGATGCCGGCGACACTTACTGCTACGACCAAGAAGGATATAAAACTAAAGCTGACCGTGAAGAAAAAGCCGCTCAGCGTATTTTCGGACTCCTTCCGGATGACCAGAAAAAAGAGTTCTATGAACTATGGCGTGAGTTCGAGGACAGCTTAACTCCGGAAGCAAAGTTCGCAGCAGCTCTTGACCGACTCCAGCCTTTACTGCTCAACTATACAAAAGGCGGTATCTCATGGACTGAACATGGGGTACATAAAGAGCAAGTACTCGCAAGAAATTCGGAAGTCAAAAATATTTCACACAATATTGCAGAGCTTATCAACTCTATCATAAATGATGCAGCAGATAAAGGATACCTCAAATAATTGTACAAGTCGCATAAAAAAGTACCGTTTCAGCAGTGCACTATTACCAATACGACGAAAATAGCGACAAAATAATGATAATTTGTTGTATAGCTTGAACTTTTTTTGGACTTGTGGTATAATAATCAGGGTTATATACCTATTTATACACCAATCAACACTTTTTAAATAATAATGTTAGAGGGATGATAATAAATGGCTGAAAAGTCAACAGAGATCAAAAATATAAACAACAACGCAGAGGAAGTTGAAGAAGTGATCAACGGCCTCGCTGAATCTGTGGTCAATGATACTGAAACTGCCGAGGCTGAGACTAATGCTGCCGCAGCTGAAAAGAAACCCGGAGTTTTCAAGCGTTTCTGGGCAAAGAGAAAAGCCAATGCAGAATCAAAAAGCAAAATAAAAACTTTTCTTCTGCTAATTTTCCCACTGTTCATTCTCTCGATCGCTGAGATAACACAGGGAAAAGGCTTCGCACCTTATTTCAAAACATGGATACACCACCCCGGTGCAATGCTGTTCGGACTTATCATAACTACACTCGTCTATGTACTCTTCCTTGCGATCTTCCAGTTTGGCTGGATCGCAGTAGCTGTACAGACGATACTGTTTATGTCTTTGGCGACTACGGAATTGTTCAAATACAATACCAACGGCAACCACCTCATACTTTCAGATATGCGACTTGCCAAAAGCGTTAAAAGTCTTTCGTCATTTGCGTATATCAAAATAACTCCGTCTTTGATAGTGGCATACATAATCGTCATTGCTTTCTTCTTTGCCGTATTCTATTTCAATCCAAAGCTCAAATGGAAGGCTATTCCACGAACAGCAGCTTCCGCTTCATGCGTGCTTGCAGGTCTTGGATTCGTAGTTCTCCCATCATTCTATAAGCCTGTATATAATTTCTTCCACGTTGATACTACCGCAGCAAGCAACGATATGCTGCTTAAAGAAAAATTCAATAACAACGGCTTCTTCACTTTCCTCGTTCAGACCGCTTCCGAAAGCTACGCTAACCGCCTTAAAAAGCCTGCTGATTATACAGAAGAACGTGTCGATCAGATACTCAACATAAAAGTTGATAAAAGCGGCGACTTCAACGGCGGCAAAAAGCCTAACGTTATCTTTATCATGAGCGAATCTTTCGCAGATTTCCGTGTGTTTGACGAGCTCGATATAAGCAAGGATACCTACAAGTATTTCGATAAAGCCTGTCAGGAGGGCAAGAGCGGCAGGATCATCACTCCAACTTACGCAAGCTGGACTGTCCGTTCTGAATTTGAGCTTATGTTCGGTCTTCCTGTAAAGTCCCTTAATGACCCGAATATGCCTCAGAGAGAACTCGCAAATCGCAGCCTCCCTGCTATGGCTCAGTACTATAACAGCTGGGGCTACAACACAGCATATGTTCACCCATTCCAGGCAAACTTCTACGGCAGAAACAAGAAATATCCAAGACTCGGTTTCAAGCAGATGCTCTTCCACGATGACTACGATAAAACATCTGATTTCGCAGTAGGTTACGATAACGTAGAGCACTATGGAACTTATGTCGACGATAAGGCTGTATTCGATGAGCTTCTCCACCTTGTAAAAACTTCTGATGATCCAATTTATATACACACTACTACAATGCAGAATCATCAGCCTTACAATCAGGGCGATGACCCTAACGATGAGTTCAACAACTACTTGCAGTGGATTCAGCACTCAAATGAAGGCCTTGATGCTTTCCTCGGCGAACTCAAAAAGATCGATGAGCCAACTCTCGTATTCTTCGTAGGCGACCACTTCCCGTCACTCAGAGGAGAAACAAGCGTTTATAATGAGCTTGGCATGAATGGTGAAAACTGTAATATCCTCTATGAGCAGTCTTACTTCTTCTGGGCTAACTATGACGCTGACTTCTCAAAGGTACCTGATGAGAAATATTCTTTCTTCTATGTACCTTATGTTGTACTCGATATAATCGACGCTCCTCATGATGCTTTCATCGAGAAAATGATGTCTTATCTGAAGAAGATGCCTGTTTACTCAACTTCTTTCGATCCTGATACTCCTCACGATGAAGACCTCGATATTATCACTTACGACCGTATAGTCGGTGACCTTTATTCAACTTCACCAATAACTGAAAAGGATGATCAATAATGAAAACTCCTGAGATAGGTGCTGTCGGCACCGCTGAAATAACTGTTTCAGCTTCCGAACTTGCAGTAAACGTAGGAAGCGGAAGCCTCGAAGTATTCGCTACTCCTATAATGGCAATGCTCATGGAAAAAGCTGCTTGCAGCTGCATCGCTGATAAGCTTGAAAACGACGAAACTACTGTTGGTACTGAGCTTAATATAGCTCATTCCTCTGCTACTCCGGAGGGAATGAAAGTTACAGCAAAAGCTGTGCTCACCGCTGTAAACGGCAGGGAACTCTCTTTTGATGTTTCTGCTGAGGACGAAGCTGGTGCTATAGGCTCAGGTACTCATAAAAGATTTCTCGTCTTTGGTGAACGCTTCACTCAAAAAACTAAGTCAAAACTTAAATAATAACAAAGGCTGTCATGCGATCCATGACAGCCTTTTTCTCTTTAATCAACGTTTTTTCTGTATGTTATCATATTTTTATCACATTCCGGCTTATAATAATAAGTATAGAGTTACAATACATTTGAGCTCGAAAGGATGGTAATAATGTCAGATAATCTAAATGAAAACAACAGCTTTTCAAGTGACAATACAAATATAAATAGTGAGGAAAATATCTCTTCAGCATCTACTGCTGCAAATGATACCCTTGAACTCAATAATGGTAATATGTCAGGAAGCACTCCAAATATGCAGGGACAATCCCCGCAGTCCGGAACATATTCCTATATTTACGAAAATCAGAATAAACCTAAAAAAGCTAAAAAGCACAATTTCCTAAAAGCTGTTGCTTTCGTATTAAGCCTTGCTATCGTAGGTGTAGGCTCTATTCAGGGATACAAGATATATCAGGACAGCAAGGATAAATCTGAACTTTCTGAATTTGATTCTGAAAAAGCTACTAAAGAAAGCGACGAAAAAGTTGACGTAAGCTATGACGAAGAGGATACTGAGGAGATGCCAAGTCTCATTCAGTTAGCTTCCCGTGGCGATGCTAAGTCTATACCTGACATCGTTGACTCCATTATGCCATCTGTAGTCGGTGTATCTGCTGATTTTGAGTATACTCAGACTTACAGCTTCTTTGGCTGGAACTCTGAACCTGAAACATATCAGGCTCGTGGTACAGGTACCGGATTTATAATCTCAGAGGACGGATATATCGTCACTAACGCTCATGTAATTTATGACGACAGCGAATACAAAGCAGGTGAAGCTATCGATGTATCTATCATGTTCAGTGACGAGACTGAACACGAAGCTAAGATAATCGCTTATGATACCGAAACTGATATTGCGGTCCTCAAAGTAGATGAAACAGGTCTTACTCCTGCTGTTATCGGAAACAGTGACGAGTTAAGAGTCGGCGAGCTTGTTATCGCTGTTGGTAATCCTCTTGGTTTTGACCTCTTTGGCTCAGTTACAAGCGGTATCGTATCAGCTCTCAACAGACAAATTTCTATCAACGAAAGGTCTATGTCTCTTATCCAGACAGATGCTCCTATAAACTCCGGTAACTCTGGCGGACCTCTCCTTAACAGCTGCGGACAGGTAATAGGTATAAACTCAGCTAAAATGTCATCCAGCTACGGCTCCGCTTCCGTTGAGGGACTCGGATTTGCTATCCCTATCTCTGATGCTAAGAAGATAATTGATGACCTTATCCACTATAAGTACGTAAAAGGCAGACCTCAGCTCGGTCTTATATATAAGGACGTTACTGAAAGCTACTCTCGTTACTACAATATCCCGATGGGTGTATATGTAACCGATGTTATTGAGGACGGTGCCGGCGAAAAGGGCGATGTCCACAAGGGCGATATAATCATCGGTATTGAGGACGAAGTAATAAAGACTACTGAGGAACTCAATGCTGTTATAAGCAAACACAAAGTCGGTGATACTCTTACTCTTACTGTATACCGTGGCGGCGAGGATATCAAGGTACAGGTAGTACTCAGCGAAGCAGACGCTCCTGATGCTCAGGAAGACGATGACGCTGAGAAAGATGCAGATAAAAATGAAGCCAAGGAAGAAAAAAAGAAAAGCAAAAAGGCTCAGCAGGAAACTCCGCCAGTTGACCCATTCGCATTCTGATAGTTAATCTCTTTCTTCTCCTTATTTATATAAAACAGTCAGTTCCGATTCGGAGCTGACTGTTTTGTTTTATTAATAAAATAATGTTGAAATTCAGTACCATAAGCGTTATAATAAAGATACATTAATTCTTTATAGGAGGTACATATGAAAAAACTGAGACTTGCTGCCATATTAGCTTCTGCTGTAACTTTTATCAGCAGTATCGGTATTACTCAAAGGAATTATAAAGCTCCTGTAATACCGACAGTCGCTGCAGAGGAAAATATTGAATACTCAAAGGACACTAAAGGATTCGTCACAAGAATGTACAACGTCGTCCTCGGACGCACACCGGACAAAAAAGGACTTCAAAACTGGACGAATAAACTGAATTCAAAACAAGCATCCGCTTCCGATATAATAAACGGATTCTTCATGTCTCCGGAATATCTCGGAAGAAAAAAGTCCAATGCTGAGATAGTAAATGACTGCTACAAAGCCATGCTCGACCGTGCTCCAGATGCTAAAGGTAACGCAAACTGGCTGAACAAGCTCAATATTGGTATGACCTCTCAGGCCATATGCAAGGGATTTGTAGGCAGCTCCGAGTTCAAAGGATTATGTTCAGCATACGGCATTGTCACGGGAAATATATCTCTGAAATATGCAAGAGACGAAAATTATGAGCGTACCTATTTTGTGTATCGCCTGTATGCAAACTGCCTCGGACGCAATCCTGATGTAAACGGACTCGAAAATTGGTGCAAGAGTCTGAAAAGCGGTACTACAGGTACTAAAATTGCTCAGGGATTCATTTTTAGTAAGGAATATAAAAGCAGGAACTGCTCCAACCAAGACTTTGCTTCTATGCTTTATAAGACTATCCTCGGAAGAAATCCCGACCAGAATGGTATTAAAAGCTGGACAAATCAGCTCAACCGTGGAAGGTCCCGTGAGTATATCACCAACGGTTTCCTTTTCAGCAGCGAGTTCAAGGGACAGTGCAGCAAAGCCGGTATAACTCTCGGAAACAAGCTCCCCTGCCGTGAAGATACTGCTGTCAGCTACCATTTCCGCAACTCCAATCTTCTGAATCAGCATTTCGATAAACACGGCTCTGAATTCCGTGAAGAATTCGGATATAAAAATGCTGCTGAATACGAAAGCGGTGCAAGTATGGTAATAAACAATCCGAATGCACTGTACAAAACAGAAGCTGAGGACGGCGACGGATTATACTATGTAGAAATAACAAATGAATTCGTGGTTCTCTCAACAGACGGCTATATCCGTACTTATTTCCGACCTGATAAAGGTATCGCTTACTTCAATAAACAATAACGTAAAAACAGTCAGTTCCGTTCCGGAGCTGACTGTTTTGTTTTAGAATATATGCACTGAACGCTTTAGTTCAAATGAATAAAGATAGGCTGCCTTGACTTTTTTATTCATGGTAAGCTCTATCGCTGATTTATATAATCGAAGCTGTATATCGTACCTCTCAGCTAAACGTTCAGCTGAGATACCTCTGTCAGACTTATAGTCAACGAGCACAATACCGTCCTCTTCCTCAAACATAAGGTCGACAATACCCTTTATCATTCCGTCCGAGCGGCTGAGTACCTCCATGAGCTTGTTTTCTATGTCAAGCTGAGAAACTGCGACCATGAATTTTTTCTCTCTCCAGACTTCCTTTGCTTTGGACATCCGCTCGTACAGGTCACTCTCAAAAAATGCTGACGCATTCCCCTTGTCGATTGACTCTGCTTGTGCAACGGATATATATCCCTTTTCCACCATATTTTCTATCTCTGAGCTAATGTCATTTCTTGCACCGTCAAAGTCGCAATACTGGAAAAATGTATGTATAGCAGTTCCACGCTCTGCACCTGTGAGCCTGCTTCCGGAAGATTTGAACATCGGACGTTTAAGCTTGAAGTCGAATTCTTCCTCATCATCCTTGAATTTCTTGGTTATCTGAGTTACGCTAAGCTTTGCAGGCATCTCTGAGAGTGAACGGTCATACTCACTTTCTATATACGACCTCAGCTCTGCACATATCTCCTCATTCGGAGCTGTTTCCTCCTGCTCTGCCGCTTCTTCAAATACGTTCTTTTTCTCCGGACACACTATTTCATAGTCAAAAAGCTTCTTGTCACTTATATATGCCGGAGCTCCGAAATCTTTTCCGGAAATGCCGACCTGCTCCGATATTGCTGTAAACTCAGAATGTCTGAACAGCGAGAGCCATAACCAATCGGCATAATTTTCGGCTTCTCCGACATTTTCGGATATGTCCCAACCTCTTATGGCACAGCTGTTTATCTTATTGTCTATTCTTTTCAGTGTCTTTTCTCCGCATTTAAGGTTGATAAACAGCTTTTGTCTCGCACGGGTCATGCCAACGTACAACAGCCGCATTTCTTCGCTTCTTGTATCCCGTCTTTCTTCCTCCGTGAGCATTGTGTGCTGAAAGGTCTTATACTTCCGGACTATTTTCGGGTCATACAGTGTATAACCTATTCTGCCGTCAGAAGAACACATGACCGTATCTGAATCAAAACGGAATTTATGTGAAGTCTCCGCAATAAATACAAACGGATATTCAAGTCCCTTTGAACCGTGGAGCGTTTGTATTGTAACATAGTCACCTGATGAAGACGCAACCTTTCCCTGAGTATAATCACCGTTCTCCATTACACGGTCAATATGTCTGAGGAATCCGCCAAGTCCGCCTGAGCCCTCAAATGCTACAGTACTTTCATAATTGCTTGCGTACTGTACAAGCACTCTCAGGTTTGCACGTTTTTTCTCGCCGTCGTTATAAAGCTGCATTACTGATATAAAGTCAGTAGTATCATATATCCTGCCTATAAGCTCACCTATGGTCATGGTGACTGCATCAAGTCTGAATGACTCCAATGCTCCAAGAAAATCATTTATTCTGCCGATGAAGAACATATCATCACATTCCGGATAATCTCCGGAAGCGATACCAAGCAGTATCGGATATATCGCTTTTTCTCTGTCGAGCGACTTTATGTAAGCTATCTCCGGTATCGTGAACATATACATCGGAGATGTCATAACAGCTGTCATAGGTATATCCAGAAGAGGATTATTTATTATCCTCAGCATATCGATAAGGACAGCTATCTCTCTTGCTCTGAGGTATCCGCTTTCCTCTTTGCCCTTTGCAGGTACACCGACCTTTTCAAGCTCATCAGCATACACATTTATGTACTTATTTCCTCTTACAAGTATACTGAAATCCGACGGAATACAAGGTCGCTTAGAGCCGTCCTTTAGTATCACTTCAGTACCGGACTCTATCATCTCTGCTATCTTACCGGCTGTGTAGACTGCCTCGGTATTTATGTCAGAATTATCAGACTTATCATCCTCATCTTCATCAGGGTCATCAACTATAAACGTTATGTGAGCCTGAGTATTGCCGCAGTCCCTGTATTCTTCCGCACCGAAATACAGCATCTCGTCCTCGTTATAATTGATATCGCCGCAGCGTTCTGTCATTATCTGTCCGAAAACGTAATTTACGAAATCTATAACTCCCTCGGAGCTGCGGAAATTCCGGTTGAGAAGGATAGCTTTGTTTGGCGATTTGCTTTCCGCAGTATACGGCTCGGAGCTCCTTAGCGTGTTTATGAAATTACGTGGATTTGCAAGTCTGAATCTGTATATCGACTGCTTTACATCTCCTACGAGAAATACATTGTCGCCGTACATAGGGTCGCCGCTGCTGTCGTGCTTGAAATTTTTGGATATAAGCTTGAATATCAGGTCTTCCTTATTGTTTGAATCCTGATACTCATCTATCATGATTATATCGTAGTGCTCAGCGGTCTGACGTGCTGTTTCCGATGGGACTATGCGTCCGTTTTCGTCTATATCAGCAAGAAGCTCAATAGCGAGCCGCTCGCCGTCGTCAAAACTGATAGAGTTCTTCTCGCACTTTCTTTTCCATATGAACTCCTGATATTTCCTGAGCATCTCGGTCAGCACCATAGTAACTTCCGCTGACTCCCTGTAATCGCTTTCAACTGAGCTGATACTGTCGATAACTCCGGCAGGTATTTTTTTCAGCTGATCTCTTTTTGCCTTATAAAGCTCTCTAAGACTTTTATTATGCGGAGTTTTAGCAGTTACTCTTACAAGGTCGCCAAATGCAGTAAGTCTCGCAGCTTCCTCCTCATTCGGAAAACGTCCGGAATCGAATATTTTTTGAAGCTCGCAAAGCTTATCGTAGTCATCCTCAGCCACAGCAAAAGACTTTTCTGCCTGAGGATAATTCTCACGGTCCGGGAATATAGCAGTTACCATGTTCAGACACTCGTCAGCTATCCGCACTCCCCTGTCCACACGTCTTTTCACCGATTTAATGAGCGACTTGTAATATATAGAGTCACTGAAAGGCTTGCTGTACTCTTTTTCTGCAAGTTCAAGCCATTTATCCCTGAGTGTAACAGATGCAAGGAACTCGTCGGCTTTACTTATAACAGCTGAAAGTGCTCTATAGCTTCTTACGCAGAAGCGGTCATACATGAAAGAGATTTTCTCGTAATCATTTTCACTGTAATAGTTAAGGAGATCGTCCATTGCCTGTGAGCGGATAACTGCATTGTCCGTATCGTCAAGCACTCCGAATCCCGACGTTATTCCCTGATCGGTTATATTGTCCCTTATAAGCTCAAAGCAGAAAGAGTTAATAGTCGAGATCTTTGCACTCTGCAAAAGCACCTGCTGTTTCAGAAGATGCTCATTTGCAGGATCATCATTTATCAAAGCACGAAGTTTCATATCAAGTCTTTTTTTCATTTCTGCTGCGGCATCATTTGTGAATGTAACTATTATCATTCTGTCCGCTCTTACTCCGGAATCGGGATCAGCAATAAGCTTTGCAAGACGCTCTGTGAGTACCGCAGTCTTTCCGCTTCCGGCAGCCGCAGATACTATTATTGAGGAATTCCTCGCATTTATCGCATTTTCCTGTTGACTTGTCCAAGCCACCTGTCACACCTCCGTTTCCTTATCAGTTTTGTGGCTGAGTATGTCCTCTGCTTCTGCAAGTGCAGCTTCATCCGGAGCTCTGTAGAGCATAAGCTCGGAATTATCACATATATTCGCATAATCACAGTAGTCACACGGAGCAGACTTGCCTATAATAAGCGGAACTGCTTCTGCGTGACCTGAATAAAGCTCCTCAGCCATATTCGTGAGTTTCCTGTATGTGTACTCCCTCAGACGCTTCATCGAACTTTCAGATATACAGCCCGACCTGCTGTCAAGCTCCCCGCTCTTTGTGAGCTTTGCAGGGATATACTCACCGGCTATCCCCTTTTCCATTGCGTCGAGTATTTTATAGTTACCAAGAAGAAGTCCGCTTGTTTTCAGCTCTGAACGTATCACCTTTTCATTTCTGTCCTCGATACGATGATCGTCAGCCTTTACATCGGAAAGCTGTATCGGTGAATAGAGTACTCCTGCCGGCTTATGGTCGTCATATGAACCGCCCTTATCCGTAGAAGCAAACAGATAAAGCAGCATCTGAATATTGATACCGCCTGCCAGTGAAGCGGCATTGATGCTCTTGTGACTGCTCTTGTAGTCCACTATGCGGACATACTTTTCACCGTCTATCTCACAAGTGTCAACACGATCAACTATACCGCCGAAGCTCAGCTTCTTATTTCCTGCAAACGGAAGCACTACCGAGTGCTCCTTTCTCAGGTCAAGCTCATACTTCACAGGAGTAAATGATGAGTTCATCAGTGCGTGTTGAGTATGCATAAACACATCCGTCAGTCTTTCGGTAAGCTTTTTATATTTTAGTTCAAAGAGTCCGTTTTTGCCGAATTCACCGGCAAGCTTGTTGTTCCTGTAATTGTCGGCACAATTATTTATCTCTGTTTTCAGTTGGTCGAACGACATTGTGACAAATTCGTTTTTACTCCTTGCCGCAAGTATACTGCTAAAACACTCATGTATCAGTTCACCGGACACTCTTGCGTCAAGCTCAACTTTCTCGCAGCTTTTCAGCTTCAGACACTGATTACAGAAATACTTGAAGTGACAAAGATTATACTCTTCAAGGTTAGTCGAAGACAGTCTGAGCGGCTCAAAATTTTTAAGTTTCTGCATTATACTGCTGTCTATCCTATATTCCTGAGTATAACCTGAGCGGCTGAGCACATATGCTGTACGACGACTATACTCAGTATCGCTCAGCAGCACCTTTTTTATAGATGCCACAGACTCACTTTTGCTGTCACGATTCTGCATATAATGGTAAAAAGCAGAATGTAGGGTAACTGCATAATAGTGAGGCGGTATCTCTGATTCTGTTATCCTTAATTTTTGCCCTTTGAAAAGCGTTAGTATCTGGTCTACCGGCTGACAAGGATATTTAGCCTGTCCGGAAAGGTCAGACAGCGGATATGTTATGTACAATCTTTCAGAAGCCGCAGACAGCGACTTGTACACAACAAGTCGCTCTGACGCTATAAGGTCAGAAAGCGGACGTGATATTTCGATGCCCTGTTTTGCAAGACGCATTTTATCAGTCTCGGAAAAAAGGCCGTGTATATTGACCTGATTCGGGAAATCGCCGTCAGTTGCTCCTATCACAAATACTATCTTAGGAGAATTAAGACGTGCTGTACGTGCAGAAGCTGCTATAACAGAGTCAAGAGTCTGCGGCGGCACTGAGTAAGTTATCTTGCCTATCATTGAGCGTATCATAAGTGCAAGCTCAGAAAATCTTATCTCACTTTCTCCGAGAGTTTCATGTATGCTGTCGAGAATATCTATGAGACATCCCCACAGTCTTTTCAGCTCAGATGCCTCAAAGTCCCTGTTTTCTTTTACGAGCTTTCCCATAAGTCTGCCCGTATTCTTCTCCGCACCGCAGTCTACAAGATATTCATAAAGCTCCTCACACATACTTGAAGCCGTTTTCAGCTTTGACAATTTCTTTTTTAGCTTGATAAGCGGCTCTATGAAACTGTTCCGCAGTTCTTCGAGCTTTTCAAGGTCAACATCCTCAGGTGTGAAAGGTGAATTCCAGAGTTCGCCGTCTATCCCCCATTTGTAGCAATAATTTTCAAGCAGCGAGACATCTGTCAGCTGATAGTCGAGTATACCGCTTTTTAATATCCTGAAAATATGCTCGGAGTGAAGCTTTGAAGAAGAAAGCAAAGTGAGTACAGAAGTAAAAAACACCATTATCGCCGTATGTGTGACCGGACGCTCTATACTCAAAAAATACGGAATATCGTATCTGCCGAATGCAGCCTTGAGTACCGATGCATAGCCTGATATTTTATTAGAGATCACAGCTATATCACGATATTTCACATCAGCTTCGGTGCTTACTATACGTTTTATCGTCGCACATACGTACTCAACTTCGCTGTACATATCCTTAGCTTCAAACACCGTAATATGCTCCGATTCGGGAGCGTCACCGGTCAGTTTCTCACTTCTCATTATATGACTGCTCAGATATGCAAGGTCAGGATGCTTAAAGCGATAGCTCTCCTTCAAAGCGTTTACTTTAAACTCTTTTCCTTCTTCTCTGCATATATCTCTTATGCGGCGGAAAGTGTTATTGACAGTCTCAAAGAGAGTGAATTCTCCCGAATAAACGTCTTCTGTACGCAGTGTTATAGTGACATTTCCGGCAGAAGCTATTATCACTTTCATAAGTTCGAGCTGATCGCCGGTAAAGCTTTCAAACTCGTCGATATAGACTTCTTTGCCCTTAAAGTAAGAATGAAGATTAGCTACCTTTGCTGCCTCAGCGATATTGTCAAACGAGTCCTTGAATCCATACTCGGACATTGCTCTCTCATACTCAAAAAAGACTGCCGCAATATCGTGAGTCTTATCGCCAAGACGGTCATCTATGAGCTGAGTTTTATTCACAAGTTCGTCATAGCTGATACCTGAACGCTTCATATCGCTTATCAGCTTCATTATTTCTTCTGCAAATCCGTTATAACCGCTCTGACGGTCGAAATACCTGAATCCGTCCGGACGCTTTTTTACTGTATCTATCGCCTGATATATCATTATCATTCTTGCAAGCTCGTCCGCATATTCACCATTTCTGTCCGGGTCGCCATATAGCTGAAAAAGCTGTCTTGCAAGTCCGGTAAAGCTGAGTGAATAGAGCTTGTTGAACTTTTCAGCTCCGAGATAGAAGTACAGTGTTTTATCAAATTCATAGGAATACTGCTCCGGCACGAGTATGCATAGCTCTGAATCTTTATCCGTATCTTTTTTTATTTTGCTGAACATATAGGTAGTCTTACCGCTTCCAGCCTGTCCTGTTATGAATTCTACCATTTTATCCACCTGCCTGCATAAAATATGCATACCGATTTTCACCGGTATGCATATTATAAATTATTAATAACCGTTAAGATGTGCTTCCTTCATTATAGTCGGGAAATCCTGATAAGCACGATCCATATTAACTAAAGTAGAGATACCGTTTATAAATCCGGTAGCTGTATACTGCCACAAACCGTAAGTCTTACAGTACTGAGGTGCAGCAATATCAATATCAGTTGCCCATACATCATACTTGCTGAAAATAGAAGTATCGAACTTGTTAGCAAAGAGATTATTAAAGCTCTTTATGCCTATATAGTATCCGTTCTTTTCAAAGTATGTGCAGAATGTTTTAGCTATTTCAGTCATCTGTTCACGGCTTAACTTTGTAAGTTCACCGCTCTCAAATACTACATACAAAGGATATTCAAACTTATAGCCCTGTATTGTCTTATAGAACAATGCAGCCTCGGAATAAGCTTCCTGAGTTGTTGTAGCGTAGCTGTACCAGTATGCACCGCAGTTTATTCCGGCAGCCTTGGCTGCTTTCATATTCTTCTCGAAATATGGGTCTTTCTGACTTGAATACTTACCGTATCCTGCACGGATTATAGCAAAATCAACTCCTGATGCCTTTACAGACTTCCAGTTTATGTCCTTCTGCCACTCTGAAACGTCGATACCTGTTGCTACTCCCTGACTGGAACCCGGTAAAAGCGGCTTACCGCCTGCCGGTGGTGTATATGTTGTTTCCTTACCAGTATCGGTGTATGTATCAGGTGAGATTATGTAAGGATAGTTGATATAGCAGTGATTCTTATCGACATCTGTACTTATACCGTTTATTCTGCCTGTCCAGGAATACTGCCACATTCCATAGCTTCCGCTGAAAGCAGGCTTGGAAACATTTACATGAGCTACCCATACATCGTACTTTTTCAGTGTAGTTTCAATGACCTTAGTCTGAAGCATACTTGCATAGCTGTAAAGTCCTACATAGTATCCCTTGGACTGAAGTCTTGAACAAAATGCCTCTATGATAGCTGAAACCTGAGTTGCAGACAGATTCATCTGCTTTTCAGTCTCAATATCAAAGTAGATAGGGTAATCAAATTTATACTTCTTTATTACTTCATAGCAGGATTCAGCTTCTGCGTAAGCTCCATTAACATCAGTAGCGTAGCTGAACCAGTACGCACCGCATTTTATTCCTGCTGCCTGAGCTTCCTTTATATTATATTCAAACCAAGTGTCGACCTGATTAGGATACGCCTTAGCATTGCCGTAACCTGCTCTTATGATAGCGTAATCGATACCACTTGCCTTAACAGCCTTCCAGTTTATTTTTCCCTGAGCATAAGAAACATCGATGCCCTCAGAATTCTTATAAATGCTCGGCTTTGGCTTTTCAACAACAGGCTGCTGAACAGGTGTTGTTGTCTTTGGCGGAACGACCTTCTGATGTGCATCATAAATATCGAAAACATTAAATGGTGCTTCTGTGGTCTCCTCCACTTTACTTTCTTCCTGATTTATGGTATCATTAATGTCAGAGGTAACTGCACTTACTGTATCTTCCGCATAAGCAGACGGAACAACTGATGCAGCAATAGCTGCTCCGGTCATTACCATTGAGATAACAGTAGAAAGTATCCTTTTTGAAAGCTTCATTTCCTATCAAACTCCTTAATACTCATCACAAATAGTTACAAACAAAATATTTATGTAACCTTTTTGTAATTATAGCACAAAAATACTTGAATTACAAGCATTTTATCAAAATTATGTTGAACAAATTGTATCTTTGTGAACTATGTTAATTTTACAAAGTTCTTTTTGTTAGATTTATATATACTTTATATGCAAGAATAGGTGAAAAATATGAAAGAATTTGTTATAAATGACAACGATTCGGAACAGAGAGTAGATAAGTTTATACTTAAAGCGATGCCGGATATGCCCAAAAGTATGCTATATAAGCTAATAAGAAAGAAAGATATAAAAATAAACGGCAAACGCTGTGAGCTTTCAGCTAAACTTAACAGCGGCGATGTCGTCAGAATATATGTCAAGGACGAGCTCTCTGCACAGAAACAGCACGATATGAGCTTTCTCAACGCTGTAAACGAGCTATCTGTAGTCTACGAGGACGATAATATCATCATAGTCAGCAAGCCGGTAGGTCTTGACACTCACGCCGGAAATGAACCTGTCGACGATACCATGATAAACCGCATAAAAAAGTACCTTTATGACAAAGGCGAGTATACTCCTGATGCTGAATCCTCATTTGCTCCGGCTGTTTGCAGTCGTCTTGACAGAAATACTGCCGGTCTTATAACAGCAGCTAAAAATGCAAAAGCTCTGAGAGATGTAAATGCTGCCATTCGTGAAGGAAATCTGCATAAAATATACAGGTGCATCTGCATCGGGGAGCTCCCCAAAAAAGAGGACACTATAACTGCTTATCACAAAAAAGACGACGGCAGAAATATAGTCCGCATATCTGATACTCCAAAAGAGGGATTCAAGCCTATTAAGACCGGCTACAGAGTGCTGTCGAAAAAAGGCGGTCTTTCGCTTGTAGAAGTCACCCTCTATACCGGACGTACTCACCAGATCAGAGCTCACCTTGCTCATATCGGCAATCCGCTGCTCGGTGACGGAAAATACGGAAATACCGCTGTAAATAAGCGTTTTGCAGTATTTTATCAGGCTCTTTGTGCCTACGCACTCAAATTCAATATGCCGGAGGACTCTCCCCTTCACTACCTTAATGCTCTCGACATCCACGACAATGAACCGGATTTTCAGAAGAAATATTTCTGATCCAGTCCAAAACCGCATGATGTGATTTGTGCAATTTTATCTTAGTTAGGCTGACCAACTCTGTGACGGAGGTTATCCTCTTTCAGCTCTCTGCCCTCTGCGATAAGCGACCTCATTTTGTCAGCGTCACCATTTCTGAGTGCCTCGCTGTACTTGCCAAGATTCTCTATAAGAAGGTCGAGCTCGTACTGCAAATTATCACGATTCTGCATGAAAAGGTCAGTCCACATTTTTTCGTTCATAGTAGCTATACGGGTCATATCCTGAAAGCTGCCGCCGCTGAATCCGCATTCAAGTCCAAGCTCAGGACTCTTTACATACGCACTTGAAACGATATGTGCAAGCTGAGAAGTATAAGCTATCATCTTATCGTGATTCTCCGGAGTTGTCTCAACTATCTTTCCTGCACCCACCTCAGCTGCAAGCTTTTTAAGGAGCTCAATATCCTCAGATTTACTGTCCTCAAAAGGTGCAATGATGAAGTTTGCCTTGCAGAAAAGGTCCGCAGTACTATTATAGTAGCCTCCGAACTCCTTACCAGCCATAGGATGTATACCTACATATCGAAGTCCGTTTGAGAGTGCAGTCTGCTTCATTCTCTCGGAAAAAGCTCCCTTGATGCCGCAAACATCTGTTACGAGAGTTCCCGCAGGTATTTTAGATGCATTTTCGTTGAAAAATCTTTCTGCCGCATCCGGGAAAAGAGCTATTATAATGAGGTCATAGCCCTCATAGCTTCCTGTAAAAACGTCATCTATCGCTACATCACGGAGTGCAGCGTACTCAATATCATGATTGAGGTCACAGCCTGTAACCTTGTGATATGTATATTTTTTCATGGCTTTACAAAAAGAGCCGCCTATTAATCCAAGTCCCACTACAAGAATATTCATAATGTCCTCCTAAAGTTTTTATCATTTAATAGTATAACGCTTTAAATGGTAAAAGTCAATACCGGAGGTATTATTTTTTTATTTTTCTTATTCAGTACTGTCACATTATTAATGCGGCAATATTATATTGATAAAATTCGTGTCGGTCAAGCCGAGGGGAGTTATATGGACGGTCCGTACAGCGTTGCTTTGCTCGCTGTACTGCTTCTTAGGTGAGACTCTGCACCCTAATCGGGTCCAGCCACCCCTGTCAGCAAGCTGACATCCCCTACCACTGGTAGGGGTAACCCCTCGCACACCCTTCCGCCAAAGGGTTGGAAACCCTTTGGAATCCCTTTTTTGCCGACTTCGTCGTTTTATTGATGTTTGATTGCCGAAGTAATAACATATTACTTACCTTTAGCATAAAATAACATTAGAGTTTTTTCTCTAAATCTAAGAAAGGAATGTTATTATGCCTAAGGTTTTTTTAAGTCCTTCAACTCAGGAATGGAACGAGTACGCAACAAGCGGTAACGAGGAATTGTATATGAACCTCCTCGCTGACAGGGTCGAACCATACCTGCGTTCATGCGGTATACAGTTTGTCAGAAATGATCCGGACAGAAATGTCGGCGGTGCTATATCTGATTCAAATTCCGGTAATTATGACGTTCATCTTGCTCTGCACTCAAATGCTGCTCCTCCTAATCTTGCAGGAAAATTAAGAGGAATTGACATATATTTTGCTCCGGCAAGCGGTCAGAGCGAAAAACTCGCAAATATAATCGCAAACAATCTTAAAAGCATATATCCTCTGCCGGACAAAGTAAGAGCACTTCCGACAACAACTCTCGGTGAAGTGCTGCGTACAAAGGCTGTTGCAGTGCTGTGTGAGCTTGGCTATCACGACAATTTTGCAGATGAGGCATGGCTGAAGAATAATCTCGAAACTATTGCCAAAAACTTAGTACGCTCACTCTGCGATTACTTCGGGATACCTTTTATTCCAGCAGGACCTGTATCGTGGGGAACTGTCGTTACTGACGGAAGTGGACTAAATATAAGGAGTTACCCATCAACTTCAGGTAAGATAATCGGCTCTATACCAAACGGAGCTTCTGTTACAATAAACGGCGAGATAAATGGCTGGTACGTAGTCAGCTATAATGGCATCACCGGTTACTCCAGTGGAGACTATATCTACTATTGATAAAAATATCCCCTCGATATTCGTTTATATCAAGGGGATGACTTTTTACTTTTCTGATTCTCTTTGTATTCTGAATTCTACCGAGCGTTTAAGGTAGCTAAGGTAGTCATTATCACGGCACATTGCTTTGCCTGTATCATCTGAAAGCTTTGCAACAGGTCTGCCGTTTACATACTGGAGCTTTATTACGATATTAAGGGCATTCTTCTCTGTATCATTTGAGCAGAATGTGCCTATACCAAATGATACCTTGGTCTTATCGCAGAAATAATCGTAAAGTTTCTGAGCTCTGTCAAAGTCGAGGCTGTCACTGAAAAGAAGGAGCTTAGTTTTCGGGTCAACTCCGTACTTTTTATAGTGAGCGATCATCTTCTCTCCCCACGTATATGGGTCACCGCTGTCGTGACGTACTCCGGTATAGTTATTGACCATTGAACGATTAAAGTCAAGCAGGAACAGATCGGTTGTTACTGTATCTGTAAGAGCTGTACCGTTATCGCCGTCATACTCATCATACCAGTCCTTCATTGCGTAGTGATTGGTATATGCAAGAGGTATTGAATCAATACCCTGATACATCTGCACGAACTCATGTGCATATGTGCCGATAGGAGTTACATTGTACTTCATTGCGAGATATACATTTGAAGTTCCGACGCAGTTTTTAGTCTCTGTAACAAATCTCTTTACAACGACATCTTCCCACTCTCTTGAAAGTCTTCTGCGGCATCCGAATTCAGCAAACTTGAAAGTGTAAGTGCCGTCATTCATAGCCTTTATCTTAGCATCGAGCCTCTCCTGAGCTGATTTAAGAAGGCTGTCGTAATCGTACTTCATTCTGAAATACACTTCATTGACTATCTCTAAAAGATATATTTCAAACTGCATTGCAGAAAAGAGCGGTCCGTTTACTTCAATAAAGAGTTCGCCGTTTTCATCAAGCGAGGTTGTAATGTAGTCTCTTATAGGTCTCCATAATCTAAGAAATTCAACATAGTCATTCTTTATAAAACGTATGGAACGCAGATAGTCAAGTTCTTCTTTTTTGAATGTGAGCGAGCATAAATGGTCTATCTGCTCATTTATCTCCTGTACCATTTCCGGAGTAAACACGACGTCCTTATTGCGGCATTTAAAGAAATACTGTCCGCAAAGATCGGTATGCTTATGGAATATGACCTGATCCATATTGAATTTGTAAAGATCAGTATCAAGCAGAGATATGATTATCGGTTCAAGCTTCATAACTATCATCCTTTCTGTATTGTGCCTTATTAAGAACAAGTTCTTATAGTTATTATACTCCTTATCCTATTACTTCGTCAAGAGATAATGGAAAATTCTTGGAATATCAAGCAAAAAACTGACCTCACCTTTCAGCGAGATCAGTTTGATAATTATTCCTTATTTTCAGGTTTTCTGCTCTTCTTTTTCTTCTTGTCCATTTTAGGTACAGCGTATATAGGCTTCATCGGTTTGGCTTTGCTTTTGAATACTACCCATGCGTAAATACATACAAGGATATAAATGAGACAAAGTATTATTGATATTTTCAAAGCATTCTTGAACCAGACTGACTTTCTGAATCGCTTTGCGGCTTCGATATTGTATTTTGACTTCGATCTGTTTACATTTGATACAGCAACTAACTCGACTGTTCCAAGCTTCTCACCGGAATACTCCAATGTGACTTCTCCAAGCGGCTCGCCCTTTTTAACAGGTGCCTGAAGCGAATTCTTGTACCATTTTATGTTATCTTTTTTTATGAGCGAAATATCTATCTCGTCATACCAAAGAAGGTCGAATTCCTCCTTAGGACAAGCAAGTACATAGTCATTGCCCTCTGCAAGCTTTACAGGAAGCTCGCCAAGTTCGGCAGTATCAGCAAGTATTATCTGATATGAGAAATGGTCAAATGCCCAGTCAAACATCTGTATGGCATCTCTGATATGATAGAACTGCATATTTCCCTCAGCATCGTTAAAACGAGCTTTAAGGAGTACTGCAAGGTAATTATTACCATTCTTGCTTGCCATAGTAACGATATTTCTTCCGGCAGCGACCAGATTTGCGGTCTTGATACCTCTTGCTCCCATATAGTAAAGGTCCTCGTCTTCCTGATCCATCATAACATTTGAATGAGTCCATATCCACTCGTCAAGATGCTCATGACGCTCAGGATTAGGTACTGTCGGTTTGTAGGAATAAGTAGTTGAGATATTTTCAAAAAGCGGAACTTTAAGTGCATACTGAGTAAGCGTAGCCATATCTCTTGCAGTCGTGTACTGATTCTCATCGTACATTCCTGTAGCATTTGTAAAGTGAGTTGAAGTCATTCCGAGCTCAGCAGCTTTATTGTTCATCTTCTCGACGAATGCTGCTGTATTTTTTCCGCCTACATGATAAGCAAGTGTCTCAGCCGCTTCAACTGATGATGTAAGCATCATACAGTAAAGCAGGTCAGTAACAGTAAGTACATCTCCGTCCTTTATGTCGCAGGAAGGAAGATCGTCACTGTAGTCATGAGCGTTGAGCGACTCGTATACATTCTGATATATCTCAGGTTCAAGGGTAAGCTCCTGATTGAGGTCCTTACACTCCTCAAGAACGATAACTGCTGTCATTATGTTTACGAGAGGTCCCGGCATTTGCTTTACATCCGCATTCTTCTCGTGTATCACAATGTCTGCATCAAGATTTATCAGCATCGCAGATTCGCTCTGTATCGGTGTTTTAAGCGGAAAATTGACCGCTTTGGCTTCGGGGATATATACAAACGGAAGCAGCATGACAACTGCTGCTATAACAGATAGTAACCTTTTCATATGCTCTCCTCATTATTAAAATTTTCATACTCCAATATTATATCACATATTTCAGCTTTTTTAAAGTCTTTTTCAAAAATTTTTTCGGTGACTTTTCATTGCTGAGATTCAAATTTTTTCAACCATTCTTCACCATATTCTTCTTCGGCTTCATCTTCCACAGTTACATGAACATATGTAAGAAAATCGAGAAAATCTTCATATTCTTCTTTTTCATCGCCAATCGAATAAAATGCACCTGTATTTTTTGAAAAATACAAATCATCTGTACCATATCCAATGTTTCCAATATATACATCTTCTTTATCTGAATTACCTATTTCAGGGAAAAATAACTCTATTCTTCCATCCATAATTCTTGCGTATGAAGTAAGCAATAACCAACTTTTATACATATCCGGTATTTTTACCCTATTACTTTTTTCCCATTCTTCAACTTTTTCAAAAGGGTAAGGAACATCAAATTCAGATTTTGATTTTAACATAGAAGATAATTTTTTTAAATCTTCAAACTCATTTTTTACATCTTGATTAACAATAAAGACCATTTGTTTTTTCTCCTTTTATTTTTTTAATCCGTTATTCGATATTTCAGGAATATACATATCAAAATCTCCTTTTATAATTGTAGTACAAAGCTTAATATCAAGATGTATTTTAGCATATCGGCATGAAATAGTCAATACGATACTGCAAAACTTGCTGCACGTTTCAAAAATTTTTTCTTGGGACTTTACCTTTGCATATAAATGTGGTAAAATGTAATTATAGAAACAGAAAACAAACGGAGGTAACAAACTTGATTTACGTAACAGGAGACACTCACGGCGACATAAGCCGCTTCAAAGACCCTGCCATGAAAAAGCTCCGCAGCGGCGACACTCTTATAATATGCGGAGATTTCGGCTTTTTCTGGGACGGTTCAAGAAAAGAGAGGTCTGTAATAAATAAACTTGCATCAAAAAATTATACCATTGCTTTTGTTGACGGATGCCACGAAAACTTCGATATACTTGAAAAATTTCCGGTAACTGAGTGGAACGGCGGCAAAGCAAGAGTTATAGGAGATAATATAGTCCACCTCATGAGAGGTCAGATCTATACCATTGAAGGCAAAAAGATATTCACTTTCGGCGGCGGTCACAGTCAGGACTTCGAGTTCAGACACGACGGAGACTGGTGGGAGCGTGAACAGCCTACTCACGACGAGATACGTGAGGCTATCCACAATCTCGCTCTGAATGATAATACCGTTGACTACATAGTCACTCACGAACCCCCTGCGTCCCTGAAAGACTGCCTTAACGTTGATGTACTGCAAAGACTTGAAGTCCACGCTTTCTTCGAGGACATCATCAAGACCTGTACATACAAAAAATGGTTCTTCGGAAAGTGCCATATAGACAAGCACATCCCGATAAAATTCTATGCATTGTTCAACAATGTGACTCCAATGAAGTAAAATGAATATTTCCTGATTTTTTTCCATAGAATATATCATCAACGAATCGAGGTATTTACTATGAAAAAAATCAATTGGACTGATCTTATAATCTCAATCGTGGCTGCCGAGCTTGTGGGAGCACTGTCTGCCCTGCTGACCGGAGGTTATTCCGGATTCTTCAATGACTTCAAACAGCCTCCTCTGTCACCGCCGGCGGTCGTATTCCCGATAGTATGGGCGATACTCTATGCACTCATGGGCATCGGAGCTTATCTCGTCTATCACTCGGAAGACAGCGGATACCGTACTTTCTCGCTGAAAATATATGCTATACAGCTCGTTATCAACTTCACATGGAGCATCATATTCTTCAGATTTGAGATACTTTCTCTCGCAGCAGTCGTAGCTGTGCTTCTTTCAATGGCAGTTGCAGCTATGATATGGGGATTCTACCACACAAAGCCTCTTGCAGCTTACTTGAACATCCCATATCTTATCTGGAGTCTCTTTGCTTCTTATCTTGCTATTGCGACCTGTGTCATCAATTAATTGGTAATTTTTTTGCCAACATTTTTGCATTGATTTAACGATAAACCTCTGATATAATATAATTATCCCAAGAGGGATAATACTTACAGGAGGTATCCACTATGTGCTGCAATAACATATGGAAGCTTATCTGTCAGCTTCTCGGCTTAGGCTGCTAATTATGACAGAAAGCTATATAGGTCAGCCTATATAAAAACACAACCCGGAATCGGTCTATCATGACCTGTTCCGGGTTTCTTTTTATTTGAGACTATCAAGATATTCGTCCCTTGTGATGCAGTAGCAGACTTCTCCGACAGGCTCTTTATTTTCCCTGACAAAACGCTGTACAGTATCAGTGATATGCATTCTTGACTTCTCAAGTACACGACCTGATTTGACGTTTTCTACTCTGTGATACGCTTCAAGCTTTTGGAATCCTGTATTATTAAATATGAATCTCATAAGTCCGGACAACGCTTCTCCGGCATATCCGCTGCCCCAGAAACTCTTACCGATACAGTATTCTATCTCAGCAGTACAGCAGTCAGAATATACTTTACACAGAGCTATCTGTCCGATATTCTGACCACTGGTCTTTTCAATTATCGCCCACCTGTAGCTATCCGGATCACTGTAACTTTCAATATACTTTGAGAGCAGTCCACGCACCTGAGATATATCGGTATAAACAGGTTCGCCGTACTCAAACTGTATATCCGGATCAGCTGCCCAGTTGTTCAGCATATCCTTATCATCCTCAGTATTGAAGCGTCGGCATATCAGTCTTGCTGTTTCAAATTCTATAGTACCGCTGTGCTGCATAGTTTAATCCTCCGCCGGCTTAGACTTCTCAGGTTCACAGCTATGTATAGCCTTAACAGGACAAGCCGCCATACACACTCCGCATCCGGTACATTTTTCGTAATCGATCGAAGCGTGGAAGTTCTCGACCTTTATCGCTTCGTTAGGACACTTCTTTTCGCATATCTTACATCCGATACAGCCGTTTTTGCAGTTCTGCTTTGTCAGCTTACCGTTATCAGCTGATGAACACAAAACATCGATATGCTTTGCAAGCGGCTTTATCTCTATCAGACTGTTAGGACAGACTGCTGCACATTGTCCGCAAGCTCCGCACAATGCCGGAGTTACCTTTGCTACTCCGTTTTCGATGCGGATAGCAGAGTGTTCACAGACTTTCATGCAGTCCCCAAGACCTATACAGCCGTATTTACAAAGTCCCGTACCGCCGTAAAACCTTTTTACCGCCTTACATGACTGAACTCCGTCAAAAACGAAAGCAGTGTCAGTAGCTTTGCAGTCACCGTTACAGTGAACTACTGCTGTCATTTTCACAACATCAGCAGCCGCCGTTCCGAGTATTCCCGCTATTTTAACAGCAGCATCAGCTCCGCCCGGACGACAGAGATTTGTAGGAGCTCCCTTTTCGACTATCGCAGCCGCATAGTCAGCACATCCGGCATATCCACACGCTCCGCAATTAGCCTGAGGAAGTGCCTCGCTGATTTTTTCTATTCTTTCATCTACTTCAACATGGAATACCTTAGCAGCTACAGTGAGCAGTATTCCTGCCATCATTCCGCACAGACCAACTATCAGTGCAGGTACAACATATGTCATATTCTCTGCACCTCCTTAGCTGAACAGTCCCGAAAAGCCCATAAAGCTAACGGAAACTATCGACGCTGCTATAAGAGTTGCCGGCACACCCTTGAAAGTCTCAGGGATGTCAGCGTACTCCATTTTCTTTCTTACTCCCGAGAAGATAACAAGAGCAAGCATGAATCCAAGACCGCCGCCAAGTGCATTTACCATTGACTGTACAAATGTATAGTCATTATCGATATTCAGTACAGTAACACCGAGCACTGCACAGTTTGTTGTTATAAGCGGCAGATAAACTCCGAGCGAGCTGTACAGTGAAGGGATGCACTTTTTCAACATAGTCTCAACCAGCTGTACAAAAAGTGCTATGACCATAATGAACACTACCGTATCGAGGTACTCAAGGTCGTTCGGTACTAATATTCCGTGGTGTATAGGATATGTGACTAAAGTCGCACACAGCATTACAAATGTTACTGCAAGTCCCATTCCGGTCGCACTGTCGAGCTTTTTTGATACTCCGAGGAAAGGACATATTCCCATAAATTTAGCGAGTACAAAATTGTCCGTCAGCATAGCTGACAGAAGAATTATCATTAACGCTTTCACTGACAGTCACCTGCCTTTCCGCATTGTTCTGCATGAGGACATCCGCTGCATCCGAGCTCCTGAGGCGGTTTCTTATTTGCTATCTTATTTACAGCAGCGATTATCATTCCAAGCGTAAAAAATCCGCCTGCCGGCATGATGAACAGCAGCATAGGATTATCGTGAAGTACAGGGATATTCATTCCCATCCACTGACCTGCTCCGATTATTTCTCTTATCGAACCCATTAAAAACAATGCTATGGTAAATCCGATACCCATTCCTATAGCGTCACAAGCAGATGCTACTATACCATTCTTGCTTGCGAACATCTCAGCTCTGCCGAATATAATACAGTTTACGGTGATGAGTGTGAGGTATATTCCAAGACTTTCATAGAGGTCGGGAACAAAGCCTTCAAGCAGAAATCCGATAAGTGTTACAAAGCTTGCTATGATTACTATAAATGAAGGTATCCTGACTTTATCGGGGATAACATTTCTCAGGGCGGATATTACTATATTTGAGCCGAGAAGTACAAATGTTGTTGCAAGTCCCATACCAATTCCGTTTGCTGCCTGAGTTGTTACTGCAAGCGTAGGACACATTCCAAGGAGCATTACCAGTGTCGGATTTTCTTTTAATATTCCCTTTGTAAGTTCTTTTCCAAGACTATTATTCTTTTCAGCCACCGAGGATCGCCTCCTTATTTTCATTATATACATTCATTGCTGTAGAAATTGCGTGCTTCATTCCCTTTGACGAAAATGTAGCTCCGCTTATAGCATCGAAGTCCTCCGGAGCTTCTTTTATACCTATGAACTGCTCACAGAACGAGCTTTCATCACGTACTTTTGAGCCAAGTCCCGGAGTTTCTCCGAGTGATACGAATTCGATACCTGAAAGAGCACCGTTCTCGTCTATTCCAACGAGAATATTGATACCGCCTTTTGAATATCCGTCAGTACAAACCTGAACAGCAGTTTTGCCGTCGGATGTAACAGCTATCTCAACTATTTCGTCGTTGCCGAAATTATCGTTGATAAGGTGACTTTCGCACTCACCGAATAAGGATTCAACACTGCTGTTGAATTTTTTCTCTTTCTGCTCAGAAATTCTGTCCTTAGTCATTTCATAGGCAAGAACAAGCAGAAGTGAGGCTGCTACACATATTATGGTAAGGACTAATGTTGGTTTGACCTTATCCTTCATTCTTTTCAGCCTCCTTTGCTCCGAATATTTTAGTTCTTGTAAGCTGCTCTATGTAAGGAGTAAGAACGTTCATGAGCAGTATTGAAAATGATACACCCTCAGGATAAGAGCCAAAATGACGTATTACAAATGTTATTATACCGCAGCCAAGTCCGAAAACTATCTTTCCTTTGAATGTGATAGGAGTTGTAGCATAATCAGTCGCCATGAAGAAAGCTCCGAGGAAAACACCGCCTGCGAGTATGGAAAATACAGGGTCATCGCCGCCTGCCCATGAAAGCAGGAAAAGACTTCCTATAAACGATACAGGTGCAGCAAGTGAGATTATACCTCTTGCTGCGAGATAAAGTCCGCCGAGAAGAAGTGCAAGAGCACAGGTCTCTCCGATACATCCGCCTGTTTTTCCGATAAACATATCGAGATATGAAGGTGCGTCACCGCCTGCTGCTTTGACAGCAAGAGGAGTTGCTGAAGATACTGCGTCATAGTCATACTCTGTAGGCTTTATCCAGTGTGTCATTGCTGACGGGAAGGATACCATGAGCACTATTCTTGCAGTTATAGCCGGATTCGCAAAATTCTGTCCAAGTCCGCCAAACAGCTGCTTGACTATGACTATAGCCGCAAAACAGCCTATAACTGCCATCCAGTACGGAAGTGTGACCGGTAGGTTCATCGCAAGTATAATACCTGTGACTACTGCTGAAAGGTCGGAAATAGTATTGCTCCTGCCCATGATCTTTCTTGAAACATATTCAAACATCATACAGCTCGCAATACAGACTGCGGTAAGAGTGACCGCCCTGAAACCAAACATATAAAATCCCACGCCCAATGCAGGGAGAAGTGCGATTATTACATTGAGCATTATAGTTGAAGTTTTAAGATAATTTTCATCGTGCGGAGACGGTGAAACAATAAGTTTATTCATTTCTTTTCTGCCTCCTTACTTTCTTGGTATGAGTGATTTTGCAAGCTGGTTAGTCTCTGCAAGCTTTCTGTTCGCCGGACAGACATATGTACAGCTTCCGCAGTTCATGCAGAGCATAACTTTCAGCTCTTTTAATTCAGCTATATTCTTTATCTTGTATGCCTTATCGATTTCCGCAGGCATAAGTCCCATAGGACAGACTCTCACGCATCGTCCGCAGCGAATACAGTTCGAGGTTTTTCTCTCATCATAGGTCTTTATTGCAAGAAGTGCATTTGAAGTCTTTACAACGGGCATATTCATGTCAGGGATGCTCATTCCCATCATAGGACCTCCGCCGATGAGCTTCTTTATGCTGTCTATATCCGTCTTGCAGAAATCGAGCAGTTCCCTGAATGAAGTACCGATTATCGCACGGACATTTTTAGGCTCACCAACTGCATTGCCGTCTATAGTAAGTCTTCTTGTGACCAAAGGCATACCTGTCTGCATATATCTGTAAATGAAAGCTACTGTAGATACATTGATAACTATAACACCCTCATCTGACGGGAGCTCGCCCTCTTTTACTATCCTTCCGGTGGAGTTATATATTATGACTTTTTCAGCTCCCTGAGGATAGCTTGACGGCAGTGTTATAATGTCTATAGTGTCGTCATTTTTAGCCATTTCGGTGAAATTCTTTATAGCCTCCGGCTTGTTTGCCTCTATAGCAAGCTTGGCATTTTTTATTCCAAGCTGTTTCTTTATCAGGTTTATTCCTCCGATTATATCATCCGGACATTCCAGCATCTCTCTATAGTCAGCAGTAATGTACGGTTCACACTCAGCGGCATTTATAACAAGTGTATCTATTGGTGTTTTAGGATTAAGCTTGATATGAGTCGGGAAACCTGCTCCGCCAAGTCCGCACGAGCCGCTCTCACGCACAGCTTTTATAAAGCTCTCCTTATCTGTAACTACAGGTGGTTTCACATCATCTGAAATAGCTTGTTCACCGTCAGTTTCTATCTCAACTGCTTTGCAAACTGTTCCCATAGCATTGCGATAATCGCTCACTGCCGTGACCTTTCCCGAAACACCTGAGTGGACCGGCACACTGAAAGGTGCATCTGTGTCTCCGATTTTCTGTCCGACTTTTACTGTATCTCCGACTTTGACAAGTGGCTGACAAGGTACTCCCATGTGCATTGACATAGGTATCACTACTTTTGCCGGCAAAGTGAAATCAATAGTCTGGCTGTTTTCCGTATTTTTACGGTGTTTGAGCCTTATGCCATTAAGTTTCTTCATGCTTTTCTCCTTACAGATTTTTTATATTGCTCCCCCAATTAAACTTTGCCAAAAAGGCAAAGGCAGAAAGGAAATTTATCAAGGAAGAAAAATGCAGGAATGCTTACGCATTTCAAGTTTTTCTGACACTGAAAATTTTCTTTATGACGAGCATTGGTTGGCAATGTTTAGTTGGGGGAGCAATAAACTTTAAATAATAATATGTTCCTTAAAAACGCACTATACATTTAATTGTATCATAACAAAGCAAAATTTTCAATAGTTTTTTTAAGAAAATACCGGTAATTATTGTTATTTTTTTCACATATTTTTGCATAAAAAGAGCACTGTAATATGTGTGTTACCCATATAGAAGTTTATGCGAATTTATCGGGGCAAACCTTTCTGAGGAAAGGTTCTTCCCCGAACCCCTTTCCAAAGACTTTCAGAATGATTTTTCCCCAGATATAGTACTCTCGAAAAAACAAAAAACCAACAGTTATTTTCTGCTGGAGTACTATATCTGGGGAAAAATGAAGCCGAAGGCTTAAAAAGATCAAGGGAAACCCTTTTTCAAAAGGATTTCCCTCAATAGATATGCATAAAACTTATATGTGAGCATTAAACATATACAATGCTCTTTAGTATTTATTCAATTATCACTTAAATCATATGGGACTTCCTCATTTGAAAGAGCAAGTTCTACTATTTTTCCATAAAAGCCGGCAGGATTCAGCATTATTCTTTCTCCGAGCATCTTTGCCTGAGTCATATCAGGAGCATAGAGCTTCAGGTCCATAAGATCGCAGTCCGCATCAAGACATCGGACATTGACATAGCATCCCTTATCAAGAGGAATATAGTCTATTTTTATCTCCTGTTCAGCCTTTTGTCTTGCAAAATATCTCAGTGCAGCAAGCACGAGCTTATCCCTGTAGGACTTAGGTGCATAGTTTTTAAGTCGTCTTGCACACTCACGTCCCTTATCTTCAAGGGAATAGCACTCTACACCCGAGCTGTTTACTGACAATGATATAAGCGAATTTTTCAGCAGATAGTCGATAGAGTCCTGATAATAGAAGTAATTCACAACTCCTGTACCTATAGCGATCTCATAGAGCTGTTCAGTCTCTACAGGTCTGTCGATCTTATAGAGCAGATAGCAGATAAGGATATTCAGCGTAGGAACATCTTTTATCTCTATATCAGCTCTTTCAGCCATTTTCATTATGTTTTCGTCCTGCATATTATCACCTTAACAGAAATTAGGATAATCCATCATATGTGAAAGTATCGCAATATTGACAGCAGCCTCAACACATGGAACAAGTCTCGGAACAAGACACGGGTCATGATTTTCAATTCCTGCTATAGTCCCCTCACTCATATCGTGAAGGTCCACAGCCGACTGTTCTTTAGCAATAGCCGGAGAAGGATTCACAGCCACATTCAGGGTTATCGGCATACCTGACGATATACCTCCGAGTATACCTCCGTGATTATTGGTCTTTGTCAGCACATGACCATGTTCGTCGAGATAGAACGGGTCATTATTCTGGCTTCCGACCATTTTGGCAGATGTGAAGCCTGAGCCGAATTCAAGTCCGTTGACTCCGGGGATACCGAACACAAGCTGAGCGATATTATTTTTAAGTCCGTCGAATATTGGTGAACCGATACCAGCCGGCACATTTACAACTGCACATTCGATGATACCGCCCAAAGATTCTCCGGCATTTCTTGCCTTTTCGATATCCTCCTCCATTATCCAGCCTTTTCTGTCATTTATTACCGGAAATACTTTGTTTCTGACGCTCAGCACAGCATCTCTGGTTATATTGACCGGATCAAAAGGATTATCCTTTGTATTATGTATCTGACGTATATGAGCACCGGTATAAATTCCACGGCGTTCAAGTATCTGTCCGCATATAGCTCCTGCGAAACAAAGCGGAGCGGTAAGTCTTTCTGAAAAATGGCCGTCCTCTCTGACATCGTTGAAGCCTTTGTATCTGACAGCACCGGTATAATCAGCGTGTCCGGGACGTGCAAGTCTGTCAAGCTCAGCGTGCTGCGGAGCTTTTCTGACTCTGTTCTGAATAAAAGCACATAGCGGAGTACCTGTGGTACGGTCATTATAAATGCCGGACATGATATGCGGCATAGCATTGTCATTCAATTCAGGTGTAACATATTTTTCCGGAATCCTTCTTGCCATAAATGCAGCAAGAGCTTCTGTATCTATATATTCGCCTGAAGGCAGGTTATCCACTGTTACGCCTATTGCCGGACCCTGAGCTTCGCCGAATATAGAAATAGAGATCCTGTTATTCCAGAATGATGACATTTGCTTTACCTCCGAGTGTTGTATAGTCTTTAAAAAATTCAGGATAGGACTTTTCGGCTGCCTCTGCACCCTTGATGATGACTTCATTCTCAGCTCTTGTAGCTGCTATAGCAGCTGCCATAACTATTCTGTGATCGCCGGCACCGTCGACAGTACCGCCTTTAAGACAGTCAACAGGAGTTATTTTCAATCCGTCATCAGTTACCTGAACGTTTCCGCCCAGACTGTTTAAAAGTGCAGCAGTAGTTGCAAGCCTGTCACTTTCCTTTATTTTAAGTCGTTTAGCATTATAGATTACTGATTCTTTTTTTCCGAATGTTCCAAGAACGGCAAGTATCGGTACAAGGTCTGGTATATCCGAACAATCCGCATTGAAACATCCGTTATTATTATAGCACATTTCGTGGATAATATCAAGTATCTTCTTATCTCCCTGAACGCTGTTCATATTGAGATTATCTATATCTATCTCAGAGCCGAGGGTATTGGCTACATAAAAGAAAGCAGCCTGAGAGAAATCTCCCTCGATAACCTCGTCATGGGGCTTATATTTCTGTCCGCCCCTGATGTGGAAACCGCCTTCATACTCTTCTATCGATATACCGAACCTTTTTAGTATATCTATAGTAATATCGACATAAGGACGTGATTCAAGATGAGATGTGAGAATTATCTCGCTGTCATCTTCAAGGAGTGGGAGTGCAAAGATAAGTCCGGTAACAAACTGAGAAGAAACGTCGCCTTCTATATGGTAAACGCCGCCGCTTAGTCTGCCGGAGAGTTTATATGGCATATTTTCAGTTACGAACTTTACTCCATTCGCACTGAGCTCCCTTTTATAAATGTCTATCGGACGCTCAGGGAGTCTTCCCCTGCCGATAAACTCTGCATCAGCTCCAAGAGCCGCAGCGACCGGCATTATAAAACGGAGTGTCGAACCGCTTTCATTGCAATCAATGACCGCCTGATCTTTCGGAGTACTTATACCTGAAACTGTTATCACATCGTCTTTTACCGTAAATGTCGCACCCAGAGCTGTCATTGCACCTATTGTAGCTTCAATATCCTTAGACATAGTAACTCCGCTTATAACAGACTTGCCGTCTGCCAGAGCGGCACATATCAATGCTCTGTGAGCACAGCTTTTTGAAGCCGGTATCCTTACCCTGCCATCAAGCAGAGAAGGTGTTATACATATATCCATATTTTAACCTCCGTTATTGACGCAATTACGGCTGAATCCGATCACTGAACATAATCGTATAAAAACAAAAAAACCGCTGTTTATCAGCATTTCAGCGGAATTATTTTTTATTATTATAACATACCCTAAAAACCTTGTCAAGAATAATTTAACCAAGCTTAACACCATATATAAGTAACAAAAAGTGAATATTCTGTTATATAATTTATATGCTAACATTATTAATTTTACACTACTTTTATTTATTTACAATTTATTAAAATATTGTTTTTCTTATGTACATTTAGTTATGGTATAGTAAAATAGACGTAGTATACAAAAACCATTATTATATCAGAGGTGGTTTTATATGAAAGATAAAGAATATTTGATAGCTTTCAATAAATTTCTGAAAAGCATGAAAGAAAAAGACGATACACTCGCTGATGACGCTTACGAATGTATCACAGATCTTTGCGACGTTATGAAAATAGGACGCATTGAGGTCTCATTTTTCGATACTCCAAGTGACGAATACATTGAAAATAACAAAACAAAAGTATTTTACGATATCGGCAATTACGACGAAACTATTTATATCATCAGACGAAATAATACTGTTGATGACAGAACAGTTGTATATAAAGCTTGGATAAGAGAGTCCGAAGCTGCGTGGGATGACATCGAAAAAGAAAGAGTAAATATCATACTTGATACACTGTTCGTTTTCAACAGCCGAAGCCGCTTTATTCAGTTAGCTGATAAACTGCTGTACTTTGATTACGATATGGATACATATAATCACAAGTACTATATGAGATATCTGAATAAGCTCATCGCAAAATCAGAAATAAGTCAGTATACCGCAATATACTTTAACCTGAAAAAATTCTCGGTAGTCAATCAGCAGATAGGCAGAAAAAACGGAACCAAGGTGATGCATAGTTTCATCAATACTATCGTAAGCGAACTTGAGTCTGGTGAGATATTAGCCCGTATCGGCGGCGACAATTTTACTTTGATCGTAAAAAAAGGCAACCAGAATAAAATACTGAATATCCTGAACGGTATTGGTATATTTATGGGCGGCAGCGACAGTGAAAGAGTCTTCGTTTCCGCTAACGCAGGTATATATGAAATACCAGATAATTCCGTAAGCTCAGCATCGGATGTTATGGACCGTATTAGTGTTGCTCTGCACATCGCAAGACAATCCGATAAGTTGGATTTCGTGTATTTCGATGACAAAATGCTCGAAGCTAAAAAGAAAGCCAATGCTATATCTGCGTATTTCCCGACAGCATTAAAAAATCGTGAGTTTCTCGTATATTACCAGCCTAAAGTAACTCTGGACGGTTATAAACTCGCAGGTGCCGAGGCTCTGTGCCGCTGGAAACACGACGGTCAGCTTATACCTCCTTTTGAATTCATCAGCGTTTTAGAGCGGAGTATGGATATATGCAAACTCGATTTCTATATGCTCGACAGAGTATGTTCGCATTTGCGGAAATGGCTCGATGAAGGTAAAAAAGTTGTGCGAATATCGGTAAATCTGTCAAGAAGACATCTCTCGGACATGGACCTTACAAAGCATATCCTCGAAATTATCGACAGCCACAACGTACCTCATGAACTTATCGAGCTTGAACTCACCGAAACAATAACCGACTATAATTTCCAAAAACTTACGGATACAATTACTTCATTGCAGGAAAACGGACTTTACGCTTCGGTCGATGACTTCGGAGTTGGATATTCCTCCATCAATCTCATAAAGGAAGTGCCTTGGAACGTCCTGAAAATCGATAAAAGTCTTCTTCCTTCCGGAAATGGCGAAGACAAATATCAGAATAAAGTCATGCTGAAATACGTAGTTGCAATGGCTCAGGCTATTGGACTGGAATGTGTCGCAGAGGGAGTCGAAACTCCTGAACAAATTGAGATACTTCGTGATAATTGCTGTGATTTTGTACAAGGCTACATTTTTGATAAACCTATGCCCGTCGAAGAATTTGAAAAGCGTCTTGACAATTACAAATACACTATATAACAATATTGCCCCGAAGCAGTCCTTTAAAAACTGTTTCGGGGCATTTATTCTTTAGTGATACTCTTTATTCAAAACAAATATAATCCTTTAGTCCGGCTGCCTGACTTCTTGTCAGCGATTTTATATACAGCAGTTCATTGATATTTCGGAATCCGCCAGCCATTTCTCTGAACCGTATCACCTCATCAGCAACAGTTTCATTGAAATCCGGCAAAAGCATAAGTTCCTCTTTAGTCGCAGTATTGATATTTATCGGGTAAATCTGCTCCGCAAGAGCTTCTTCGCCTACTATTTCAACGCTGTCATCAGCATCCTCAGTATCTTCAGCTGCTGTTTCATCCTCATCATCCTCGGGATAAGATGGTGATTCAACATAAATATACGGACTTATCTCTTCAAAAACAGCTTGTCCGATACCGTCAACGAGCATGATCTCCTCTATGTTGTTGAACTCGCCGTTCTCATTCCTATATCGGACTATATTGCCCGCTATAGCCGGACCTATATTATGAAGCAGCTGAAATTCCTCCTCTGAGGCAAGATTTATGTTGATATGTAAAGGCTCTGTCACGATCTCAGTAGTTGCCGTTGTCTTCGACAAGAGTGTCGTGTTATTTGGCTTTTGAGTTGTATTAACTGTTTGCGTACTTTTAACTTTTGAAACAGTTGTTGCTGATCTCTTTTTCGCACTAAAAGTTGTAGTCTGTACTGAATTTATTATAGTTAGCTTATTATTATCTGATACACTTTCTTTATTATGTGAAATGCTTGAAAAAACAAAAACTGAAATTATGAATAGACCTATCGCCAAATACATCAGCTTTTGTCTGGTATCCATAATCATTCACTTTCATGTGTATTTTTGATATATATTTTGCTATTTAGGACTGTGGTTCAACTTCGGGAACGCTTGTTGTTATAACATCCTCTGAACCAAACGAAACTATTTCTATTTCAGGTGTAGTATAATTGATTTTCATACGATCAACTCCTTTTCCGCTCACAGAGTTTTCTTGTAATTTTCAGCACTTATGCAGTACTGATAAAGAATATCTGCCATTGCCTTATTTTTGCCGTTATCGTTTTTATTTCTTACGAGATAGCTCCATGACAAAGGCTTGAATTTGTACTGGACCTCGCCATACTGGATAACAATATCATTTGCAAGCTGAGTAGGAGTTATATCAGTAACTTCAAAATAGTATTTTCCGTTTTTGCCAAGTATAGCTCCAAGTTCCTCAGAGTTATAGGAAGCAGTGGAAGCATCTGTCATATCTTCGATATAAAGGCGAGCAGCAAGCTTTGAATTGAGCACAAGTGATATCATGTCATTGCTGCCTTTTACCGGCTTGAAATCATCAACGAAGTACTTTTCAGAGCTGTCTGACACATCCGGCATATCACCGCCGTTGAAATATGCCTTTGTGACTTCGCCATATTTCTTTGTAGTCTCAACAAGCTCAGCAAGAGCCTCGTTACCCGTAGTATCTACATTTTTAAGATAGTCATTTACTGAATATGTAAACTCACTGAGCTTCACCCAGTTTTCTCCATTGTTGAATTCAAGTACAGCAGTTATCTTCTCGTCCATATGGTCAGCGGAGACATTTGCGGTTGCACAATAAAGCTCATTCTTCTTCTGAATTGAAATCGGTACGTCCTTTTCTTCGCACTCGCCTGAGAATGTAACACGATATTTTTCTGCTTCTTCATCTGAGAAAATTCCGTCCATAAAGAAATTTAGTCCGAGGTCGTCACTAAGAGTGAGCGATACATTAGTAAATTCTGTATCAGGTAAATTGATATCCTTAAATGAGATATCATTATTTTGTGCATAAGTTGCTGCATAAGAATCCGGCTCAGCCTTTATTGTAACATTTTTAGACATAGTAAATGCCTGCGGAGCAATGAATGTCACGCTATCCGGGACAGTAACTTTTTTCAGATTTGAACATAACGCAAATGCATACATAGCAATACTTTTTGTCGCATCTGGAAGAACAATTTCTTTCAATGATGAACAACCAAAGAATGCACGCATCTCAATTTCTTTCACACTGTCAGGGATAGTAACATCAGTCAGTGCTCCGCAATTCATAAACATTGAATTAGCAATAGTTGTCAAGCCGCTTGGAAGTTTAACAGTAGTCAGTTTTTCACACATCATAAATGTACTTCCATTGATAGTTTTAACACTGTCCGGAATAATGAGCTCAGTCAGACTTGTACAGCTGTAGAATGCCTGATAGCCAATGCTTTCAACACTATCAGGAATATTGATATTATCCAGTGATGTGCAGCTGTAAAACGCACTTTCTCCAATATTCTTCACACCGTCCGGAATATCAACACTTTTCAATGTACGGCATCCTGAAAAAGCCATATCGCAAATGCTTATAACGCTGTCAGGGATAGTAACATCGCCAGAAGCTGCTGTACCGTCGATAAGGATTCCATTCACAATAACAAGCGGATCCTTTTCCTTCTCTGCATTCAGCCATGCTGTATCACGAAATGCACTGCCGCCTATGCTCGTCACACTTTCAGGTATAACGACAGTTTCCAATACTTTACAGCCTGAAAATGTATTACTGCCAATGCTTTTAACAGTATTTGGGATAACAATTTCATTCAACGCAGAACAACCGGAGAATGCACTGTCTCCGACACTTGTCATGCTATTCGGGATATTGATCTCAGTTAATGTGATACAGCTGTTGAATGCATTGTTTCCTATATTGGTTATTGTGTCAGGAAGCACGACTTTAGTCACTGTATCACAGTTGAAGAATGACCAGCCTCCGATTTCTGTGACCGGCAGACCTTCTATCATATCAGGAACTACAGCCACAGCATCAGAACCTGTCCACTTAGTTATCGTCACACCTGTACCGTCACTATTTATCGAATATGTAAAATTATCTGACGCAGAAGCCTCCGCACAAGCTGTCAGTACCGGCTTCATCAGAGGTACATTCTGTGGTACAGCACCTATTGTGAGTGTAGTTGCTGCAAGGATGCTCAGAATACGTTTTTTTGATCGTTTCATGTAAAAAACCTCCTTTTTGTTTATTACTTTTGATAGACTTTATCTTTTTATATTATATATGAACAACACAAAAGTGTCAAGTAATTTTCTGCAAATCAATTCTGGAATTGATATTTTAAAGCTCAGAATGATACCTTTTTTATTATCCATTGACATCATAATGCTTATTTGTTATAATATTCAAGGCAATACCGCACAAAGATTGTGCTGAAGATGCACCGTGAGATTTTTCGTCAGATTGTATAGAAATTCCGCAGGCATACTGACTGTATGTCAAGGGATTTCTGTGCAAGATGACGGAAAATATCCAAGCAGATTCAGTACAAAGACGTCAGGCGGTCTTTGTGCGGTATTGCCTCAAGGATATGTTTGACTTGTTTACAGTTTACCGCTGTAATAAAGCCGAATTCATTGACAATCAGGAGGTATAAAAATGAAAAATCAGATCATATCAAAGACAGCAGCTATACTTATGACTGCTTCTATGACGCTCTCCCTCGCATCATGCGGAGACAGTGACAGCTCTTCAAAATCCAAAAGTTCAACATCAAGCTCAGTTTCAACAGAGAACGATATCGAAACTACATCAGAAGAAACTGAAGAGTATACAGAAGAGGAAACTGAAATCAACAAAGAAATAACAGGTTCTGAACAGACATGGGGAGTATTCACTGTATTGGTTCCGGACGGCTGGATACTCAAAGGCGGTGACTTTCTTGACGAAAATGAGCCAAATAAATGCTCTGTAAGAAAGACTGATTTTAACTTTTTCGACATCAAAAACGAGAAAGAAGAGGTCCAGAAGCAGCAGTATGAATACAATAAAAAGACCTACACAAATGAACAGAAGGACCTGCCTGCAACTACTTTAGGCGGCATAGAATGGAACGGTTTCCAGTACGGAAATGACTTCGGCGGTGGTTTCGAGCTTTATGGTCAGTCCAACGGCAAATTCCTACGTGTTTCATGTGCCGGATTCAGCTTTGACAGTCCCGAAACTAAGGCTATACTCGGCTCACTTAAAGTAAGCGAGGAATCACCGGAGGAAGATGTTACAACTGAGGAAGCTGCTCCGGAAGAAAGTTCTGCTGAATAATAATTCCATTGTTTTGATGTATCGTACATTTTTATTTTGCGTTTAGACGAAATCAATTGTAACAATAAACAAAACAGTAAAAAAACTCCTTTTCACTATTGACATTTTCACCTTAACGTGCTAAGATAATCTACAAGAACAAGGATGTTCATGACAGGCTGACTGCCTTTCATGAACATCCTTTTTTATTTAAGCTCAAAATTCGGAGGAATAAAAAATGTGTACTATAATGGCATACTGCGGCTTGAACAGCGGTACAGGAAAAGTTATGGAAGGACTAAAAGCAACTGTCTCCCGTGGTCCTGACGACCAAAGAATCGTCAAAGTACCTGACGGTCTTCTCGGATTCCAGAGACTTTCAATAATGGGACTCTCCCCTGAAGGAATGCAGCCTTTCGAGCTGGACGGTGACTTTGCGGTCTGCAATGGTGAGATATACGGCTTCCGCAAACAGCGTGAGCAGCTTATCAAAATGGGCTATACTTTCAGAAGCGAAAGTGATTGCGAGATACTTCTGCCTATGTACAGGGAATACGGTACGGATATGTTTGCTATGCTTGATGCGGAATTCGCCTGCGTTATTTATGACAGCTCCGCAAGAGAATTCATCGCTGCAAGAGACCCGATAGGTATACGTCCGCTGTACTACGGCAAGGCTGAGGACGGAACTTTGGCTTTTGCAAGCGAACCAAAAAACCTCACAAAAATATGCAATAAAATTATGCCGTTTCCTCCCGGACATTACTACAAAAACGGGGAATTCCACTGTTACTGCGACATAACTGCTGTTGACAAGATACTGACCGACGATTTAGATACAGTCTGCAAAAATATCCACGATAAGCTTGTCGCAGGTGTTGAAAAGCGTCTTGACGCTGATGCAAAAGTCGGATTTCTGCTGTCAGGCGGTCTTGATTCTTCACTGGTTTGTGCTATAGCTCAGAAAAAGAGCAATAAGCCGATAAAGACCTTCGCAATTGGTATGAACACCGATGCCATTGACCTCAAATACGCAAAACAAGTCGCCGACTACATCGGCAGCGACCATACTGAGGTAATAATAACTAAAGACGATGTCCTCGATGCTCTTGATAACGTCATCCAGCTCCTTGGAACTTACGATATTACCACTATTCGTGCAAGTATGGGTATGTACCTGCTTTGCAAGGCTATCCACGAACAGACCGATATACGTGTGCTTCTCACAGGCGAGATTTCTGACGAACTTTTCGGCTATAAATATACAGATTTTGCTCCGTCTGCCGAAGCTTTTCAACAGGAGTCAGTTAAACGTGTTCATGAGCTTCATATGTACGATGTTCTGCGTGCTGACCGCTGTATATCAGTAAACTCGCTTGAAGCAAGAGTCCCTTTTGGCGACCTTGATTTCGTAAAATACGTAATGGCGATCGATCCTGAGATGAAGCTGAATAAGTACAACAAAGGCAAGTATCTGCTGCGTCACGCCTTTGAGGGCGACTACCTTCCACATGATATACTCTATCGTGAAAAAGCCGCTTTCTCGGATGCTGTAGGTCACTCTATGGTAGATTACCTCAAGGAATATGCTGACAGGTATTACTCAGATGAGGAATTCGAGCTGAAATGTCCGACTTATTCCCACGCTAAACCATTCACCAAAGAATCGCTCCTGTACCGTGAAATATTTGAAAAGTATTATCCGGATAACAGCGAAATGATCGTTGACTTCTGGATGCCGAATAAGGAGTGGGAAGGCTGCAACGTAAATGACCCGTCTGCCAGAGTTCTCTCAAATTACGGTGAAAGCGGTAAATAAATCACTCGGTATCAATATAAAGATTAACGGCTCCGAAAAAATTCCGGAGCCGTTATTATTACTTATTTGCTTGGATCAATTGGAAGTGTTTCAGTACCAATGAGGAACTTCTGTACAGCAAGAGCATCCATATTTGTAAGGTCGCTGCCAGGTTCGTAGCAGTCTGCATTTATAGCACCCTTATCTGTGAGAGCATTTTCATCAGTTCCGCCAACACCGTAAATATCATTGTTAGCGATAGCCTGCATTATAAGTACAGCATCGTTCATCTTTATCTCGCCGCTGCAATTTGCGTCACCGTAGAGAACATTTTCCGGCTGAGAAGGCTTTGTAGGATCAGTCACGCTGCTTCCGCCCTTATAAAGGTCCTTAGGAAGCTCATCAAGAGTTAAGCAGTAATCGCTGAGGTAAACCTCTTTGAGATTATCCGCATCCTGATACTTCTCACCTGATACGAAAGGCTCTTGGTCGGAATCATACCACGGGCAGAAATACAGCCAGTTTGCGTGTTCAACTTTCATATTCTGGATACTTGGAACAGAGTCGTTCTCAGGCATAGAAACCATTTTGTGTCCCTTTACCCAATTATAGAGCGAATAGAATATTCTTGACTCGGCATCGTAGTTTGCTCCGGAAGTTTTTCCGTCATGGCGGTTATATACAACATTGTACTTATCATAGCCGACAATATCGACCTTGTCATCACCTGAATACCATGCTGCTGAATACTCGGACCATGCATAAAGGTTCTGCTCATAAATAAGGTTATGGAGTCCATACTCGTTCATAAGAGTATCCTGAAGGAATGCCCAGAGCTTATTGTACACTTCAGCACCTTCTTTTGACCACCAGAACCATGCTCCGGAACCGTCTATAGGATCTTCTGTACGGCTCGGATTTCCCTCTGCTTCGTGGAAAGGACGGAATATTACAGGTACGCCTGCATCCTGAAGCTTTTTAAGCTCAGCAGCAAGATTCTTCATACAAAGCTGGAAGTAATCGTACTCCATAGTCCCCTTTACCATACAATTTGCAGTAACGAAGTCAGTTTTTTCGCTGTAAGTAGTCTTAGAGAAGTCGAGCGGCTCGCCGAGAGTATAGTCAGCTTTGTTAGTAGGCACATTTATATGCCATGATGCTGTAACGATACCATTCTTATTCTTAGCCCAGTCGATCATACGGTTTGCAACACCGTCATCCCAAGCATAGCATGGGCAGTAGCTTCCGAAATCGAAACCTCTGATTGCCGGAAGCTTACCTGTAAGATTCTTGAGATACTTCATCTCGTAATCGTAGTCATTCCATGTGTAATTGCGGTTCTGCTGATTATAGCTGTACTGCTGACCGTCCTCGTCAAAGCATTTCCATACGAACTTTGAACCGTCGTCAGCTGTTGCGACATCTGCCTCATCAAAAGTATACTCCTTACCGTCGGAGTCCACACACTTATTAGCAGCTGCATCATATCTGATAGTGCTTGTCATAGGGTGACCGCCGCCGTATATCTCCTGCTGACCGGAAAGGATATTCTTACCGTAAACGCTCTTGAGGAACTTCATAAGCGACTTAGTCTCAGGAGTAGCCTTTGCGTCTATCGGAGTATCATCAGCAATAGTCAGATCAGAGAATTCAGCCTCTGATACAGTAACATAGTCCACAGCCATATAACCGTACTCGCTTATAAATTCGATAGTATTCACACCCTTGTTCAGTCTGACCATACCGAAGTCATAATCTCTCCATTCCTCTGAGTATGCAGCCTGAGTTATATACTTTGCACCATTTACCTTAACTGCCTGCTGTCTGCCCTCTTTATTGAGTATCTGAGCACCGTGAACAGTTATTGAGTACATACCGTCCTCAGGAACGGTAACTTCAAATGAAGCCGGTGAAGCTGTAAGGTACCAGAAGCCTTTTCCGGAAAAACCAGGGATCTGTGTCTGATAGATCGCAGTCCACGGATCACCAGCACCTTCCATATCCTCTCCCTCTATCACGAACGGAAAGCTTGTTGCACCACTTGCAGTGTCAGCTGCGGTCGAATTAAAAAGTCCGGAAGCACCGAACTGAACAGCTGACATTGCAGCAGCTGCTGCCAAAGCCAAAGTTCTTTTTATTTTTCTGCCCATTTTAAACATCCTCCCAAATCAATTTGTTAATCAATCATTTATGTTTATACTTTGTTAATTAAATGCCTATAATTTAATTAACACCTATCATTTTTATTATACTTTTTCATAGCAGATTTGTCAAGGGGCATCTTTTATAATTAATGTATTATTAATATTTCATTTCGCACAAAACGCATACTTAAATAACTGTCATTTAAGTGAATAAAATAAAAAATCCGCTGTATTTTCATACAGCGGATAGCTCGGATATAATTATTAAAGTTCAGAATGGAAAGTTCTTGAAATAACGTCGTCCTGCTGTTCTTTTGTGAGCTTGACGAAGTTTACTGCATATCCTGATACTCTGACAGTGAGCTGAGGATACTTCTCAGGATGAGCCTGAGCATCAAGAAGTGTCTCTCTTGTGAAGACGTTTACATTGAGGTGGTGACCGCCTTTTTCAACGTAACCGTCAAGTAATTCGATAAGGTTATCGACCTGTTTCTGATTTTCCATAATAAAGTCCTCCTTCATTCATAAATACGATCAAAGTTCGTCGTCTTCATCAACTGCGTCCTCGGTAGGCTGACAGCAAGCACCTTTGATACCGCAGTCAGTGCTGTTAACTGTTTCTACCTTAACGCCGCTTCCGTCCTTTTGAGGGACTATATTTACATGACCGCTTCCGCCTGACATCAGCTGATCTATGAGGTCAGCAAGTTCCTCAGGGGTCTGAGCGTTAATTTCCTTTTCAGGGCCGTTCATCAGTCTTCACCTTTGAGCTTATCAAGATCAATATCTCCCACGAACACGTCCATATCCTTACCAAGAGCGTTAGGGATGATAGAGAATGTGTTTGAGATACCGTCCTGAGCGTGTCTGAATGGGAGCTTAGCAACGGATGAAAGTGATGCTACTGCACCGTGAGTATCTCTGCCGTGCATCGGGTTAGCTCCTGGAGCAAGCGGAACTCCCTGCTTACGTCCGTCAGGAGTATTACCTGTCTTCTTACCATATACAACGTTTGATGTGATTGTAAGGATAGACATTGTCGGAACACCGTCACGGTATGTGTGGTGCTTTCTTATGCAGTCCATGAACTTGCGGACTACAGTAACAGCAAGCTGGTCAACACGGTCATCGTTATTGCCGTATTTCGGGAAGTCTCCCTCTATCTCGTAGTCAACAACAACGTTCTTTGCAACGTCAACTACATTTCCGGCCTTGTCCTTTATTTCGATATCCTTGCGGATAGGCTTTACCTTAGCGTACTTGATAGCAGAAAGTGAGTCGGCAACAACAGAAAGACCTGCGATACCTGTAGCGAAGTAACGCTTAACGTCTCTGTCGTGAAGAGCCATCTGGAGTCTCTCATAGCTGTACTTATCGTGCATATAGTGGATAACATTAAGAGTGTTAACATAAAGACCTGCAAGCCACTCCATCATGTCCATATACTTTTCCCAAACGTCATCGAAATCAAGGTACTCGCTGTCGACAGGTCTGAACTTAGGACCTACCTGAATTCCGAGTCTCTCATCAACACCGCCGTTTATTGCGTAGAGAAGGCACTTAGCGAGGTTTGCTCTTGCACCGAAGAACTGCATCTCCTTGCCGACTACCATTGATGATACGCAGCAAGCGATAGCATAGTCATCGCCGTGAGTTACACGCATCATATCGTCGTTCTCATACTGGATAGAAGATGTCTTTATAGATATCTTTGCACAGTACTCCTTGAACTTTCTTGGGGGCTTTGTTGACCAGAGAATAGTCATATTCGGCTCTGGAGCAGTACCGAGGTTTTCAAGTGTGTGGAGGTAACGGAAGCTGTTCTTTGTTACCATGTGATTACCGTCAACGCTTACACCGCCTATGGACTCTGTTATCCATGTAGGGTCACCTGAGAACAGTGAGTTATACTCAGGAGTACGTGCAAACTTAACGATACGGAGCTTCATAATGAAGTGGTCGATTAACTCCTGAGCCTCTTCCTCAGTAATTAAACCGTTATCGAGGTCACGCTGAATATATATATCGAGGAATGTTGAAGTACGTCCAAGTGACATAGCCGCACCATTCTGCTCCTTGACAGCTGCAAGATAACCGAAATAAAGCCACTGAACTGCTTCTCTTGCATTTGAAGCCGGCTTTGATATATCGAATCCATAGATATCTCCGAGTTTCTTGAGTTCCTGTAAAGCACGTACCTGCTCTGCAAGTTCCTCACGAAGACGGATATTCTTGGAAGTCATTCTAACGAGTGAAGTCTCTATCTGGTGCTTCTTATCCTCAATAAGGATATCGATACCATAGAGAGCGACTCTTCTGTAGTCGCCGATGATACGTCCTCTGCCGTAAGCATCCGGAAGACCGGTAAGGATAGCAGAATGACGTGCAAGACGCATTTCCGGAGTATAAGCATCGAAAACGCCCTGATTGTGAGTTTTTCTGTATTTGGTGAATATTTCAACTACTTCCGGATCAACCTCGTAGCCATATTCTTTACAAGCCTGCTGAGCCATTCTTATACCGCCGAAAGGCTGAAGTGAACGCTTAAAAGGCTTATCTGTCTGAAGTCCTACGATCTTTTCAAGATCTTTATTGAGGTAACCCGCATCGTGTGAAGTGATAGTGGATATGATCTTTGTATCCATATCGAGTACGCCGCCTGCTTCTCTCTCCTGACGAGAAAGATCCATTATCTGGTCCCAAAGCTTTTTTGTAGCTTCTGTAGGACCGGCAAGAAAGCTTTCATCTCCGTCATATGGAGTGTAATTCTTCTTGATAAAGTCACGTACATTTACCGAGGTATTGCTCCAACGACCTTCATTGAAGCCATTCCATTCCTTTGGCCATGTTTTTACAACCATTTTTCAGGACTCCTTTAAATTCAAATTTTGCTTTTTATATTCTATCACATTGTCGAAAAATTGTCAATCTCCATATTATCCTAATGCAACACAAAATCCGTAAAAGCTGTTTGATGTTATTACAAATTGATCAAACTCTGCTTTTAATTTTCAGCGGATAACAGGGATTTTTCGCTTTCACCTCCATTTCAGATTATAAAATTTATTGAAACTTGTTTGTTCTATTTGTTCAATTAAGAGAATTTTTATTTTATGCAATTTATGTTGCCTTTATACAACAAAAGCCCTTCCTGACATAATTAGGAGAGGCTCTGTTTTTAAGGCAATACCGTACAAATCTCGCCTGACGGCTTTGCCTTAACTGTAATTCTTTGCAATGCGATAATCAACAGAACCGGAAAAGGGGTCAAAAAATATATCCTCATTATCTTTTTCTGCCACAAGATATGCATTCTTATAAAATATCGGGACAAACCCGTAATCCGAAAGTATCTCACGTTCAGCAGATGTACAGGCATCCACTGTTTCAGATACATTCTTACATTTCAGCAGCTTATCAGTAAAACCTGTTTTGCCGACCGCTGCTTTGAGAGTATCATTTATCTCGAACTGCCTTATCACCGACATACCGCTGTTCAGATCACCTTTCAGCGGATAGAGTGCAAGGCTGTATTCTCCTTTTTTAATACGTTCATCGAACTCGTCAGCTGTAACGTCCTCTATGCCGATGTAAACTCCGAGGTATTCCTGCCACAGCTGCGAGAGGATATGAAGGTCGCCTGAATTGACTGTTTCCGTATTAACCAGTATCTTCACCTGATCCACAGAGCCTATTTTCAGGTCATTTTTAGCTTTTTCAAGGCATTTTTCAGCCTCCTCCAGATCATAAGCAGCAAACTGTGAGTCCGATGAAAGCTCACGGTAGCTGCGTCCGGCAATGTTTACCGCAGGCGGGATTATGCCGGCTGCTGTTTCAAGGTCACTTCCTATGCGACTGTTGAGCTCAGGCCGGTCTATCGACAACGCAAGAGCCTTTCTGAGATCTTTATTGCGGAAGTACTTATCTTCATTATTGAAAACGAGTCCAAGAGTGACAGCACGGCTTGATTCAACATCATATTTGCTGCCGCTGTAAGAGCTTGAAAGAGTAGTAAAACAGTCTATATCACTATCCTTGAAGAGAGACATTATATCGTCCTCGTTTTTCTCGATCGTAAAATTGAGGTGCGAAGGACATATAGGTTCAGTCTCGCTTTTATTCATGTCATTTCTGCCCATATAGAGGATATTATGATTTCCGTAAGGGTCATAGAACCATGTACGTATATGAAAAGCCCCGTTAGACATTACAGACTTTTCATCAAGTCCGTATCGACCTTTTGTTGAATGAAAGAACTCCTCGTTACACGGTGATGCAGCAGTTGTTGCGAGCATACCAAGGAATTCGGATGATGGGTAGTCAAGAGTTATTACCAGACTATAGTCATCCGGAGCATATACTCCTGCATCTTCAGGTGAAAGCTCACCTTTGATTATTTTTTCTCCGTTTTTTATACAGGAGAAATATTCAGCATAAGGCGACTGCATTTTCGGGTCAAGAAGTCTTCTGAGTGCAAAAACATAATCGTCAGCCACTACAGGCTGCAATTCGTCCTCATCTATTTTATCGTTTTCATTTCTGTCTATGCACCAGTAATTATCCTGACGCAGCTTGAATTTATACTCTGTTCCGTCTGCCGATACTGTATAATCGGCTGCATTGCGGCAGGTTATTTTTCCGTTCTGATCCATAGAAACCAATCCGCTGTAAAGGTTTCTTATAACGGTATTTGACGAAGGATCGTCAGCAAACTGCGGATCAAGGCTTGCAGGATTTCCGAGAAGCGGCAGATCATACATATGGTTGACGCCTTCGCCCTTGTCCTTTTTTCCGCATGATGAAAACGGAACAGTCATAGCTGCTGCACATAATATCAATGCTATTCTTCTCACTTTGTTCTCCGTCCTATATATTTATTTAGAATTAAAATGTGCTCCCCATAAGGAGAACACATTTTCAGCTTTTTTAGTTCATCAATACTGTAACTATGAAACCGTCTGAGTTGTTTCCTGATACAGTATAAGTCTTATTCATTGGTACAGGTATTTCGGTGTCAGCTGTTCCGTTTGCAGGAACATAGTAAACATTATAGAGCTTTGAATCAGCCGTAATGACAATAGGATCATCACTATAATGCCCTCTTAGCTCATCAATATACTCTTCAAGACAAAGTCCGTTCTGTTTTATGTAGACAGCATGAGGAACTCCGACATATCTATAGGTCTGAGTTCTTCCCTCTTCACCTGTATAGGACTCTTTATCCTTAGGGAATCTGAGGATGAATCCGTACTCTGCTGCGTGTTCATCGAACCATGCATAAGTACCTGTAGGTGAATAGTAGCCGGAGCTTGAATCCTTAGGGAATATACCGAGATCGAAAGTCCTTGCGGTATGATAATCGGTATAGCCGCCCTGGAATATAGAATTTCCGTTTGAGTAGCGGTCATTCTGTTCTTCAAGAGTACGGTATCCGCCTATAACAGTGAGGTCTTTATTATGAGTTTCCTCATAGAAGGCCTCCATAAGGCTGTTGAGCTGAGTTATAACATTTGAATCAAGCCTTATTACATAGTCGCTGACGCTGTAATATTCTGTTTTGATATGGTCATAGAGAGTTACGGGGTCTGTATCCTCGGCAGGGAATTTATACTCATTGCTTGCATTGACAAGGATAAGATCTCCTCTTTCCATATCTCCGGATGAATGAGTTTCTGATGACAAAGATGAAAGTGTAGTCTCCTCTGCGATAGCGGCAGAAGAAATGAAAGCACTGGTATCTCCGCTTGTCTGAAGATTATCAACTATCGTATTATCGGTTGGTGTCTCTTCCGCTTCGGACTGTGATGTTTTTTTGCTGTCAGAATTATTTTTGTCGTCCTTAGAACAGCTTTTCACACATGATGTCAGTATTACTATCAGAACAATAAGAACGAGGACCACTGCCAAGATACGGTCGTACCTTACACGATAGCTTCTGGAAGCTTTCTGTCTGCGGCGATTCCTTCTCTCATTTCCGTTATTCATATAAAGAAATCTCTCCTTGTTTAAACTAACTGTTTAATTTATTCGATATAATTTTCCCCAATTGTTTTTTATTATATCACATTAAACAAGGATTGTAAAGTGTTTTTTTGTAATTTTGCTTAATTTTCGCCTTTTTTTCAAAATACTCACTGTATACCAAAGCTGATATGCACAAAAAAGTGAATATATACTATAAGTATTGCACAAATATTTGTTATTTCTCAGAAGCGGCACGTCTTCTGAATTCTGTCGGAGTACAGCCGTTATGCTGTTTGAACTGCCGCATAAAATAGGAGTCACTGTCGTATCCGCAGGATTCAGATATCTCGCTGACAGACATATTTGTATTTTTCAGCAGGTCAGCCGCATACAGCAGTCTGCTCTTTATTATATCCTGACGGCATGTAACTCCGAAAGCCTTAAAATAGAGTCTGTGAAAATAAGTCCTGCTCATTTCAAGGTCGCCGCACATCTCATCGACAGTCCATTTATTCATGGGGTCATCGTATATAGAATCCCTCAACGCCTTGAACTCCTGATAATGCGGTATTTCCTCAATTTTTTCTTCATCCGCACCGATATGGGCATCATTTATAACTATAAAGATAAGTCTCATTGAAAGTTCCATGAATTCGTTGTAATTCCTGCCTTTTTTGAGGCTCATCGCATCCATGCCACGTATCAAAGATGAGAGCATCATATCGTCCCTTAACCTTATCGGCTTATCCATAGGAAAATCAAAAGACATCAGATACTGCTTTTCAGATGAATTCATCCTGAAACTTATATAATCAAAATGCAGTTCCTGAGTTCCGGAGCGATAGAATTTCCCGCTCATTCCTCCGGGATAAACTATCACTGAGCTTCCCGGGATATTCACATTTATTCCATTATTATCCAAAGCAACGGGAGTTCTGAACAGTATCAATACAGAATCACCGTTTCTGGCTGTACGTACAAGATCAACAAGTCTGCAATTCAGCTGTATACTGTTTATTTTCATACCCCTGACCCCCGTTCATTTTTATTGATTATAACACATTAAGTCTCAAATAGCAACAATATCATTAAAAAGTTACAATTAAGTCTCACAATATTAATAAGTAGCCACTCTTGCCGGCAAAATTTAGCAGAACATTTTTTCGATATTCTATTGATTTTTGTGAACATATGTGCTATAATTATAAAAACGTCGTTAAAACTCGCTCCCTGACCTCAATTACGCAAAGGCGGTGAAACATGGAAAAAGTATATATCGCTATCGACTTGAAGTCATTCTACGCATCGTGCGAGTGCGTGGAACGTGGTCTTGACCCATTGAACACCAATCTCGTTGTAGCCGACAAAAGCCGCACCGAAAAAACTATCTGCCTCGCTGTTTCACCAAGCCTGAAAAGCTACGGCATATCCGGAAGAGCGAGACTTTTTGAAGTTATCGCACGTATCGAACAGGTAAACAACGAACGTGCAAGAAAAGCTCCACGCAGAAGACTTACCGGAAAAAGCTATATCCAATCTGAACTTGTCTCGGACCCTTCTCTTGCCGTGGACTACATCGCCGCAACTCCGCAAATGTCGCACTACATGAAAATAAGTGCTCAGATATACGGCATCTACCTTAAATATGTCGCTCCGGAGGACATTTTTGCCTACTCTGTAGATGAGGTCTTTATCGATGCTACCGGTTATCTCAATATCTACAATACTGACGGTCACGGATTCGCCCGTATGCTCATACAGGATGTCCTCGACACAACAGGCATCACCGCTACCGCCGGAGTAGGCACAAATATGTTTCTGTGCAAAGTAGCTATGGATATCGTGGCAAAGCATATCCCTGCCGACAAGGACGGCGTCCGTATTGCTGAGCTCGACGAGCAGACCTTCAAGGAGAAATGGTGGTCACACACACCTATAACCGACTTCTGGAGGGTGGGAAAAGGTACTGCAAACAGACTCGAAAAGCTCGGTATATACACCATGGGAGACATCGCCCGCAAGTCACTCGACCGCTATCATATCGGGAAGATATACAAAGCTCTCGGCAAAAATGCTGAGCTTCTGATAGACCATGCATGGGGAATAGAACCTACCGCTATATCTGATGTAAAAGCCTATAGACCATCAAGCAGCAGTATTACATCCGGACAAGTCCTGCAAGGGCCTTGCGATTATGAGCGTACAAGACTTATCGTATGGGAAATGGCAGATATGCTGTCACTCGACTTAGTAGACAAAAGACTTGTTACAAATCAGATAGTGCTGACTATCGGCTATGACCGTGAAAGTCTCGCTGACGGACATTATAAAGGTGAAGTCACAACAGACCACTACGGCAGAACTGTACCAAAACACGCTCACGGTACTCAGAATCTCGATAAGCACACTGCATCAACACGAAAACTCGTCGACGCAACTATGGAACTGTTCGACCGCATCATAGACAGCTCTCTGCTTACAAGACGTATATCACTCGTTGTGTGCAATGTTATCCACGAGGACGATATACCGGAAAGCGAACAATACGAGCAGCTGAGTCTTTTTGATACGGAAGAAACGATAAGTTCACGACAAAAAGATACAAAAACTCTCGAAAAAGAAAGAGCTTTGCAGGAAGCTATGCTGAAAATAAAACATAAATACGGAAAGAACTCTGTTCTTAAAGGACTGAATTATACTGAGGGTGCTACAGCCAAAGACCGCAACCGTCAGATCGGCGGACACAAGGCTTGAAAGGAGAAAATATGAAGTACGCTATTACAGACGATTATGAAGATATAAAGCAATTTTCACGCCCGCAGTACGACGACATATATCCAATGCCAATATCAGACAGAGCCGCTCAGTTTGCTCCGTTTGCCGCTCTGACAGGCTATGATGCCGCTGTTGACGAAACCGCAAGACTGACCGACAGCCGCATAGAATTGGCTGAAGATGAAGTCGACGAGCTTAATTCCAACCTCAACCGCCTTATAGATACGCTCGATGAACAACCAGAAATAAAAGTAACATATTTTGTTCCGGACCAAAGAAAGTCCGGAGGCAAATACGTCAACAAAGTCGGAATAGTACGAATCTTTGACAGCTGCTCCAATGAACTCGTATTCACCGACGGAATAAGGATCGCCGTATCAGATATGTATTCTTTGCTCATCTCATGATACCAACGTATATTTTTCAGACAATGCCGCATAAAAATGTAAGGTGAACTTCGTTTGACATATAATTTAAAATATGCTATAATCGTTACTATCTATGAAAGAAAGGAAAAACAAACATGATAGAACTTATAAAGTCCCTTATTCTCGGCATTGTTGAGGGTATTACCGAGTGGCTTCCGATAAGCAGTACAGGTCACCTGATACTTGTCGATGAATTCCTGAAACTTGACCAGTCAGACGATTTTAAAAAGATGTTCGATGTTGTCATCCAACTCGGAGCAATAATGGCGGTCGTAGTGATTTTCTGGCACAAACTCTGGCCCTTCGGCAAAAAGGACAATTCTCACCCACTAAAAAACGAGGGTGCAGGTGCTTACATAAAAACCGACATTTTCCAGATGTGGTTCAAAGTACTCGCAGCCTGTATACCGGCAGCAGTGGTAGGTCTTCTCTTTGACGACTGGATAGATGAACACCTCTATAATCCGTGGACTGTTGCAATAGCACTTATAGTTTTCGGTATCGCTTTTATTATAGTCGAAAACTGGAACAAAAACCGCAAGCCTAAGGTCACAAGCATAGACCAGCTCACATATAAAGCTGCATTTATAATAGGTACTTTCCAGCTTCTTGCTGCTATATTCCCCGGAACTTCCCGTTCCGGAGCAACTATAGTAGGTGCTCTTCTGATCGGCATATCAAGAACTGTCGCTGCGGAGTTTACATTCTATCTCGCAGTACCGGTAATGTTCGGTGCAAGTCTGCTAAAGCTCTACAAGTTCGGACTCGACTTCTCAGGCACTGAACTTGCAGTTCTCGCAGTAGGTATGATAACCGCCTTTGTAGTATCCATATTCGTTATCAAATTCCTCATGGACTACATAAAAAAACACGATTTCAAAGTTTTCGGCTGGTACCGTATAATTCTCGGTGCACTTGTTATACTTTACTTTGCGATCGCTGGATAAAATATTTTGCTGCCGGATGCTCCGGCAGCTCAGTCTGTTGAAAAAGTATTGATTCCTTTAGGGGACGCCCTCTCGTGCAGGGCGTCTCCCTCTTCAAAAACAGTCCACCGGACTGTTTTTGAATTCACCCCTTGCGGAGCGTTTTGCGGCTATATGTGGGGCTTTGCCCCA
>JAFYGE010000025.1 GCA_017543335.1 Ruminococcus sp.
TGCGGTATAAAGTTTTCTGATTGATATCCTTAGTGGTATCGATCTCTTCACCGTTAAGATCTGCTTTGTAATATGCGTGATGATAATTCAGATCATTCAGATCAGACCATACAGGTTTGAGAGTAACGTCCTCAGCTCCTATATTGTAAACCTCGGACGGAGTATAACCTCTGACACCATCAAGTGTCCAGCCGCTGAATTTGAATCCGTCTTTTTCGAGTTCACCAGCAGGAAGATTGACAAAGCTGTTGGGTTTTACAGTGAGATCCTCAATAACGATAGGGTCTCCGTTTTTGTCTGTAGTAAATGAGGCATCCTTGTCGCTGAGGTCGAAATGGATAGTCACTTCAGTAGGAATTGTGGTCTCCTCTTCAGCATAAACGGCAAAGCTGCCAAGTGAAAATGATGCCATAACAGCAGAGATCAGGCCTGCTGTAAGGCGATTGAAACAGTGTTTCATATTCCCTCCCATCCCGGTATAAAACCGGCTTTAAATGAAACGATTTTTTTCCTTATCGTAAGTATATCCGATAGCAGATAGTTTATTTTCTATGACAGCTTTCTCAACGCAGAGGCTCTTGCAGAGCTCGTCAAATGAGGGATAATCGTCCCTGAGTTTTGTGTTTATATAACTTAAGAGAATAGCCGGATCATTTGGGATCATTGTAAAAACCTCCAGAGAAAAAACTGATAAAAAATACGGAACGCAGTGCAGGACATCCCGTCTGCTCAGCGGAGAAAGTGCTGTACTCCGCCTTTAACGTTATCTTACAAGATAAATATACAATAATAAATATCTTTTGTCAATGATTTGTATGAAATATTAAAAAACAATTTTCTGTAAATAAGTATTAGAAAATAACAAATGCCTTCGCATTTATCTGTGAAGGCATGAGAGTACTATTTTGTTTTATTTGTCAGATCCGGAAAAGTAAGCTCGTCCATGGCGTTTGACTGAGTGCGTTTCAGTCTGTTATATTCACATTGAAACTGATCTATCCTGACCTTCTGTTCCTCAGCTCTTTCATTGAACAGCGGGAAGCCGTACTGCTCTTCAAGCCAGTGATATTTGAGATTTGTTTTGAAGCCTATGCAGCCACCGGAAATTCCGAAAATATTATAGAGCATAAATGTCCAGAATGCAATAGGAACACGGTCGAAGAAAGCACTATTCCGCTTATATATAAAATAGGACAAATTTAATATAAGGAATATTATCATTAATATTGCGGAAAGATCATGCTGTTTAAGGCATATTCTGGTAGAAAGGAAAAGTGTTAACGGCGCTATGATAATTGCATCAATGAGCAGCAGCATATAACTTGGTGCGAGTGGTTCAGCGCCTGCCTTCATTATAATATTAGCATCAACTCCGAGGCATACAAGATTTGTGAAGCTGTAGAGCAGCAGAAGGGTACTTGAAGCAATATAATAATAAAAAAGAACACAGTAGGTTTTTTTGCATTTCTTTAGTGAAGCATAGTTTGCTGTCAATTCAAATTTTGTATCCATAGAACATCCCTCCTTGTTTTTATTATATCATTATAACAATTCAATGTCAATACATAAAGTCGATTATTACAGAATTGTAATACGTATGATATCAGATCATATGAGTATATTTTTAGTGATAAAGGTATTATTAGCACAAATGGCATTTGTTAACCGCAGTTAGCCTAAGATTGTTAGTATCGTAAAACAAACCTATATAAAATTTGTATAAAAACAACAAAAAATATATGCCGATTTAGGCTAAATTAGAAATAGAAATTTCTATTAATATATGGTATAATACATAAAGATATGTGGAGTGTAATATGTGCTCACTGTATCGCATATTTTTATGACAGTCATTGTTACATTTTTCACATTTAAAATCAAGGAGGTTCATCTAATGAATTCAGCTAAATCAACTGTTCCTTTCAAGGGTACTCCTGAGCAGGAGGCACAGCTTCTCAAAGTTATCGAAGAGAAGAAGAGTGATAAGGGCGCACTCATGCCCATCCTTCAGAAGGCTCAGGAAATCTATGGCTACCTTCCTATTGAGGTTCAGGCCATTATTTCCGACAAAACTGGCATCCCGCTTGAGAAGATCTACGGCGTTGTTACCTTCTACGCTCAGTTCTCTCTCTATCCGAAGGGCGAATATACTATCTCAGTCTGTCTTGGTACAGCCTGCTACGTTAAGGGCTCCGGTGATATTTATAACAAGCTTCAGGAAAAGCTCGGGATCGGCGGAGGAGAATGCACACCTGACGGTAAGTTCTCTCTCGACGCTTGCCGCTGCATAGGTGCTTGCGGACTTGCTCCCGTTCTCACAGTCAATGAGGATGTTTACGGTCGTCTTACTGTTGACGATGTTGACAAGATCATTGCAAAATACGCCTGATCACATATAATATCATTTAGGAGGTTAACTTATGAAGACTCTTGAAGAACTCAAGGTTGTCAGAGACAGCATGGAGGGCGAAGTAGCTCTCAGAACCCATGGCAATGCTTCTTCAAAATATGAAAGACACGTTCTTGTCTGTGGAGGTACAGGATGTACTTCTTCCGGCTCACCTAAGATCATTGAGGAGCTCGAGAAGGAATTCGCAGAGAAAGGACTTACAGATAAGGTACAGATCGTAAAGACCGGTTGTTTCGGCCTTTGTGAAAGAGGACCTATCATGATCGTTTACCCCGAGGGCTCTTTCTACTCCCGTGTTAAGGTAGAAGAGATCCCCCGCATCGTTGATGAGCACCTCATCGGCGGCAATCCTGTAAAGGAATTCCTCTATGAGGAAACTGTTGCCGGCGACGAGATAAAGTCACTTGATGATACCTCATTCTATAAAAAGCAGCACCGTGTAGCTCTCAGAAACTGCGGTGTTATAAATCCTGAAAACATCAATGAGTACATAGGCCGTCACGGTTATGAGGCTCTCGGTAAGGTCCTCACAACTATGACTCCTGAGGATGTTATCCAGACTATCCTTGATTCCGGTCTCCGTGGACGTGGAGGCGGCGGATTCCCCACAGGTATGAAGTGGAAGCTCGCAAGAAACATCGTTCCCGATGCAGATCAGAAGTACGTTTGCTGTAACGCTGACGAGGGAGACCCGGGTGCATTCATGGACCGTTCAGTACTCGAGGGCGATCCCCACGTTGTACTTGAGGCTATGACTATCGCTGGTTACGCTATCGGCGCAACACAGGGATATATCTACGTTCGTGCTGAGTATCCTATCGCTGTTGAGCGTCTTAATATCGCTATCAAGCAGGCTCGTGAGACAGGTATGCTCGGTCAGAACATCTTCGGTACAGATTTCAGCTTCGATATCGATCTTCGTCTCGGTGCCGGCGCATTCGTATGCGGCGAGGAGACAGCTCTTATGACATCTATCGAGGGCAACCGTGGTGAGCCCCGTCCGAGACCTCCTTTCCCTGCTGAAAAGGGTCTCTTCCAGAAGCCTACTATCCTCAACAATGTTGAGACATATGCAAA
>JAFYGE010000026.1 GCA_017543335.1 Ruminococcus sp.
CGCCCTTTCCGAACCAATCGGCTACTACATCAGCGTTGCGGTTCCAGGCGATGCAGGTAAAAAAATCGGTTTCGGGCTTCTCCTCACCCTTACGTTTCTGACGTTCACAAGCGATAGTGAACTTGCAAAGCCTGTTTTCACCTTTGGTCTGAATTTCGGGATCAGCAGTCATTCTGCCTGCGACTAAGAATTTGTTTAACATAGGATTTACCTTCCTTTCGTGGTTTGTGGTTTTTCGTGTTCCTTTTGTGATTTTATTATATATGACTTTAGGCATAAAGTCAAGTATAATTTTGAGAAGAAAATGTTTTTTGTAGGAGCGCAGCAATCAGCACCCTGATTTTGATATTTCCCCAGTGACATTTTCACAAAATTCACGTTATACTTGACTTTATGCCTAAAACGTGGTAGAATAATGGAAAATACTGTTCTAAGGGGGAATACGCTTGTTTACTCGCAAATGTGAAATGTGCGGTATGGAGTTTCAGACTCCGTCCAGCCGTGCTAAGTATTGTATATACTGTCGTGATAAAGCTCAGGTCCAGAGGAACAGAGCCTATGCAGAAAAGAAAAAGTCCGGCTCGTCCGTTACGGTGGCAGCGAACAGATATGTCCGAAGTGCGGTAAGACATTTACCGTGACCTCCGGCTCTCAGAAGTATTGCAAGGAGTGTGTCTCCACTACTAAGCGTAAGAAAGCCCAGCCGACAGCGGAATACCTCAAAGAGAACTATGACTATATCCGCTTCAATGTTCCTAAAGGCGAAGGCGATGAGATCAAGGCTTACGCTCAGGAGCTTGGTATGACCGTTAAGGACTTGATGCTTGCAGCTTTGAAAGAGTACAAGAAAAATCATGTTTAGGCATACTTGTGTCGATGATAATGCCACTTTCTCTAACACCCATAAAGGAGCATTGAACAATGAATGTATTGAAAAGAATAAATGAATTTTACGGCAAATATCTGTATGCTATTATACCCGCTATCACTTTGATCTTAGCTATCTTTGAAGTAGTGTATGAGATTAGCCACGGTGACTTTATGCATATTTTGGCATATATATTCATGGGGTTCGTGTCTTTATCTTTTTGTGGCTTTTATTTAATGTCTGGAAAACAAAGAATAAGCTATTGCTTAATTGAATTATGGTTATTCTTATATACCGTTTTTTTATCGCTGGATAATCATTTGCATTTCAACGATATTGTGTGGATAGTTTTCTTACCTTGCGCAATAATCTGTCTGCTCTTTATTGTTTTCTTCAATAGAAAAGGTAATTAGAGCATCACTTACTCCAAATCACCATTCTTATTCTTCTTACGTTTCTTCTGTTGAGTGTCACGCTCCTGCCTGAGATATTCATCAATATCACGCTGAGCTTCGCCCAATTCTTTTGCCTTGATCTTAACAGCTTCATACTGAGATTTTAACTGTTCACGCTCTTGTTTAAGGGCGTGAATTTTTTTCTCCGCCGCTTCGACTGAGGGGATATGACCTGACGGATACCATTCGAGAATCTGTTTCTGACATTCTCCGTATTCATTCAGCTCGGAACTATGCTCTGAACGGAACTGCTTTGCCTGCCGTCCGCTGAGTGTTTTCAGCTCTGTAGCTATCTCACTAAGACGGCGATATTTTTTCAGAACCTTAACCTGTGCGATAAGATCATCAAGCTGTATATCGACTGCGTTTCTCTGTTCGGAAAGCTGACCTTTCAAGATAAAGGCAGCCATAGCTTCAGCCCCAATCTCCTCAGCTCTGATACCGTACTTGGAAGCGATATTTATGGACTTGCTGACTTGCTTC
>JAFYGE010000027.1 GCA_017543335.1 Ruminococcus sp.
ACTCTTACCATTATCGGCGATATATGCACGATTTTCGATATTTCAAGCGAGCTCCTGCCATAGTAGAATTTCTCAATTATTATGGTAGAGTCAGGCTTGCCGAGACCTTCTATCAGGTCGAGCAGTATCGTTCCGAGTTCACTGTTCTCGGTTGTTACAGCTATATTTTCGTCAGAAGGTATAGCTTCTGCGTATTCGTCCAAAGGAACTCCGACACCGTTTCTGTACAGCTTACGATAGTAATTAGCAGCCTTTCTGAAAGCGACAGTGCCGATAAAGCCCTTTATATCGCCTGATAAATCACCTTTTTCGTCATAAGAGGAGAAAACGTCCATGAATACGTCCAGAACACAGTCGCCAATGTCTTCTCGGCTTCCGCAGCTATGAAGACAATTGTAAGCTATTGCATAAACATAGTTCAGATACTCATTGAACAGCGCCTGCTGAGCTTTTGTCCTGTCCGTTTTCAATAACAGACGGTACTCGCTGTGAGTCATCGGTTTCCTCCTCTCCGATATGAATGCATTCACTTACATATTCAACAGAAAAATGAAAGTGTAGCACCTTGAAATATATTTTTATATTTTAATTATATTGTGTAAATCGATGCAATAGCTAAATAATAGCGTATCAACAAACATCAGTCAAGATGTTTTGCAAAAATAGTCTCCGCAAACGAAAAATAAATGTCTCCACATTTTATTCAAAAAGAAAAAAGTTACCATAATATATATCAGAGAGCAAACGCCGCAGTCGGTACATCTGACTGCGGCGTTTTTATGCCAAAATGCAAAAGGATACTGCTCCCACATTTTTCTTTTTGCAAGTGATACGACGTTCGGTTCATAGCTATCTCAGACGGTGTTGACAGCATAAACGGCTTGAATGATATGTCGGGCATCAAGAATTACTTCAACGATTTCTTTGCACAGGATACGAGCAGAAAGATCAGAACGATACAGAAAGCTAAGGGAGAACGGGGTGAGCGTGTCGGAGCTTCATTGCCTTATGGGTATATGAAAGATCCGAACGATCAAAAGCGAATTATTCCCGATCCCGTGACTGCACCTGTTGTCAAACGAATCTTTGAGATGTACGCCAGCGGTATCGGTATGAAGAAAATATGCAATACTCTTGAAGAGGAAGAGGTGCTGTCGCCGAGCGTGTACGCCTTCAATAAGACTGGCAGCCGCTAAGGTGATCCGAAACTTGACAAGCCTTATGCTTGGTCAATTGCAACAGTACGGAGTATGCTTCTGAACCAGATGTACTGCGGAGACACCGTGAATTTCAAAACCTACACCAAGTCCAACAAGCTGAAAAAGCGTATCAAAAATGGTCCTGATAAGGTGATGATATTTGAAAATACAAATGAAGCTATTGTTGACAGAGGACTGTTCGAGCTTGTTCAAAAGCATTTTGTCGGCAGAAAGCGTGCTAACGGAAACGGAGAAATGGACAAGTACGCAGGCTACCTGTACTGTGGTGAATGTGGTTCAAGGCTCTATCTTCACCGCAACAAAAAGA
>JAFYGE010000028.1 GCA_017543335.1 Ruminococcus sp.
GAGATTTCACGGCTTCTGATCGTGGCGATCAGTTTCTCGAATTGCGGAATTTCACCGATATTTGCAAACTCATCTAACAAACAGCGTACATGATTTTTTAGCTTTCCGCCTGGGGAATTATCTGCTTTCGTGCAAAGCAGATTAAAAAGCTGGGAATACATGATAGCAACAAGGAAGTTGAAAGTCGCATCTGTATCGGAGATGATTATGAACAATGCACTTAACTCGTCACCGAGGCGGTCGAGCTGAAGCTCATCGTAGGAGGTGATCTCCAAGACCTCATCTATTGCGAAAGGCGCAAGTCGTGTGCTACAACTAATAAGAATAGACTTAGCCGTTTTTCCTGCAGCGAGCTTATACGCCTTGAATTGTTTGAGAGCGAAAGAGCCTAACCGTCTTTGTTCGGCTTCGGGCGTAGTCTCAAACAAGTCCTGATATTCCTCGATTACTTCGGGATCGTCAGGTCTGGTGTCATTCAGCCAGTGTTCAAGAACCTCAAACTCAAGGTCGATAGCGTTCTTGAACTCCTCGTCATCCTCACGGCACTCAGAAGCGTTAATCATGTCGATCAGCGTCTCAAAGTTCCATTCTTCTTCGGGATACACGGCAAAGATAAAGGCAATATACGCAGTATAGAGCAGTTTCTCTGCTTTCACCCAAAAGTCATCGCCGGACGGCTGCTGAGATGATGATGTGTTTTTGATAAGTACTTCCACAAAACGTAGAATGTCTTTTTCACGGTTTTTCTCCGAGATATAGGCGAAAGGGTTATAATGCATACTCTTTGCAAAGTCGATAGTATTAAAGACCTTGATCTTGTACGGCTGATAGATTGGCTGTTTTTTGCCGTTCTTGTCCGTCGTATACATCACTTTGCCGCTTTCGTCACGCATAGGGCGGCCCCGCTCAAGCATCTTTCCGCACTCCACAAGCACCGTACCTTTCGGATCGGTAACAACGTAGCTGCTGTGCATCTGCATCAGGTTCGGTTTTACGAAAAATCTGGTCTTACCTGATCCGGAACCACCGATTATAAGGCAGTTCTTGTTGCGGGCGTACTTCGGAGCGGATGGTTTGCCCATAGTCAGGTATTCCGTCTGAGTCAGGATCACATTGTTTTCAAAGCAGGAAGAATACATATATGGTTCTATGTCCTTTGCCGTACCCCATACGGCAGAGCCGTATTCTTCGCCCTGACGGAATTTCTTTCGGTTCTTCGACTTGACATAGATAACAAGTCTCATAATCCCTGCAACAATCAAGCCGAAAAGAAGATCATAGGGGTGTAAGCTGGGAAAGACCTTTGCAAAAGCCGTTCCGAGGTTGCTCATGAAGGGCATCAGCTTTTCCTGAAAGCCATTGCCCTCAGCCGTTCGATACGCATAGCCGATCAGGTTACCGACATAAGAGAAAGCTACATAGGGAATCGCCTTGATGATCAGCTTTTTGAGCTTCTTCGAGTTGATCTGCAATGATGCAGTCCCTTTCTGTCAGTATCGGCATAAAGAAAAGCCGTAAAAGTATCGTCAGCCCTTGCCCGTGGAACGGGGGCAGACTTAAAGGAATCGTAACCTCTCATCTTCTGTTCTCCCTTGTTTTCTCTCTCTGTTTCTGTTTGCGAGGCTTGCTTGACACACGAGCTGCTTCTTTGTGCATCTGCTCACGGGTGATCTCGCCGCGCTTCTTGGTCTTGTCCTGCCCCTTGCCGGCATACTCGGTAAATGCTTTCTTGAACTCCTCTGTCTTAGCAGCGGAAAAGAAAACATGATAAGTAGGCGGCTCGGTCTTTTTATCTGTTTTCAGGGCAAAATCAATGTCGTACTTCCTTGCGGTTTTCAGGAAATCACCGATATTCTCGTCTGATACCTCAATGCTGTCGAGCTTAGAAACGGACTTCTCCTGCAACTGCTTGTAGGTCATACGTCCTGTTTTCTCTGCCTTGCCGGACAAAAACTCCTGCAAGGCAGTTTTCAGCACATCAGCCGTGATCTTCTCAGCCTTGAATGAAATATCTATGGTTTTCCTTGCACCGCTCTCAAAATCCGAAGGCATCAGGCGTCACCGCCTTTGCCTGCTTGAGACATCTCGAATGTGGAGAATGCTTCACTCTGGAGCCATCTGATCAGCTCCGCCTTTGCATTCATAGCGGAAGCCTCGTCATCGAAGCTGCCGAGCAGAATAGCATCGTTCTTCTCGTCCATACTCGTCACGCCGACAAGGTTATAGCCGAGAACATTCTCATCATCATCGAGTTCATCATCGACGAAAACAGCAAGCAGATTGCTGTAGTTGACGATAATACCGTCCTGGGTAATGATAGACTTAGCCATGATCTTCACCATCCTTTCTGTTATGCTCTATGAGCTGGGGTAGGGTTTTGTAGCCTGGGATTGGTTGTTAGTCTTCCGGCTTCGGATTGAAATAGCCGAGCTTATCCCAGACCAGCTTGTCAGGACAGAAATAGCTGTATCTTGTGCCGTTATCAGCTTTCAGAGCATATCCGAAGTCGAATACACCTTCACGCAGACCGCGCTTAAGATAATCCTCACTTCTGCCTGTAGCCTTTGCAATTTCGCTGATAGGAACATCACGGCACGTAAAGACCGGATCAGCTCTTGCAGGCTTTTGGGTTGCAGCCATAGGTACACCTCCTTCCATAGCGGTCAGTCATTGTGACCGCCAAAGTCTCTCTTGACGGCATATTCCGCCCATCTTGACTCAGCATTGTCCCTGAATCGCTTGCTGTTGGCTTCATTGAACAGGGTGCTGACAAGGTAACTCTCAAAGTTGTGGACATTGTCGATACGTTCCATCTGCTCGATAGCATTCTGAAGAACCTCAATATCGACCTTCAGCATTGCCGACTTAACGACCTCCCTGGGAAATTCCTGACCACAGATACGTTCCGTGGGTTTACGGGAACAGATTTGTCTGACGATCATCTGTACGATCTCCTCAGCCTCAGATTCATCTTTAAGCCATTCAGCGAAGTCAAAGAAGTCGATGTTCTGCTTAACAACGTCTGTATAAACAGCCTTTTCGCTTACATATCCGTCCATCTGTCTGTCATTTGCCGAATTATCAACAGTCCGCTGTGCGGCAGGTGCAGATGGATAGATTGATTCTTCTTCCATTGATTTTTCTTTTTTTGATTCTTCTTTGATTGTTATTTTATAAGCGTCCTGATTTTCAAGATGTGATTGACCTTGATTTAGGTTTTCCGTATCAAGTAATTCCGTATCTTGCAAATCAGCGTCTTGCGAGGGTATAAAAATGGGACTGTCAACATTATCACAGGACTGGTCCTCATCAGGGGCTTCATAAGGCTCATCATAGATGAGGTATTCCCAATCCACGATCCTGCCCTTCTCATAGACACGCTCCCTTTTGAGATACTTAGTTTCTTCGAGCTTTTTCAGAGCATTTGCAATCTTGGTAACACCTTCACCCATAACGGCTGCAAGCCCTCTGATCGTGAAGTTCCAGCCGTCAGACATGGATACCATTGTGCAGTAAACTCCACGGGGGGAGCTTCCGACTCTCTTGTCCCTGAGAATCGTGTTGTAGATGATCGTAAAATCCTGCGTAAATTCCTTTCTCAGCTTTGGCATAATATCGTCCTCCTGCATTTTTGCTGTCAGATGTTCTTCATTCCGGGAATACATTCTCAAGCATAGAAAAAACCATCTTGAATTTGTTTATTTTTACCAGAACGCTTGACAAAAGCAAATAGCCATGATATAATAGGTAAAGTTGAATATATAGTCATTTGAACAGAATTGTGGGACAAATGACTATGAAACCACAAACGTGAAAGCTGTGCCGCCACGTTTGCAAGCCGGCTATGAATTGGCTTAGCAGAGCGTTTTAAGTTTTAGCAATAAAAAAGCCCCTCATTTCTGAGGAGCATTGCTGATCTATTTTGTTTTAGGCATAAAAATAGCGGACAACGCTCCATGATATGGAACATCATCCGCTTATTGTTATGTATTTTGAGTTTACTCTGAGAGTGTCAACAGCTCAGGCTTTACCGCAGATTTTGTGATTCTACCATTTCTACCGAGTAACAAGTCTGCCTATTGTCTACCGTGGGCTTCTACCAAAACCGTCATTTTTCCCGTTTTTCAGAGATCGCGCAAATTCGGGAAATCTCGATTCTGCGCGCTTTGAAAGCTCGTAATTTCGGGAACAAAACGGACTTAAAGGGACTCTAACGGACTAAAACGGAACAGAATTCTTAAAACTTAAAATCCCTCGGAGTAAAATCCGTACCGGTTCAAGTCCGGTCAGCGGCACCAATCAGCATGAACCGCACTTTCTGTGCGGTTTTTTATTTATCATATTGCCTATAGACAAATTTTATGAAATGTGATATACTCTATGTAAAAGAAAAGGAGAGTTTTTCGTGTCTGATAAACTTAAAATATTGATCTCTGCCGCAATTTCATCAATTTTTACTTTATTTCCTTTAGAACTTCTCAGCTCCTTTGCTGCTGATGACAGCTCGCACTCTCCTTCAAAAGGGGTAACTATTTTAATAGTTCTTCTTATTTTTACTGTTTCATCGGTCATTTCCGCATTTATAACATTCAGGTTCCGCAGGAAAAGGTCAAATGAAAAAGATAAAAATAAGCTCGACCGCTAATATGACTTTTTGTCACCATTATCAGGAGGTTAAATTAATGAAGATCAAACCGCTAATAGCTTTATTGACAGCGTCCGCAATGTGGACAGCATCTGCTCCGATGCAGACTCTGGCACTCGGCAAACTGACATCTAATGTCTCTCAGACTGACCCACAGAAGCCTGTTACATATACCCTCACCTGTCTTGATTTCAACGGAAATGTCTTCACTAAAGTGACGGTTTCTAAAAATGAGATAATTGACTACTCTAAGATCGATACGTCCACTATGAAAGAACACGTCGATGTGAATACTGAACGTGCTTTCGCTGCTTGGGACAAAACTCCCATGACAATTACTCAGAATACCACCATAAAAGCTCTTTCACGTACTGCTGTTATTTCATTAAAACAGTACCCTACAATAAAAACATATCTCGCTGATAAAGGAAAAATCTTTTCAAACGGTCTTAAAGTCGTCATAACAATTACTACTCAGACCAATACTCTCGATAAGGACGGCAAATACAAGGAAACTGTTTCTGCGACAGATATCACTTCTACCTGCACAATTCAGCCTAATACACTTGACGATGCTTTCAAAAACAGCGATAAGGCTACTATTTCAGTTTATCCAATCGGACAGAATAAGTCCATAGGTTCTTATGAGATCAATTATGTGCCAAATATCGGTGACGTTGATGATAGCGGAGATATAGACGGCTCTGATGCAGGTCTTATCCTCAGTCACTATGCTAACAACGGAAGTGTTGAAGGGTATGTTCCTAATGAGCTCGTTGTCAAAAACGGCGATATAAATTTTGACGGCTCCGTTGACGGCTCTGATGCGTCACTTGCTTTGAGCTTTTACGCACTTCGCTCAAATAACCCCGATATGACTCTCGATACCTTCCTTATAGACTGCGGCTTGCATCCATGATTTTGTCAGTCTGATGCTTTTTTAAAGTTTTTTCACTTTACCTATTGAAATTTATGCGGTTTTATTGTATAATTATATGGTAAATATTCGTATAAGTTTATTTCTTAAATATTTTTCAAAGGAGTGCTTAAAATGTACAACGATCTTATGGATTCAATCGGTTTCGTTAAAAGCTATGACCCTGCTGTTGGCGAAGCTATGGACAAGGAACTCGCTCGTCAGCAGAGAAACCTCGAACTTATCGCAAGTGAGAATATCGTTTCCCCTGCTGTAATGGCTGCTATGGGCAGTGTTCTTACTAATAAATATGCTGAGGGTTATCCTGGTAAACGTTACTACGGCGGATGTCAGTGCGTTGATGAGGTAGAGACTATCGCTATTGAAAGAGCTTGCAAACTCTTCGGTGCTAAGTACGCTAACGTTCAGCCTCATTCAGGTGCTCAGGCTAACACTGCTGTTTACTTCGCTCTTCTCCAGCCTGGCGATACTGTTCTCGGTATGAGCCTTGCAGACGGCGGTCACCTCACTCACGGTTCACCTGTTAATATCTCCGGTAAGTTCTTCAACTTCGTTTCTTACGGCCTTGATGACGAGACTGAGACAATAAATTATGATGAGGTCTACAAGCTCGCAAACAAGAATAAGCCTAAGCTTATCGTTGCAGGTGCTTCTGCTTATCCTCGTGCTCTCGATTTTAAGCGTCTCTCAGAGATTGCAAGAGCTGTCGGTGCTCTCCTTATGGTTGATATGGCTCATATCGCTGGTCTCGTTGCTGCCGGCTGCCACGAGTCACCTGTTCCTTATGCTGACATCGTTACAACTACAACTCACAAGACACTCCGTGGACCAAGAGGCGGTCTCATCCTCACAAATAACGAGTTCCTCGCTAAGAAGATCAATTCCGCTATATTCCCAGGTACTCAGGGCGGTCCTCTTATGCATACTATCGCTGCTAAGGCTGTTTGCTTCGGTGAGGCTCTCAAGCCTGAGTTCAAGGATTATCAGCAGAGAATAGTCGCTAACGCTAAGGCTCTCGCTGACGGTCTCCTCAAGAGAGGCTTTAACCTCGTTTCCGGCGGTACTGATAACCACCTTATGCTCGTTGACCTCCGTCCTTTCAATATCACCGGTAAGGAGCTTGAGCACAGACTCGATGAGGTCTATATCACTGTTAATAAAAACGCTATTCACAATGACCCTGAAAAGCCTTTCGTAACAAGCGGTATCAGAATCGGTACTCCTGCTGTTACTACAAGAGGTCTCGGCGTTGAGGAAATGGAAAAGATCGCTGAGTATATTTACCTCTGTGCTACTGATTTCGAAAACAAGGCTGACGAGATCCGTGCCGGCGTTAACGCTATCTGCGAGAAGTTCCCACTTTATAAGTAATTTCTTAATATTTAGGGACGGACGTGCTGTCCGTCCCTTTAAAATTATATAATGGAGTAAGTTATGAACAAAATCCGTCAGGCAACAAAATCCGATGCTTCAAGAGTAGCAGAAATTATAGTGACCAATTACCGTGTGAATTTCTATCCATTTTTCAAAAACGACCCATTCTATTTCGGAGAACTGAACGTAATGGACACGGCTAATAAATTTCTGAATGATGCCGACATGATAAAAAGGACTTATGTCTATGATGACGGTATCATTAAAGGAGTCATGCGAGTCAGTGGAAATGAGCTTGAAAAATTATATGTTGAACCACAGTTTCAAAGTCAGGGAATCGGTGCGAAACTGCTTGAATACGCAGTAAATGAGTGTAATATTTCTTTTCTGTGGGCACTGGAGTATAACACGAGAGGTATTGCTTTTTATAAAAGTCACGGATTCAAGCTCACAGGCGAAAAAATGATAGAGGACGAATGGGTGCCGCTTTTGAAAATGGATCTCGCTGATAATTTTAAATAAGGTAAAGGAGAAAAACAATGTCCGCACCATTAGCAGATAAGATCAGACCTAAAACTCTTGCCGACGTAGTTGGTCAGGAGCATATTCTCGGAGCCGGAAAGCCGCTCCGTAAAATAATTGAAAGCGGTACTGTACCAAACATGATATTTTACGGACCGTCGGGAGTCGGTAAGACTACAGTTGCCCGTATTATCGCTGAAAACTGCGGAATGTCGCTGTATAAACTCAACGGTACGAACGCATCTATTTCCGACATAAAGGATGTAGTTGCGGAGATAGGTACGTTTGGAAGCGAAAACGGTATTCTTCTTTATCTTGACGAGATACAGTACCTTAATAAAAAGCAGCAGCAAAGTTTGCTGGAGTACATCGAAAACGGCGACATAACACTGATATCCTCTACAACTGAAAATCCTTATTTTTCGGTATATAACGCTGTTATAAGCCGAAGTACCGTATTTGAATTCAAACCGGTTTCAGCACAGCAGCTGATTCCGGCTATCCAGCGTGCGTTCAATATTCTCTCAGAGGAAAACGGATACGAAATAGTCGCTGATGAAGAAATACTGAAAATGATCGCTTTCAGCTGCGGCGGAGATGTAAGAAAAGCAATGAATACTGCTGAGCTCGCTGTACTTTGCGGTGAACCTTCTGAAGGTAAAGTAACTATAACTGAGGATTCATTAAAGATTCTTGCACAACGCAGCAATATGCGGTACGATCGTGACGGCGATCAGCATTATGACATTCTCTCAGCATTCCATAAATCCGTGAGGGGTTCGGACGAAAACGCTGCTTTGCACTATGCAGCAAGACTGATCGAAGCCGGAGATATTATCTCACTCTGTCGCCGACTGCTTTGCATTGCAAGCGAAGATGTCGGACTCGCCTATCCGCAGGCAATTGTCGTAACCAAAGCTTGTGTGGACTCCGCACTCCAGCTCGGACTTCCAGAAGCAAAACTCCCGATAGCCGAAGCTACTATCCTGCTTGCGACCGCACCCAAGTCCAACAGTGCTTGCATGGCTATAGACGCAGCTTTAGCTGATGTTAAGAGCTGTGATGCACTTGATTTCCCACGCCACCTGCAAAACAAACATTTTGACGGCAGCGGAGCAGCTGTAGTTGGTCAGCATTATCTTTACCCTCATAATTTTCCATACCATTACGTAAAACAGCAATATCTGCCGGACGCTCTAAAAGACCATATTTACTATGAATTCGGTGATAATAAGCAGGAGCAGTCCGCACTTTTGTATCGTAAAAATCTTCTTGAAAAAATCAAATAACAGTAAAAAGCCCCGAGAGACCTTCGGGGCTTCTATTAATATTCAATTGTATTTCATAAATTTTAAGCGACTTTCATCACTTGGCTAAATTACCCTTTGGACTCATTCCTTTCATATCAGAATTCTAATCTGTACCTCATTTTCATAGTACATCATCCTTTACGAGTCTATCAGAGCCATTCATTGTACTACACTGCATATCTTGCTGCTGATTGCTACAGCAATTATATTTCAGATCATGATGCAAAGACAGACCATATTATAAAGTAATTAAGCGATGTAAATTTTTCCCATTGGAATCACCTTTTAATTGTATTTACTCACATTCCCCCCGAAGCCGTCCGCCCCGGCATGAGCATTGCAATATTTTAAAGTTTTTCCTAAATTCTCATTGGAATCCAACCTTTTCACTAAAATTTTAGCAATATATCTAAAGACTCATTGTCGAAATTTCAGATAATCCTGTATCCAAATTGAGTTTAGACATGAAGCCGTTTTTCCAATTCAGCAATACGTCAGCTTTATAATCAAATCATATTATTTCGTAACTTCAATCGTTGGAACAAGTCTATGTGACCTATATTCCCTCTAATTCGATTCAATTACTCAGCAAGCCCGCCGGCTTCACGCTGCTGTACTGGAGTTTCTTCCATTGGACTCACTCTCCCTTCCGCATAGAATAATTTACATTGAGGTTTGACCCTCAGTCCAAGTAAATTCAGCTTTGGGAACTCCCTTGACTTTCGTCCTTAGGTCTTTCCCTTTCCTTGATTATATATTACCACATCCTTTAGCAAAAGTCAATAGTTATTTTTAAGATTTTGATATATTTTAGTGTATTTCAGCATTTGTAACAATCAATCGCACCCTCTATAGTGCATAACTGCCAAAGCACTATTGCGTAAATCATTTCCTCTTGCTTTTTATTCTATAATAGTGTATAATAATTACATTACATGGCTTACGCCGGATTGGAGCATATCTATGTCTGAAATGAATGAATATACCCCTGAGCTTTTCGAGCTTATCGATGATGAGGGTAACAAAAAGAATTTTGAGCTTATCGATGCTGCTGAGCTTGACGGCGAACAGTACTTTGCTATGGTCCCAGCTATTGAAGATGACGATTTTTTAAATGCAGACTGTGATCTGATCTTCCTTAAAACGATCGAAGAAAATGGTGAGGAGATACTCGCTTCTATTGACGATGATGATGAGTTTGACCGAGTTTCTGCCTTTTTCTTGGAGCGTATGCAGGAAGCTTTCGACGAATCATAAATTTTTACCGTTTTTTAATAATTTTCCATAAAAAAAGTATTGATTTTTCACTTTGTATGTGTTATAATATATACAACAAATAAATATTCTGCCTTGTTCGGTGAAGTATAGTTCATTTGATCCAACACATTTTCTAAGGGAATTCAGCTCCGTTTGCGGACTGCAGACCTCCCCACGGGAAGAAGGGAGCGAGAAACATTCGGGCGTTTACCCACCTGCTGCGTGCGGGTTTCATTCACTATATGACGGCAAGGCGGATTTTTTTGCCCTGAAAAAGGTGAGCCTATGAAAAAAACTGTCGTCATTCTTACAATTATCGTTATATTACAAGCTGCTTTAAATACATACTTCCTGTTCTTCGATCATCGTGACTATACATATGGCGGTGAAGAAAAATGGTTCGTTGAGAACTCTCCATATCCGGAGACTTTTTGTCAGATCACCGCAACCCAGTCACAGTCTGAATCAGCTTTAGCTTTGAATGCTCCGACAAAAGTATTTATCTCAGTTCACAGCAAAAAACAATTAGCCAATTTCACGGAAACTATCAATAACAAAGGAAAACAATTGGATTCATCGAATTATTCTGTAGAATGGTACAAGGATCATGTCGTTTTAAAACTTTATGACTGCGATGGTTCTTATCATACATACAGATTTTATTATGATGACTAACTTGATTATAAAAGAAAGTCCGGAAGCAATTAAAGCTTCCGGACTTTTTTATGGTTCACATTCTACTGCCCTGCCCTCTTTTAACGATGCCTGACAGTCTATATATCGCTGATTTGAGCTTCCCCTGAACTTTATCTCCCAGTCCTTTTTAGCAAGTACGAAAGGTCCGTCAATGAGATGATCGGTAACTTCAAGAAGCTCGCCCCAGTGCTCTTTGTCACGTTCTGACCAGAGCTTCTCAAAAGTATATCCGGTATAAGTTATGACGTTCATTCCGAGCTCTTTCACTTTCTTTCCAAGCTCAGCAAGTGCCTCAGCCTGACAGAAAGGCTCTCCGCCACTGAAAGTCACACCGTCAAGGAGCGGATTCCCCTTTATCTTTTCAAGTAGCTCGTCTGTATCGACTATCTCCCCGCCTTCAAACGAGTGGGTCTGGGGATTATGACAGCCCTCACAGTTGTGAGGGCAGCCTTGTGTGAATATTGTAAACCTTATTCCGGGACCGTCTACTATTGAATCATTTACAGTCCCAGCTATCCTGAGTTTCATTTTATCACCTTATATATTATGTTTTACTCTGTCCTTTTCTTCCGAACGCTTTCCGTCATTGAAGCGGTCGAGCGTACCTACAAGGTATCCGGTAATACGGCGGATGCGGTCAAAGGCAACGGAGTTATCATGCTCCTTACGTCCGCAGCATGGACAGGTATCACCTATTATACCGGTATATCCGCAGCAAGGGTCACGGTCAACAGGGTGATTTATAGCTCCATAGCCTATTCCGGACTCCTTCATGCAGCGTACTATCTTCTCGAAAGCAGCAAGATTTTCAAGCGGGTCGCCGTCAAGCTCAATATAGCTTATATGTCCGGCATTTGTAAGCTCGTGGTACGGAGCTTCTATCTTTATCTTCTCAAAGGCACTTATCGGATAATAAACCGGTACGTGGAATGAGTTTGTATAGTAATCACGATCTGTTACACCTTCGATAATGCCGTATTTCTTAGCGTCCATACGAACGAAACGACCGGAAAGACCTTCGGCAGGTGTAGCGAGAAGTGAGAAGTTAAGTCCTGTACGCTTAGCCTCTTCATCAAGACGTGCTCTCATAGCTGTGACAATCTCGATACCGAGCTCACGAGCTTCTTCACTTTCTCCGTGATGAGCTCCGATAAGAGCTTTAAGAGCCTCTGCAAGTCCGATAAATCCGACTGACAATGTTCCGTGTTTCAGTACATCGCCGATAGTGTCATCCGGAGAGAGCTTATCGGAGTCTATCCATATTCCCTGTCCCATAAGGAATGGGAAGTTTCTTACTCTCTTCTGACACTGTATGCGGAATCTATGCATGAGCTGATCAATAGCGAGGTCCATCATAGCTTCAAGCTTCTCGAAGAAAAGACCTACGTTATGGTCGGACTTAATAGCAAGTCTCGGAAGATTGATAGATGTGAAGCTGAGGTTTCCTCTGCCTGTTACTATCTCTCTTGACGGATCATAGTTATTGCCGATAACTCTTGTACGGCATCCCATGTAAGCTATCTCAGTGTCCGGATCGCCCTCTTTATAGTACTTTAGATTGTACGGAGCATCTATAAATGAGAAGTTAGGGAAAAGTCTCTTTGCAGACACACGACAGGCGAGTTTGAACAGGTCATAGTTCGGGTCTGTCGGATTATAGTTTATGCCTTCCTTGATCTTGAAAATATGGATCGGGAAGATAGGAGTCTCGCCGTTTCCGAGTCCTGCTTCCTGTGCGAGAAGGACGTTCTTTATTACCATTCTTCCTTCCGGAGATGTATCAGTACCGTAGTTTATTGAGCTGAACGGTGTCTGAGCACCTGCACGGCTGTTCATTGTATTAAGGTTATGGATAAGAGCTTCCATAGCCTGATATGTAGCTCTGTCTGCTTCTTTTTCGGCATTTTTCTTTGCAAATGCCTGTATTTTTTCTGCTGTATCTTTATCGACGTAATTCAGAAGAAGCTCCATTTCCTTCTCCTGATAGCCGTTATCATTTGCAAGAATTGGTCTGAGACCGTATTTTTCGTTGATCTCATCCTTTATCGACTTTGCTGCCTCAGTTTCATTTTCAACTCCGCCGATGAGAGATAAAGCTCTCGCAACGTTCTGAATATATCTTGAAGCATAAGTCTTTTTTACGCCGTCAGCCATAGCGTAATCAAATGTAGGTATACTCTGACCGCCGTGCTGATCGTTCTGGTTTGACTGTATCGCAATACAAGCAAGTGCAGAATAGCTTGATATATCATTTGGTTCACGGAGATAGCCGTGACCTGTTGAAAAGCCGTTTGTGAAGAGCTTTTTAAGGTCTATCTGACAGCAGGTAGTAGTGAGAGTATAGAAATCGAGGTCATGGATATGTATGTCGCCCTCTCTGTGAGCCTTTGCGTGAGCCGGCTCAAGCACATACATCTCGTAGTACTCCTTAGCTGAAACAGAACCGTATTTGAGCATTGTACCCATTGCGGTATCGCCGTCGATATTAGCGTTTTCACGCTTTATATCGCTGTCTTTTGCCGGACTGAATGTAAGCTCGTTGAGGACACACATGAGGTTAGTCTTCATCTCACGTGAACGTGTACGTTCATAACGATAGAGAATATAAGCCTTTGCAGTCTGAGCGTGACCTTTTTCAATAAGTATCTTTTCAACGAGGTCCTGTATTTCTTCTACTGTTGGCACTTTGCCCGGATTCTGCTCCTCATACACTCTGCAAACCTCAACTGCAACGTCCATAGCGACATTAAAGTCTGTACCGCCACGAGTCTGAGCTGCTTTAAATATAGCGTTTGCGATTTTTTGTATATTAAAAGGAACTTTTCTTCCGTCTCTTTTAATAATGTATATTATCATTTAGCACTTTACCTCCAACCACTATATATTGTGTCTCTTTCTTTGCCTTTATATATTAGTATAATGCATAACGGCATCAAAGTCAATTGTATACAATAACGAATCAACTCAACACTTTTCTCCGTTATATATGCGAATACTCACAAATATTTATTAAAAAAATAATTTTTACCTATCATAAAAGATTATAAAACAAACTATACGTCAAAAAAATGTACACCACTATATATTGTGGTGTACATTTAGTGTTATGCTATATGTGTTCTTATATAATCGCTTATAGCCTTGTATGCAGCCTCAGTCATTTTTCCTTCTTCAGCTGACCAGTACTCCGGAGCAAGTGTTCCTTCTGCTGATTTCAGAACGACATTTGTATCAATGCAATAAACTCCGGAATTAGTAGCCATGGCGAGAAGCTTGCTATTATACTCGTCTATACGAGCGTTAGTCACAGTTTCGGTGTCATATGCGACCGGTGGAAGCTGCATAACGTATATCTTAGTGTCCTTGAGGTAGCTGTGGACGCTGTCTACAAGATCAGTGTATGCCGCTATCATTGCATCTGTCTCAGCTGTACCTATATCGCTGCCAAGCATTATATAAAGGTTTGCAGGCTTCTTCAGCTGGACAGTCTCTCTTGCTGTTACAACTCCATATGGAGAAGTTATCTGTAAGTTGTTGCAGTTTGAAGCGTTGAGCTCAGCACTTCCGATAACGTCCTTTAAATTGGTGTAAGATGCTATATCTAAAAGTGTTGAATCGGTTATAATACAGGTATTATCAAAATATGACTCATCGACAGCTTCCGACTGCGGTACAGGATTTGTTATATTCACCTGAGGAGCCTCTTCTGCTGCTGTATCTGTATCCGATGCAGATGTTGCATCCTGTTTATCCTCGCTGTCATTACCGACTTCTTGTGTTGAAGAGGACTTTTCGTCATCATCTAAAAAATCATCGTGAGTGTTGGCGGCTAACATATATAAACCGAAACAAGCTCCGAATGATATTACAAAAATTATCACCAGCACCCAGAAGTTGAACCTCACCTTCGGACGGCTGCGTTTTTTACTCGATATATGGTGGACTGTTCCTTTTTTACTCATAAGAACTCCTTATTATTTTTACTTTCGGCACAATGCCATCTTATATATTATAACCCCTCTTACTCATATTTGCAAGAGGTTTTTTATTTTTTGTGCAGATTTTTATTATGTCAAAATATATACTCTTGCATTGCAGTGAAAAATGTTGTATAATATATATTGTTCAATGTATATCTATGGAGGTGTTATCATTATGATATGTGGATTTTGCGGAAATGAAATGATGCAGGGCGAATTCAGAATGGAACAGCACAGCACCGATAAGGGAATATACCGTGCTTATCCTGTTGCTGCATTTTATAAAAATAACGTACAGTACTGCGAAACGCCTCTTGACAGGACTACAGGCTTTTACTGTCCTGAATGCGGTGCTATGACAGGTATCTTCCGCTTCACTAAGCCAGTCAATTTTGCCGGAAGCTTCAACAAAGACCTTGATGATGACATCGACAGACTTCCACTGAAAAGCTGTCCGGTCTGCGGATTCGATATGGATATAGATTACCCACGCTGTCCGAAATGCGGTTTGGTATTCGTAAAAAAATAAGTTTTTTACTGCTTGTGCAGTTTAATTAATCCTAACGGAGGTTGTATTATGACTTACAAAGAAAGCTTTATCAAATTTATGGTCGACTGCGGCGTACTTACTTTCGGTGAATTCACACTGAAAAGCGGCAGAAAAGCTCCATATTTCATCAACTGCGGAAATTACAAAACAGGTGCTCAGCTTGCTAAGCTCGGTGAATACTACGCAGAATGCATTCACGAGAACAATATCCCTGTAGACACTCTCTTCGGACCTGCTTATAAGGGTATTCCTCTTGCTGTTTCAGCTGTTGTTGCTCTCAGCAATAAATTCGGCGTTGACATTTCTTACTGCTTCGACCGTAAAGAAGCTAAAGACCACGGCGAGGGCGGTATGTTCGTTGGTAAAACTCTTACAGACGGCGAAAAAGTCGTTATCATTGATGACGTTATGACCTCCGGTAAGGCCCTCCGTGAGTCAATGCCTAAGCTTATGACTGCTGCTGATGTAAATGTTACAGGTATGGTAATTACTGTTGACCGTATGGAAAAAGGTACCGGCGAGCTCTCTGCTGTTCAGGAAGTTAAACGTGACTTCGGTGTTACTGTTTACCCTATCGTTACTATGGAAGATATTATCGATGCAATTAAGAACGATATTGTTCCGGGTAAGGAATATCTCGATAAGATGCTCGAATACAGAGAGATTTACGGTGTTAAATAAGTTGAACTGAATAATGATAAAAGCCCGAAAGCATTTCATAGGATCCGCTTTCGGGCTTTGTTTTATTTTTTCCAGTGTGCGAGTTTTGGGAGAAATCCGTCAAGATAAGTCTTTACTTCCTCAGGCTTCCACTGCTCATTTGACATATGACCTATCATAAATTCTTTGAGCTGCTCCATACTGCTGTAAGTGAACTTTCCGTCAGTGTAGCACCATTTGCAGTATTCCTCATTAAATTCGCCGTCAGGCTCTTTGCTTATTGTTGTATCGTCAAGAGGCATACCACAGCACTGACATATCAGTTTTCTCGGCTCTCCGAGCAATGTATTTATCGACACATCAAAAAGCTTAGAGAGCAGTTTAAGTGTTTCTGTATTAGGTACTGTTTCGCCGTTTTCCCAGCGTGATACTGCTTGTCGGGTGACATATACCTTCTGTGCAAGTTCATCCTGTGAGAGTCCTTTTTTTGTTCTTAGATCAAGTATAATTTCTTTAGTATCCATAAGGATCATCACCTCCTGAATACATTATACCATTTCTGAGCGAAAATGCAAGCAACCTGCTGTTGCGTCATGATGCTGGATAATACTTTTCAAGGACTTCTACAAGCATTTCCGGTATGAACTGATAGTGCTCAGAATCAGGATATATCTTGCACTCTGCTGTAGTCACGCCGTAACTTTCAAGTCTCTCCATAAGATGCTGGATACCTTCAAGTGTTGAGTCGTTTTCACCGTAGTAAGCATCATATACCGGATCTTCGTCAGCACCTCCGCATATGAAGAGCTTCTTGTCAAAGCTGTCATTGCGGTCGAAGTAGCCGTACTCTCTCTTGAATTCGTCACCGTCAGTATATGGGAGAAATCCCGGTGACCAGAATGCCGGACTTCCTATAATGTAATTGCCAAATGGCTGGTTATCAAACTTATCCGAGTTAAACGCAGCATAGTGTGCAAAAGTTCCGCCAAGTGAGTGACCAAACAATGTCGAATTACTGTTGTCTATATTATATTCCTCTCCAAGATACGGCATAAGGTCATCTGTGATGAAGCTGAGAAAATCCTCACAGCGGTCACAGAAATATTTTATCCTGTACTCATCATTTGAGCCGTCTATAGAATAGTCATAGCCGATGCTTACAAGGATAACATCATCAGCCTTCCCCTCCTCCATAGCTTTACGCATATCTGCACAGTTATTGAATCGCCATACAGCATCAGTCAGGACGTATGAAGGGTAAGTTTTTTCCGGATCATAGTCCGGCGGTAGAGTTACGTGAACTACAAAATTTGTGTCAAGCTGTTCATCGTAGATATTATATTCTTTAACATACGGCTCGATAGCCATTATTTTTTCGTGATCTATCTCCCAGCCTTTTTCAGAATTTTGTTCTGCTTTCACCAATTTTTGCATCGTACCTGCCGGAAGAGTTTTGTAAGAGTTATTTATCACCGCTTCCCATGCCTTCACCGTCTTTTCATAGTTATCCTCCATTTCAGGTGTGGGCATCTGGACATTTTTAGCACCCTTTTCTATTGTTTCATGCAAATAAGGCTTTAATTCTTCAAAATTTTTAAAAGTCAGCTCATGTTTCTCAGCATAAAATTCGTCAATGATTTTATTGTATTCCTCCTCAGTTAAGTGATCGCCATTTTCATCTATATAATCAATATCTCCATTTTCTTCAGTTAAAATGCTTACCGGAGGCTGCTTCTGTATCGTAATTTCTCCGCCGTCATATCCTAACTGAGGTTCTGCACCGAACGTAAATACCGGTTCACCGCCTATATAAATATTTGTTATCCTATCAGGTGAAGGATTTTCTGAATAATCTTTTAACGCTTCTTCAATGTCATGATCGGTCATACTTTTATCGTCAGGATAATTTTCTCTGTAGTGCTTATAATACTCTATCCAATCATTTGAACTCCATATTTCAAAGTAGATACCGTCATCAGGAACAATTTTTTCATCATTATTCATCTCATGGTCGAATACAGTCAGCTTTCCGACTTTGACCATACTGCGTTCCTTTTCCGTCATATGATTAGTGAGTTTAGTCTGCTCTGACGCTTCCACAGATACAAGTGCTGTATCGCTGCTTGATGAACCATTGACCTTAACGTCACACGATACTGCACTGACGATATAAGTCAAAGCAAGAATTAAAGATGATATTTTTTTCATTATTTTCTACCTCCATTGTTTTATCAGAACTCTGTGTTCTTTCATAAACAAGTGTTTTTTGATTGGCAAAAAAGACGATTAAAGTTACATCTTTGTATAGTTGCACAAATCAGTGCTGATTTTATTATGCATATATAACAAAAGCCGTTCCCGAACAGGAACGGCTCTGAGGCTAAAATAGCATTATCAAAAACTGAGATACGAGAACTACTGAGATAAGTGCTACAGGATATGTTGCGGCATATGCTGATGCAACATTTTCTGTTCCTGCTGTACTGATAAGTGTTCCCAGTGCCGGAGTTGATGTCATGCCTCCGGTAATTGAACCGAGGTTGTTGAGAAGGCTTAGTTTGAGGACGTATTTCGCAAAAAGGAATCCAAGCACCATAGGTACTATTGTCATTATTATTCCATATACAAAATAAATAGCCTTGAAATACTCAGCAAACTTGGCTCCGCCGGACACACCTGCACCTATGAGGAAAAGCATAAGTCCAAGCTCTCTGAAAACCTTGAGAGTTGTGTCTTTTGGCATAATATTGACCTTTCCGATCTTTCCGAAATGTCCGAACAAAAGTGAAACAAGGAGACATCCTCCTGTTGTTGAAAGCGAGAAATTCTTAAACTTGAATGCTCCGACTATAATTCCGAGAGTTGCTGCAAGAGCAAATGGCATTATTCCGAAATCATCCATTTCTATAAGTTTGGATTCTTTCTTTTTAGCTTCAGCTTTCTTTGCGGTAACACCAAGCAATTCACGCTCTTTTGCCATGTTTGCTCCGAGTATTTTTGGAATGATCTGCACAAAGAGAACTACTCCGAGAACTCCGAAAATATAGGCTATACCATATCCTACTGATACCGCTCCCTGATAATCCGGAGCTGCATCCTTTGCAGCTGAAAATCCAGGTGTACTTGTAAGAGCTCCTGAAAGGATTCCTGTCATAAGTGCTGTGAATTCATCATTGCTGAGGTCGGTGAAGTTTCTGCCTACTGCAATACATCCGGCACAGGCAAGTCCGCCGCTGAAAATGATTATTACTGCAAGAACTACATAAGATTTGAAATTCTTCTTGAAATTTCCAAAGAAATTTGGTCCGGCAATAAATCCTACTGCCGTTACAAAAAGTATAAGTCCGATATTATCGACTATTTTCAATGCTGAATCTACGAATGATACTTTGTCAACTATCGAACCTGTTCCGTCTTTTATGTTTGTCACAAGCTGTCCGGTGAGTTCTTCGTGGAAAATGCAGCCAAAGAGAAGTGCCACAAGGAAAACTCCTGCTGTTCCAAGAGATATACCCTTTATTGTGACCCTGCCGAGTATATATCCGAGAGCTGCAATTCCAAGCACTGAAAACATAAGGAATGTTATTCCTTTTACTGCCAGAATACCATTAAATAATTCCATTATTTATCACTCTAACTTTCTTTTTATTACGTAACAGCGGGACGCCGGAGCGTCCCGTTTATCATTATTTTGACTTTCTTGCGTAATGTGGAAGCAGCATTGGTGATGCAGTTTCACCTGCTACGCCTGCTTCTGCGAGTTCTTTGTTGAACTTCTCGATATGGTCAAGAGTAAGTCCCTCCGGTGAAGCTGTATCCTTAGCCTTTGCAGCTGCATAGATACCGGCATTTCTTCCGAATACGATAACATCAAGCAATGAGTTGCCCATAAGTCGGTTTCTTCCGTGGATACCGCCGGCAACCTCACCGGCTGCGTAAAGATTCTCGACACCTGTTGCACAGTCATCAGTTATGTCAAGTCCGCCGTTCTGATAGTGAAGTGTCGGATAAACAAGGATAGGTTCTTTACGAATATCTATGCCGTATTTACCAAACATTCTCATCATTGCAGGGATACGCTTCTCGATAGTTCCTTCGCCGTGCTTTAACTCTATCATTGGAGTATCGAGCCATACTGCCTTACCGAGATTTGTCTCGACACCCTTATTTCTTTCTGTACACTCACGGATGATAGAAGCAGCAGTAACGTCACGGGTCTCAAGCGGATGCATGAAAACATCACCGTCGATATTTACAAGCTTTGCTCCGAGTGAACGAACCTTCTCAGTTACGAGGGCACCGAATATCTGCTCCGGATAGCCTGTTCCTGTCGGGTGATACTGAAGTGTATCAGCGTATAGAAGCTTTGCTCCGACTCTGTAGCCGAGGATAAGTCCGTCAGCTGTTGCACCGTAATGGTTTGAAGTCGGGAAGCCCTGATAGTGAAGACGTCCTGCACCGCCTGTTGCGATGATAACTGTCTTTGCCTTTGCAACGAGCAGCTCCTTAGTCTCCATATTCATAAGCACTGCACCGGCAGCCTTACCGTCTTTATCAAGGATTATCTCTATCGCAGCAGTAAAGTCAACAACAGGTATACCTCTGTTGAGCACTTCGTCACGGAGAGTACGCATTATCTCTGCACCGGAATAGTCCTTTGCAGCGTGCATTCTCTTGCGTGATGTACCGCCGCCGTGAGTTGTTACCATTGTTCCGTCTGCTTCCTTATCGAACTCAACTCCGAGCTTGTTGAGCCACTGGATAGCCTCAGGAGCTTTGGTTACGAGCTTCTTTACGAGTTCAGGCTTTGCAGCAAAATGTCCGCCGCCGAAAGCGTCGAGGAAGTGGATAGCAGGAGAATCATTTGGCTTATCAGCAGCCTGTATTCCGCCTTCTGCCATCATTGTATTTGCGTCACCGATACGAAGCTTTGTTACGATCATAGCCTTAACGCCTGCTTCGTCAGCTTCGATAGCTGCGGATGCACCTGCTCCGCCGCCGCCGATTATAAGGACATCCGTTTCATAGTCCGGAGTGCTGAGGTCAACATCGGATGCACTGATACGGCTTTTGCCCTGTAAAAGCTCTGCAAGCTGAGTAGGAACTTTATCGCCCTTATTTACGCCTGCTGAAAGTACTGTGAACTCATCCTGCTTGTAATCCGGATGGAAGTGAGCAAGAAGGTCATCCTTTTCCTCAGCAGTCATTCTTCTTGGTTCAAGAGGAGTATTTTCTGCTCTCTTAGCTGCAACTACCTTTGCAAGCTCGTTAAGTTTATCTATCTTATACATTTCTGCTCCTCCTTACTTTTCTATCTCTCTGTTATTGTACATATCTTTGAGTTCCTGTACGCTGTCGACAGCTTTTGCCATAAGTTCAGCCATTTTCTCATCGTATATGCCTTCGTTGATCTCGTTTACACGGTCAGCAAGATGCTTGCACTCAGGAGCTATGTACTTACCGTTGAGTCTTCTTGCAAGCATAGCGACCTGTGGATGTGAGATTCCGGCAGGACAGCGTGATGAACATACTCCGCACATTACGCAGTCGAAGCTCTCCTCTGCACACTTGTCGTACTCGCCTCTCTGAGCGTATGCGATATACTGCATAACGTTGAGTTCCTGAGTACAAGCCTTAGTACAAGCGTTACATCCTACACAGGCATAGATCTCAGGGTAGAGCTGCATCATTACCTGCTGATCCGGTTTGATCTCCTCTATGCTGTATATTTTCTTTTCAAGCGGGAAGAAAGGCAGAGTTGCAACGTACATATTTTCCTGTACCTCTGTCTGACAGGCAAGACATCCGTGGAGTTCAGACTCGCCTTTGATCCTGTATATTGTAGCACAGGCTCCGCAGAAACCGTTTCTGCATCCGCATCCTCTTACGAGTTCATAACCTGCGTATTCCATTGCTGTCATTATTGTAAGTCCTGCCGGCACCTGATACTTCTTACCGAACAGGTAAACATTAATCATATTATCCATGTTGTTTGCTCCTTATCATCAATATTCATCCGGCAGCTCGTCAAGCTGATCGAAACGGAAAACAGGACCGTCCTTGCACACATATTTATTTCCTATGTTGCATCTTCCGCATTTTCCGACGCCGCATTTCATACGAAGTTCCATAGTAGTATACACCTGAGTCTCTGTAAAGCCAAGCTCTTTAAGACCGGCAAGAGTAAACTTTATCATTATAGGCGGTCCGCAGACGAGAACAGTCTTGCTTGTAGAAGGATTAAGTTCTTTTACATAGTTAGGAACGAATCCTACGTGACCGTCCCAGCCTTCCTGCGGATTATCGATAGTGAGGTTTACGTCTATACCCTTGTCGCTCATCCATTCATCGAGTATCTCCTTGTAATCAACAAGGTCATCCTTTGAACGTGAGCCGTATACTATCTGAACATCGCCGTAGTTATCTCTGTTATCACGGACGTAATTTATAACCGAACGAAGCGGAGCAAGTCCGATACCTCCGGCAATAAAGAGAAGGTCTTTTCCCTTGAGCTCTGTTTCAACAGGGAACGCATTGCCGTATGGACCTCTGATAGTTATCATCTGTCCGACATCCATTGCGTGGAGCCAGTTTGTAAGGCATCCGCACTTCTTGATGCTGAATTCCATGAACTCTTTATTTGTAGGAGATGATGTTATCGAGAACATTGCCTCACCTACACCGGGGATAGAAAGCATTGCACACTGTCCTGGCATATGCTCAAAGACCTTGCCGCCCTCCGGAGCTTCAACTCGGAATGTTTTTACATCGGGAGTGTCGATACGAATATCTGTAACGACGCCGATATATGGGATCAATGTATCGTTACTGTTCATCACTTTACCTCCAATGCTTTCATTACCTTGACTATATTCATTGAGATAGGACACTTGGAAAGACATCTTCCGCATCCTACGCAGCCGAATTCTCCCTCATTATTCTTCGGGAAATATACGAGCTTATGCATGAATCTCTGACGGAAACGTTCAAGCTGAGTAAGTCTTGGATTTCCGTGAGCCATTTTGGTAAAGTCTGAATACATACATGAATCCCAGCAGCGGAAACGCTTGATACCGTCGCCTGTGTTGAAGTCCTTGATGTCATAGCACTGACAGGTCGGGCATACAAAAGTGCAGGTACCGCAGCCGAGACAGCTTTCAGAAAGCTCTCCCCACTTATCGGAATTGAAGTATTCGTTCAGCTTATCTCCTCCGAAATTCTCTGTTGAGAGGTTAGCAAGAGGAAGCTTCGACATTATTGTTTTAGTCTTTTCTATAGCTTTGTCGAGCTCAGCGGTATCGCCGTCTTCAAGGAGTGAGCTGATAGAATCGATAAATTTCTGACCTTTGTCAGTATTAGCTTTGAAGTAAAGAAATGAACCGTCGCTCCAGCAAGCTGCGTCCCCTTCAGGAGCAGTAGGGTCGATGCCGAAAGTCTGACAGAAACAAGTCTCGGAAGGTCTTGTGCAAGCCATAGTAACAACTGTACCGTGGTCACGGCGATTTTTATAGAAGCTGTCGACCGGCTCTACAAGGTAGACTTTATCGAGTATCGTGAAGCTTCTTGCGTCGCAGGCACGAACTCCAAAGATAACGAAATCTTCAGATTCCTCTCTGATGTCCTTGACTTCTATCTTTTTTCCTTCCATCTTGAACTCTACAAGATTTTCAGTCTGTGGGAAGAAGAAGTCTTTTGCACTGCGGACTGTATTGAGCTTATCGCTCATTTTCATGCCGCTCTCGTACTTTTTGTACTCAGCTGCACCGTCTTTGCGGTCAGTAGGGATATAGAGAGCCTGCTGAGAATTTACAGCTTCAAACAATTCGTCGATTTTATCAAGTGATATTCTTAGCATTACTCAACACCCCTTTCATGAACGATACTTGCTTCGCAGTCATCAAAAGTATAGTCTGTAAGAGGAGCACGGGATGTTGTATCCTCGCCTGCCTGATACTCACCGTAAAGTGAATTGATATCCTTGATGAACTTTCTGTTGAGGAGGTGGAGCGGTATATTCTGAGGGCAGACTCTTGAACACTCGCCGCAGTCGGTACATCTTCCGGCAACATGGAAAGCACGGATGATGTGGAACATATTCTCCTCAAAGCTGTCTGAAGCAGCCTTATTCTCAACACCTGATTCAGGGTTATCGAATACGCACTTCTCACAAGTGCAGGCAGGACAGACATTGCGGCACGCATTGCAGCGGATACACTTTGAAAGCTGCTCTCTCCAGAAATTATAGCGTTCTTCAGCTGTCATATTTTCAAGCTGTTCTACCATATCGAAGCGGTTTGACTCAAGGACTTCTCCGTCCTCACCTATCAGTTCGTCATAAACTACGTGCTTTTTGCTCTTGCATGATGCACATTTATCGAGTATAGCCTCGCTGAACGGCATAGTCTCCTCGCCGTAGATAGTTTCTATTTTCAGAGTATAATTTTCATTCTTTACGCTGAGGATTCCGCTTATGCCCTTAGCCTTTATCTTTTCAATATCAAGCTTAGGACCGCCCGGTATTCCGACAACATAAACCTTTTCACGGTCAACTCTGTGCTCTTTAGTGAGCTGATTCAGACTGTATGTATCGCAAGGTTTAAGGAAAACAAGGACCTTTCCCTCTTTCTTAGTCTCTTTGACAAGATACTTTGAAACATTTGCAGATGTAAAATCATCATACACAAAATCAGCATCTATTTCTTCAGCTGATCCAAAAACTGCCGGGGTTATATCGTAAGCGAACTCTCCCCTTTTCCAGCCGATCACACGATCTACAGTGCCGTCAGCCAGAAGCTGTTTTGCTTTATTTATTATTGCTTCCTGCATCGTAAATCCTCCAATCTGCGGTTAGGACCAAGTTTTTTTACTGCTTCTGTGAATTCATTCATAGTAGCTGCGAACTTAGCACCTTCTGCTGCTGATACCCATTCAACTCTTGTTCTGTCTCTTTCAATTCCGAGAAAATCAAGCATACTGAAAAGAAGGGTCATTCTTCTTCTTGTGAAATAGTTGCCTGAAGTATAGTGGCAGTCGCCGGGGTGACATCCGCAGAGGATAACTCCGTCTGCACCTCTCTGGAAAGCACGCAGGATAAACATAGGGTTAACTCTGCATGAACAAGGAACTCTGATTATCTTTACATTAGTCGGGTAATTAAGTCTGTTTGTACCGGAAAGATCTGCTCCTGCATAGGAACACCAGTTGCAGCAGAATGCAACTATCAGCGGCTCAAATTCTTTATTTTCATTCATTTGCATATTGCATCTACCTCCGCCATTATCTGACTGTTAGAGAAGCCGTTGAGGTCCATAGCACCTGACGGACAAGCAACAGTACAAGCTCCGCATCCCTGACATACAGCCGGATTGACACTTGCAACTCTGCGTATTGCAGTTGTTCTGTCAGGCATTCTGAACTCTTTATCGATATATGTGATCGCACCGTATGGACAAACCTTTTCGCATGATGAACAGCCGTTGCACATAAGCTCATTTGAATGAGCAACACACGGATTGCAGGTAATACTGTTCTTGCAGAGAAGTCCGATAGCTTTTGCTGCGGCTGCACTTGCCTGTGCTACGGTCTCCGGAATGTCCTTTGGACCCTGACAAGCACCGGAAAGGAATATTCCTGCTGTTGCACTCTCTACAGGACGAAGCTTAGGATGTGCTTCAGTGAAGAAGTCGTTTGTATCCATCTGTGTCGTGAGCATTGTTGCAAGCGGACGTGCAGTTTTGTCCGGTTCAATAGCAGCTGCAAGCACTACCATATCAGCGTCGATATGAAGCTGTTCATTTGAGAGAAGGTCAGAAGCCTGAACTGCAAGTTTTCCGTCGCTCTTAGGAGTTACCTTGCCGACCATGCCCTTTATGTAATGTACGTTATACTGCTCTACAGCTCTGCGGTAGAACTCGTCAAAGTTCTTGCCTGGAGTACGAACGTCGATATAGAATACATATACTTCTGTATCCGGATATTTCTCACGGATAAGCATTGCGTGCTTAGCTGTATACATACAGCATATCTTTGAGCAATAAGGCTTACCCTTGCTGTCGTCGCATCTTGAACCAACGCACTGCACAAATACTATCTTGTGCGGATGTGTCTTATCGGAAGGACGAAGAAGTGTACCGCCGTTAGGTCCGGCAGCATTCATAAGTCTTTCAAGCTCAAGTGATGTAACAACATCAGGTGACTGGTTATATGCGAATTCATCGTATTTATCGAGCTTTATAGGATTGAAACCGGTTGCAACTACGATAGCACCGTATTTTTCTTCAATGAATCTGTCCTGCTGTTTATAGTCGATAGCTCCGACTGAACATACCTTTGAGCAAACTCCGCATTTGCCGTTTTTAAGCATCATACAGTAGTTAGGGTCAATAGTTGCGACCTTTGGTACTGCCTGAGCAAAAGGTATATATACAGCTGTTCTGTTATCAAGTCCCATATTGAACTCATTAGGAACTTTCTTCATAGGACATTTTTCTGTACAAAGTCCGCATCCGGTACATTTTGTTTCGTCAACAAAACGAGCTTTCTTTTTTATTGTAACAGTGAAGTTACCTACGAATCCCTTTACATCTGTTACTTCGCTGAATGAGTGGATATGTATTTTCTCATTCTGTGAAGCTTCAACCATTTTTGGTGTAAGGATACAAGCAGCACAGTCAAGAGTTGGGAAAGTCTTGTCTATCTGAGCCATTTTACCGCCGATAGTAGGCTGTTTTTCTACGATGTCAACATCGAATCCTGCTTCTGCAATATCAAGAGCAGTCTGGATACCTGCGATACCTCCGCCGATAACAAGAGCTCTCTTGGCTACAGGACTTTCGCCTGCTATAAGAGGTGCATTGAGATGTACCTTAGCTATGGCAGCTCTGCCGAGGATTATTGCTTTTTCAGAGGCTGTAGCTATATCCTTGTGTATCCATGAACACTGTTCACGGATATTTGCTATCTCTACGAGATATGGGTTAAGTCCGGCAGCAGCTGCTGCTTTTCTGAAAGTGTTCTCATGCATTCTTGGTGAGCATGAACATATTACAACACCGGTAAGGTTGTGTTCTTTTATAGCGTTCTTTACGAGATTCTGTCCCGATTCAGAACACATATACTGATAGTCCTGGGAGATCACTACTCCCGGCTCGTGACCGAGTGCTTCAGCAACAGCCTTAACGTCAACTGTTGCAGCTATATTCGTTCCGCAATGACAGACAAATACACCTATTCTCTGCATAGTAATATCTCCTCCTTACTTTACGTATTTTCTGAATGCAGTTACGATAGCCTGCTGCGGCAGGTCATCATCGAGCATTTCCGGAAGCTGAGCCGGTGACATATGGTTGTTGCCCTGCTGACGTACTGCTGCAAGTCTTACTGCTTCTACGACCTTTGCAGGCTCAACATTTCTTGGGCATCTCTCCACACAAGCAAAGCAGGTAAGGCATTTATAAAGTGACTTTGAGTTCAGAAGCGGCTCTATATCGCCTTTCTCTACCATATATACAAACTGATGCGGATGATATTCCATTTCATCGTAGGAGGGACAGGTGCCGGAGCACTTTCCGCAACGCATACATTTAAGAACATTAACTCCGCTGGCACGAAGGACTTGTTCCTTGAGGTTCTTATTCATTGTTACCCTCCTTGAGTCCGAGAGCCTCAGCAAGAAGCTCTGTGAAGTAATATACCGGAAGCTCTGAATCTGAATTCTTCTTCAGATTGTAGAGACACAATGGACAGGCGGTGATGATCATATCAGCCCCCTGATCTTCAGCTGAAGTCATAACTGCGTTGCTTCTCTTTGATGCCTGAGCCTTGTCCTCCATAGTGATATATCCGCCGCAGCACTCATTTCTCTGGGCGTATATTACAGGAGTTCCGCCGATAGCTTTGATGAAATCCTCCATTATTGTAGGATTTTCAGGATCATCCATTGCCAGTGCCTTTGATGGACGGAGAAGAAGACATCCGTAGTATGCTGCTATCTTTTTGCCCTTGAATGGGTTTACTACCTTTTGTGCAAGGTTATCGAAACCAACTACATCCCTGAGCATTTCAAGATAGTGATACACAGTTGTCTCGCCGTTATAAGGCTCTGCGAGCTTCAGATAATTATTTATCTTTGAAGCCATATCCTCATCATTGATAATGTCGTAATTAGTCTGCTTTATCACGTTGTGACAAGCGGAACAGACTGTGATAAGCGGTCTGTCGAGCTCTTTAGCAGCGTTGAGAGTTCTTACTGCTGAGAGCTTAGTTGCGATCTCATCCTTAGCTGTTGTATACGCTCCGCCGCAGCACTGCCAGTCAGCAGGCTCTTCAAGAGCGATACCAAGAGCCTCAGCGGAAGATCTTGCATAAGTATCAAGATCTTTAGCCTTGGTCCTGAGCGTACAGCCTGGATAGTATGTGAAAGTATTCATATGTACGCTTCCTTTCGTGTACGGCAACACCGCACAAATAGCCGTAAGGCGGCGATCATGCGGCATCGCCTTATATATTATACCATTTCCTCTGGGTGGAATACCTCGTCGAATTTTTCAGCTGTGAGGAAGCCAAGCTCCACACAAGCTTCTTTAAGGGAAATATTGTCCTTAAAAGCTTTCTTTGCTGTTTTTGCAGCATTCTCGTATCCAATGTAAGGATTGAGAGCTGTTACAAGCATGAGTGAATTATGCAGGTTATGGTGCATTTTTTCTTTGTTTGCCTTTATTCCTACAGCACAGTTCTTGTTGAAGCTTGTGATAGACTCAGCAAGAAGTCTTGCGGACTGCAAGAAATTATACGCACAAACCGGCATAAAGACATTAAGTTCAAAGTTGCCCTGTGATGCGGCCATGCCTACGGTCACATCGTTTCCCATTACCTGCACAGCGACCATTGTTACCTGTTCGCACTGTGTCGGATTTACTTTTCCCGGCATGATAGATGAACCCGGCTCGTTTTCCGGAATGAATATCTCACCAAGACCGTCTCTCGGACCAGATGCAAGCCATCTTACGTCGTTGGCAATCTTCATCATATCAGCTGCAAGAGCTTTAAGAGCACCATGAGCAAATACTATCTCGTCTTTGGATGTAAGAGAATGGAATTTGTTTGGTGAAGTTATAAACTTCAAGCCGGTAAGCTCACTTACAGCCTCGGCAGCCTTCTCTGCAAATCCCTTCGGAGCGTTAAGTCCGGTACCGACTGCTGTTCCGCCGAGAGCGAGTTCTTTAAGCTCCTCACAAGCTGAAAGGAGCATCTTCTTATCCTTTTCGAGAGAAGCTCTCCAGCCGCTTATCTCCTGAGAGAATTTTATCGGAGTAGCGTCCTGAAGATGAGTACGTCCGCTTTTTACGATGCCCTCATTTTCTGCTTCAAGCTTTTTGAATGTGCCGATAAGAGTGTCGACAGCAGGAACGACCTTATTCTCTATGGCAAGAACAGCTGCGATATGCATTGCTGTCGGAAATGTATCGTTTGAGGACTGACTCATATTAATGTCATCATTTGGATGAAGCAGTTTTTTTCCTGCGAGTTCATTGCCTCTGTTGGCTATAACTTCGTTAGCATTCATGTTGGACTGCGTACCGCTTCCGGTCTGCCAGACAACAAGCGGAAAATGCTCGTTAAGAGAACCGCTGATAACTTCGTCACAAGCCTGAGATATAACAGAAAGCTTTTCATCGGTCATTCTTTCCGGCTTCAGTGAATGGTTAGCGATTGCGGCAGCTTTTTTCAGAATACCAAAAGCGTAAGTTATCTCCCTCGGCATTGTTTCAATACCCACACCGATAAGAAAATTTTCATGACTGCGTTCTGTCTGAGCAGCCCAGTACTTATCAGCCGGCACTTTCACCTCACCCATTGAATCATGTTCAATACGGTAATCCATATACATATCCTCTCCCTGGTCTTAAATCTAACGGAACCGCAGATACGGTCACCGAACTCTTTTTATAATAATAGTATATCAGCAAGACAGCATAATTTCAAATGCAGTTTCAGAATATCGCTATTCAGATATTGATATAAAATTCACAATTGTAAAAACGGTCATTTTTTGTATACGCAATATAAAATATATATGGGAATTTATATTTACATACTTGTAACTATATGTATATTGGTATCACAATTGTTTTTTTGTTGCTTTTGTCTTACTAAAAGCTTACAATAGCTAAAAAGCAAGACATATGTAAAGTTTTTTATATCATATTATGATATTCTGAAACAAAAATCCGTTCCACATATTTTCCATGTAGTATATATTTGTTATAATAATCCTAATAATTGACATTTATATTTGGAATACAAAAATATCATTTTTAGAATAATGCACTGCGACGATTGATAATTTTTTCACATTTATTTTTCAAATTTACTGCCGAACTTTTTTCGGATCGGCAGTAAATTTAATTAACTATTCGTTTTCAGCTTCTTTTTCTTCCATAGAATTCAGACCATACGAAAGTGTCGTCAAGCTGTCACCGAGATGAACATTTTCAACTGTTATACCCTTTCTGCCGGCTCTCATGTCATAATGAGTGAAGTTCCAGAATGCTTTTATACCATAGCTTATAAGCACATCGACCATTTTTTCCGCAGCAGCAGTCGGTACACAGAGTATCGCCGCAACAGGTTTCCTGTCAGTGCAGAAATGTTCAAGTTCGTCGATCCCCTGAACAGATATTTCACCGATCTTCTTGCCGATCGCACTTGCATTTGTATCAAATGCACCGATCAGATCAAAGCCTTTGTTATGAAAATCTATATGAGAAGCTATGGCTGTACCGAGATTTCCTGCACCAAGAAGTATCATCGGAGTCAGCTCGTCAAGTCCGAGTATATGTCCTATTTCTCCACGGAGGTCAGTGACATTATATCCATATCCCTGCTGTCCGAATTCGCCGAAACAATTGAAATCCTGACGTATCTGAGATGCCGTAAGTCCCATTTTTTCAGAAAGCTCTCTTGAAGAAATGCGTACATATCCATTAGCTTCAAGCTCGCCGAGAAAACGGTAATATCTTGGCAAACGTCTAATTACTGAATTTGATATTGCGTTTTTTGACATTTTACGTGCCTCTTTCTCTGCACCGCAGCGAACAAAATTACATTAACTTATCAAGTCTAACCTTTATTTCGTCAAGGAAAGTCTTGGAATCAACCTTTTTCTTATTTTCAAGTTTTGAAATAAGGTAAAGGTCACCGGTCATAACGCCGTCCTCGATAGTCTGTATAGTAGCTTTTTCAAGCTTATCTGCGAAATCACAGAGCTCAGGAGTATTATCGAGCTCGCCTCTCTTGCGGAGTGCACCGCTCCATGCAAAGATAGTTGCAACAGAGTTTGTTGAAGTCTCCTCGCCTTTGAGGTACTTGTAGTAATGACGCTGAACAGTTCCGTGTGCAGCCTCATATTCGTAGATTCCGTCTGGTGAAACGAGAACAGATGTCATCATTGCAAGACTGCCGTATGCTGTAGATACCATATCAGACATAACATCGCCGTCGTAGTTCTTGCAAGCCCAGATATATCCGCCGTTTGAACGGATAACTCTTGCTACAGCATCATCAATGAGAGTATAGAAGTACTCAATGCCGGCTGCCTCATATTTTTCCTTATATTCCTTATCAAATATCTCCTGGAAAATGTCCTTGAAACGGTGGTCATATTTCTTTGAGATAGTATCTTTTGATGCGAACCAAACGTCCTGCTTGAGGTCAAGACCGTAGTTAAGACAAGCTCTTGCGAAGCCTGCGATAGAGTCATCGAGGTTGTGAAGTCCCTGAATGATACCGTCGCACTTTGAGAAATCGTGAATGAGTTCACGAGTCTCATTGCCGTTCTCGTCAGTTACAACGAGCTCAGCCTTGCTGCCCTTATTTACACGCATCTCTGTATTCTTATATACGTCGCCGTAAGCATGACGAGCGATAGTTATAGGCTTTGTCCATGTAGGGATATATGGCTCGATTCCCTTTACGATGATAGGTGTACGGAATACAGTTCCGTCGAGAGCTGCACGGATAGTACCGTTAGGTGACTTCCACATCTGTGTAAGATTGTACTCAGGCATTCTTGCAGCATTAGGTGTGATAGTCGCACACTTTACAGCTACTCCGTACTTCTTTGTAGCTTCAGCTGAATCGATAGTTACCTGATCTTTAGTTTCCTCACGGTGTTTGAGTCCGAGGTCATAGTACTCAGTATTAAGCTCTACATATGGTTCAAGAAGAGTTTCCTTGATCCACTGCCAGAGTATTCTTGTCATCTCATCTCCGTCCATTTCAACGAGAGGAGTTTTCATTGTGATCTTTGCCATTGGTATCGTACCTCCTTTTAGAAGTAAACAAGTATTTGGGTTTATCGTCTGCTGTCCGGAACAGCAAATATAACCTGAATGTCATCCGGAACGTATTTGTTTATCATTTCCTCGAACATCGGGAAAACGTCTTTTCTGCGATTTCCGAATATTCCGCATCCGAATGCACCGAGAATAAGCACATCTGGTTTCTTCATAACAGCGAGTGTTATTATCCGTTTTATTCTTCTTCGCATTATCTTCCTTATTCTTCCGCCGGACATGATAAATTTTGCGAAAGTACGGTTTACTGCCGGACAAGTTATAAAATCACATTTTAATTGATCCTCCAGCATTTCGCCGTTTTCGTCACGTATTACCGGTACATTTTCAGACCATATCATCATATCGGTATAATCCGGAAGGATATGAAGTCTGTTTTTACGGTAATATTTTTTGCAGGTCTTTATTGTATAATACAGCATTGAAGCTCTGCACAGGCTTTCCTCCTGTGCATTGCCTCCGAGGACATAGCCTCCGCCTGCATACATTGCGTTTGCAAAATTAAGTGCAGCAACACGCTTGTCCGCAGCATATCTGAGGATAGCTCCGATAGTTGTAACATTTTCCGTATTCTCATCTATGGAATACGCTGATTTACGTGCCGCCTCAGAAGGCTCAGGGAGTTCGTCTATAGCATCAGAGACCATTTCCGGAAAAACGTTCTGTTTATAAAAGCGGTCATTTTCACGTTTTATACCTATATACGACATCATAAACCTCCTGACACTATATCAGAATCACTTCATTGACTCTCTTGTGAAGTCGAGAAGTCCGCCTGCGAGCATAATATCCTTTGTACGTCCGGAAAGTTCGCAGAGTACAGGGATCTCCTTGCCATTTGTCTTGTTAACGACTGTAAGCTCAGACTTTCCTTCTTCTACTGCCTTTCTTACATCAGCAAGAACGAGCTCATCACCCTGTGCGATAGAATCATAATCAGCTTCGTTTACAAATGTAAGCGGAAGGATTCCGGCATTTATGAGGTTAGCTCTGTGGATTCTTGCGAATGACTTTACGAGAACAGCCTTTACTCCGAGGTAAAGCGGAGCAAGTGCAGCGTGCTCACGGGATGAACCCTGACCGTAGTTAGAACCGCCTACGATGATGCTCTTGCCGAGTGACTTAGCTCTCTCTGGGAAGCTCTCGTCGCAAACAGCGAAGCAGTGCTGTGAGATCTTCGGAATATTTGAACGGAGCGGAAGTATCTTAGCTCCGGCAGGCATGATGTGGTCAGTAGTGATATTGTCGCCGACCTTGAGTGATACAGGAGCATCAATAGTCTCAAGAAGCGGTGAAGTTTCAGGATATGGCTTGATGTTCGGACCACGAAGTATCTCTACGCTGTCCATTTCTTCCTCTGAAGCAGGAGGAACTATCATATTATCGTTTATTGTGAATATCTCAGGGAGTTTGAACTCTGGCATATCTCCGAGCTCTCTTGGGTCTGTGAGGTAGCCTGTAAGAGCTGATACAGCAGCCATTTCAGGTGATACAAGGTAGATCTGACCGTCCTTTGTTCCGGAACGTCCCTCAAAGTTTCTGTTGAAGGTTCTGAGTGAGATACCGCCGGAGTTAGGTGACTGTCCCATACCGATACATGGACCGCACGCACTTTCAAGTATACGTGCACCAGCTTCGATAAGATCGGAAAGTGCACCGTTCTGTGCGAGCATATTGAGAACCTGCTTTGAACCGGGAGCAATTGCAAGTGATACACTTGGGTCAACAGTCTTGCCCTTTAAGATATGTGCAACTTTGAGCATATCAAGAAGTGAAGAGTTTGTGCATGAACCGATACAAACCTGATCGACTTTAAGTCTGCCGATCTCTTCAACGCTCTTTACGTTATCAGGAGAATGCGGACAGGCAGCAAGCGGAACGAGTTTGCTGAGGTCTATAGTAAGCTCTTCATCATATACAGCATCAGCATCAGCAGAAAGAGGAGTCCATACTTCTTCACGCTACTGAGCTTTGAGGAACTGCTTTGTGATCTCGTCTGATGGGAAAATAGATGTTGTAGCACCAAGCTCTGCACCCATGTTTGTGATAGTAGCTCTCTCAGGAACTGAAAGTGTCTTTACGCCTTCGCCGCAGTACTCGATTACCTTGCCAACTCCGCCCTTTACTGAAAGTCTGCGGAGAACTTCAAGGATAACGTCCTTTGCAGCTACCCATGGCTGAAGCTTGCCTGTAAGTTCAACCTTAACAACCTTAGGGCAAGTTATGTAGTAAGCACCGCCGCCCATTGCAACAGCAACGTCAAGTCCGCCGGCACCTATAGCGATCATACCGATTCCGCCGCCTGTAGGAGTATGGCTGTCTGAACCGATGAGAGTCTTTCCAGGGATACCGAATCTCTCAAGGTGTACCTGATGGCAGATACCGTTGCCCGGACGTGAGAAATAGATACCGTGCTTCTTTGCAACGCTTCCGATGAAGCGGTGGTCATCAGCATTTTCAAAACCGTTCTGAAGTGTATTATGGTCAATATAAGCTACTGAGCGTTCTGTTTTGACTCTTGGCACGCCGATAGCCTCGAATTCGAGGTAAGCCATTGTACCTGTAGCGTCCTGAGTAAGTGTCTGATCGATCTTTATACCGATCTCCTGACCCTTGACGTACTCGCCGTCAACAAGATGTGCTCTGAGAATTTTTTCTGTTAAAGTTAAACCCATAGAGATCAATTCCTTTCATTACATAAGAATACATTTTAATTTTACTACATTTCTACATCTTTGTCAAGAATTAAACAAACTGTTTTATGATTTTATTTTATAAGTTCATATTTTTCGGTATCTGAATAATGCCACCATTCCTCAGAATATCCGATAAAACCTTCTTCTTCCATGATTTTTTCAAGGAGTTTTGCATTGTGTGCAGCTTTTTCTGTTGCATCAGAGTAATCACGGTCAGCTTTTGATGAAAACTCGTCAAACTCAGAAGGCAGTTCAACGAGTTCGCCGGCAAGAGTAACAAGTCCAACGTCAACTGTATTTCCGAAGCAATGAGCGGTAAGACCGTTTCTTGGGTCGGCGACATATCGTGGGTCTGGATAGACCTCCCACAGTTTTTTCTGAGCTTCATATGGTCTGTACGCATCCCAGACCAGAAGACTTAGTCCGAACTCTTTCAGTCTGTCCTGAACTTTTATAAGCTTCCGGACAGTCCCATAGCACAAATAAGCCTCCGACGAACTGTATATCTTCTGACCTGTGAAATTATTATCGGTCGCATATCTCAGGTCGATATAAATATCAGGTATATACTTTTTAATAAGTACGAGTTTTCCGTTTTCAATAGTGCTCATAATTCTGCTCCCTTAAAAAAGCTGTCCCCTGAAAATCAGGGGACAAAATATCATACGTCGTTTTTAATAATATCATCAAGTGATTCACGCTTTACAACAATGCGTGACTTACCCTCGCTTACCATTACAACTGCCGGCTTCTGGAGTCTGTTGTAGTTTGATGACATGGAGTAATTGTACGCACCTGTAGCAAGAACTGCAATAATATCGCCGCTCTCTGCGTGCTGTAAAGGCATATTTTCACCGATGAGATCTCCGCTCTCACAGCATCTTCCGGCGATAGTGACCTTCTCGTTACGCTCCTCACCTGCTTTATTAGCAACTACAGCTTCGTACTCAGACTGATAGAGGATATATCTCGGATTATCAGCCATGCCGCCGTCTACAGATACATAAGTTCTGATATCAGGTATCTCTTTTCTTGCACCTACAGTATACAGTGTTATACCGGCTGATGCGACTATTGAACGGCCCGGTTCGATGTATATATATGGCTGTTCGAGGTTGAGTTTGCCGCACTCCTCAGCTACTACAGCTGATACTCTTTCCATATACTGCTCGAATGGTACAGGGTCATGCTCTTCGAGGTACTTTATACCGAATCCGCCGCCGAGGTTGAGTCCCGGAACTGTATATCCGAGTTCATCTCTTATCTTAGCTATAAATTCAAGCATTACCTTTGCAGCTGCTTCAAAAGGTGCTATATCGAATATCTGTGAACCGATATGGCAGTGAAGTCCCACAAGCTTTACATTCTTGCAGGAAAGAGCCTTCTTTACAGCTTCAAAAGCTTCGCCTGTTTCAAGTGCAAAGCCGAATTTGCTGTCTATCTGACCGGTCATTACAAACTGATGTGTATGAGCATCAATGCCCGGCTTTATTCTGAACATGATATGTGCTGTCTTATTCTTGGAGCTTGCTATCTTTTCAAGACGTTCAAGCTCAGAGATATTGTCAACGATTATGTGTCCGACACCGTTGTCAAGAGCAAAAGCAAGCTCTTCGTCAGACTTGTTGTTTCCGTGGAAGCCGACTTTCTCCATAGGGAATCCTGCTTTGAGTGCAGTATAGAGTTCGCCTATTGAAACTGCGTCAAGTCCGTCGCCCTCGCTCGCAACTATACGGCACATTTCCATGCAGGAAAATGCCTTGCTTGCATAGTGGACTTCTCCCCTGCCTCTGTAGCACTTTTTGATGCTTTCGTGGAATCTTCTGAGATTTGAACGAATAAGGTCTTCATCCATTACGTAAAGCGGAGTACCGTACTCCTCAGCAAGTGCCACTGTGTCAACACCGCCGATAGTAAGGTTACCTTTCTCATTGACATTGAGATTTTCGGATACGTACATATTCAACAATCCTTTCAGGTTAATATATTATCCAGCAACGCCATTGTTGCTGAAATAAGCAATGTTTCATTCTTCGGTATCCTCTTCCTGCTCTTCATCGGAAGCGATATCCTCTACGATAGACCGCAATTCCTCGACACCCTCGAAAGTCTGTGAAGAAAACGGTATAACGTGCATTTCATCAAAGTAAGGTATTTCGGTGTTAAAAGCCTCCATACGCTTAGCACGTTCGGTCTTGTTCAGCTTGTCAGCTTTAGTCAGGACAAGAACGAACGGCATCTCTGTGTCTATAAGATAATTTATCATGTGAAGGTCGTCTTTAGTCGGAGCATGACGCATATCCACAAGCATAAATACCAGTCGTATATCTCTGTCAGAGCTGAGGTAACCTTCTATCAGTCCAGCCCAGCGTTCTTTTTCAGATTTTGCTACCTTAGCATAACCGTATCCCGGAAGGTCCACAAAATAGATGTTCTCCAGACCATAGAAGTTTATAGTAGCTGTTTTGCCCGGTACTGAGCTGACTCTTGCAAGATTCTTCCTGTTGAAAAGCTTATTTATCAATGTCGACTTTCCGACATTTGAATGTCCCGCAAAAGCTATCTCTATCCTCTCCGGAGCAGGTATCTGCGAAAATTTTCCGTAAGCGGCAGTAAATTCTGCTTTATTATAATTGAGCTTCATTTTATCAGCTCCCGTTCTTTATTTTTTGATAAGTGCAGTATCGAGTACTGTTTCCAGCTTGTCGGCAGGTATGAACTCGATAGCTTCTTTTACAACATCGTCGACTTCATCGAGGTCAGGCTTATTATCGACCGGAATAAGGACTGTCTTGATGCCTGCTTTGTATGCAGCCATTGTCTTTTCTCTCAGACCGCCTATAGGGAGTACTCTGCCGTGGAGAGTTATCTCGCCGGTCATGGCTACATCAGAACGCACCGGAAATCCGGAAAGTGCAGAAACGAGTGCTGTAGTCATGGTAACTCCGGCAGAAGGACCGTCCTTAGGGACTGCTCCCTCCGGTGCGTGTATGTGAAGATCATTGTTCTTGTAGAAATCAGGGTCAATACCGTATTTGTCGGCAACGCTTCTTACGTAGCTGACCGCTATCTTCGCACTTTCCTTCATTACATCTCCAAGTGAACCGGTAACTTCAATTTTACCTGTTCCCTTCAACACGAGTACTTCAAGCGGCATAAGAACTCCGCCGACAGATGTCCACGCAAGTCCGTTTACAACTCCGACCTGATCTTTTCTCGATGATATATCTGCAAGATACTTCTTGATACCGAGGTATGACTGGAGATCTTTGCTCTTGATAGTGATACGTTTAGCCTCTCCTGAAGCTATCTTCTTTGCCGACTTCCTGCAAAGTGATGCGATATTTCTTTCAAGAGTACGCACACCTGCTTCCTTAGTATAGAACTGAATAATATCATGCAAAGTCTCGTCAGCTATCTTGAGCTGTGATGCTTTGAGTCCGTGTTCTTTCAGCTGCTTAGGAACAAGATGTTCTTTAGCTATATGGAACTTTTCCTCTGCTGTATAGCTTGGAAGTTCGATAACTTCCATTCTGTCGAGGAGAGGTCCGGGTATAGCTGAGATATTATTTGCTGTTGTTATGAATACACACTTGCTGAGGTCAAAAGGCACTTCTATAAAGTGATCTCTGAAAGCATTGTTCTGTTCACTGTCAAGGACTTCAAGCATAGCAGATGAAGGGTCGCCCTTTATATCGCTGCAAAGCTTATCTATCTCATCAAAAAGTATGAGCGGATTTGCTGAGCCAGCCTGCTGTAAAGCAGTAATTATACGTCCGGGCATAGCTCCGACGTAGGTCTTTCTGTGACCTCTTATGTCTGCTTCATCACGAACTCCGCCGAGTGAAACTCTCGCATACTTCCTGCCCATAGCCTTTGCTATAGACTTAGCAATGGAAGTTTTACCGATACCGGGAGGGCCTGCAAGACAAATTATCTGTCCCTTTATTTCAGGATTGAGCATATGAACTGCGAGGAATTCAAGGATACGCTCCTTGACTTTTTTAAGTCCATAATGATCTTTTTCAAGCACTGCTTCTGCTTTCTCAATAGAAAGCTTTGCCTTTGTATATTTGCCCCAAGGAAGGTCAAGAACAGTATCAAGGTAGTTCTTTATAACAAAAGCTTCCTGAGATGACGGAGGCAGTTTTGTGAGCTTATCTGCTTCTTTAAGAAGCTTCTCCTTGCTCTTTTCATCAAGCTTCAGCTCCATAATGTCATTTATGTAGCCGAAAGCTTCTTCGCCGTCGTCTTCGCCGAGCTGCTCCTGTATTACTCTGAGCTGCTCACGAAGATAGAACTCCTTTTGTCCCTTGTCGATACTGTTTTTAGTCTGCTCATTGATGAGATTTTCAAGTTCAAGTATCTCGACCTCTGATGTGAGGCAGGCAAAGAGTACTGAAAGCTTATTTATGATATTAGATTCTTCAAGAAGAGTCTGCTTGTCTCTGTAATTGAGGTTGCAGTTGAATGTGACTGCCTCAAACAGCTTTATCGGAGAATCCTGTGTCATTACTGAGGTAAGAAGCTCTTTTGGCATTTTCGGGAAGAATGAGGAATAACGCTCAAATACGTCTTTTACGGAACGCATGAGTGCTTCTGCCTCGACCTCATCGTACTTCGCCCTTGAATATGTAGGACTTCTCTTTATCTCAGCTTTGAGTGCTTCTCCGTCGTCTATCAGACGCACAAGATTTGCTTTGTACTCGCCCTCTACAAGAACTTTCATTATATTATCAGGCAGTTTGAGTACCTGCTTTATCTCGGCAACTACGCCTACTTTATAAAGGTCAGTGGACTTAGGGTCATCAACGTAAGCTTCATGCTGTGTTACAAGAAAAAGCTTGCCGTCCTCTTTGAGAGCACGTTCTATTGCTTTAACGGATTTATCTCTGGACACATCAAAATGCATCACCATTTTCGGAAATGCAACGAGTCCCCTCATTGCTATTGTATAAAAAACATTTCCGGTCTCTGTATTTTTATCACTTTTAATGGTTTGTTCCATTTACTTCACCACATTTCTATCGTTATCTTATTTATCCTTTCACTACCGACAAACTCGGTAATACCATTATACTATAAACTTATATAAATTGCAAGTGGTAATATGCTGGCATATTTATATGATTTAAGTATTATTTTAACTTTCCTTTAACCAAACTCAATACATTTTTTGCTCAGATTTGTGGATATCAGCCAATTTTTGCGAACTTTACAAAAAATTCTTTACTTTTTGTTTATATTATGTTATCATATACTCATAGGTGTATAGTTGTATACCGATCATAACATTTTAATTTTTGTCCCCAAAACTACTTTACTTTTGCGAGATAATGTGTTAAAATGTAAAGTATGAAATCGTTTAACTTTACGCCTTACGGCAGATTGGAGTATTACTATGATCGACAAGATTAGATCAGAAAGTATGGATCTCCTCTTTGAGGCTATCCTTACTCTCGAAAATGTTGATGACTGCTATAAATTCTTTGATGACCTCTGCACAAGCATCGAACTGAAAGCTTTCGCCCAGAGACTTCAGGTCGCTAAATTGCTCGACGAGCATAGAGTCTATAACAGTATCGTCACCGAAACCGGTGCAAGCACTGCTACTATAAGCCGTGTCAACCGTTCCCTCAAAGACGGTAATGACGGTTACGAAATGGTCTTTAAACGTCTTGCCGATAAATCTAAATCCAAAAAATAAACCGGGAAAGGACAGTATCTGAATGAATAAGACGGGATTTTTCAAAAAAACTGTTGCAGCTCTGTCTACAGCCGCTATGCTCGTGACTAACTGTATACCAGCTACAGGTAATGCTGCATATGTAGACCCTGAGAATCCAAACAACTACGATAACTTTGCTGAGGCTCTTCAGCTCGCCCTCTGTTTCTATGATGCCAATAAATGCGGTGATGAAGTCGCTGAAGACGGCTACTACTCATGGAGAGGCGATTGCCACATTAAAGACGCAGAGATCCCTCTTCAGCCGATGAATCCTATGCCAAAAGTCAATAAAGGTAAAACTGACGAAGAACTCGGTGACGGTCAGGGTACCGGTACAGGAGACAGCGGTAAAGCTAAGCCTGAGGACGGTTCTACAGATCCCTCTCTTTACGTCGGCGTAAATATGTCCCAGAAGTTCATCGATGCAAATAAAAAATATCTCGATCCTGACGGTAATGGTACTCTCGACCTTACCGGCGGCTGGCACGATGCCGGAGACCACGTTAAGTTCGGTCTTCCGGGAAGTTACTCGGCTTCAACTCTTGGTTGGGGTTACTACGAATTCCCGGAAGCTTATAAAGAACTCGGTCTCGATAAACACGTTGAGGATGAGCTCCGCTGGATAAACGACTACTTCATGAAGGCTACTTTCCTCGATGATGACGGAAAAGTTGTTGCTTACTGTTATCAGGTCGGCGAAGGTAATAACGACCATAACTACTGGTGCCCTCCTGAGCTTCAGGTCGACGGCACTGTAGTAGCTTCCTCTTCATGCGGTGTTAAGCGTCCTGCGTACTTCGCTACAACTGAAATGCCTGCTTCCGACCAGTGTGCCGGTGCAGCAGCTTCTCTTGCTGTAAACTACCTCAACTTCAAGGACACTGATAAGGCTTATGCCGAAAAGTGCCTCAAATACGCAAAGGCACTCTATGAGTTCGCAAGAGAAACTCATATGGAGACATGGACTCCGGGTACAACCCCTAACTGCCTCAGCCTCGGCTACGACGGCGGTTTCTATACTTCAAGCTATGACTATGATGAGCTCTCATGGGCTGCTGTATGGCTCTACTACTGTACAGAAAATTATGACTATATCGATCATATCATCGCTGTAGATGAGTCTGCTCCTAACGATAAGGGTGCTTATCCTTACGTTGGTTACCTCAAGCGTATCATGACTGATACAGGTAACTGCTGGCAGAACATCTGGGTACACTGCTGGGATACTGTATGGGGCGGCGTTTTCGCTAAGCTCGCTCCTGTTACAAATACAGCCCGTGACTGGTATATCTTCAACTGGAACCTCGAATTCTGGTCAGGTGTAAGCCCTGAAACTGCTGCTGCTGTTGAAGCAGGTGATGCTATCGAACAGAAAGACGAAAAGGGCAATGTAACTAAAGTTAAGCCTATGAGAAAGCAGTTCACTGAAGTTACTGGTCATAAGTACTTCGGTATGGACGACTTCCTCTGGAATATGCCTTTCACTTACGATAAGATCCCTGACCTCGAAGAAAAACCGGGTAACTATATCGCTAAATCACCTAACGGCTGGGCTGTTGTTGCCGGTTACGGTAGTGCTCGTTATAATACTGCTGCCGGTCTTCAGGCTATGGTTTATGCTAAGGAGACAGGCGACCTCAAGTTCGCAAGATGGGCTAAGGATCAGATGGAATACATCCTCGGAGATAACCCAATGGGCTATTCTTACGAAGTTGGTTACGAGAACAGCTATGCTACTCTCCCACACCACCGTTCATCTCACTGCTCAGCTAAGCAGAGCATGGATGACCCTATAGCACAGGTACACACTCTCTGGGGTGCTCTCGTCGGCGGTCCTGACCTCAACGACTACCACCTCGATGAAACTAAGGAGTATATCTACAACGAAGTTACTGACGACTACAATGCTGCTTTCTGCGGCGACCTCGCTGGTCTCTACTACTTCTACGGTGCTAAGGGCAAGGAGCTCGAAGATAAGAACCACATTATCCCTGACTTCGATATGTCCAAAAATGCTAAAAATGGCTTTGATCAGGTCGATAAAGACGGTAATCCGCTCCCAGTAGGTCTCTACGTTGCAGGCGGTAAGAATCAGGAACAGGACAGCAGCGTTCAGCTTAAATTAGTTGTTTACAACAGAACTATCGATCCTCCAAAGTTTGAAAGCGACATAAGAGCAAGATATTACTTCAATATCTCTGAGCTCGAAGAACAGGGATACGGCATCGACTATATCGTTCCTCGTATCGACTACGATCAGGAAAAGAGCTATTCAGACGGTAAAAACGAAGCTAAATTCACAGGTCCTTTCAAGTACGATGATAAGGGTACTTACTACATCGACGTTCAGTGGAAAGACTGCGACTTCTACGGCAGCCGTGTTTACCAGTTCGCTCTTACTACTAAAATGGATCCTGAAAAGAATATCTATCCTAAGTGGGATTCAAAGAACGACTACAGCTACAATGATCTCGTTTCATTCGCTGATGACAACGAAGCAGCTGCTATAACAGACAGAATCACTCTCTACGCTGATAACAAGCTCGTTTGGGGTGTTGAGCCTGACGGTACAACTCCTGATGATGTCAAGGCTGAGCCGGCTCCAAAGAATGTTGTTTGGGGCGATGCTAACTGCAGCGGCGACGTTAAGATGAACGACTCTGTTCTTATAATGCAGTCACTTGCTAATTCTGATGAGTTCGGCGAGAATGGTACAGATAAGAATCACTTAACTACTGACGGAAGCTACAATGCTGACGTTTATGAAAACGGAACAAGTGGCATCACTAACAGAGATGCTCTCCAGATACAGATGTTCCTTATCAAGGTAGTAAAATCACTTGATCCTAAGGATGCTAAATAACCATAAAAACTCAAAACCCGAAGCACTTAAAGTGCTTCGGGTCGTTTTTTTATATGAGGTTATATAATATATATATATATATAAGAAAGTACTGAAACAAAAAATGTCTCGGTAATCAAATCACTCTATTGGATATTTTAGATTTTCATTCCCCGGAACCTGCTTTAATATCTCTATAATTCTATCAATATCGATCCCGACTATATCTTTATCCGGATTTTCAGAGTACTGTATTCGCACATCTCCGGTAATACCAATGTTATATGTATACTCTTTTTTATCTGAGATAAAATGTATAATTATGTCGTGTGAAGGACAATCACAGCCTGTCTCGTAAGATGATCTTGCATTAAAGCAGTCCACAATTTTTTCGATTTGTTCATCATCTTCTATTTCAATTTGAGGTCTTAATGAGAGTAGCTTTGCGATTCTTTGATTATATTCCACACGGACTAATGTAATGTCATGCAGCTTTGGTGGATGCGAATTGTGCTTAATTACAATAGCAGCTATTATTGCAATTACTATAAATACTACTGCTGCTCCTTTACTTATTTTCTTCAATTTTCGCATCCCCCCTATTTTTTGAAAAATTAAATCAGTCCAAAATGTTTAAGTGCATTTGCTATCCCGTCTTCTTCAATCGGAGTTGTAATGTATGAAACATAAGGATATATTTTCTCAGCTCCGCCCATTGCTATGCTGTTTGGAACTGCTTGCAGCATCGGCAGATCATTCATACTGTCCCCTATCGCATATGCCTCATCTATTGGAATATTGAGCTTTTTCAATATCTTCTCTATCGCTGTAGCCTTAGAGTATCCATGAGGTACATTCTCATAGAATCCTCCGCCTCGGTCTATTATCTCAAAGTACGGACTTATCTCTCGTTTAAACATCTCAAAATCAGTCTTATCGTTCACCCAGACTACAAACTTATCAAACACAAAGTCATCGTCCTCAACTCGTCCTGATATATCTATACCGCTGTTTACAAACACTTCCATAAAATAACGAAGTCCCTCTGTCATCACAGCTTCTTCATCAAAGAAATAACCGTCCCTATGCTCGTATACCGGTGTAATATTGCACTTTCTTACTATTTCAGCTACCTTACGGCAAAATGACTGTTCAAGTGTACTTGAAAAAATCACTTCTCCGTTGTACTCTATATGAGTTCCGCATCCACATAAATATCCGTCAAAACCAAGCTCTTTGACCTCTGAGCTTATATTGAATGCAGTCCTTCCACTGTTAACAAAAGTCAGATTCCCTCTGCGTCTTGTCTCAGCTATAGCAGCTCTGGTACTTTCAGGTATTATCGCTCTTTCGTCCTCAGTTACAAGAGTTCCGTCGATATCAAAAAAAATAACCGCCATTTTATTACCTCCGTTCAACACTCATAATTATATAACTTTGTCAGATGATTGTCAATATCTAAAATACCTGCTTTTTCAATGTAGACTTTTGAGTAAAAAATAAAAATAATTCTCTGCTCCGCCTCAGCTATTGACTTTTTTTTAAATATGGTGTATAATAATAAAGCTGTCGAGGTGTGGCTCAGTTTGGTAGAGTACTACGTTCGGGACGTAGGGGCCGCAGGTTCGAATCCTGTCACCTCGACCATATTTAGACGTCACAATGGAGATATTTCTCATTTGACGTTAGTGAAAAACATCCCTATTTATAGGGATGTTTTTCTTTTTATTGTAACCGCCCAATAACATCCCCCCCTAAATGAAAGAACGTAAACGCCCAATAACATCCCCCTAAATGAAAGAACCCCCGAGTTTAGGCTCGGGGATTACTCATATCGCTTTACATATTTTCTGCACAGATTCGTTCCAAGGCAGGAGCTCTTCCAGAATATCCGGATTTGTCAGGAATGTCATACTTGGCAGTACAGTGAGAAGCAGTTCAAAATACTTGAAAACATCAAGGCGATTTGCCTTGGCAGTTTCTACGATACTGTAGACATCAGCACTTGCTTTAGCACCTTTGGGAGTATCACTGAAAAGCCAGTTTTTTCTGCCAACTGTAAAAGGTCTGATAGCATTTTCGGCTATGTTATTTGAGATAGCACAATTTCCATTCTCAAAATAATTACCAAGATATTCTCTGCGCTTGAAAGCGTAATCAAACGCCTTCCCAAGCTGCGTCTTTGAAAGTACTGTCGGATATATTTTTTCAGCCCATGACCAGAAAGCCTCAAACACTTCTTTTTCCTGTGTCAGACGCTTATTGTATCTTTCTTCACTTGTCAGGCTGTCAAACTCTGCTTCTATTGAAAACAGCTTGTCACAGAAGTCTCTTCCTGTCTTTGCTATACTGTTTTCACTGTCCACGACAATGGCTTCGTGGAACTTGCGTCTCAGATGCGCCCAGCAATTGCAGTGTGTGACCTTTGTGAGTTTGTTGTAGCCTGCATATCCGTCTATATGAAGGTATCCGCTGAAGTCTCCAAGTAACTTCTTAGCAACATCTCCTGATCTTGATTTATTGTAATCATAGATCACTATCTGTCTTTCGGAATGCTTGCCTGTACGGTATACCCACATATACTGCTTACTGTTGGCGGAAACATCTTTTTCCCTGAGAACTTTGACGTATGTTTCATCGCAGTGCAGAGCATCCTCCGTCAGCATTTCAGTTTTTAATCTGGCAATAAATCTGCTGAAATAGTCTTCACTGCATCGTATCACCCAGTTCGCCATTGTTGTTCTGCTGAGTGAATATCCCAGCCGTTCCCAGTCCTTTTCCTGACGATACAGCGGCACTGCATTCACATACTTCTGATATATCACCCATGATACTGTGGACGCTGATGCAAGCGAATGCGGAAGTACGGGTGCAGGCACAAGTCCATGAAGAAATACGGGCATATTCTTTTTCTCGCATTTCTTGCAGCTGTATGTATTGCTGTAATA
>JAFYGE010000029.1 GCA_017543335.1 Ruminococcus sp.
ATATATGACAGGAATACTGCCAATAAAAAAATATGGTAAGCACTCAGCTCTTAATATGTTTACAGAAATAGCAATGACTAATGCTGCTCCGATACAGGAGTTTACAGGCTTTACTGAAAAAGAAGTAATAAAGCTATGCAAGGACTATAAGAAAGATTTTAGTGAAGTTAAGCGTTGGTATGATGGATATACAGTTAACGGAGAATCTATATATAATCCGAAATCAGTCGTAGAAGCTCTTACAAGGGGGACTTTCAAGAATTACTGGACTTCAACCGAGAACTACGAAGCGCTTGAAGAGTTTATTTTCAGAAACGATGATGGACTGAGAGATACTGTAATAAAGCTTCTTGCAGGAGAAAAGAAGAAAATTGATCCTTCTACCTTTAATAACGATATGGTAACTTTCAACTCGCAGGATGATGTGCTGACGCTCCTTGTTCATCTCGGTTACCTAACTTTTGATTCGGAGACAAATGAAGTAGCGATCCCGAATTATGAGGTGTCAGAGCAGTTCGCAAGTACCATACGCAACAAGGATTGGGCTGAGGTATCAAAGTCACTGAAAGTATCAGATGAACTCCTTCAGGCAACGCTCGACTGCGATGCGGAGAAAGTTGCGAAGCTTATATCAGACAGCCACAGTGAAAACACTTCAATATTGCAGTATAACGATGAAAACTCACTTGCCTGTGTGCTTTCGATAGCATATTACTCGGCAAGAAAAGATTATATTCTTCATCGTGAACTTGCAACGGGAAAAGGCTTTGCAGATCTTGTGTTCATTCCAAGAATCGGGAGAACGCTGCCAGCATTGATAATCGAACTGAAAAAAGGTCACTCAGCAGAAGAAGCAATACAGCAGATAAAGGATAATAATTATCTTCATAAAGTATCAGAACATTCATCTGAAATAATACTTGTTGGCATTAACTATGACGAGAAGAAAGGGCATACCTGTATAATAGAAAGATGTAAGATAAAATAATACAGAGTTTATTAGAAAAGTGTCATCGTATTTGATGGCACTTTTTATTGTTAAATCAAAACAATTTTGCAACAGCTTACGTTATTATTTTAACTTTTAAGGCGGATGTACTTGTTTTTATAGTATTTTATTTGCGTTTTATGCCAAATATATGCCATAAAACAGGAGCAGCGATGTGCTGCTCCTTGTTTTAGTATGCCTCGATTATATTGCGGACGTACTGCTGCATTTCTTTCCGCGACTGTACCGCGTGAGTACCGCTTACTACTTCCCATTTCTGCTGTTCTGGCAGAGATGAGAATTTTTCCATTGCCTCGGGATTCATAGCAAGTGCCATTCCGAGTCCGACAGGCATTTCAAAGCTATTCATGTTGCACCTCCTTCAGATGTCCTGCAAATCAGCGGCAGGAATATCGTTTTCGATGTTGTCGCGTGCGAGGTCGTTGTCGATTGCCGAATACGCCGATGATATGGGAACTTCCTCGGAATACGACTTGTTATGCCATACCTTTTGCTCTGCTCCCGAGGTTCCTGCGATAATGGGATTCACATGAGATTTGCCGTGTTTGGCTTTTCCCTGTATCTCAGGCACTGCGGACTGCTCATTTTTAGGCTTTGTATGAGTATAGTCGGGACGTTTCATACCCTGTTTTGCCATTTAAATCACCTC
>JAFYGE010000030.1 GCA_017543335.1 Ruminococcus sp.
AGAGCAGAGGACTGAAAATCCTCGTGTCGTTGGTTCGATTCCGACCGGAAGCACCACGATCAGGTGCAGGATTTGCAGGGGACAGGTCAATCGATCAGTCTTCTGTGAACCACTTGTTCTTAAATATGCGGATTTAGCTCATCTGGTAGAGCGCCACCTTGCCAAGGTGGAGGTAGCGAGTTCGAGCCTCGTAATCCGCTCCATAGTACTGGGGTAATAACCTTGGTATGATCGAATCCCGAAGCAATAGTTTCGGGATTTTTTGTATATATCTGTAATAAAAATCGGGGGAGCTTATGAAAATCGTAAATGGGGTACTTGCGGCACTTGCAGTCGGATTCACGGCATTGGGAATATATGCGGCAACAAATGGAAAGGACGCAGAATTAGTTATATGGAGATTCAACGAGATTTTTATCTCAGATGCAGCCCTTTCAATTGCACCGCTGCTGCTTGTGGTGATGTGTACTATTGCACTGGTCAGGAAGATACGTAATGGTGAAGAGAAAAAATGGATAGTTATAGCAGGATTAATTATTTTTGGTATACCGACTATACTCAGTGGTGCTCACCTGCTGAAGCATCGTTCACAATATGGACTTGTACAGAGAATAGAAAGTCCGGACGGTGAACATAGCCTTTATTATTATAACTGTAAGGTCGTTCGTGAATTCGATAAGGCTGAAACTGACGGAGCTTGTCTGCTTAGAAGAACCGGATTTTTCAAGTACGAAAAGATAGCGTGTATATCAGATTTTGATGAAAATGAAATATTTTGGCGTGAATACGGTGCGAGATGCTTAGGGCATATAATAGAATATTCATCTTACGGCGATTGAGATGAGAAATAAATTATATTATATCAGATGAGGTGATAAAAATGGAAAAAGAGATGAGGTACGCTGTGCTTATCGATGCGGATAATGTGGCTGCGAAGTATACGAAGTATATTCTCGATGAAGTATCGAACTACGGTATAGTCACATATAAGAGAGTTTACGGCGACTGGACACGTACTAATCTTGCAGGTTGGAAAAATATGGCACTCGATAATGCTATAACTCCGGTACAGCAGTATAGCTATACTACCGGTAAGAATGCTACGGACTCGGCAATGATAATTGATGCTATGGATATACTGTACTCCAATCATATAGACGGATTCTGCATTGTTTCCAGTGACAGCGATTTTATGAGACTTGCTATCCGCCTCAGAGAGTCTGGTATGTACGTTATAGGCATGGGAGAAAAGAAGACTCCGAAACCGTTTAGTGCAGCGTGTAATGCGTTCAAGTACCTTGAAGTCATCGCAGAGGAGGAAACTCAGAACAGCGGTGACGATAATGATAAGGTAGAGATGAAAACACTGGAGTCCACTATAATAAAGATAATTGCTGAGAACGCAAACTTGCAGGAAGAAATAAATATTGGCGAGCTTGGAAGCCGTCTGCAAGGACGTTTCCCTGATTTTGACGTCAGAAACTACGGATATTCAAAGTTCTCGCAGTTCCTGAAAGACTTCGACTGCCTGAGCTTCAGACAGGTCGGAAGCAGCATACTTGTCTCCCAGAAGTCGGATAAAACTGACCTCCAGAGAATTGAAGACGCTCTTGCTGCTATTATAAAGACAAATGGCACAAAAGGATACAATCTTGGCGAGCTCAAAAAACAGCTCTGCTCAAAGATACCGGATTTCAGTCCAAAAGCTTATGGATACTCGAAATTCAGCAGATTTATTGAGAACCTTCCGGGCTTTAAAATAAAGAATAATACGGTGATGATCGTAGAGAAATGACTTCGTGAGGAGGCAGTTCAGTGAATAAAAAATTATTCGGTATTATTCTTGTGGGACTAATGGCAGCAATGGTAGGCTACTTGGGACTGACTTCAAAAGAAGTCGGACTGTTCAGAAAGTACCCGAAGCCAAAGTATCTTTCTGATGAAGAAGCTGAGTCGAGACCGGTATACAGTATGCTCAGCCAAAAGGAGAAGGCTGTGTATGAGGCTTTGTACCGTGGCATAAGTGATCACGAAGAAAAAATCACTCTGCCGTATGATATAAGTGGAAAAACATATTCAAAGGTCTACTGCATTATTGAAAAGCAGGAGCCGGAATTGTTCTGGGTGGACTCTGTTTATTATACAGCCGAAAAAATACGTGACGCAAAAATAGTTTATCGTGCAGATGAAAAAGAGGCGGAGTCCATGAAAAAGAAGCTTGAAAAAGCTGCGGATTCTATCCTGCACTATATTCCCGACTATCTGACGGACTATCAGAAAGTTATGCAGATACATGATAGCTTGGTGAATAGCTGCAGATATGTTGAAACGGAAGAAACAGGATATTGTTCAACGGCTTATGGTTGTCTTGTCCGCAAGGAAGCTAACTGCGAAGGCTATGCAAAGGCGTTTGACCTTATATGTTCAAGAATTGGGATAAATGCGGTTCTGATAACTGGCGAGGTCGAAGGCGGAGAGAATCATGCGTGGAATCAGGTAAACGTCAGCGGAAAGTGGTATAATATAGACGTTACGTGGGATGACTCCGACATAGAGGGGGATACACGGAGAGCCTATTTCCTTTGCGACGACAGCGAGTTCTACAGAAATCATACTCCCGACAGAGAACATTTCGAGCCGTTTGTTTGTAATTCGTCAGAGAATAATTACTATAATATAAATGGACTGTATGCTGAGAATGTCGAGGACGCTGCCTCAATAGTTGTGCAGGGACTTATGCGTGGCGATGAGAGCGTGGAGATAAAGTTTGCTAATGACATTGTTTATGATGCTTTTTCTGAGAAGTATATAAAAGATCAAAAAGTGTTTGAACTTATAGAGATGGCAGGAGCAGATCAGCGTGGCAAAATGAAAGTTTCGGTGCGTGAAAATCGTCAGGATCGCTGTATTTCGCTGTATTTCAGCTGAAAGTGTAAAAATGCACACAAAAATGTATTTTTCGGCAATTAACGTTGTGGAATATTACATGTTGACTTACCTCGATAAAAGTGCTATAATATAAAAGCTGTCGACGGAGAGGTCGAGGAAAAGAGAACCAGATGAGACTTTGGGAAAAGTAAAAAGAATTTGGAAAAAAAGTACTTGACAAAACCTGAGATAAGTGATATAATATTAAAGCTGCTCTGAGAGGAGCGGGTATCACATAGAAGAATGTTTGAAAAAAGTTGAAAAAAGTACTTGACAAACAAAAGGAAATGTGATATAATAGAAAAGCTGCTCAGCCAAAAGGAGCGGCGGTCACATAAAAAAGAATTTGAAAAAAGTTGAAAAAA
>JAFYGE010000031.1 GCA_017543335.1 Ruminococcus sp.
GGCAGCTCTTTCGATGGTGATTCTGTTGTTGATGAAATCCACGTCGCTGAATTTCAGAGCTGTTAACTCACCTTCACGCGCTCCGCTCATTATTGCAAGATATACGATAACTTTGTATTGAAGCGGTTCATCTTCAAGGCAGGAAAGCATTTCAACCGCTTCTTGCTTCGTGAATATCTCTACCTTCGGAGTAATCACCTTAGGCATTGTAAGTCTCTCAGCGTTAGCAGGATTAGTCTGAATTAATCCGAGCTTGACAGCCTGATGCAGCATTGATTGAAGTATAGCAAGCTTTCTTTTAACAGTGGACGGAGATATTTTGCTGTTATCCTGGATAAACTTAATAAATTGCTGTACATGGGCTGGCTTCAGCTCTACAAGTTTTATATGCCCTAAAAGTGGAAGAATAAGGGAGTTGATGGTTTTAGTATATGTTTCATAAGTTCGAGGAGCGAGAACATTTTTCTTCACGTCCAAATACATGGGGGCAAAATCAGCAAGTTTGAGTGATCTCTGAGAGCCTGCGAGACCGTTCTGCACCTGATCTTCAAACTCCATAGCTGCCTTTTCAGCGGCTTTTACAGCCTGCTTCTCGGTCAGTCCGTTAGGGACTTTCCAAGTCATTGTTTTGCGGCGTTGTTTTCCATCTACACCGTAACCGTCAGATACCCGGAATCGGAAGGAGATGATTTGACCGTTTTTATTCCTGTTCTCTTTGATATCTGCCATTATTCAACGCCTCCTTATAATTGCTTGTATGACCTAATTGATCGTATGAATTTATAATACTGTTGATTATCATTGAAAAGCGCTCTTTTATTAAAGTCTCAAGCAACAGTCTTTTAGTTATAGGAAGGTTAGGGTAGCTATTATCTAAAATTTGATTTGGAGTAGTTAAAATCTCTTCTAAAGCATTGATAATTACATAGAAATATGGATCTGCAAATATGTTATCTATTATATATCTGTGCAAATAGTTATTCTCATTATTCAATGAAACGAGCATGGTGATAGTTTCATCAGACAATCCTGTATATTTGCTTAAAAGATTATTGTCGGGATTTGCTATATGAGTTCTTCCAGTAAGAAAATCTAATGAAGCATCAAAATAATCACTATATATATTAATCTGTCCAGTAGTAGGTATTCTTTGCTCTGTTTCTATTTGAGATATTGTTTTGTCTGAAATATGTATTTTTTCATATAATTGTTCTTGTGTAAGCCCTTTGCTTTCTCGGAGCTTTTTAAAATTATTTCCATATCCCGGATAACATTTGAGTTTTTCCTGAGGTTTATTAGCCATTTTTTAGCCTCCTTAATTATTGTAGAACTGATTTGCGATAATCTACATTAATTCTACACTTTGCTTAAATTCATTGACATTTATTGCAAGTGATGATAAGATTAATGTAGAAATGGTGGTGGTGGTTCTACAATAATAATACCACATTAATTACAGTTTGTCAACCACTACCACAAAAAATATGAAGGGAGGTTTAACAATGTCGAAAGCAAATACAGATATTAGGGAGATGCTCAGAGAAAAGCAGATACCTGTATATGCTGTTGCTGCCGTTATGGGAGTACACGAAAATACAGTATTTCGCAGATTACGCTTTGAGCTTCCCGAGAGCGACAAGACAACTTTTCGCCGCATTATCAATGAGCTTGCAGCTCGGAATAACAACAAATAAAAAACGCCTGACAGCTGCAACTGTCAGACGTTAAAGCGAAAATCCGTTTACCACAAACAAAAGTCGCTTCTCCTATATTATAACATTTGTAGGAGTGGCGGTCAACAGAAAGTGAGGAATTCATGACAGATTTTGAAAAGCCAAACTACACCGAGGGAATAGAAGTTAGGCTTTCTAATATTATTCCTGATATGCGAGGTGTAAAGGAAACCGCTGCACACTTCAATATAGCTGTACACCATGCACGGCAGCTTGCACTGACAGGAAAAGTCAAGGCTGTTCGTGCAGGAAATAGGATCTTGATAAATCAGCAGAGTGTGATTGATTACTTTAATTCCAATACTCTGAATGATACATCGGAGCAGGTCAGCAGTATCCGCCCTATACCTGTTAAGATAGGGGGATAAGCAAATGAACATGAATGACATTCAGAAGCACTCAACAGGAGCATACAGGCTTTTATATAAGCTTGAACAGCTCACTCCCGAGGAATTAAGCACGGCAGCGCCTGCGCTTCAATATGAAGCTCCTGCGGCACTTGCAAACGATGTAAAGGAACTGCGAGGATATGTTCGGGCACTTGAACTCTCCATGTTTCCCCGTGATCTGATAGGGTAGGGGGTGAAGTAGTGGATATTCTCAAACTCATTCCCTACGGACGGGATAACAGTATCAGCACTGTGGAACTTGCAAACCTTCTCGGTGAGGAAACTCGGACAGTCCGGGACAGAATTTCAAGGCTCAGACGTCAGGGCGTTATAATCTGCTCAAACAGTGATAAATCTATCGGTCAGACTGGATATTTCCAGCCTATAAGCCGTGAAGAACTGGAAACCTTTGTCAAGGTCGAGAGTGCAAGGATAAGGACACACCGTGAAGCTATTGCCCCGGCTCAAAGGAAACTGAAGGCTTTGGAAAGAAAAAAGGTGGGATCAATATAAAACATGAACGCTGAACCTCAGACAATACAGCAGATTACAAGCAAAACAAGACAACAGGCTCTTGTTGAACTAATGGCAATATATTCTCCTGAAGATGAAATTTCGGAAATCAAAGCCGCTGAAACCTTTGGTAAGATTTATAAATCCGTGCTCAGATATAATGTAACATCTAAGGATTTCTATTATTATACTGGGCGTTACTGGGTGAAAGATCAGGGCGGCATATATGCACAGCAACTTGCAAAGGAGTTTCACAAGCTTCTAATGATCTATGCATACACTGAGATTGAAACTGACAGTACACGGGAAATATTTCTCAATTTCTATGGTAAATACAGCCAGAGAAGAAAGAGAGAAAGCCTTCTTCAAGATGCTGTGACCGAGATTGCAATATCAGAGAGTGACTTTGACAAGAATGTTGATCTGCTTAATGTCAGAAACGGAACTATCAACTTAAAGACGATGGAACGTCAAGATCACAATCCTGAAGATCTTCTCACAAACTATATTGATGTTGATTACATACCAGATGCACATACCGACTTGTGGGAACGCTTTATAAGTGATATTCTCCCAAGTGATAAAGACTTACAACGATATATGCAAAAGGCTCTCGGATATGCCATGACAGGAATACCAGAGCTTGAAAGAATGTTCATATTATATGGACAGAGTACACGAAACGGCAAGAGCACACTTTTGAACGCTGTATCGAATGTTCTCGGCAGCTATGCAAAGGCAGCTCCTGCGGAACTCTTACAGTTGACGGTGAGAGATAGCCGAAACGCATCTGAAGATCTGGCGAGACTGTCAAAATGTCGGTTTTTAACTGTTTCAGAACCTGCTCAGAATATGGTGTTTGATGTTCCCCTTATAAAGAGTTTGACGGGACGAGATACCATAACAGCAAGGAGACTTTATGAGACTTCTTTTGAGTATATTCCGAAATTCAGTATCTTTCTGAATACAAATTATCTCCCGAAAGTGCTCGATGATAGTTTGTTCAGCTCGGACAGAGTCCATGTGATACCATTCACAAGGCATTTTAAACCGGAAGAACAAGATACTACATTAAAAGCAAAGCTTCAGACCGAGGAAAACAAAACTGCCATACTTGCATGGCTTCTGGAAGGACTGAAAGCTTACAGGGCAGAAGGTTTGAAGCCGCCCATGCCGGTATTGATAGCAACAAGAGTATATGTGCAGCAGTCGGACAAGCTCCAAAGCTTCATTGATGAAGAAATGGAAGAAACAGACAAGCCATGTATGACTCTTTCGGAATGTTACGAACTGTATAGAAAATGGTGCTTTTCTTGTGGCTTCTCAGTTGAAAATAAGAGTAAGTTTTCAGAACTGCTCAAACATAAGAGCTTGTTGTTACCGACAGCGACTATTGACGGTAAAACTGTGAGAAGTGTTATAAATGGCTATAAATCGGCAAATTCGTAACTGAATGTGCAAATTGTGCATTTTTCATGTAAAGTTTTCTATGTAATTTCTCGCGTAGAAAGTTTACATATAAAATGCACAAAATGCACAACATTGAATATATGCCTATAAATAGCCGAAAAAGCCGACTTGATAAGCTGAAAAGCTGAAAATGAAAATGCACAATTTTAGAATTATACAGAAAGGAGTAAAAATGTTCTCAATTTATTATGATCCTGCGAAGAAGCATTACAGGATAAAGCCATCATCGGAACTCACCGTTGAAGAAATCCTTAATACTAAAATAACGGTCAAGACGATAACGTTAGCAAAGCGGATCAGAAATGAACTGAACGAGAAAGCGAGGGAAAACAATGTTTGCAGTATGCTTTGATGAACGAATAAAAAAATACAAGCTTATGCGCCTACCAAATGCCCGTAAATATCCATTTATCCAGATTATATCAATACATAACACATACCGACAGGCAGAGAGCGCGAGAGTTGAGCTTCTCGGAAAAAGCTCTGCCCGGTTAGGCGATATCGTCAGAAGAAAAGACTGACAGAAGCCACACAAACGCCATAATAACAGCATTTACAAGGGGGTATATAATATCCATGAATATCAAAGCACGGCTTGAAAGGCTAAATAAACAAGCGCAGGAGCGTATGCACAGTGCTACAATACCAAAGGCAATGGCAGAGGTAAAAGCTTATGTGGACGAATTCAGCGAACAATACAACTCAGAGCCGGAGAGACAGAAGCGAGCTGCGGAATATGCAGAGATACAAAGGAAAGGAGAACTCAGAAAACAGGCTTTTCTCAATGGTGAGAGTATGGATAAATATCCTCTACCATTTGAGAAACAGAAAGAAGGTGAGCATTTATGGCAAAAAATATCCCTGATGAAGTAATCGTGGCTGAACTGCTCAACTCGGTATCAATCAGAGCGGCGGCAAAGAAGCTCGGACTTCAGGAAAAGACGATCTACAAACGAATGAAACAGCCCGAATTCAAGAAGCTGTATGCTGATGCAAGGAAGGAAGTAGTTGAACAGGCAACAGCAAGGCTTCAAAACTTTGCAAATCAGGCTGTAAGCTGTCTGGCTCTTGTTATGTCAAAACAAGAATACGCTCCTCAGGTCCGCACCAATGCAGCTGATGCAATATTAAGATACTGCTTGAAATTCAGTGAAAAGGCTGATATAGCGGATAGAATTGAAGCACTTGAAAAAGTTCTGGATCCTCTTAGCCAGTCGCTTGAAGAATTAGCAACAACTCAGCTGGAGAGTGATGATATATCATGAAGCCACTATTTCCAGTATGGCGGCGAGAGTGGTATCTCGATGCGTTAACCAACAAGAAAAGGTATATCCCCCGTCCTGCATGGCGTGAAGAATACTATCTGGCAAAGCTTGCAGGCTTAGATGTACCTGTTCCAAAGGCTGTTACTCTCCGGGAAATGTATTATTCAAAAATGCTCGGTATCAGGGAGACAGCTCCGAAATTTAAGCCCGAATATCCGAGAATATTTGCATTTATGGCAAGGGCGGCAGGACAGGACATACAGCTCCCGAGAGCAGAAACAAGAGAACAGCGTTACTGGCTGGAGTATATTCAGCGGAAAGGACTTTAAAAAATGATTGTTGAACTTAAAAAATATCTGGAGCGTGTCAATAAACGCTTCACAGAGGAAAGAAAAAGCTATACAGAGCGATATAATGAGTTTATCGCAGATACAAACAGAAAGCTTGCAGATCTTGAAAAAAACAAAGCTGATTACTCTCCTGAGGGCTATCAGAAGAAAAGAGAAGCTTTGAACGCCGAAAAGAAAAAGGACAGTGATGCACTGGCTGCGATCTGTCAGCGCTTCAATGCTTCTGCTTCAGCGCTCCGTGAAGCCTGCAAAGATGAGTTTATGCTTGCTTACGGTATCACTCCAAAGGCTATTGATGCGGCAGCACTTGAACTGATAAAATTAGGCGTTCTGTCAGGCGAGGAGCTTCTTGAACTGGCTCAGAGAGACTATGCGAACAATGCAACAATGCTCCGAGTTATCGGAAACGAGCTCCAGAAGTCAGAAGATGTGGCATTACAGCAGAAGGGGATAGCATTAAACCTCAGAAGCAAGGACAGTCCGCATCTTGCGTTATTCGATGAACTTGTGCAGCTCTGCAATTCGTGTATGCGCCCTGAGTATTACGGAGAGGACGGCAGACTTGTTTCTGTTGATGATGCTTATATGCTCTCAGAAGCTACAGCGGCTAATTATGACGGTGCATACAAGGTCATTCTTGATAAGGCTAAACAGTACAGCGCAGAGAGCTCAGATTGACGTATACGGCGCTTTAAAGGCTATGACAGTATAATTATACTGCGGCTGCGAGGGCGTGCACAAACGCCCTCACAACGCATAATAAGTAAGGGGTAAAAAATATGAATGAATGGATTACGGAAGATCTGACTTTTGAAAAATGGGTGTTGTGCTGTGATAATGAGACGGGAGATCATTTTATAATACTTGGTGAGGATAACGCGGCAAAATGTGAATTCAGTAGCATTATTGAAGTATATGAAAGTGTATTCCTTGCTTTTTCGGCAATGGAAGCACTGAAAGGAGTGAAAACTGAGTGAACGTATACAAGTTAGAAGCTGCCATTGACTTAAACTCTACGGAATACCAGAAAGGGCTTAAATCCGCAGGCGAGAGCATGGCAGCACTCGGCTCTAAGATAAAGGACGGAGCTGCGGCAATTGGTAAGGCAACAGCGGCAGGCATGGCGGCAGGAGCGGCAGGCGTTGCGGCTCTTGCAAAGTCGGCTGTGACTGCTTATGCAGACTTTGAACAGCTTGAAGGCGGCGTTAAAAAATTATTTGGCACTGCGTCTGACAGTCTTATGAGCTATGCTGAACAGGCATATATTACAAGCGGCATATCAGCTAATGAATATATGGAACAGGCAACAAGCTTCTCAGCTTCGCTTATATCATCGCTTAAAGGTGATGTGAATGAAGCGGCAAAGCTTACAGATTTAGCAATGCGTTCTATGAGTGATAATGCGAATACCTTTGGTACAGACTTATCAAGCATACAGACAGCATATCAGGGCTTTGCAAAAGAACAGTATCAGCTTCTCGATAATTTAAAGCTTGGCTATGGCGGTACTAA
>JAFYGE010000032.1 GCA_017543335.1 Ruminococcus sp.
AGTCTGTTGAAAAAGTATTGATTCCTTTAGGGGACGCCCTCTCGTGCAGGGCGTCTCCCTCTTCAAAAACAGTCCACCGGACTGTTTTTGAATTCACCCCTTGCGGAGCGTTTTGCGGCTATATGTGGGGCTTTGCCCCACGCCCCACAATGGCTTTCAGCCCTTGACCTGACCAAAGGGTTAATAAACCCTTTGGAATCCCATTATTATGGTCATACTTTCATTTTATAGTTTTTCGACACTCTGTGCTGCTGGATGCTCCGGCAGCTTTTTTAGTCCCACTTATCTATGTCTGCACATAATATTCATAAAAAATTGTTGTAATCAAAGAAAAAATATGATATAATATTATAAGCTGTAATATAGGGTATTGTCACCATTTACAGCTAAATATCTCTAAAGGCGATAAAGCACCAAAACTAAGAATCGCTTTGTACGGTGCTGCCTAAAAATTCCAATTAAAAGGAGATTCTGTTATGGCTATTACAGAAGCAGTTGAAAACTACCTCGAAACTATACTTATTCTCTCGCATAAACAGCCGGATGTCCACGCTATAGACATCTGTTCTTACCTTGGTTACTCACGTCCGACAGTCTCTATCGTACTCAAAAAAATGAAGGACGATAACCTTGTAAACGTAGATTCAGATAATCACATAACCCTTACAGAAAGAGGTCGTGACGTCGCTGAACATATATATGACCGCCACAAAGTACTCTCCAGCTTCTTTGAATATCTCGGAGTAAACCGTGATGTGGCTGCCGAAGATGCCTGTAAGGTCGAGCATGATCTTTCCAATGAGACTTTTGACCTTCTCAAAGCTTACTGCAATAAGATCATCGGCAACAATGAAAGCAAATAATTCTATCCGGAGGATATATGGATAAATATGAAAAGTTCAGGGCTGAAAATCCCCTGTTTATATACAGATCATTCGATATTACCGAAAAAGAAGATTCAGTTGATATTGATTTCGTCTTCTCTATAGACGGTCTTGCCGACTTTCATCCCGGCTGGAGCTTCCCCAAACCTGCGGACATATCCATAAAAGATGACAAAACATTCAGTCGTCTTGCATTTTCACTTGGTCTTGCAGAGATAGTCAGCTATTGGAAAGCAGTCTGTGCTCCGGAGATAAAGATCGAATGCGGGCATTTGTCTCCTGAACAGGTAAAATGGTGGAAAAAACTCTGGTTCATGGGACTTGGCGAGTTCTTCTACGTGAATAAGATAACTCCCGACCGTGACGGCTTTGTAAATATCTCATCGCTGCCTGAGGACGACTTCTCATCTGCTGATACAAACAAGCCCCTTTCCGGATGCCTTGTACCTATCGGCGGCGGAAAAGACTCCGCACTCACACTTGAAACTCTCACTTCAGCCGGTATGGACTGCAAATGCTACTCCATTAATAAAAGATGCTCGATCAGTGCCACTGTTGAGACTGCCGGTCTGCCGGAATCATCCCTGCTGACCGCTAAAAGACGTTTCGACCGCTCTCTTGTAGCCTTAAATGAAAAAGGCTATCTGAATGGTCACACTCCCTTTTCATCTGTGGTAGCATTTTCCGCTGAAATAACCGCTTACCTTAACGGTTTAAAATATATCGTCCTCTCGAATGAGGCAAGTGCTAACGAAAGCACAGTCGTCGGACAAGAGGTCAATCATCAGTATTCAAAGAGCTTTGAATTCGAGAGCGATTTCCACGACTATGAGGAGAAATATCTCCGCACCGGAGCTTACTATTTCAGCTTCCTGCGTCCGCTTGCCGAATTCCAGATAGCTAAAATGTTTGTCTCGCACAAAAAGTATCTGCCGATATTCAGGAGCTGTAATCTTGGCAGCAAGGTCTCTCCGGATATATGGTGCGGAGAATGCCCGAAATGCCTGTTTGTGTGCCTGATACTCTCGCCATTCCTCGGTATGGATGAGCTTACTTCAGTATTCGGCAAGGATATGCTCAACGATCCGGAAATGCTGAATTATTTCATCGAACTTGCAGGTCAGTCCGAGCACAAACCTTTTGAATGTGTCGGCAGTATCGATGAGGTCAATCTCGCAGTCTCACTCGCTATTCGCAGAATGAGATCAAACGGAGAAAAGCTCCCGCTGCTGTTCGCAGAGTACGAAAAAATGGGACTTTATCATCCGGATACTATCGACGAACTGAACTCTCAGTGCTGTGGTTCTTATAATGATGACAACCTTCTTCCTGACGAGTTTAAGACTATATTGACTAAGGAAATGGAGCGTTTGCTTTGAATAATTTTGTTGAATATATCAAAAACTACACAAATGGCAAATCAGTCTGCATCCTCGGATTCGGACGTGAGGGAAAGTCCACTTATAAAATGATCCAAAAATATTGCTCTCCAAAGAGCATTGCAATAGCTGATCTTAACAAAGTAAACCGTGAGGACAATTCTTTACCTAAAAGCGTTGATATCATAACCGGCGAAGGATATCAGGAGTGTCTCAACAAGTTCGATATTGTTTTCAAATCTCCGGGAATAGTGCTCAACGTTCACCCATCACAGCTCAACTGCGAAGTTACATCCGAGACTCAGATCTTTTTCAGCGTCTTCCGTGACCAGATAATCGGCATCACCGGTACTAAAGGCAAGAGCACTGTTTCTTCCCTTACCTACCACATTCTCAAAGAGTCAGGTGCTGACGCTTACTTAGCAGGCAACATCGGTATACCGGTTTTTGATATTGCTGAAAGCATTAAAGATAACAGTATCATAGTATGTGAGCTTTCCTGTCATCAGCTTGAATATATGACTGTTTCTCCGTCAAAGGCTGTTTTCCTTAACCTATACGAGGAGCACCTCGACCATTATGGTACTATGGAAAATTACTATAATGCAAAGAAAAACATCTATCTTCACCAGCAAAAAGGTGACCTGCTTCTCATAAACTCCGAGATTATTCCGGATAATATTGCTTCAAATATCGTATCAGTTTCCATGTCAGACAGCAGTGCCGATGTATTCGTTGAAAACAGCACCGTAAAATTTGACGGCACTGAATACTGCATCCCAGTTGAAGATATAAAGCTGCTTGGAGTTCACAATCAGTATAATATTGCCATAGTCAGATATATAACATCCGACTTGGTAGATGACGAGAACTTCACTAAGGCTCTCTGCACTTTCTCGCCTCTCGCTCATAGACTTGAATACGTCGATACTATCCGGAATATCCGTTGGTACGATGATTCTATCTCTACCGCCTGTGCTACGGCTATCGGTGCACTGAAAAGCGTACCAAATGTCGGTACTATCCTTATCGGCGGTATGGACAGAGGTATAGATTATGCACCTTTAGTGGACTTCCTTTGCGATTTCAATGTACAGGTCATCTGCATGGAAGCGTCCGGAAAACGTGTATATGATATGCTGTCCGAGACCGGAACAAGCGACAGCTCCCGATTCCACTATGTTCCGCATCTGAAAGAAGCTGTCGAGCTCGCTGCCGATATAACTCCGGACGGAATGAGCTGTGTGCTCTCCCCTGCCGCTGCAAGCTACGGTATTTTCAAGAACTTTGAGGAGCGTGGCGACGCTTTCAAGGCTCTCGTTAAGTCGCTCTGAACAAAAAATAAATCTATATAGAAAAGAGGTATTTTTATGGACAAAAAAGCAATGTACAAACTCAGCTACGGACTTTTTGTGGTCACTGCACGTCAGGACGGCTTCGACAACGGCTGCATCACAAACACTGTTGGTCAGGTGACTTCTCAGCCAAACCGCATAAGTCTCACGATCAACAAAGACAATCTCACCCACGAAATGATACAAAATACTGCAAAATTCAACGTATCCGTCATAAGTCAGGCTGCGGACTTTGCTCTTTTCAAGCTCTTCGGTTTCAACTCCGGAAGAGATATGGACAAATTTGCCTCTTTTTCTGACTGCAAAAGGACAGATAACGACCTTTTCTGCATCACAAAAGGCACAAACGCCTGTATTTCGGCTAAAGTCTGTAAAGCGGTCGACCTCGGCACTCACACTATGTTCATCGCAGACGTAACTGATATGCAAGTTCTGGACGATGCTCCTTCTTCGACATACGAGTACTATCTCAGCAATATAAAGCCAAAGCCTGCCGCTGTCGGTACTGCTCCGGATGGTCAGACTATCTGGCGTTGCACTATCTGCGGTTATGAATACGTCGGAGAAGAGCTGCCCGATGATTTCATTTGTCCGCTCTGCAAGCACCCTGCTTCGGATTTTGAGAAAGTCTCACCTGCAAGTACTGACGCTCCTGCTGAAAAAAGCTCAGATTCAAAAAGCACTTGGAGATGCACTGTCTGCGGCTATGAGTACGAGGGTGACGTGCTGCCGGACGACTTTGAATGTCCGATTTGCGGCGTAGGTGCTTCGGATTTTGAAAAAGTGTGATGAAAAAGCGTTCAGCTGTATTGCTTACGGCAATACTTATGATATATGTGAGCCTGTGTCCGCTGTTTAGTTTGGCAGCGGACACTGATATTTCTGAGTTCGACATAGAAAACGGCGTACTCATAAGCTATCAAGGCTCTGAAACTGTGGTCGAAATTCCTTACGGCGTTACTGCTATCGGAGACTATTCATTTTACGATAAGAAAGTCGAACGAGTAATTCTTCCGGATACAGTTACCGAGATCGGTAATAACGCATTTGCGAGGTCAACTTTGAAGACTATCGATCTGCCGGACGGACTGCGAAAAATCGGCACTTCAGCTTTCATGAACACTCGGCTCACTGAGATAGATCTTCCCTATGGGATAACCGAAATTCCTGCGGGAGCTTTTTCAAATGCTTGGCTAACGTCTATAACTATCCCTGATACGGTCAACAAAATCGGCGAATATGCGTTCAGTAATACAATGCTAATGGACGTTGAGCTGCCTGATTCAGTCACATATGCGTCGTTCTCTTCTTTCACGGGTACTCCATATCTGCAAACGCTCATCCAGAAAAACGGCGGCTGGCTAATACTTTCAAACGGTCTTCTGGTCAGTTATGTCGGGAACGACGTAAACGCTGTGATGCCTGAAACAGTCAGTCGGATAGGCTCAAAAGCGTTTCTTAACCGCAGCCGCCTACAGTCACTTACGATACCTTATTCTGTCAAAAATATCGAGGACACTCCGTTCGTGAACTGCAAACCTAAAGTTATTTATTCGACCAACCCTTTAGCTCAGAATCTTTCGATAGACTGCCTTACAGCTCCACAAATACCGCCTTCGACCGGCAAACGTGCACTCAATATCGAGACCGACACATGGAATTTTGCTAATGAACAGTCCATTTTCGGTGATAAATACGCACTCACGGACGCTTCACGTTCTATTCTTTCTGAGAATATCGAGACAAGGTATCAGAAATTTGACGACGATTGGAACGGCTCATGCTATGGACTTGTCCTGACCGTCTTGCTGGTAAAATACGGCTTGCTTTCGCCGTCAGATATTCAGCAAGATGCAAATTCTCTCAAAGACATAAATCCGGACGATGATGTAAAGTCTATCATAAATCACTATCATTTTTTGCAGTACTCCGAAACTGCAATTGAAATCGAAAGACATTCCGGCATCAGTAATGAGGACTTCTTTGAACACCTCATTGCACTCGGCTGGCAGGCTGAGACTCTTGGAAAACCTTTTATTTTGTCCTTTGACACTCCGAATGGCGGCCATGCCTGTGCCGGATGCGGTATTGAATCCGGCGAATGGGAGTGGGACGGCAAGAATTACGACCGCCGCATATTACTCTGGGACCCTAACCTTCCTGCGGAGTACAGAGATGATGTGTGTCTATATTACCGTGAGTCCGATTATGACTACTGCATCCCGTACTACGGAGTGCAGTACACATATGGAAGTCCAAAAAATACCGGAGGTATCACCTCTGCGACTGACGAGATCTCAGTTCTTGGCAAACCTGCTTATCCATTTGAAAAAATCACTCACGTCAAAGGTGACATTAACGCTGACGGCATCCTAAGCATAGCCGATATTGTACTATTGCAGAAATGGCTTCTTGCTGCTTCCGAAATAAAGCTCCCGCAATGGCGAGCTGCCGACCTTTGCAAAGACGACAAATTAGACTCGTTTGACCTATATTTAATGAAAAAAGAGCTGCTGTACCAATAATACAGCAACTCTTTTTATTTATTCAACTTTGGGAGTTTTACAGCAAGCAGCACAATAAACTGCCGAAGCACCGGCATTTTTAAGAGTAAGAGCTATCTCGCTGAGAGTACTTCCGGTCGTACAAATATCATCGACCACAAGTACAGACTTATCAGCTATTAGCTCCGGTTTCACGACCGAAAACGCATCCTGAAGATTTATCGTCCTCAACTGTCTGTTAAGCTCCTTCTGCGGAGCGGTCATTCTGCTTTTAATGAGTACATCCGCTGACACAGGCACTTCTATTGCCTTGCTGATCACCCTGCAAATAAGCTCGGACTGATTAAAGCTCCGCTTCTTTCTATCCTTTGCCGACATCGGAACAGGTGCGATAATATCTATTTTATCAGCAATACCGCAGCTTACGAGCTTATCTGCAAGTTCAAGTCCGAACGAGGTATCAGCGTTTCCGCACACACCGTCTTTCAGCAGCATTATTGCCGGTTTTACAGCTGCGTCGTAATCAAAACAAGCTGTAAATCCCGATGCATTTTCCGGCACGAAGTCATCTGAGTACAAAGTGAATTTTGAATAGCACTCCGGACAAAATCTGCTTTCAGCGTCGATAAACTTCCCGCATACCGGACATCTGCGTGGGAACAGAAGGTCAAGGAATTTGCTCTTTAAATCAAGCTTCATGCTCATTATTATGTATCTCTAAGCTTTCAACAGCACTCAGCTTGCGGCTTATCTGACGTGAACGCACTCCCACCAGCTTTTCAAGGTCATCATCGACCTTTTTGATGTGCTTCTGAGCATCTTCAAGTGCCTTGTTGAAATTGAGAAATTCCGACTTGACTGCTCCGAGTATTTCCCAGACCTGATTACTTTTTTTCTGTATTGCAAGTGTCTGGAATCCCATTTGCAGCGAATTCAGCATAGCTGCCATTGTCGACGGACCACATATGCTTATATTGAACTCACGCTGTATTATCTCCATACTGCCGCTGCTGACGACCTCAGCATAAAGTCCCTCAAACGGCAGGAACATTATGCCGAAATTCGTTGTATACGGCGGCTGAACGTACTTATCGTGAATATCCTTTGCACATTTTCTTATTATAGTATGGAGCTCCTTTTTGGCGGCAGCTATATTGGTCTGGTCACAGGAATCATAGGCATCCTGCAACGCTGCATATCTATCTCCCGGAAATTTTGAGTCTATCGGGAGATAGATGCAGTCCTCGCCGCCGGCTCCCGGAAGCTTGACCGCAAATTCAACACGGTTTGCACTTGACGGGATAGTTGCAATATCCTTTTCGTACTGCTCCGGAGCAAGAATATCTTCAAGTATCGCACCGAGCTGTATTTCGCCGAGTATACCTCTGTTCTTTACATTTGAAAGCACCTTTTTCAAGTCGCCTACACCGGCTGCAACAGTCTGCATCTCGCCAAGGCCTTTATAAACCTGCTCCAGTCTCTCACTCACAAGTCTGAATGACTCTGTCATTTTGTTTTCGAGCTTTTCGTTTACAGCAGTCTGTATCTCCGTAAGCTTATTGGCGTTATCCTCCTGTATGCTGGTGAGATGCTTTGCTATAGTTGACCGCATAGCGTCAAGCTTCATTTCGTTATTGGCTTCAAGAGTTTTGAAACGCATTTCAAGCTGACGCAGCTGATTATTCACAGCGTCACTCGAAGCCTGCTGCTTATCAGAGAGGAATTTGTCCATATCAGTGAGCTTCTGGTCGATATGCCTGCTCATGTCATTTATTCTTACTGCCTGAGCGTCAGCTGATGTTTTATGAGCTGCACTAAGCATATCCCCAAGATTTCTCATACTAAGCTGAACGCTTGCGGACATTTCCTCACGCAGCTGACGGCTCGAAGCCGCATTATCATTCCGCACCGATTCTATGAACGGAGAAAAATCAGTGCCCATATCTTTTGAAGAACTAAGCTTCAAAAGAATGAGCACCATAAGAACGATCAGAATGATACCGATAACAAGTAAAACAATATCCATGATCTACTCCTAAAAATACATATATAACTGGCACTTTATCATGCCGTTGTAGAGCTTTCTGCGTCGGGAAGCTTCTGAACCGAAGAACTTTTCAAACTCCTCATGCGGAGAAATTATGTAGCTCTGACGGCTGCCGCCCTTGCCGAGCACTCTTCCCATTTGTCTGTAAATGTCCTCAGCCTGACGAAGTTCAAGAAGTCTCTCACCGTAAGGCGGATTACATATCACTATCGAGTCCTCCGGCTGACGGAACTTAGTAATGTCTGCCTGCTCCACCTTTATTCTTGATTTTATTCCTGCTTTATGTGCATTATCGAGCGTAAGAGCTACAGCAGCGTCATCTATATCAGCTCCTATAGCCTGAAACTGAGCGGTTCTGTCGACATTGTCGATAGCTCTGCTTCGCTCTTCCTGCCAAACCTTAGCATCAAAGCACTCCCATTTTTCAGCAGCAAATCTTCTGTTTATTCCCGGAGCTATCTTCAGAGCTTTAAGAGCAGCCTCAATAAGCAGAGTTCCGCTTCCGCAGAAAGGGTCACAGACGATCGACTCCGGTCTTACTCTTGCGAGGTCTATAATTCCTGCTGCGAGAGTTTCCTTTATAGGAGCGGCATTGGAGTTCTTTCTGTATCCTCTTTTATGAAGTCCCGCACCGCTGGTATCGAGGTAAATGGAAACGACATCTTTCATAATGCTGAACTGTATCTGCACCTTAGCTCCCGTTTCTTCAAACCAGCCGATACCGTACTTTGATTTAAGTCTCTCAACAGCTGCCTTTTTGATTATCGCCTGACAATCAGGTACGCTGTGAAGTGCAGAGTTGAGTGAATGTCCCTTTACCGGAAAAGCGTCTTTCGGACCGATAAATCTTTCAAGCTCTATAGCTTTCACTCCCTGAAAAAGCTCCTCAAAGGTAGAAGCCTTGAACTCGATAAGCTCTATCAGCACTCTTTCTGCTGTTGAAAGACAAAGATTAGCTCTTGCGAGGACGTTTTCGTCCCCGCTGAAGCTTATTTTTCCGTCACTGACTTTAAGATCAGTACCTCCGATCTTAGTTATCTCATATTTCAAAACGCTTTCCAGACCAAAATGGCATGGACAGCAAAGTCTTAAATTACTCAAAATATCACCTGTCATTCATGCTTATTCGACAGCACCACCGCCGGCGTCTCCACCGCCGTAGTCAGCAGCACCGCCACCGGCATCTCCGCCGCCGCTATAGTCAACAGCACCGCCGCCACCGGCATCTCCGCCGCCGCTATAGTCAACAGCACCGCCTCCTCCGGCATCTCCGCCGCCGCTATTGTCAACAGCACCGCCGCCTCCGGCATTTCCGCCGCCGCTGTAATCAGCAGTACCTGCACCGGCATCTCCGCCGCCGCTGTATTCAGCAGCACCGCCGCCAGCGTTTCCGCCGCCGCTTGTATCTCCGCCGCCTGTATTTGCAGGAGCACTCCAATGTCCTCCGTTACAGGTCGGGCAGTTAGTTGATTTCCAGTAACCGTTCTGGTTGCTCTTTGGACAATACTGTCCGGCAGGAAGTCCTGTCTGAGTACACCAAGGAGTTTCGATTACTGTTTTTACAGGCTCGAAATCATAACCTGTATCTGCATATTCTGTCTGTGCGTAATCGCCTATTATAGTTTTCCAAACATCGCAGGCATGGAAGTAGGTAGGAAGTTTCATATCCTCTCTGTTACCCTTATAACCTACAGTAACACCGCTCGCAAAGTCACGGGTAAGGCCAACGAACGCAGAGTCCCACCAGTTTTCAGTAGTACCGGTCTTGCCGACTAAAACCTTATTAGGAAGTTTTGCACTTGTAGCAGTACCCTGATCAACAACGACTTTAAGGAGTCTGTTCATTACCCAAGCAGTTTCATCACTTACAGCCTGACGTGGATTTCCGTTGTTTTCATAGATTACCTTATTATTGCTGTCCTCGATCTTTGTAATGATATGAGCATCGTTATAGATACCCTCGTTACCATATGGAATGTAAGCATTAACAAGATTTTCAAGTGTAAGACCGTAAGAAAGAGCACCTATCGACAAAGGAGCAATACTGTTATCGTTCGGATCATAAAGGTCCATACCAAGTTTTTCTCTACAGAAATTGAACAGAGCCTTGTTTCCGTCCTGTTCTTCTATCTGCTTGAATATCTGTGCAGGGATAGTATTGTAGGACTTCATGAGCCAGTACCATACATAGTTGGAAGCTCCTGTAATATACGGACTTGCACCTGTTGAGTAGTTTGAAGGCCACGGCTGACCGTTTACATCCATTACCTTTTTATCCTGATATACTGAACCCCAGTGTATCATATCATGCTCCAGAGCATATCCGTAAGTTGAGATAGGCTTGATAGTCGAACCTACCGCACGTTTATCCGTAACGGCATAGTTAGTTATGAGTGATTCCTTCTTTTCGCCCCAGTTACCGACTGTAGCCATTACAGAACCGTCATATCCGAGTGCGACGAAAGCAACGTGAGGTATACTCTCATCGTCTGTTACCGTACCGTCGTTATTTATATCGACCCATCGGCTTACACTGCCAACATCCAGAAGATTATTTACATCCTTGAACTTCTCTTCAACATATTCCTGCATCTTATCATCTATCTTGGAATATATCTTATATCCGCCCTTATTTATCTTCTCGATAGCTTCCAGCTTATCTTCTATATCGAACTCTTTCATGAAATACTCAGCAGCTTCAAAGTATATCGCATCCAGAGCCCATGAATATACAGAGTTCTGATTTTTCAGCTCTTCAATTTCAGTTTCAGGATGTGCTTTTTTATATTCCTCTGAATCCGTATAGATTATCGGAGTATTCAGATACTCCTGATACTCGTCATAGGTGATAGCACCGTTATCATAGAGTTTATAGAGAACGTACTTCTGACGGTTTCTGTTATTTGCACGTCCGTCGACTACCATAGGTTTACGAGTATCATCGTCCTCATAATAGAACTGGAATGGTCCATATTCCTCCGGACTCTTAGGTATAGCCGCAAGTACAGCTGCTTCCGGAGTTGTAAGTTCCTCAACGCTCTTACCGAAATAGTTGATAGATGCAAGCTCGATACCGTTTACCGCACCGCCGAAGCTGATGTAGTTGAGGTATTCTTCAAGTATCTCGTCTTTCGAGTATGTTCTTTCGAGCTGCATAGCACTGAATATCTCTCGTATCTTACGCTGAGGCGAGTGCTCGTCATCACCGGTGAGGTTTTTGATGAGCTGCTGAGTGATAGTAGAACCACCCTGCTCTGTATCGTAGATATGCATGAACATATTCAGGAATGCAGAGAATGTACGCTTATAGTCGACACCATCATGAGTATAGAAACGCTCATCCTCTGTGTAGACAAAAGCATCCCTTACGTGCTGAGGCACTTTGTCTATGGATATAGGTATACGCTGTATGTTGGACTTTACCTTGTGCAGCTGCACTATAGTCTCTTTACCGTTCTCATCTGTCTTGATACCGTATATAAAGGTATCGTTACCGGATTCAAGCTCCTGGAAAGTTATGGTCGTACTGTCGTCCATAAAGTCAAGTACATAGACCGTAAGAGCAGTTGCAACGATAGTGCCGGTTATTATCATTACAAGGAACAGTGACAGTAATGTTGTAGCTATAACTGTCAGGAGTTTTTTGAAAATGATAAAACCTATGCTGTGTTTTTTCTTTTTCTTCTTTTTCCGTGGCGGCGGACCCATTCTGACATCCACACCTGACGCTTGTCCGTCCGCAAACGCCGGCTGCGGCTCTAAAAATTCATTGTTCATTTTGCCAATTCAAGACCGTCCAAAAAAGAGGACGGGAACGCTCCTTTCACATAATTATACATTATATATTATACCACATTTTTCTCCGGATGTTAAGTAGTTTTTCTAAAAAAAGTCATTTTGTATAATTTAGAAAAAACAGGCAACAATAATCACAGCTATTTCAGCAAAGGAGGACAAAAATGAGGCTTATTATAGACAAAAGGCTTTACTTTACCATAGTCACTGCTATCACGATATCCGGATTTATCGTCATATGTGCAATGGGACAAAATGTAAGGGACGAAAAAATGAAGTCCAAAATCGCTGCTGCGGCAGTTGAAAGGCAGGCTCCGCTATTTATTGTTAAAGAATATGACGGAAAAATCGGAATATTTTGCCGTGGGAATCCCGAACCTTTCAGGTACGCAGAAGTCAGTCCCGGACTTCTTTCTGACAGCGACCGTGAACAGCTCTCCGTAGGTATCGGATTTGAAACAGAGTCCGAACTAAAAGCGTATTTGCAGGATATAGAATCATAAAGGCAACACCGCACAAAGACCGCCTGACGTCTTTGTACGGTATTGCCTAAAAAAGTCAAGGGACGCTAATGCGTCCCTTAAAAATTTTATCGTGATTTTGGGAATATCGTATTTCTTGGAGTCCCATGCTGATGAAGTTTAACATCCTTGTATCCAAGCAGGAATCTGCTGAGCTGTACCATATCTGCCATATTTACAGAGTCATCACCGTTTATGTCGCCGTGCTCATTCTTACTTTGTGAAATAAGACAGCGTCTGAGCAAAAGAAGGTCGAAGCTGTCGATAACACCGTCACCGTCCATATCGCCTGAGAGCAGATAATCCTCGACCGGTTCAAGCACCCACTCCTGACAGCCGGCACCGTTCAGCTTGAACTGCTGTGCATTTGCACCGTCATTCTTATCAGCATTTGCTATCTCAACAGCACTCTTGTCACCGCTCGACTTTGTCACTATTTTATAGCTCTTATCATCGCCCTTGATGAATTTAAAAAGCTGTGCATCCGACTTTGTATCAGTATATATGCCGATATTGGTCTTATCGTCAGCTTTTCCGGCATCGAGGTCGAGCAGATAAGTGCTGCCGTTACCAAGTCCTGAGTAAAGGCGGTAATATCCGTCACCTGCATCAACAAGCTGCCATGTATTATAATCAGCAGCTCCGTTAGCTGAGTACTGGAACACGTTTCCTCCGGCTTTGCCCTCGCCGTCAGCTACTGTGAGATACAGTCCGCTTTCGAGATTTTTCAGTCTGTATTTTCCTTCCGGAACTACAGCTCCGAGTTTCGGAATGTTATTTTCTTTTCTCGGATAGATATGCTCAAATACATCCAGTGATTCGAGCGGCTTTCCGTAAAAATCAAAAAGTGCCTGATTATCAAATCCTGAGCCGCCTACCGCTGTTACATTCTTATCATATCCTACAGCATAATCCGAACACCAGCCTGAACCGTATTCGTTCCACAACTTCTTCTGCTCATCAAGTGACAGTCCGTATACTCCAAGCCAAGCAGGCTCCCAATAAAATACGCCAATACCCTTGCTTCCGACATTTGCAACTGCCTTGAAGACATCAGTCAGACACTGTTTCTGACCTTCAACTGAAACATCGTAATTCAGCGTTATATTAGTGCCGGATGATGTTACGTCGTTCTTATACGAATCGCAGTCATCATTTGTGTAGGGATATGCAGTTTCAGCTACCATTACGTACTTATTGTACTTCTGACTTATGCCTTTGAGTACACTTGTAAGATTATCCAGTGAACCGTGCCAATATGGGTAATAGGATGTTGCAAAAACATCATAATCGAGTTTACATTCATCCATTACCTTTGCATACCAGTCGTAATGACCTGATGCAGGATTCGGAAAATGATGTGCAATGAGGATATTTTTATCATATTCCCTTATCGCCTTGTTAGCACTTGAGAAAAGGTCGCATATCTTGTACATATCGTCCTCGCCGCAGAAAAGGCAGCTCGTTTCGTTTCCAACCTGTACCATGCCTATATTTCCACCGGCTTTATCAATTGACTCTACTACCCATGAAGTCCACTTATATATCTCGCCTTTAAGAGTATTGTGATCGTGCTGTGCCCAGTATTTCGGACGTGTCTGTCTTGAAGGGTCAGCCCAGAAGTCAGAATAATGAATGTCCACAAGGAGCTTCATATTGTACTTTGCCGCTCTTCTTGCTATCTCCTTAGCCTTTTCAAGATCGCTGTTACCTCCGCCGTAACCACGTCCCTGAGAGTCATAAGGCTCATTCCATATCCTTACACGGATATAATTCACACCATGTTCAGCCAGTATGCGGAACAGGTCGTCTTCCTGACCGTCTTCGTTATAGAACTTCACCCCTGCCTGTTCTATCGAAATAATTGAAGATACATCTGCACCACGGATAGGTTCTCCGCCGTTAATTGACGGATCGATGTTGTTGAACCAGACATCCTGAAATGTACTTTCAGCACTGTTAACGGACTTTTTTTCCGGTACGTTTACTCCTGTGAGGGACAGAAGTACTGCTGCTGAAAGTGCAATGATCTTTTTCAGCTTCATTTCAACTCCTCCTTACATATATTTATTATACCTCAATTATACATACTTCTTAATAATTTGTCAACAATTATATATAAATTAAATTTTCTGCGTAATACAGGTGTTTAGGCAATATAATGACAATAATCATGTCGCTCATTATGGATATTGACCGTGAGGCTTTTTTATGATAGAATAATAAATGCAAATTATTGAATAAAACGATCTGGAGAAAATATATAAATGAAAAGCAATGCTTTAAAATGGATATCTTCATCAATTAAAGGTAAAAGATATTACATCGTACTGCTCACTGTTTTACAGGCTATACACGGCGGTTCCGGAGTAATTTATGCCCTGCTTATGAGAAATATCGTCGATTCTGCCGTAAAAAAGGACAACGATGCATTCACGTTGAATGTGTGGCTGACTATTGCACTCATCGCCGGTCAGATAGGTCTGAGAGCTATACTTCGCTGGCTGACCGAACTCGCAAAAGCTGACTACGAAAACGCTTTTAAACGTCGGCTGCTGCAAAATATTATGAAAAAAGATTTTGCATCTGTAAATTCAGTTCACTCCGGCGAATGGCTGAACCGTCTCACCAACGATACAACCGTCATTTCAAATGGCTGTGTAGAGATAGTTCCCGGAATGTCAGGCATGATCGTTAAAATGATAAGTGCTCTTGTCATGATGATAATACTCGAAGCCAAATTTGCTATCATCCTCATTCCAAGCGGATTTTTAATGATAATATTCACTTTCCTGTTCAGAAAAAGGATAAAAGCACTCCACAAAAAAGTTCAGGAAAAAGACGGAAACCTCAGAATTTTCCTTCAGGAACACATCGGAAGTCTCATGATGATACGCTCGTTTGTTGCTGAAGAACAGACTTTTTCTGATGCAGATAATAAAATGGAGGCACACAAGTCAGCAAGGATGATAAAAAATCACCTCTCAAATGTGTGCAATATCGGATTCGGTGCAGCTATGCAGGGTATGTATCTTTTCGGAGTCTGCTACTGCGGATACGGTATACTCAAAAACCGCATTACTTTCGGTACTCTTACTGCTATAACCCAGCTCATTTCGCAGATACAGTCCCCTATGGCAAACATAACCGGCTATCTCCCGAAATTTTACGCTATGACCGCAAGTGCTGAAAGAATCATGGAGATAGAGAACTACAGCGACGATATGACCGCTTCACCGGTATCTATGAATGATGTAACTGAATTCTATTCAAATAAGCTCGATAGCGTGGGACTTGATTCCGTAAGCTTCACTTACCTGCCGCCTGCAAGCGAAAACAATGCTGCTGAAATCCGTATGCCGGTAGTTATCGAAAATATCAGTATGCAAATACATAAGGGCGAGTACGTAGCTCTCACCGGACGCAGCGGATGCGGCAAATCTACTATTCTCAAACTGCTTATGACCGTTTATAGACCGGACTCCGGAAACTGCTTTATATATGATAAAAACGGCGGGCATCAGCCGCTTACTCCGGAATGGCACAGACTTTTCGCTTACGTCCCACAGGGAAATCAGCTTATGAGCGGCACAGTCCGTGAGGTCATATCCTTTGCTGACAAATCCGCCTCAACCGACAGCGAAAGACTTGATAAAGCTCTGAAAATAGCTTGTGCCTACGACTTTGTAAATGAGCTTGAAGCCGGTGTGGACACCCTCCTCGGTGAAAGAGGTGCGGGACTTTCAGAAGGTCAGCTCCAGCGAATTGCCGTTGCAAGAGCGATTTTCTCCGAAAGTCCGATACTCATACTCGACGAGGCTACAAGTGCTCTTGATGAGACCACTGAGAAACAGCTTCTCGAAAATCTCAGAAAAATGACCGACAAGACCGTTGTTATTGTAACTCACAGACCAGCAGCTCTCAGTATATGTGACAAGGTTTTGGAAATAACCGGTGACAGTGTTATCGAAAAATAATCAAGTCATAGTATTTCTGATACTTCTGTCAGAAATGCTATGACCTTTCTATTGACATTTGACATTAATGTTGTTTGATAGTATAATAAACCAAAAATTCAGGAGGCGATACAATGATAGCTGTAAAGCAAAAAAAGAAAATAAAGAAGATACTGCTGATATTGCTTGTGATGTTTGTAGTATTCTTACTGTTTACATTTATCCGACATAGGATCATGCTCAAACAGGAGGAAGATATAGTAAAGCCTATTGGTCAGATGATCGAAGTGGACGGTCATAAAATGTGCGTATACACAGAGGGTGACGGCGATAAAACTTTGGTGTTCATGTCAGGCAGCGGAACAACTTCTCCAATACTTGATTTCAAAAGCATATACCCACAGCTGACTGATAAATATCGGATAGCTGTAGTAGAGAAATTCGGCTACGGTTTCAGTGAACATGTTGACAAACCTCGTGATGTGGCTTCTATTCTTGCAGATACAAGAGCTGCACTTGCAGGTGCAGCTCTGAAAGCTCCTTATGTGCTTTGTCCGCATTCATATTCGGGAATAGAAGCTCTGTATTGGGCACAGACCTATCCTGACGAGGTGGAGGCTATCATTGGATTGGATATGTGCGTTCCAGAGTGCTATGACTACACTAAGGACGGTACATTTGCTGTTCCGGGGTATAGACTGCTTCACGGTCTGCTCGAACTTGGTATAGGCAGATACCTGCCCGACAGCACCTTTCTGCCATCAGGTGATTTTCTCACAGAGCAGGAACGCAGAACGTGGGTTGCACTTGGCAACCGCAACTACGCCAACATAGACATCGCAAGAGAATGCAACATGGCTAAGGATAATGCGGCGGAAGTATCTTCGAGGAACAAACCTAAAGTCCCAATGCTTTTGTTTGTGTCCACCGGCGAGGGAACGTCCATGCAGGATAAATGGAGGGATATATTTTACCGATACGCCGACGGTATGTCAAACATAAAGATTATCGAGCTTGATTGTTCTCATTACATCTTTCACTTTGAAGCTGATAAAATAACAAAAGGAATTAATTTGTTCCTTGATAATTTCTGAATAAGAATACAATGCCTCGAATATTTTTGAAACGCTTCGAGGCGAAACTTCTTTAAGGGTATCAGTTCATGTTCAGACCAACATTTTTGTTAATATTAATACTTATTCACGATATTATAACGAATAAATTTGTTTTATGTGTTATAATAATTATGTTGATTTCTTGCAAAAGGAGGTAATCCAGTGACACCAAAAGAAGAATTTATTTCTATATATAATGAAAATATAAAGAGAAAAGGTGCAGATAAACTGCTTGAATATCTGCTGAAAACCGACTTTTTTACCGCTCCGAGCAGCACTCGTTTCCATGGTTCTTATGAAGGCGGTCTTGTTCAGCATAGTCTGAATGTATACCACTGTCTTAAAGACTATCTCTCACGTCCACGCACCAAAGAGCTCTACGGTATGGACTATTCCGAGGAAACTATAGCTATAGTAGCTCTGCTCCACGACATTTGCAAAGTCGATTTTTATACCGTCGACTACCGCAATAAGAAAAACGACGAAACAGGTGTATGGGAGAAAGTCCCCTACTACACTATAAATGATAACCTGCCATATGGTCACGGAGAAAAATCCGTGTATATAATTTCAGGTTTTCTCTACGGCGAGGGCAGACTTACTCGTGAGGAGGCTTTTGCTATCCGTTATCATATGGGCTTTTCATACGGCAGTACCGATGAAAGAGGAAACATCGGCAAGGCTTTGGAAATGTATCCGCTCGCTCTGGCTCTCAATGTTGCCGATATGGAAGCTACATATTACCTCGAAGGAAGCAATAAATAACACAGCATATACTGTGACATAAAGGAGTTTTTATATGAATTGGTACGACAATGCGATAATCTATCACATCTATCCTCTCGGATTCTGTGGTGCACCAAAATTCAACGACGGCGGTGAAGTCGTTTACCGTCTCGACAAAGTCCTCGAATGGATACCCCATTTCAAGGAAATGAATGTGGACGCTGTATACTTTGGTCCTGTATTTGAATCAGTAGAGCATGGATATGATACAACAAACTACAAAATGATCGACCGCAGACTCGGTGACAATAACTCTTTCCGTCACATCTGCGATGAACTCCACGCTAACGGCATACGTGTCATCCTTGACGGCGTTTTCAACCATGTAGGACGAAAGTTCCCTCAGTTTGTTGATATTCAGGAAAAAGGTCAGGGAAGCGGCTACTGCGATTGGTTCCAGAATCTGAATTTCGGCGGTCCTTCACCATGTGGCGACCCATTCTGGTACGAGGGCTGGAATGGTCACTATAATCTCGTTAAGCTCAACCTCCGCAATGTAGGCGTTTGCGATCACCTTATAGATGCTATCAACTACTGGATAGAGGAATTCAAAATTGACGGCATCCGCTTTGACGCTGCTGACTGCATAGACTTTGATTTCTTCAAGAGAATAAGAAGCTTCTGCAAGGGCAAACGTCCGGATTTCTGGCTCATGGGAGAAATAATCCACGGCGACTATAATCGCTGGGCTAATCCTGAGATGCTCGACAGCGTAACAAACTATGAGTGCTATAAGGGACTTTATTCCTCTCACAACGACAAAAACTACTTTGAGATAGACTATTCTATAAATCGTCAGTCCGGAGCAAACGGCGGTATATACAGAAATATCACCCTCTATAATTTCGTCGATAACCACGATGTGAACCGTCTTGCAAGTACTGTAAATAATCAGGCTTATCTGCCGCTGATATACACTCTTATGTACTCAATGCCCGGTATCCCTTCCATTTACTACGGAAGTGAGTACGGTATTCAGGGACGCAAAGAAAATAATTCCGACGATAATCTTCGTCCGTGTCTCTATCTGCCTGATATGGAGCGTGAAAATACTGCTCTTTACAAACATATCGTAAAGCTCGGACGTATCTACCGTGCTTATCCTGCCCTCAGAACAGGCACTTACGAGCGTATCATGATAACAAATCAGCAGCTTTTGTTCAAAAAGTCTCAGGGTGACCAGACTGTTTATGTCGCTCTCAACCTCGCTGACCACGAATTCGACCTCAATTTCGGCACTCACCTCAGCAGTCTCGTTGATGTTATCGGCGGCAAGCATATCGACGTTAATAACGGCGGTGTGTATGTAAAAATGCCTCCGTATTCATCTATGATAATCGTTGCTGACGATATAGTCAACATCGAACCTGAAGAAACTCCGGCACAGGAAAATGCTCAGGAAGATAAGGATACTGAGATCGTTATAGGTGCTAAATATCGCCATTTCAAGGGCGGAGAATATGAGCTCATGGCAGTTGCACGTCACAGTGAAAACAATGAGGAACTCGTTATTTATAAGTCACTGAAAGACGGTCAGGTATGGGCAAGACCTAAGACTATGTTCATCGATAAAGCCGGTGACGTAAGAAGATTCACCAAAATAGACTGATGACCGTATAATATTATAATAGCCGTCAATAATAGGTGTATGCCGTTATTGACGGCTATTTTCATTCCGGAAAGAGGTATTATTATGAGTAAAAAGCATAAAAATAAAGATCAGGAAGCTACTACTGAGATCAAAGATAAATCTGCTTCAAAATAAAAATAAGGAGCTGTTTTGTAGCTCCTTTCAAAGTGTTGAAAAACTATAAAATAAAAGGCTAACCATAATAATGGGATTCCAAAGGGATTAATATCCCTTTGGTCAGGTCAAGGGCTGACAGCCCTTGTGGGGTGTGGGGCAAAGCCCCACATATAGCCGCAAAAACGCTCCGCAATGGGTGAATTCAAAAACAGTCCGGTGGACTGTTTTTGAAGAGGTGGACGCCCTGCAC
>JAFYGE010000033.1 GCA_017543335.1 Ruminococcus sp.
AGTATATATCAGTCACGTTTCCGCAACTAAAATATCTTAATCCTGTTCAATAACGCTTGCGTTATTACTGCGCATTTTTTACTCTTGCTTGAGTTTTATTCTTTCGATTCCTCAAAAGAATCTCAAGGGTCGTTACTTTTTCTTGCATTGTTCAATTTTCAAGATGCCGTTTTCTTTCGTCGCTCTCTCGCGGCGACTTAATTATTATAGCACGTACTTCGTCTCTTGTCAACTAAAAGGTTGTTATTATTTTTTCTGGTTTTTTGGTAATATTCACCACAACACCGGACAAAAAAATACGCAGCCCGAAGACTGCGTAAGATTCATTCATAATTATTCACTCTCAACATCTGTAGTATCAAGATCAAAATATGTCATCGTAGCTGATAAGACGTGACCTTTTCTGATGTCGTCAGCATCTATTACGCCAAAATCATCGATCTTATCAAGATTTGTCGGATAAGCGCCGATGTACCTGTCGTTTGCAAAACGAGCAGAAGCAACAGACTGAACGATATAATCCTTGACATAGATCTTATAGACCATACGGTCGTCAACGATCCTCTTGATAGAATCGCCTATCTTCTTGTCCCATTCGGCTATATTAGCGTTACTGTACTGCTGGTCAGTGAAGCCGGTATGAGTCGCAGCAAATTCATCTCCGTTTGCCTCAACTCTGTAGCCCTTCATACCGTCCCAGTAGTAATAGAATTCATTAGTCCCGCCCGGAACATGGCTGTATATGCCCTTCATAGCTTCAAGCTTCTTATCCTCAGCCGAAGCCTTGTTATAAGCTTCGATAGGCTTGCGCTCAGCAAAATTCATATCCGTGACAATTGTCTGAGCTGCGTTGAAGATCGCCTTTGCCTTGCTGTTCTGAGTTCTTGTATGAGCGCGGCGGAGGAAATATCCCCAAGAAGGGATAAGCACGCCGAGCAGAATGCCGATAATGGCAATAACGATTATAAGCTCGATAAGAGTAAAGCCCTTTTTCGTCCTCATAAGATAACCTCCCAACTATCCACGATTCAAATCTAATAGTATTATAGCAAAAAATTCACAATTTGTCAACAAAATCACAGCGTAAAATCTGCCCAATTTTTAGTGAACATTATTGTGCATTTCAGTCAAGAAGTTCGAGGGCTTTTTTCAGCTGTATATCATCATCTGTGCCGATAAGCTCTCTGTCCATGTGGACTTCAACATCGGGAGCTATGCCGACGCCCTGATAGCACTCCCAGTCGCCGACGGTATATGTTCCGGCTGTATACTTAAACTGGTCACCGTTATCGAGCAGGTTTACGATCTGATATACGCCCTTTCCGCGTGTGTTCTCGCCCACAATCGTCACTTCAATATGCTGTTTCAGTGCGGCGGTAAATATTTCAGCAGAGCTCGCCGTATTATTGTTCACAAGCAGTACAACTTTTTTTCCTTCGAGCTTCGGCTCCTGTTTCATAGAAACTATTTCATCTTTTCCAGTGTAAGCGTGTTTAACGACTTCACATTCTCCGCAAGACTGAGCTGCTAAGTATACCCCGACCTCAGTTTTTCCACCTGTATTGTTTCTGAGGTCGATCAGCACCTTGCTTTTGTTTTCAGCCTCTTTAAGTGCTTCATCATACTGTCCTTTTGTAAGCTCCTCAAAGTGTCTGAGCCTGATATACTCAACGTCCCCAATCGATTCATAAAGACAGCTGCTGTTATATTTGTGGTCGCGGACAAATTCGATCTTTATTTCCTTATTGTCTCGTAGGACTGTAAAGCTGACCTTTGTATCCTGTTTGCCGAGCATTTTATTTGCAATATTCTCATAACCCTTCGCAGTTACAGACTCGCCGTTGATTTCTACTATCTTGTCACCTGCACATAGTCCCTGCTTATCAGCAGCAAGTCCCGGTGTTATTTCAGTCAGAAGGATATTTCCGTCATCAGCCTTCTCAATCTGAAAACCACTTGCAAGCGCCGTTCCCGAAGTATTGACGTATGCAGTCATATCTTCTTCATCACTGTTTGCAGGAGTATATTTAGTATACTTATCACTTGCTGCGGCAGAAATATACCCAACTATTGCCCCTTTTACCGGGTCTTCATCAGAAATCGGGTAGTTATTCTCCTTTAGCATATCCATGCACTCATTTACAACGCTCATTTCTTCGCCAAGCTTTATAACGTCCCGGCGGCTGTAATCGAGTGCAAACCAACTCACCCCGAATGTAACAGCAGCACTTGCAAGAGCTACGGCAATATATCCGGTCATCTTATTCTTATCCATAGAATCTCCTAAAATAAAACCTCTCTCCCGAAGGAGAGAGGTAATTTTCTTTATGACTTTGCAAACTACTATTAATCTGCGGAAATGGGACCTGCTGTACCAGCCTTAGCATTTGTCTGAAGGCTTGTGAAGTCTGCCTCATCAGTAACGCCTGACTTAATTTCGAGATCGCCTGCATTATCAGGGTTGGGCTTTGTACCAGAAGCAACAGCGATAGCATCACCGATTGCAGCCTTAACACCAGCATCATCGCTGCCTCTCTTGAACTCGCTGTAAGTATCAGTTGTTACAACGCCGCCCGGATATGTACCTGTGTATGTCTTGTCTGTAGCACCAGCAAATGCTACGCAGCCGCCGTCCTTGACAGCAGCAATGCCGTACTTAACCTTCTTGATGTCTGCGAAGAAGTTAGCAACCTTCTTATCGAAGCGAGCGCCTTCACTACCAACGAGTTCAGCAGTACCGAGAGTGAGATCATCATCATCAGCATTTGCCCATGCTGAACCATTCCATGTAAGGATGTAGAGACCGCCTACGTCAACGCCCTCTTCGTCAAGTTCTGTAAGAGCAGAGTTGATGCCCTTGTAAACAGAAGAAGCAGCAGAGTTAGCAGAAGAGATCTTGGACTTTCTTACGTAACCGAGCATTGTGGGTACGAGGATTGCTGCGAGAACACCGATGATAGCGATAACAACGATGAGCTCAATAAGTGTAAAGCCTTTCTTTGTAGTTTTCATAATAGAAAACCTCCTTTATAAAATTTTTTGTGCTGTTAGCACGATTCATTTTGGGTGAGGGTTCTTTATATCCCCTTCCCTTTCCTGTGATTATAGTATACCATTTCATTCATAAATTGTCAATAGAATCTCGAAAATTAATTCACGAAAAGCTCATTTTTTACATCGAAACGGTAAATAGCCATTTAAAAAACGGGGTTTTCGTCAGAGTGCACAACGTTCTGTGAATTGATTAAATATAATCACTTGAAATTGTACCATTTGTATTATTTTGTCTAAATATTATACCCGTTTCACTGCCTCCAAAAAGTTAAAATTCGGTTACAGCTCATAGATCAGCCGCTAACTGAATCGTCCTGATAAATACAAGCTGTTATTTTTGGTACGACTTTTACGCTTTGCATTGCCACACATTTGTTCACGTGTTGTTCACAAACCTATCATAAAATATCCCCTGAAATACTCAGGGGATATTTTTGTGACAAATATTTTTATTATTACTCGATTCCAACGCCAGCCTGCTGAACGGAAGTCATACCGCCGGAGGGAGCGCCGCCCATCTGTGTGAGGAAGCGGTAGAACTCCTGCTTGTCCAGGCACTTTTCAAGAGCGTCAACTTCGTTGATGACATTCTTGTAAACGAGACGAGCAAGCTCCTGGTCGAGGGACATCATTCCCTGCTGCTTACCTGTCTGGATAGCGGACTGGATAAGGTGGATCTTGTTATCGCGTATCATAGCGGAGATAGCGTCTGTAACATTGAGGATCTCCATTACAGCGATACGTCCTGTACCGTCTCTCTTCGGGATAAGTGTCTGAGAGATGATACCTACGAGGTTGTTAGCGAGCTGAGTTCTGATCTGCTGCTGCTGATGCTCAGGGTAAACGTCGATGATACGGTTGATAGTATCAGCTGCGGAAGTTGTATGAAGTGTTGACATTACGAGGTGTCCGGTCTCGGCAGCGGTTACGGCAGCCTGAATGGTCTCGAAGTCACGCATTTCTCCGACGAGGATAACATCGGGGTCCTCACGGAGGGCAGCTCTGAGTGCGAGTGCGAAGTTCGGAACGTCGTCGCCGATCTCACGCTGGTTTACCATACATCTCTTGTGGTCATGTACGTACTCGATAGGGTC
>JAFYGE010000034.1 GCA_017543335.1 Ruminococcus sp.
GAATATTACGCTGATTTTGAGCACACTGAATACGGAAAATGCAGACTCGTTTTCGTACCGGATGAAAAAATGCTCGACAATATAAAAAAATTTCTTCCGGCAAAGCTCAGAAATGCTCTTTGATGACTGAGAAGTCTTAAGACAACACCGCACAAAGCTTGTGCTGAAGATACGCAGTCATATTTTTCGTCAGATTGTATAGAAATTCCGCAGGCATACTGATGTATGTCAAGGGATTTCTGTGCAAGATGACGGGAAATATGCCAGTAGATTCAGTGCAAAGCCGACAGGCGGGATCTGTGCGGTGTTGCCTTAAATACAATTGCAAATAAGGGAGGTCAACCAATATGCTTATCGTTTCACCTAAACAAATGGCACGTCTTGAAGAACGCTCGGAGAAGCTCGGAGTTTCCAAAAAACAGCTTATGGAAAATGCCGGAAAGGCTCTCGCCGGAGTTATTGACGAACACTGCCGTGAGGATACATCTGTGCCGACTGAGGAAAAGTCTATTGTTTTTCTCGCAGGTAAAGGCAATAACGGCGGAGACTGCTTTGCGGCGGCAAATATCCTCGTATACCGTGGCTATAGGATAACTATTATAAATGTCGACGGTCAGCCCTCTACCGAGCTGGCTCAGGAAATGTACCTCAGACTGCCTAAGGAGCGTATAGAATTCATCGACGGCTACCGCAGCGAAAGTGTCGAAGCTGCTATGGAAGCCGCTGAACTCGACTACATGACCGTCCCTCAGACAAAAGAGATAGACGATCTTGCTAAGAATAAGGACCGCAATCCGCTCGAAAAACTGCTCTTGCAGGAAAAACGCAGAATGAGTCTCGTGAAAAGTGCTATGCTCTGTGCAAATGTTATCGTCGACGGTGTTTTCGGGACTGGATTTCACGGTCAGCTCGACAAGAATATTGCCGGTATTTTCGCTATTGGTTCAAGTGCATACCGCATAGCAGTTGATGTGCCGAGCGGCGGAAACAGCTATGCCGGCACAGTCGCTTTTGGTGCTTTTGAAGCTGATGAGACTGTAGCTTTCGGCTATCTGAAAACCGGTATGTCACAGTTTCCGCTGAAGAGCTACTGCGGCAAGATAACCATTGCCGACATTGGTATACCTCCGAAAGCTCTTGAAGTGCTTGAAGGCGACAGACAGTACCACAGGATAGAGCGTAACCACCTTGCAAGCTTCCCTCCGAAACGTGAAAGAGATGCGTATAAGGGAAATTTCGGCGACGTACTGATTATTGCCGGAAGCTCAACAATGCGTGGAGCTGCCGCTTTTGCAGCTCTCGGAGCTCTGAGGAGCGGTGCCGGTCTTGTCAGAGTGGCATCTGTCGAAAAGTGCATAGACACAGTATCAGTGCTTGCTCCGGAGGCTACCTATATCGAGCTTGAATCCGATGATTACGGCTTTATGCTGTTTGACAGCAGTCAGCAGCTGCTGCTCGATGCTATGGAGAAAGCTTCATCTATTGTCATAGGCTGCGGTATGGGAGTTACTCCGGATACTATGGAGATAACAAGATTCGTTGTAAAAAATGCAAAATGCCCTGTTGTTATCGACGCAGATGGAATAAATTGCATTGCATCGGACATAGATATTTTACTGGGGAAGAAATCGGACATAGTCATCACCCCTCATATGGGAGAAATGGCAAGACTGCTCAATTGCGAGAATACTCAGATACGTGATAACCGTATCGTCGTAGCCGAAAAATATGCCGAGAAATATGGCATAACCGTAGTACTCAAAGGTGCAGGCACTCTCGTTGCAAACAGCAGGATAACCGCTGCAAACCACACGGGAAATCCCGGAATGGCAGTTGGCGGCAGCGGCGATATACTCGCCGGAATCATAGGCTCTATCATAGCTCAGGGCTGCTCTATATACGACAGTGCCTGTGCAGGTGTGTACATTCATGGACTTGCAGGAGATGCTGCGGCTCAGAAATACGGCATGGAGTCTATGCTGCCGAGAGATATTGTGGACTGTCTGTCCGATTCGTTCAGATTATTAAAGGAAAAACACGGAAAAATACCGGCAGTCGGCAAATAAGCCGGAAATACAAGCTTCATTCTGAGCTGAAGGATGTTCAAAGTCTTATAATTTAAGTTAGGAGAAGATACTATGAAAAGACTTTTGACATTCACGCTGACTATGCTCACTTTGCTTTGTCTGACGGCTTGCTCTATGCCGCTTAAAAGCGTTACTTCCCGAAAAAACGGACTTAACTGTGCTTTTCAGGCAAAAGCAAACATCACGCTCGATAAGCTTCAGGCAGAGGGTACTGTAAAAAGGCTCGGTACAGGTGTCTGGGAAATAGAATTCTCAGCTCCGGACTCCCTCAGCGGAGTCAAGCTCGAATTCAGTGAGGGTAATACTAAGGCTTCTTATAAGGGACTCAGCTTCTCTGTGCCCCAGTCCGCTGTGCCGGTCAAGGCAATGCTGCTGAATCTGATGAAAGCTGTGGACGAAAATGCCGCAAATGAGGAGCTTAAAGGCGATGAAAAAGACGACCTCCTTGAAGTGTCAGGCAAGCTCGAAGGCGGAGAATACATTCTTATAATAGACAAAGAAGGTAAACTCAGTGGTTTTGAAATGCCTAATAACAGCCTGAAAATGACTTTCACCGAACTTACTGTCATAAACGGAGAAACTGCGGATACTACACAGCCTGTTACAACTGAGCAAGCGGCTGTAACTGAAACAGCTTCTGTCACAACTACAGACAAGGCTGCATAATATTGGGATGATGTGCAAAATGCTGGAGGTTTAAAATGAATAAATACATGAAAATTGCTATCGAGGAAGCAAGGTCCGGCATAAGCTCCGGTCACGGAGGTCCATTCGGATGCGTTATTGTAAAAGATAATGTCATAGTCGGCAGAGGGCACAATGAGGTCATTAAAATGAAAGACCCTACTTGTCACGGTGAAATAATGGCTATCCGCAATGCCTGCCGGACATTAGACACTTTCGACCTGTCCGACTGCGAATTATATACTACAGCTCAGCCATGTCCGATGTGTGCAGGTGCGATACTCTGGGCAAATATCAAAAAAGTCTACTATGGCTGCAATATATCCGATACAGACGCAATAGGCTTTAGGGACAAAAAATTTTACTCAGAGAAAGACGATATTTCTCAGGAATTAGACCGCTCCGAGTGTCTTGAAGTCTTCCGTGAATATCAGGAAATCAAAGACAAAACAAATTACTGATAAAAGATATGCCCTGAAAGCAGCTCTGTTTAACTGCTCTCAGGGCAATTTTTTATTCATCTTCATCAGGAAAATAATAGTCAAGCAAGAGCGTGACCATAGCTGAATACGCCTCTATACCGTCCTCTCTGCCGTTCATCTTGATATTAGTATCAAGAGCAGTTTCCGATACTGTATCTACAGTTTCAGTCGGGATTATTTCCTTCTTTTTGTTCTCCTCCCAGTAATTATCAGGCAAGAATCTGAACCAGTCTTTTCTGACCTGCTCTGAGATAGTGTCCGTTAGGTAGTACCCCTCCTCTATCTCATTTTTGTATATCTGATTATGTACATACTCCAGTCCTTCAAGACAGCCGGAGTACCTGAATTCAAGGTTATCACTGTTCATAGTCGCAAGATAGGCTATAAAGTTAGCCTCGTCTTCCTGAATTATACCTCGCAGATGCGAGTACTCATGGCAGATAGTGTCCGGAAGATTTGTCTTTACCATATCGTCATTGTAGTTTGACTCCATAGAAAACGGAAAATATATACCAGACAATCCGGACTGACTCATAAAATATGAAAACTGTATAGGCTTTGCGTCTGGATAGTAACCTTTAAGCTGGGGATACTTATCTCCCAGCGACTTCATCGCCTTTTTAGCTTCTTTGTTATAGTCAGCGGTGAGATAGAAGCGGTCGTCTTTATCTCTCGGCATTTGCGGAGCAAGTTTGTTCGCTTCATCTATGAGTGCCGCATAAAGCGTTACAAGCTCGCTTCTCGGATGCTCCTTCGGCTTCAGATAACGCTCGGAAAACGGAGTGCAATGATACATGATGAAGCAGTTGAGAGTTTCGGTCGTACATATATAGCAGAGTACACAAAGAAATGTGGTAAGGAAGATACTTGCTGTCTTTCTGCGTGAGTCCTTTTTGATTATCAGCAGTACGATAGTCAGCGGAATACCAATAACGATAAGCAATATACATATTATTATAAGTATCTCTCCAACTGAAAATGGAAACACACCGCTTATGAATGAGAGTACATCTGATATATGAGGAAAGACCTTGAACACGTAAAAATCAGCAAATTTCCGGCTCAGTCTCGCTATTACGTTGAGCAGTATCATAACTCCGATGATTATAAGTGGAATCATATAGCGTTTTTTTAGTTTCTTCAACAATATCACTCCTTTACTGTGGATAGTTCCCCTTAATTATATCACATTATTATGTCCATATCAATAACCGGAATAATATTCATGTTAACTTGATTTAAAGTTTGTTTGGTGATATAATCATAGTATACCACTTTAAAGGAGTTAACTTTGAATAATAAAAACCTACTTACAAGAAAAAAAGCAGTCATACCGCTGACGCTCATATGCTGCTTTCTATGGGGAAGTGCTTTTCCCTGTATAAAAATAGGCTGCCGGATGTTTGATATAGATACGTCCAGTACGTCTTCACAGATACTATTTGCCGGTATGAGATTCATGCTCGCCGGAGTACTCGCAGCTATCGCCGGCAGCATCATTGCTAAGCGTCCTCTCCTGCCGGACAAGAATACGCTCCCCAAAATCTGCCTGTTATCAGTCTTCCAGACAATACTCCAGTACACGTTCTTCTACATAGGACTTGCAAGGACTACAGGCATGAAAAGTTCTATAATCACTGCTTCAAACGTTTTTCTTTCAATTCTTGTGTCCGCACTTATATTCCGGACTGAAAAGCTCGGAGTAAGAAAAATTGCCGGATGTATCCTCGGTTTTTCAGGAGTAGTCCTCATAAATCTGAATAACAGCAGCGACCTCGGTGTGAGCTTCATGGGTGAGGGCATGGTATTTCTCTCGGCACTCTCCTATGCTTTCTCAGCTTCAATAACTAAACGTTTTTCACGCAGTGCAGACCCTGTACTGCTCAGCAGCTATCAATTTATCATAGGCGGAGCGTTTATGACTGCTGCCGGACTTATCTCCGGCGGAAAAGTCAACAGCGTAACTCCGTCCGGAGCAGCAATGCTCATATATCTTGCGTTCATATCTGCTGCCGCTTTCTCAATATGGAGCCTGCTGCTAAAACATAATCCTGTATCTTCAATATCAGTATTCGGCTTCATGAATCCTGTATTCGGAGTCATCCTTTCTGCACTGCTCCTGTCAGAACGCTCCGCAGCCGGACTCTGGCAGATAATCACGGCTTTGGTTTTAATTGCTGCCGGAATAATCACAGTAAACAGCTCACCTAAAAAGAAGTACGAGGTAAATGAAGATGAATAAATTCGACATCCTAAAAGAGTACTTCGGTCATAGCGGCTTCCGCAGCGGACAGGCTGAAATGATAGACAATATCCTCGCAGGCAGAGACGTGCTCGGTATCATGCCGACAGGTGCAGGAAAATCAATATGCTATCAGGTACCTGCAATGCTTCTCGACGGTATGACCATTGTTGTCTCGCCGCTTATCTCGCTTATGAAAGATCAGGTAAGTGCCCTCATATCAGCCGGAGTAAGTGCTGCCTGCATTAACAGTTCACTGACACAGGAAGAGTACTCCGATACAGTCAGCCGGGCATTCAGAAACGGCTTCAAAATAATTTATGTAGCTCCGGAAAGACTTGATTCTCCAGAGCTTCTCAGGCTTGCTTCAGCTGTACATATCTCTATGGTCACAGTCGATGAAGCCCACTGCGTTTCTCAGTGGGGACAGGATTTCCGTCCAAGCTATCTTCACATAACTTCTTTTATTGAAAAGCTCCCTTACAGACCTATTATCAGTGCCTTCACTGCAACCGCTACAGACGATGTAAAAGAGGACATTATCCGTATTCTCGGTCTGCGTGAGCCTTTTTCACTGACCACCGGATTCGACCGTAAAAACTTGTATTTCTCCGTTCTTCACCCTGCAAGCAAGTATACTGCACTCCGTGAGCTTCTGGAAAAATACAAGGATAAATGCGGGATTGTTTACTGCCTTTCAAGAAAAAATGTCGAGGAAGTCTGCGAAAGACTGAACTCCGACGGCTTCACAGCTACTCGCTACCATGCAGGTCTTTCAGATGCCGAAAGACACAGGAATCAGGAGGACTTCATCTACGACCGCAAAAGAATTATGGTCGCTACAAACGCCTTTGGTATGGGGATTGACAAATCTGACGTCTCATTTGTTATACACTACAATATGCCTAAAAATATCGAGAGCTACTATCAGGAAGCCGGTCGTGCTGGCCGTGACGGTGAACCGGCTGAGTGTATTCTCCTCTACAGCGGAAATGACGTAAGGACCAATAATTTCATGATAGAAAAAAGCCGTGAGGAAAACAACGACCTCTCTGATGAACAAAAGGATATTATGCTCGAAAGAGATAAACAGCGTCTTAAAGAAATGACTTTTTACAGTACCACCTCCGGCTGTCTTAGGGAGTTCATTCTCAACTATTTCGGTGAAAAAGCTCCGAATTACTGCGGTAACTGTTCAAGCTGCGTGAACGGATTTGAAAAAATCGATATAACTACAGACGCTCAGAAGATCATATCTTGCGTCTACCGTGTAAAGCAGAAAGGTCGGGACTACGGCAAGGGCATGATAGTTGATATTCTGAGAGGAAACAAGAACGAAAGACTTCTCTCGCTTGGATTCGATAAGCTCTCAACTTACGGGATAATGTCGGATGTATCACCAAAACGCATCCGCTCCGAGCTTGATTTTCTCATCAGCCGTGACCTGCTTGCCGCAACTGATGACGACTACCCGATAGTAAGTCTGACCTCTGGTTCTGCCGGATTTCTCCGTGAAAAACGCAGTATAAGCATGAATCTCCCCAAAGAGCAGACTCCGCAGGGCAAAAAACGTGCAGAAGACCGATTCTATGCAGATTCTCCGCTCTTTGCCGAGCTTAAAGCACTCAGGAGCAAGCTTGCCTCAGATGAACACGTACCTGCCTATATCATCTTCTCTGATGCTGCTCTGCGTGATATGTGCCGCATACTCCCTACCGACCGCAGCAGCTTCCTTACTGTATCCGGAGTAGGAAAAACTAAGGCTGATAAGTACTGCGAGGACTTCTGCGGACTGATAGCTGATTTCATCAGTAAGCATCCCGATGAAGAAAAAGCTCCGGAGGGAGAAGTCAGCTACCTTGAAAAACAGCTCGCAAGCTTCCGTGAGCATACTGTGGGAACTAAAAAACTGCCTGCTCCCAAACCGTGGACTGACAGTGAAGTACAACAGCTAAAAAAAGAGTTTTCACATGGACAGTCCATATCAGAGATAGCTAAAATACATAAACGCACAAATGGTGCGATAACATCAAAACTCAAAAATCTTGGTATACTCGCTTAGTCCGGAAAGGAGCTATTATGACTAAAATTGACCTTATTACCGGTATTCTCGGTTCTGGAAAAACTACTTTTCTTATGAAATATGCTAAACATCTTATCGATAAGGGAATGAAGATAGCTATTCTCGAAAATGACTTTGGTGCTGTAAACGTCGATATGATGCTTTTACAAGAGCTGAAATGTGACAACTGTCAGCTTGAAATGGTCGCAGGCGGCGGTGACCCGTGCTGCCATAAAAGAAGGTTCAAAACTCAATTGATATCACTCGGTATGCAGAATTTCGACAGAGTTATTGTCGAGCCTTCCGGCATTTTCGATATGGACGAATTTTTCGATACTCTCCATGAATCCCCGCTCGACCGCTGGTTTGAGATAGGCAGTATAATAACTATCATCGATGCTGAAACAGACGAAAAACTCCCGGAGCAGATGGAGTACCTCTTCGGCTCGGAGGCAGCCTGCTGCGGAAAACTTGTACTAAGCAAAAGAAGTTCTTTTCCGGATGAGAGCGACGAGCATATCTCGGAACGCCTTATTACTCACCTTAACAACTCGCTTGAAGATATAAAGTGCGACAGAAGATTCTCTCCTCGTGACATTTTTATCCCACAAAATGATGTCTTCTCCGATGACGACTTCTCTATGCTGATGTCCGCCGGCTACCGTGGGTCATCTTATATAAAAAAATTCAGTGGCGATGATATTATCAGCGGAGTTCACTATTTCATGCATATAGCTGTCGATAAAGAAATGCTTCCGAAGCTGATAGATGATATATTCAATGATGACAATTGTGGTAATATTATGAGAATAAAAGGTTCTGTACCGGACTATCCGGACGGATGGATAAAAATAAATGCTACCCGTGAAAAAACTGAACTCTCACACGTCCGTGAAGGTCAGTCAGTTATAATAACTATCGGTGAGCATCTCCGCCGTGAACAAATAGACTCCCATATTTTAAGGTATAATACCGATACCGGATTTGTGTCTATATAAATGTATAATACTCATAATTAAACAAGGTAAACAGCTTGTGGATAAAATGGGCAATCCTGTTGGTAATGTTTTCAAGATCGATACATATACCAGAATGATCCAGGAGATCAAAGCTACTGATATCCACGACTTTAACGCAGAACAGGTCGTTAATTTCGATGAGAGCGAAAAAACTAACTTCTTAGTTCTCAACGAAAATACTGTCACGGCTGAGAGCTCTGAAAATGAGAATACTCTCGTTTCTGCTGATTACGATAATAATACTTTCGTTTTTGATAATATCTATGATACTGTCAAGAACCTCAAGGAAGGCGAGTATTTCTACATCCAGCCTTCTAAGGACGATATTATCGCTGTTTCTGTCGATAATATCTCTATCGACGGCGATCAGGCTACTATCAGCGGTAACAACAATATCGACGATATGTTTGATTTCGTTAAGTTTGAAACTACTACCGATATGAATAACGTCACTGTAGATACTACAGAATCAGACGAAAACTTCATTTTCCCAGATAAAAAGGGCGATGAAAAACAATTCACATACGAAACAGGTAAGCCAATCGAGTTTTGTGCAGATGCAAAACGTCTTCTGAAGTATAAATCTGAAACTTCTTTTACACTTTCAATGGATCGTGAAAAGGGAAGCCTTTCTGAAGCTTTCGGTGACGGCAGTCCTTTAAGCTTTAAAGGAAGCATAGAGTTCAAGTCATCTATCAACTTCTACAAGAGCTGGACAAAAACAAGCTTCGGTTTCTCTCTTACCGTTGACTTTAACTGTGCTCTCTCCCTTGAAGGTGACAATGACCTTTTGTCTGAAAGCTCATTTACAGGCAGTGATGCTGTACAGTCATGGGCTAAAAAGCAGACTCAAGACATTAAGGCTAAAATCGCCGATATCAACATCCCTACAAGCATCCCCGGTGTACTTATAGGAATCGAACCTGAGCTTGTTCTTAAAATATCAGGCTCACTTACATTAAAGTTCTCTTATGCTCCTATAGTAGGATTTACTTATTCTACAGATGATGGATTCCAGAATATCTCTCAGTTCAGTACAGATCAGTGTGATGCTACACTTAATATGCAGGGTGAAGTTTTCGTCGGTCTCGTATTGAATCCTGGAATAGAAATTGTAAGCAGAAAGATAGCATATGCTTCATTCGATATAACTGCCGGCGTTTCTATTACAATTGAAGGCGAGTTGTCGCTGAGAGACAGTATTGCTAAAATATGCGGTGATCTGTCTGCGGATAAAAAGGTAGCAGTGGTCAACAAGAATGATGATTCTATACACGCCTGCGATGTTTGCTTTAATGGTCATGTAGCGTTTAAACTTGCGTATGGCTTAACGTTATCAGTCATGAAAAAGGATATTGCAAAAGGTCTAAACAAGGAAATAACGATACCTGCTGACTTCCTTGATTTCCACATCTCATTCCCACATCTTCCATGCCTGCCTAAATTCGGCAAAGGAGAATGCAGCTATAATAAGTATAATACTACTTTTGTAGTCAAGGACAGCGGAAACGGTGGAGCTTACAGTGGTGCGGAGGTTATCGTTGACGGACTTTCAAATTATACAAACGGTTCAGGAAAGGCAACATTCTTCTGCGATAACGGAAGCTATAAATATACCGTAAAGTATGGTTCCGAAACTATAAAAAGTGGTTCATTTACTGTAGATAATGCTAAACAGACTATCAACGTAAATGTAAATACTACTACTGATAAGGATGGCAATACTAAGATCACCGGAGGCAATTCTAATAGGTTCAAATAATGAGCCATTCATCAATGCTGCAAAGCACTTTAAGATGATCAATATCAAAACTCAGCCAAAAGCTGTAACTGCTGAAACAGGCAAAAAAGTTTCATTCACTGTAAAGGAATCTGGCGATGCACTTACTTACCAGTGGCAGTATTCAGACAATAACGGAAAGACATGGAAAAATTCAACTGCTGTTTCCGGCAAGACTGCTACTCTCAGCATTACTGTTAACGAAAGCCAGACTAATCGTCTCTACCGTTGTGTGATAAAGGATAAGTACAACTCCAAGAAAGCAACATCTACAGCTAAGCTTATCGTTACTCCTGCAATCACTGGTCAGCCTGCATCTGTAACTACTACAGCCGGTAAAAAAGTTTCTTTCAAGGTTAGTGTAACAGGTGAAGGACTTACATATCAGTGGCAGTACTCAGATGATAACGGAAAGACATGGAAAAACTCAACTGCTGTTTCCGGCAAGACTGCTACTCTCAGTATTACTGTTAACGAAAAGCAGACAAATCGTCTCTATCACTGTGTAATTACTAACAAGTACGGCGTATCTGTAACTTCAAATAATGCTAAACTCATAGTTAAGGCAGCAACTACAACTGCTTCTACAACAGTAAAAACAACTAAAGCTACAACCACAGTAAAGACTACAGCTAAAACAACTGCTAAGTCCACATCTAAGGCTGCTACTACTGTAAAGACTACTGCTAAAACTACTGCTAAGTCCACATCTAAGGCTGCTACTACTGTAAAGACTACTGCTAAAACTACTGCTAAGTCCACATCTAAGGCTGCTACTACTGTAAAGACTACTGCTAAAACTAC
>JAFYGE010000035.1 GCA_017543335.1 Ruminococcus sp.
AGTCTTAAGGCAACACCGCACAAAGCTTGTGCTGAAGATACGCAGTCATATTTTTCGTCAGATTGTATAGAAATTCCGCAGGCATACTGATGTATGTCAAGGGATTTCTGTGCAAGATGACGGGAAATATGCCAGTAGATTCAGTGCAAAACCGACAGGCGGGATTTGTGCGGTGTTGCCTTAAATACATTGAATTATCATCGGACTTATGATATAATTATCAAAAAGCCACTGCAAATCTGATAAAATGAATGGATAGATGAAATATGAATAAAACCTTTGTAACTAAAATGCCTAATCATATAGGTGCATTTTTAAAAGCCAGCAAGTGCTTTGCTTCTCTTGGTGTGAATATTACAAGAGTAAGCTATAATAAAGCGGTAGACTCGCATTTGCTTTTCATTGATGCGGAAGGAACTGCTCAGCAGCTTGCTAAAGCAACAGAAGAACTCACCGCTATAGGTTATCTGCAATGTGACGATGATGCCCGCAGTGTGGTATTGCTCGAATTTCGTCTGAAAGATATTCCCGGCAGTGTTACTTCTATACTCGAACTTATAAGTGAACACAACTTCAATATTTCGTATATAAGCTCGCAGGAAAACGGAACTGAATATCAGCTTTTCAAAATGGGACTGATCGTTGATAACTCCGACAAAATAAATGTCTTTATTGAAGAAGCAAAAAAACTGTGCAGTGTAAGAGTGATCGACTATAATCATGCCGATAAAATATATGACAACAGCTTCTTCTATAAGACATTCGTGAGTGAGCTTTCTTCATCTATGGTCATTTCCGCCGAAGCTAAAAATGAACTTCTTGTCAATACCAATCTTGCAATGCAGATACTTGACGAATCCGGAGTTTCTCCGTATCGTACATTCGACAGTATCAGCCGTTTCGCTGAACTCCTTGTAGCTTCAAGAGGTGAAAACTTCTCACCACGTATAACTACTCACAAAATTACAGACAAAACTTCTATAACTCTTATCGAACCACCTTGCGGAAGCAATATGGCGATAATCAAAAGCGGTGAAGACTGCCTTTTCATCGATACAGGATATGCCTGCTATAAAGATGAAATGCTGCCTGTTATCAGAAATATAGTCCCGGATTTCGACAATATCGAAAAAAAGTGCTTTATAACTCACGCAGAGTTGGATCACTGCGGACTTCTTCCTCTCTTTGATACCATTTATGCAAGTGCCAAAAGTGCAGAATGTCTCGTACTTGAATGCAAGGGCAAGGACGGTTTCCGTGAAAAAAATATACTTCATAAACCATACATCCGCATATGCAAGGTGCTTACGTCATACTCGCCTGTTGATCCGGACAAAATAAAAATTATTGGTGATACAAAGGAAATAAATCAGTTTATCGAACAGACCGGCTTCTTCGATTTTGGTGAGCTTCACTTTGAGCTTTATGAAGGTAAAGGAGGTCACCTTGCCGGAGAATCTGTTCTTATCGACTTTGAACATCATATCGCTTTTACAGGTGACATTTTCGTTAATATGAAAGATATGACAGCAAAACAAGCTGAATATAACAAATATGCTCCGATACTTATGACATCAGTCGATACTGACAAAGCTCTGTGTACGGCTGAGAGAAACGCTGTATTTCAGCGTCTTGGCATTGGTACATGGCAGATTTTCGGAGGTCATGGCGGCAAAAAAGTCTATACGGTCAAGCCGGCAGAAATATGAGGTGAAAATATGAGTAAGATAATCGATATTTCACAGGAGGTTTTTTCGTGTAATATTTTTCCCGGAGATCCCTCTCCGTCAAAGAGATCACTTCTCAGCATTAAAAAAGGCGACGTTTGCAACCTGACATACTTTTCGATGTGTGCTCATAACGGTACACATATCGATGTGCCTTTTCACTTCATTGAGGACGGAAAAACTGTCGAACAAATGCCGCTTGATACTTTTGTCGGAGATTGCTTTGTAGCACGTCATAATGGTGATGTTACCGCTAAAGATGCAGAAAATATTATGAAAAAAGCAAGAGATGCCGGTGCTCCCGAAAGAATCCTGATTGCCGGCAAAGCTACGGTTACTGCCGGTGCAGCTCGCATATTTGCTGATGCCGGTATAAAACTTCTCGGAAACGAAAGTCAGACAGTAGGTCCGGAGGGCGGTCCAATGCAGGTTCATCTCACACTCCTTGGTGCAGACGTTGTCTTGCTTGAAGGAATAGTGCTTGAAAACGTAGATGAAGGACGCTGCTTTTTAAGTGCTGCACCGCTTAATCTTGGCGGCTGTGACGGTGCTCCATGCAGGGCGTATATTATAAAATAAACTGCTCTTATAATGTCTTCCAAATAAAATGAGGAATAATAAATGAAGAATATAACAGTAACCAATGATGATTTTTCACATGGTGGTTTTACTTCCGGAATGTGTGGAATATGGACCAGAAATGAACCTCTTGATCCTCCGACAAATGACTATGTCACTTTGAGCGATATGCTTGGTGTTCCCTTATCACAGATCATACGTCCGTATCAGGCAAGCGGAGATAAAGTAAGAATAGTTGATAGCAGTTACGGTGGTTCAGGAGTTGTAAAAGATAATGAGCTTAAAAAAGTCGACGGGCTTATAACTGCTGAAAAAAATCTCGTCCTAAGCATTATTGCAGCAGATTGTGTTCCGGTATACCTTATTGAAAAAAAGGCTGGTATCATAGGTCTGCTGCACTGCGGCTGGCGTTCAGCATCAGGGTTTATCATACGAAATGCTGTGGAATGTATGAGGAAGCTCGGTGCATCTCCGGACCGGATACAAATTATTATCGGACCTCATATTTGTCCTGACTGCTACGAAGTGGGCGAGGATGTTAAAAACACATATGCACAGTTTTTCTCGCATAACGAGCTTGATAAACTCTTCACTTTACATGATAAAAAACTCCACCTCAACCTTCTACAGACTATCCGTATAAAATCAGTCTCTGAGGGAATACCGGTTCAAAATATCTCAGACGTAAATGAGTGTACCTTCCATAACACTTCATTTTACTCGTACAGACGTGGTGACAGAGGCAAACAAAATCTCGCTTTTTTAATGATGAAATAATAATCGGAACTCATCATGCAAAAATATAAGCTACAGATAAAAGTGAATGCAAAAAAGTCCGGAAAACCGGACTTTTTTTCTTACTTATGTATTTTTTCGTCGAATTTATTCTTGCTTCCTGCACCTGAAATGTCAACCGGATAGTCGCCTGTAAAACAGCCGGCACAGTAACCGAACTTATTATCCACAAGTTCACCCAGACACTCAACAGGGAGATATGCAAGAGTATCAGCACCTATAAACTCCGCTATCTCCTCAGTAGAAGTGCATTTGCCTGCAATGAGATTCTCCTCGGAATCTACATCTGTTCCGAAATAGCAGGAATGTAAAAACGGCGGCGACGAAATACGAACGTGTACTTCCTTTGCTCCAGCTTCTCTGAGCAAACGTACTATCCTTGCACTTGTTGTGCCTCGCACTATAGAATCATCTATCATTATCACACGTTTGCCTTCAATACTCTCACGAACAGCGTTAAGCTTTATTTTGACGGCATTTTCACGCTGATTCTGGTCAGGCTGTATGAAGCTTCGTCCAATATATTTGTTCTTTATAAAGCCTATACCGTATGGTATCCCACTTTCATTTGCATATCCAAGAGCCGCATCAAGTCCCGAATCCGGTACACCTATAACGATGTCTGCATCGACCGGACTGTACTTCGCAAGCAGATTTCCTGCACGAAGTCTTGCATGATGCACCGAAATACCCTCGATAACTGAATCCGGACGTGCAAAATAAATATATTCAAATATACAAACGTTACGCTTATTTCCGCAGTTAGTACGTATCGAACGCAGTCCGCTGCTGTCTATGACAACTATCTCCCCTGCTTCTACATCACGGATAAACTCCGCACCAACCGTTTCAAGAGCACATGACTCAGAAGCTACAACATATGCACTGTCCGCAGTCTTACCGATACAGAGCGGACGAAATCCGTTCGGATCACGGAAAGCAATGAGCTTTGTAGCAGTCATAAGAATACATGAGTAAGCTCCCTTTATGAATGGCATCGCACGTTCAACAGCTTCCTCTGTCGAACTGCTTGTCAGTCGCTCACGGACTATAGAATAAGCTATTGCCTCCGTATCGGAAGTTCCATGAAAAATAGCTCCGGACATCTCAAAAGAACTTCTCAGCTCTGCCGCATTCACAAGGTTACCATTGTGGACAAGTGCCATATTTCCCTTGATATGACGTATAACAAGCGGCTGGATATTATTATGGTTGTGACCTCCGGTAGTGGAGTATCTGACGTGTCCGACTGCCATATTTCCACACCCAAGCTTTTCAAGTTCAGTTTTAGTAAATACCTCTGAAACAAGACCGTCTGCACGTTTATGGCGGAATACACCGTCGTCACACACGGTTATACCGCAGCTCTCCTGACCTCTGTGCTGAAGAGCATAAAGTCCGAAATATACCGATGCCGCAACATTAGCGGTCTTATTCTCAAAAATGCCGAAAACTCCGCATTCTTCGTGTATCGAATCAAACATTTTTCACACCTCTATAAATACTGCTCACTTATCTTATCTATGATCGCAAGTGCAGCAAGACTTTTCTTTTTACGCTTGTTCATAGCATACTGCTCAATATATGCATGAGCCTCGCTCTCGGTCATATGTCTGTATTCCATAAGCATAAACTTTGCCTTATCGATAGTCTGTATCTCATTTATTTTTTCTTCAAGACGTGCATTCCTCAGATATAACTCGGCAGAACGATTTGCCGCAATATCAACCGTCCTGAGTATCTGATAAAGGACTGTCTTGCTGAACGGCTTTCCAACAATTATTATACCTGCTTTTTCAGCTCGCTCACCGATCTTGTCAGCAGTCTCAGCTTTTATCATAAGAACACAGTTAGCTGTCGTATTTTCTGTAACATACTCGGCAAATTCCACACCCGATTCGTCCATGAGCGGAGAGTTTATCATAACAAGCTCGGTCAGTATATCAGACTCAAGAATAACCTTAGCCTGATATGCCGACTCAACTATCTTAGGCGTACAATTGAATGATCCACGGAGAAAATCATGGAGAGTCTCAGAAGCATTTTTATTACTTGAAACTACAAGTATCTTTTCCAAAATTTACCTCCATTACAGTGAATAGAAATATTTCTTATCAAAGAAGGCTTCTTTATCGTATGCAGAAGTATACTCCTTCCAATCCTCACGGCTTTTTTTAATAAGAACTTCAAGTATATTCTCAGGAATATATTTTTTCAGGAACTCGGAATTCTCTGCTGTCTCTATTGCTTTTTCGAGAGTTTCCGGAAGTCTTTCATTGCCGTTGTTTTTCTCGGGAAGCACAGCTCCGGAAGCTATACCCTCAAGTGCAGCATATATCATAAGTCCGATAACGAAATAAGGGTCACAAACGCAGTCAGCAGCTCTCAATTCCACGGAAGTATCATCACTGTCCGGATTCATTCTTATAAGCTGAGCTCCCTCCTCATCCGACCATATTATATCTCTCGGAGCTGTAAATTCTCCGAGCCTTGCATATGAGTTTACCGTGGAATTCGTAAACATTGTGAATTCACGGATATGCTCCATAATGCCGGCAGCAGCACTCTTTACCATATCTCCGCACTCAGACGCACGTTCCTCTAAAAAATCACTGTCAGGGAAAAGTGTGAAGCTTATGTGCATACCATTTCCACAGTCGTTACGCAAAGGCTTCGGCATGAAGCTTGCATGAACTCCATGAGCCTCTGCAACAGATTTTACAGCAGATTTGAAACTCAGGAAGGTATCCGCTGCTTTCAGAGCTGATGAGGTATTGAAGTCTATCTCATGCTGACCGCAGCCGCTCTCGTGACACGACGAAACAGGATGTATCCCCATTTGTTCGAGTGTGAGACAAACATCACGTCTTATATTTTCGCCCTTATCGTCCGGAGCAGTATCGCAGTAACCTGCAAAATCATGCGGAGTTTTAGTCGGAAGTCCGTTCTCATCGAGGTGGAAAAGAGTGAACTCGCATGATGTTCCGAAGCGGAAACAATAACCGGCTGAAACAGCAGCTTTCATTGCTTTTTTAAGGAAGTAACGGCTGTCGCCCTCAAACGGAGTACCGTCCTTGTAGCGGATATAGCAGAACATTCTTATAACCCTGCCCTGCTGAGGTCTCCACGGAAGAACGGTCATAGTCTGAGCATCAGGGAACAGGAAAAGGTCTTTTCCGCCGGCAGCCTCAAAACCTGCGATCTTTTTTGCTGCGATCCTAACTCCCTGCTCGAACGTTACGGCAAGTTCGGATGAAAGTATGGATATGTTTTTCAATCTGCCGTGCAGATCACAAAAAGTCAGCTTTACGAATTTAACATCGTTTTCTTCAATATACTGCAATATCTCATTTTCTGAATAGATCATTTTACCCTCCGTTATTTCAGGTTTGTGTACCCCATAAGGTACTCATCAACTTCCGCAGCAGCATCTCGTCCTTCACGTATTGCACGTACAACAAGTGACTGACCGATATGCATATCACCTGCGGTGAATATCTTTTTTACGCTTGTCGAATGTTTATTGGCTTCTGTTTTTACGTTTGTGCGGTTGTCCAGTTCAATACCGAATGCTTCCGCAACATAGCTCTGAGAGCCTAAAAACCCTGCTGCAATAAGGCATATCTCGCATGGGAGAGTCTGCTCACTGCCTTCGATCTCCTTCATAGAGCGTCTTCCTGTTGCAGGGTCAGTAACAAATTCAAGCTTCACTGTTTTTACTGCTGCAAGATCACCTTTTTCATCCTTGATGAACTCCTTTACAGTAGTCTCGTAAATACGTGGATCATGACCAAATACAGCTATAGCTTCTTCCTGACCATAATCAGTCTTGCATACTCTCGGATACTGCGGGAACGGATTGTTCTCAGCACGTTCATCCGGAAGCTTTGGCATCATTTCAAGCTGAGTTACCGACTTGCATCCGTGACGCACAGAAGTACCGACACAATCATTACCGGTATCACCTCCGCCGATGATAACTACATTCTTGTCCTTGGCAGAAATGTATTTACCGTCTGTCAGATCAGAATCGAGCAGACTTTTTGTTGTTGCTTTGAGGAAATCAACTGCAAAGTAAATTCCATTTGCATCACGTCCCTCAGCATTAATATCACGAGGATTTGATGAACCGCAGGCAAGTACAACAGCGTCAAAATTCCCGGTTATCTCCGACGCAGAAACGTCTCCGCCGACATTTGCATTCGTTACAAACTGTACTCCCTCAGCTTTCATGAGCTCAACTCTGCGTTCGATAATTCGCTTTTCGAGCTTCATATTCGGGATACCATACATGAGAAGTCCGCCAACTCTGTCTGAACGCTCAAATACAGTGACGCTGTGACCTCTCTTGTTAAGAGTATCAGCTGCGGCAAGTCCGGAAGGTCCTGAGCCAATTACTGCGACCTTTTTTCCACTGCGTACAGCCGGCGGCTGCGGAGCTATTATCCCATTTTCAAATCCATATTCTATGATAGAATTCTCGTTTTCCTTAACAGTTACCGGACTGTCATAAACTCCGCATATACAAGCTTTTTCGCAGAGTGCCGGACATACTCTCGAAGTAAACTCCGGAAAATTATTTGTCATAAGCAGACGTTCAAGTGCCTGTTCTTTCTGACCGTGATAGATAAGGTCATTCCACTCAGGTATAAGGTTGTTCAGCGGACATCCTGACACCATTCCGCAGAGCATTTTTCCGTTCTGACAAAACGGAACTCCGCAGTCCATACATCTTGAAGCCTGCTCACGTCTTTGTTCATCACTCAGCGGAACATGGAACTCATTATAATCATTTATACGCTCTGAAGGCTCTTTTGCCATACTTTCGACTCTTTTATATTCAAGAAAACCTGTTGTCTTTCCCATGATTCACGACTCCTTTCTGATACGTTCAAAGGCTTCTATTTCAGCCTGTTCATGTGAAACTCCCGACTTTTCAAGCTCGGTTACGGTGCGTTGTATCTTTGCGTAGTCGTGTGGGATTATCTTCTTGAAGAATGGGAGATAGTTTTCAAAATCAGCAAGTATCATATTTGCTTTTTCTGAACCTGTAGCTTCTGCGTGTTCAGTGATAATACTTTTCAGCTCTGAAACATCATCTGCATCTTTTACGGATTCAAGTGAAACAAGAGCTTTGTTCAGGCGAGTATAAAGATCGTGTTTTTCATCGAGTACATAAGCTATACCGCCCGACATACCTGCTGCAAAGTTTTTGCCGGTATTGCCGAGTATAACGGCTCTGCCGCCTGTCATATACTCGCAGCCGTGATCGCCTACGCCCTCACATACTGCAACAGCTCCGGAATTTCTAACGCAGAAACGCTCACCTGCGATACCATTGATAAATGCTTTACCGGAAGTTGCTCCGTAGAGTGCAACATTTCCTGCAATGATATTTTCGTCAGCTTTAAAAGCAGACTCTTTCGGCGGATAGAGAACTATCTTGCCTCCGGAAAGGCCTTTTCCGAAGTAGTCGTTGCTGTCGCCGCAGAGTTCAAGAGTAAGTCCCTTTGGAATAAATGCACCGAACGACTGTCCTCCGCTGCCATTGCATTTTACAGTGAATGTGTCGTCTGCAAGGACGTTCTCACCGTGTATACGAGTGATTTCAGCTCCTGTAAGAGTTCCGACAGAACGATCTGTATTTACAACATCAACTGAAATAGTCTTTGGAGTACCTGCCTTCAATGCTTTTCCTATACCCTTTATTATAACACGTCTGTCAACAGTGTTGTCAAGTTCAAAATCGTAAACATCTTCCGGAACAAAATGCTGTTTATCACTCTTAGAATTTGCAGTAAGTATATTTGTGAAGTCTATATTTTTCTTTTGACTATCGGACTTTGTACGGAGAAGATCAGTACGTCCAACAAGCTCGTCAACCGTTCTTACACCGAGCTTAGCCATATATTCACGGAGCTCCTGAGCAATGAAGTGCATGAAGTTAACAATGTACTCCGGCTTTCCTCTGAATCTCTTGCGAAGCTCAGGATTCTGTGTTGCGATACCCATAGGACAAGTATCAAGGTTGCATACCCTCATCATAACGCATCCCATTGTTACAAGCGGAGCTGTTGCAAACCGAACTCCTCAGCACCAAGCAGTGCTGCAACGAGTACATCTCTGCCTGTCATGAGCTTGCCGTCAGTCTCTATGCGGACTCTTGAACGAAGTCCGTTGAGCACCAATGACTGATGAGCCTCAGCAAGACCGAGTTCCCATGGAAGTCCGGCATTGTATATCGAGCTCTTAGGTGCAGCTCCTGTACCGCCGTCATATCCGGAAATGAGTATTACCTGAGCTCCTGCCTTAGCAACTCCGGCAGCAACAGTACCTACTCCGGCTTCTGATACGAGCTTGACTGAGATACGAGCCTTATCGTTAGCATTTTTAAGGTCATATATGAGCTGAGCCAAGTCCTCGATAGAGTAAATATCGTGATGAGGAGGCGGCGATATAAGTCCCACACCAGCTGTTGAGTGACGTGTCTTAGCTATCCATGGATAGACCTTTCCTGACGGAAGATGTCCGCCCTCACCCGGTTTAGCTCCCTGAGCCATTTTTATCTGTATCTCCTGAGCTGATACGAGGTATTCGGAAGTAACACCAAAACGTCCTGACGCTACTTGCTTTATTGCTGAGCATTTATCGGATTTCAGACGCTCCGGACTTTCTCCGCCCTCACCGCTGTTGGATTTACCGCCAATGCTGTTCATAGCTACTGCCATGCACTCGTGAGCTTCCTGTGAGATAGAACCATAGGACATAGCACCTGTTTTGAATCGAGTGCATATGCTTTCCACTGATTCTACTTCGTCAATTGAAATACCGCCGTTTTCAGGATAATTAAAGTCAAGCAGACTTCTGAGAGTAAGCTCGTTATCTTCTCGTGAAATAGCCGCAGAATAGGACTTGAAAGTCTCATAGCTTCCTGTCCACGCAGCCTGCTGAAGAAGGTGTATAGTTTCCGGAGTATAGAGATGATCTGTCTTTCCGCTGCGGAGTTTGTGGCTGCCTGCACTGCCGATATTATTATTCACAGCAAGTCCGAGAGGATCAAATGCAGAAGTGTGGAGCTTCTCAGTGCGGCGGCTTATCTCAGCAAGACCTATTCCTCCGATACGGCTGACTGTTCCGGAGAAATATTTATCGATAAGCTCCTTTGAAATACCAACAGCCTCGAAAAGTTTGCTTCCCTGATAGGACTGTATTGTGGAGATACCCATTTTTGAAGCTATCTTTACGATACCGTGGAGTATTGCACTATTATAGTCGTCCTCAGCAGCATAGAAGTCCTTATCAAGAGTACCGTCCTCGATGAGTGAACGGATAGTTTCGTGTGCAAGATACGGATCAACCGCACAAGCACCGTAACCGAGAAGTGCAGCAAAATGATGTACTTCTCTTGGCTCGGCAGATTCGAGTATCATAGCAACTGCGGTACGTTTTTTAGTTGAAACAAGATGCTGCTGCAAAGCTGAAACAGCAAGAAGTGAAGGTATCGGACAGTGGAATTCATCCACATCACGGTCTGAGAGGATGAGTATTGAAGCACCGTCACGGTAAGCCTTGTCAGCTTCAATGAAAAGTCTCTCAACAGCCTTTTCAAGAGAAGTGCCGATGTAATATGTTATCGGTATAACAGCACTTTTTAGTCCCTTTCCGTTAAGGCTCTTGATTTTGAGCATATCCGTTTCTGTGAGTATAGGATTCTCAATTTTAAGCACATGACAGTTCTCAGGACGCTCTTCAAGAATGTTGCCGTCCTTACCGATATAAACGCTTGTATCTGTAACAACTTCCTCACGGATAGCGTCAAACGGCGGATTAGTCACCTGTGCAAAAAGCTGACGGAAATAGTTGAAGAGCGGCGGCAGCTGCTTATCAAGCGGCGGCAGAGGTATGTCACTTCCCATAGAAGCAATCGGCTCTGCACCTTTTTCAGCCATTGGCAGGATAGATGTCCTTATATCCTCATAGGAATAACCAAAAACTCTCTGGAGTTTTTCAAGTTCGTCTTTAGAATATGACTTTATTCCCTTGTTCGGGATATGAAGGTCATGAAGACGAACAAGATTTGCGTCGAGCCACTCACCGTATGGCTGACGTGAAGCGTAAGTGGATTTTATCTCATCGTCCTCGATGATACGTCCCTGCACTGTATCTGCAAGGAGCATCTTTCCGGGACGAAGTCTGTCTTTTTTTATTATCTTTTCAGCCGGTATATCTATGCATCCTGTCTCGGATGAGAGAACGAGGTAACCGTCACTTGTAATGCAGTATCTTGACGGACGAAGTCCATTTCTGTCAAGTACAGCTCCCATTACATCACCGTCTGAAAACAGTATAGATGCCGGACCGTCCCAAGGCTCCATCATAGTTGCATAGTACTGATAAAGGTCATATTTAGACTTTGAGATGGTCTTATCATTCTTCCACGGCTCAGGGATAGTTATCATTACTGCCAGAGGAAGTGGCATTCCGGACATCACCATGAATTCCAGAGCATTGTCAAGTCGTGCGGAGTCAGAACCGTTCACATTTATAGCCGGAAGAATCTTGTACATATCATTTTTAAGTACTTCACACGACATACTTTCCTCACGGGCAAGCATCTTATCAGCATTGCCGGTAATAGTATTTATCTCGCCATTGTGTACTATAACACGGTTTGGATGAGCCTTCTGCCAGCTTGGATTGGTATTTGTAGAAAAACGTGAATGTACCATGGCTATTGCAGACCTGAAGTCATCATGCTGGAGGTCAGCATAGAACTTTCTAAGCTCATCAACAAGGAACATTCCTTTATATACGATAGTACGGCTTGAAAGTGAGCACACATATGTATTCTCATTGGATTGCTCGAATTCACGTCTTGCAATAAAAAGCTTACGGTCGAATTCAAGTCCCTTTGAGCAGCTGTCAGGACGCTTTACGAAAGCCTGCATAATGCAAGGCATACTCTCAATAGCCTTCTGACCGAGAATATCAGCCGAAGTTGGTACAGTTCGCCAGAATAAAAAATCCATACCATTCTTTTTAATTATGATCTCAAATAATTTCTTAGCCTGATCTCTTTTAAGTTCATTCTGAGGAAAGAAAAACATTCCCACACCGAAATCTCCGATACCGCCGATATCATATCCGAGCTTTTCAGCTTCACCCATAAAAAAGCTGTAAGGCATCTGAACAAGTATGCCTACACCGTCACCGGTTTTACCCTCTGCATCTTTACCGGCTCTGTGTTCGAGCTTTTCAACGATAGTAAGAGCACTGTCAACAACGTATCTTGTCTGTTCACCTTTGATATTGACAACTGCACCTATACCGCAGTTATCATGTTCAAATCTTGGATCATAGAGCCCTTGCTGAGCGTATGGGGCTTCTGTTCTGAAATTATCCATATCATTCACTCGCCTTTCAAAAGTCCGAGCTCCATTGATCGGACTTTAAATAAAAAAAGACGCTCATAACGGGCAATTATCCCGTAATGAACGTCCTTGTTCTTGTTTTATATCTTAGCACGTTAAAGTGAAAATGTCAATAGAAAAAAAACGAAAAATTCTCTTTCGTTTATTTTTGCCAGTTATTTTCACCTAACTTCGCAATAAAAATGTGATATACGTCAAATTTCAAAAAAACTATTGACAACTCCCGCTCAATGAGCTATAATGGCATTGTAAACAGCAAGGGAGCTGCGGACGAATAGTCTGTAGCTCTCTTTTTTTGTTATTAGTACTAATTCCATACACAAAGGGGTGTATGATCTCAGGCGTTTAACCTGATTTCATACACCCCTTTCGTATTTTATGCTGTAATTTTATCTAAGGAGGAATCCCTATGGATGCTCAGGCAATCATTCAGGAAATGACTGATTATACAGACAAAACAGTATTTGGCGTATGGTTTATGATAGCAGTAGCTCTCGTATTCTTTATGCAGGCAGGCTTTGCTATGGTGGAGACAGGCTTCACTCGTGCTAAGAATGCAGGCAATATAATTATGAAAAACCTTATGGATTTCTGTATCGGTACAGTAATGTTCATACTCATTGGCTTCGGACTTCTTCTCGGCGAGGATGCCGCTGGTCTTATAGGTAAGCCCGGATTTGATATATTTACAAATTACGCTGATTTTCAGTGGGATCAGTTCATATTCAACCTTGTATTCTGTGCTACAACATCTACAATTGTATCAGGTGCAATGGCTGAGAGAACAAAATTCCTTTCATACTGTGTATATTCAGGAATCATAAGTGCTCTTATCTATCCAATTGAAGCACACTGGATATGGGGCGGCGGCTGGCTTGCAGAACGTGGTTTCCATGATCTTTCCGGCTCATGTGCTATTCACATGGTAGGCGGTATATGTGCACTTATCGGAGCAAAATTTGTCGGTCCAAGAATCGGTAAATTTCACAAAACCAAAGACGGCGAGATAAAAGTCAACGCTATCCCCGGTCACAACCTCACTATAGGTGCACTCGGCGTGTTCATTCTCTGGTTCGGCTGGTACGGCTTCAACCCGGCAGCAGCTTCAAGTGTAGCACAGCTCGATTCTATCTTCCTTACAACAACAGTAGCTCCGGCATTTGCAACAGTAACTTGTATGATATTCACATGGATAAAATACGGCAAACCTGATGTTTCAATGTGTCTGAACGCTTCGCTCGCAGGACTCGTGGGTATCACAGCAGGCTGTGATGTCATGGACTGTTTCGGTGCGATCGCTGTAGGAATTGTTTCCGGATTTCTCGTATGTTTCGGTGTATGGCTGCTCGACTATGTACTTCACATTGATGACCCTGTAGGTGCTGTTGCAGTTCACATGATGAACGGTATATGGGGAACTATCGCAGTAGGTCTTTTCGCAACAGAAACTGCTCCGGGTTATGCGATCCAGCTTGAAAGCGGCGGCATAAAGTCAGAGGGAATCTTCTACGGCGGCGGATCCGAACAGCTTGGCTTACAGCTTCTCGGCTTCATTTCTGTAGCTTCCTTCGCAGCAGTTGCTATCACTATCACATTCACCATAATAAAATCAACTCTTGGACTTCGTGCTTCCGAACAGGAAGAGATACTCGGTCTGGATATAACCGAACACGGACTTATTTCTTCTTACGCTGATTTCGCACCTTCAATGAACGATGTTTCAATGAAAGGCTACACAAAAGATGATGCAAAGAGCGTCAAGAAAGTTGGTACACCGGAGGCTCCTGCTGTGCCTGTTGACAAAGCAGTCGAGGTAGAGAACTACTCAATTCCTTCACCTGACGGCAGACCAAAAATGACTAACATCGTTGTCGTATTCAAACAGCAGAAATTACAGCAGTTCATTGAAGCAATGGAGGCTATCGATGTTAAAGGCATCACTGTTACAAATGTTATGGGATGCGGTATGCAGAACGGTCAGAGAAACTATTATCGTGGAACTACCGTTGAAATGAACCTGCTCCCAAAAGTAAAAGCTGAGATCGCAGTTTGTGCGGTACCTGTAGAAAAAGTAGTCAACGCAGCAAAAGCTGCTCTCTATACCGGTAATTACGGCGACGGAAAAATGTTCATTTACGATATAGAAAACGTAATTAAGATCCGTACAGGAGAGGAAGGCTACAACGCTCTCCATGATTCAGAGGAATGGGAACGTTCATAAGCAGATAAGGTGCGGAAGCCGAATATCCGGCTTCCAGCTGCCTGTCATATATAATGTTTTCAAGGGAGTAAAATCAAATGTCAAAATTTATTTTTGTAACAGGCGGAGTCGTTTCAGGACTCGGCAAAGGTATCACAGCAGCTTCACTCGGAAGACTTCTGAAGCAAAGAGGCTATAAAGTCACTATCCAAAAGTTTGATCCGTATATAAATGTTGATCCTGGAACAATGTCCCCGTTTCAGCATGGAGAAGTTTTCGTTACGGATGACGGTGCTGAAACTGACCTTGACCTCGGTCACTACGAACGCTTTGTAGACGAAAATCTATCGGTACACTCCAATGTCACTACAGGAAAAATTTACTGGAACGTTATCACCAAAGAAAGACGTGGAGACTATCTCGGCGGCACAGTACAGGTCATACCTCATATCACAAACGAAATAAAGGACAGAGTTGACAGTGCTGCAAATGAAGCAAATGCCGATGTTGTTATAACTGAGATCGGAGGTACTGTCGGAGACATTGAGTCTACGCCATTCCTTGAAGCAATAAGACAGGTAGGTACTGAACAGGGACGTGAAAACGTCTGCTACATCCATGTAACTCTTGTACCATACATTGCCGGTTCAGAGGAACTGAAGTCCAAACCTACACAGCATTCTACAAAAGAGCTGCTCTCGATAGGCATACAGCCTGATATAATAGTCTGCCGTACAGAAAAGCGAATTCCTGACGATATGGCTGAGAAAATTGCTTTGTTCTGCAACATCCGCAAGGAGGATGTTATCCAGAACCTTACAGCTCCTTCACTTTATGAAGTTCCGCTATGGCTCGAAGATGAGGGACTTGCACATTCTGTATGCCGTCATCTCGGACTGACAGACACCGCTCCAGACCTCACTGAGTGGACTGAAATGGTGCATCGTGCAGAAAATGCACATAAAAAAGTCACTATAGGACTAGTCGGAAAATATGTTGAACTCCACGATGCTTACCTGTCTGTAGCAGAAGCACTGCGTCACGGTGGAATAGTGAACGATGCCGCAGTTGAAATAAAGTGGATAGATTCAGAAGAAATAACTCCCGAAAACACTTCAGAGCTGTTTGCTGAATGCAATGGCTTGATAGTCCCCGGCGGATTCGGTCACAGAGGTGTAGAGGGCATGATAGAAACTATCCGCTATGCCCGTGAAAACAATGTCCCATTCTTCGGGATATGCCTTGGTATGCAGATGTCAGTCATTGAATTTGCAAGAAACGTGTGCGGACTGAATGATGCAAATTCAGGTGAATTCGGTGAAACGCCTTATCCTGTCATAGATATTATGGATGAACAGAGAAATATCTCTGAAAAAGGCGGCACAATGCGACTCGGACTTTATCCGTGCAAGCTTGCTGAAAATTCAAGATGCCGCAGCATATACGGCGATGAACTCATATACGAGAGACACCGTCACCGCTACGAGTTCAATAACGCATACAGAAAAATTCTTACTTCCAACGGACTTCATATCGCAGGGCTTTCACCTGATGAAAAGCTCGTTGAGATAGTTGAGATTCCGGAACATCCTTGGTTCGTGGGAGTACAGTTCCACCCAGAGTTCAAATCACGTCCAAATAAACCGCATAAGCTCTTTGCGGACTTTATAAATGCATCTTTAGAAAATAAATAATCGGAGGTTTTTATTATGGAAAAGATAACAGATTTTTACGGTTCAATGGTATTTGATGACAGAATCATGAAAGCTACTCTTTCAGAGAAAGTCTATAAGTCACTTAAAAGAACTATCGACAGAGGAACTCCCCTTGATATATCAGTAGCAAATGCGGTTGCCGCAGCTATGAAGGACTGGGCAATTGAAAAAGGAGCTACCCATTATACTCACTGGTTCCAGCCAATGACCGGCGTTACAGCTGAAAAGCATGACAGCTTCATCTCACCTGCTCCAGACGGCAGAGTTATTATGGAATTCTCAGGTAAAGAGCTTGTTAAGGGTGAGCCTGACGCTTCTTCATTCCCTTCCGGCGGACTTCGTGCAACTTTTGAAGCAAGAGGTTATACTGCATGGGACCCTACTTCCTACGCTTTCATCAAAGACGGAACTCTTTATATCCCTACTGCTTTCTGTTCATATACAGGTGAGGCTCTTGATAAGAAAGTACCTCTTCTCCGTTCAATGGAGGCTATCAATAAACAGGCACTTCGTATCCTCAAGCTCTTTGGAAATACTAAGGTAAAAAGCATCAAGACATCCGTTGGTCCGGAACAGGAATACTTCCTTGTTGACCGTGATATGTGGAAGAAAAGAAAAGACCTCATAATGACAGGCCGTACTCTTTTCGGTGCTATGCCTCCTAAGGGACAGGAAATGGACGATCACTATTTTGGTTCAATAAAGCCTCGTGTAGCCGAGTATATGGCTGACCTTGACCGTGAACTCTGGAAGCTCGGAATACTTGCTAAAACTAAGCACAACGAGGTCGCTCCTGCTCAGCACGAGCTTGCTCCTATCTATGATACAACAAATATTGCTGCTGACCACAACCAGCTTACAATGGAAGTTATGCAGAAAGTTGCACTCCGTCACAATCTTGTATGCCTCCTCCACGAGAAGCCGTTTGCCGGAGTAAATGGTTCAGGCAAGCACAATAACTGGTCTATCTCAACAGATCAGGGCGAGAATCTTCTTTCTCCCGGTGAAACACCTGCTGAGAATGCTCAATTTCTCCTCTTCCTCGCAGCAGTTATCAAAGCTGTTGACGATTATCAGGATCTTCTCAGACTTTCTGTTGCTACAGCCGGCAACGATCATCGTCTTGGAGCAAATGAAGCTCCGCCTGCTGTTATCTCCATATTCCTCGGCGACGAACTTACTGCTGTTCTCAATGCTATTGAAACTGATACTCCATACGGCGGTACAAAGAAAGAGAAGATGCAGCTCGGTGTTGATGTACTCCCTAAGTTCAGCAAAGATACTACCGACAGAAACAGAACATCTCCGTTTGCTTTTACCGGAAATAAATTCGAGTTCCGTATGCTTGGTTCTTCAAACAGCATCTCCTGTGCTAATATTCATCTGAACGCTGCTGTTGCTGAGGTACTCAAACAGTTTGCAGATGAACTCGAAACAGCTAAAGACTTCAACTCCGCTATGCACGATCTTATCAAGCGTACAATAAAAGAACATAAGAGAATAATCTTCAACGGCAACGGTTACGATGATGAGTGGATCAAAGAAGCTGAAAAGCGTGGACTTATGAATCTTAAAACAACCGCTGACGCAATGCCGCATATCTGCGATAAGAAGAATGTCGATATGCTCACAGCTCACGGTATATTCACTGAGGCTGAGATATTCTCCCGCCGTGACATCATGCTCGAAAATTATATCAAGACCGTTAATATCGAAGCAGTAACAATGGTAGATATGGCTCGCAAAGAGATCATTCCGGCAGTTGCAAAATTCGCTTCTGACACAGCTTCTGCTGTTGCAGTAAAGAAGAGCGTTGCCGAAGTTGCCTGCAAATACGAGACTAAACTCGTTTCAGAGCTTTCTGCTCTTATCGATGAAATGGATACCGCAACATCTGAACTTGAATCAGCTGTTTCAAAACTCAAGGATATAACCGATATTATAAAAGCATCCGAGTTTGTACGTGACACTATGCTCTCAGCTATGGATAAACTCCGCAGTGCTGCTGATAAGGCTGAAACAATGACTGCCGAAGATTATTACCCATTCCCGACTTATGATAAACTCCTTTTTGGTGTTTGATAATATAGCGATATGTACCTTCCGTCAAGAATCCATATAATAAAAAAGTCCGATCATTCGGACTTTTCAGCCTGTTGAAAAAGTATTGATTCTTTAGGGGACGCCCTCTCGTGCAGGGCGTCCGCCTCTTCAAAAACAGTCCACCGGACTGTTTTTGAATTCACCCCTTGCGGAGCGTTTGGCAGCTATATGTGGGGCTTTGCCCCACTCCCCACAAGGGCTGTCAGCCCTTGACCTGACCAAAGGGTTAATAAACCCTTTGGAATCCCATTATTATGGTTATCATTTTATTTTATAGTTTTTCGACACTCTGAAAAGTCCGATCATTCGGACTTTTTTTATTATATGATCTTCAGCACAAGCTTTGTGCGGTGTTGCCTTAAATAAAAAAAGGACGGAACAAGTCCGTCCTAAAACATATTCTCAGATAGAATAATCGATCTTTCTTTCATCAATAACACGTCTTGACTTATGCTCTGAACGTGTATCAAGTCCGCCGTCCTTATGGACTATTACCTTTGCAGGCTTAACACCGATACGAGCTTTAAGTGCTGCTGAAACCTCAGCTGCTACTGTATCATCATCCTTTGTATTGTCAGCTGACTTCTCTATCTCAACTGCATACTTATTTGTGAAGTCCTTCTCAAAAATACGGATGAGATACTCACCTGTTATACCGCTCTGCTCACGGATAACAGCTTCGATGTCGCTTGGGAAAACGTTAACAGCTGAAACGATAAACATATCGTCCTTTCTGCCGAGTATATGTATTCTTCCGTGAGTACGTCCGCATTTGCACTTTGTAGTGTCGATACGTCCGATATCACCTGTCTTGAATCTGATAAGCGGACGAGCGTGCTTGCGAAGTGTTGTGAATACGAGTTCACCAGTCTGACCCGGTTCAAGTACTTCACCTGTATGGATATCTATAGTTTCAACAAGTATATGGTTTTCAGCAATGTGCAGACCGTCGTGGTATTCGCACTGTGCTGCACAAGCTCCGAATATATCAGAAAGACCGTAGAAATCGTAAACCTCAGCTCCCCAGAGATCCTCGATAGCCTTTCTTGTTGCATCGATAGAACCGCCAAGCTCACCGGCAACGATTATCTTCTTGATATTGAGGTCTTTCTTAGGATCAATACCGGCTTTGAGTGCTTTTTCACCGAGCTGCCATGCATATGAAGGTGAAGTCCAGATTATAGTCGGCTGATAAGTTTTGAGTATGAAGAGAAGTCTTTCGCTTGGGAGTGTTCCGCCCCAGATACATAATGCTCCAAGATTCTGAGCACCGATTACGTCAGGACCTCCAACATAAAGTGAGAAGTTTAAAGCGTGTACATAACGGTCATTTGGTCTCATTCCTATCTGCCAGAACCAACGGCTCTCAGTATCCTGAAACTCGTCGAAATCCTTCTTAGAGAATGGGCTCATAGTAGGTACACCGGTTGAACCGGAAGATGTTGAAATAAATACTACATCCTCCTCCGGAACAGCTGCAAGCTCACCTAAGAAAGAGCCAACGCCCTGTGTGTCACGCTGAGTTTTCTTGTTGATGAATGGGAACTTTTCAATATCCTTGAGTGTCTTGATGTCCTCAGGCTTAACACCGGCTTCATCAAATGAACGCTTGTAATACGGTGCATTGTCGTATGCAAACTTTACGATCTCTTTGAGATCTTCAAGCTGTCTCTTTTCAAGTTCCTCACGAGGGAGAGTTTCAAGTTCCTCGTCCCAGTATTTATTGTTTATATCTCTGCTCATAATAATTATCCTCCATTTACTTATATTTCATATATGTTTGGTATGGTTATATTATACACCCTATTGATGTAATTGTCCAATACCAAAGGATTATCATGAGTTATAGTGTGAAACTATAACTCAAAATTTTTATTTATATACTCCCATTTCTTATCACGGGAAGCTTCAATAAGCTTTATATCCTCATCTGCGAGATGCTTGAAGCGTCCCTGCTTTTTGAGGTATGCTTCAACGCTTGAAAACTCCTTAGGCTTATAATTAAGCTTGAAATTACCGTTTTCATACTCTGCAAGATACCAGAGTCCGCTTTCAACAACTTCTTTTGCTATCGCTACAGTTTCATCCGGAGCAACTCCCCAGCCTGTAGGACATGGAGCAATAACGTGTATGTATTTAGTACCTTGTATCTGTGATGCCTTCTGCACCTTTTTAATAAAGTCCGGCAAATTACCTATACTTGCTGTAGCTGCATACGGAATATCGTGTGCAGCTGCTATCTCGAACATATTCTTCTTCGGACGTATATTTCCATGAATATTTTTTCCGGCAGGAGTAGTTGTGGTCTTTGCACCAAATGGGGTCAGACCGCTTTTCTGTATACCTGTATTCATGTAAGCTTCGTTATCATAGCAGATATAAATTATATTATCGTTACGGTCAATAGCACCTGAAAGTGCCTGTATACCGATATCTGCTGTACCGCCGTCACCTGCAAATCCTACTGCTGTGAAGTCCTTGTATCCTCTTGCACGAAGTCCGGCTTCAACTCCTGTGAGCATAGACGCAGTACCTGCAAAAGTGGAAATAATGGAGTTATTTGAAAAACAAAGCTGTGGGAAGTTGAATCCTACTGCGGACATACATCCAGCCGGAAGTACTGATACAACATTTGGTCCGAGTACTTTCAGTGCCGCTCTTACTGCGAGACTTCCGCCGCATCCTGCACAAGCTTTATGTCCGTAGAAAAATTCATCACGGGAAATGCTCTCTGCTGTTTTATTAGCCATTGTTTCCACCTCCTATGCCGATAAAATTCACAATTTCAGTTCCGTTAGCAATATCGCTGTATATCTGTTCAATATCAGAAGCGGAGATATTTCTTCCGCCAAGTCCGCCGATGAAGTTGTATCCCTTTGCATTTATTCCAGACTTTTTAAGTGCGGAGTTTACATTTGTGAACACAGTACCCTCGTTGCCGAAACTTATATCCTTTTCCAATACTGCATAAGCCTTGACATTACGCAGTACGTCAGCTATTTCATCATTCGGGAAAGGTCTCATGTAGCGTATGCGGACTACTCCAGCCTTTATTCCCTGCTCTCTGAGTTTATCAGCAGTTTCACGGCAAAGACCTGCGATACTTCCAAGTGTAACTATCACATAATCTGCATCATCAGTCAGATAATTCTCGATAAGTCCGGTGTACTTTCTGCCGAATATCTCTGCAAACTCCTTTTCAGTCTCGTTGATGACCTTACGGGCAGCAAGCACTCCCTCGTGCTCCTTAAACTTGAATATATAGTTAGTATCCGGACCTGCTGAGAATGCCATATTCTTTGGATTCTCCAAATCTATACGATTATCGGTCTCATAAGGCGGAAGGAATCTATCAGCCTGTTCACGCTCCGGAATATCAACTGTTTCATATGTATGAGTGAGCACAAATCCGTCCAGATTTGCCATATACGGAGTCGATACGTCCTTATTTTCAGCTATTTTATAGCTCATCAAAGCAAGGTCAAGAGCTTCCTGAGCGTTCTCTGCATAAGCCTGTATCCAACCGCTGTCGAGCTGAGAAAGGCTGTCACGCTGATCTCCGTAAATATTCCAAGGAAGAGCAGTTGAGCGGTCTGCATTCATCATAACGATAGGGAAACGTCCGCCTGACGCATAATACAGGCACTCAGCCATATAGAGAAGTCCCTGTGAGGAGGTGGCTGTAAATGCTCTTGCACCGGCTGCACTTGCTCCTATAGCACATGACATTGCTGAATGTTCAGACTCAACATGAACATATTCAGCTTTAAGACTTCCGTCCTCGACCATTTCTGAAAGTCTTTCAACAACAATGGTCTGAGGTGTTATCGGGTAAGCAGAAATGACCTGCGGACGTGCAAGACGGATACCCTCTGCAAAAGCTTCATTTCCTGATAAAAACTTTTTCATTTTCTCTCCGCCTCCATTTCAATTGCACCTATTTTGCATATTTTAGCACATATTCCGCAGCCTTTACAAAAGTCATAGTCAATAACTGCCTTGCCATTATCTATCGAAATAACTCCGTCCGGACAGTAAAGATAGCACTGTTCACAACCAACGCACTTTCCACTGTTTATAACAGGTCTGATACTTCTCCAACCGCTGTTTACGGTAGTGAGATAGCCTGCCTCAAAAGAGGTATTCTCCGGAACATCGTCAAAAGTAAAGTTCTTTTTTTCTCTTATATAAGGTCTCATTTTACCGCCTCCTCTTTAGCTTTCAAAAGAGCTGAAATATTCCGCTCCTGTATTTTCGGAGGCATATATCCTTTTATGGACTCAACTGCATTCTCTGCTGTAACTATATCCGAACGTCCAATAAGAAGTCCGAACATAACTGTATTAACTGTAGGGAGTCTGAACTCCGCAGCAATTCCCTCTGCATCAAATGTCAGAGCTCCATCAATTATCTTTTTTGAATTGACTATTATCTGTCCGTTATCCTTCAGAAGTTCCTGAAGCTGCGGACTGTAAAGAGTATCGTCAAGTATCACGATATAGTCAGCTTTTTCGGTCTGACTTCTGTCAACGACAGGCTTTGTATCGAGCTTTGTAAAAGCTCTTACAGGTGCTCCTCTTCTCTCCGGTCCAAATGACGGAAAGGCAAGAGCATATTTTTCTCTGCTATCAATAGTATAAGCCGCACCAAGCAGTTTGGCAGCTGTGAAAGCTCCCTGACCGCCTCTGCCGAGCCATATTATCTCTTTCATATCTCTTCTCCTATCAACATGATATGGATTAATTATACGCCGAACTGCGTAATATGTCCAATATCAAAGCTTTATGGCAGGTTATAGATAATTTCTATATCAATCGTAAAGTCCTGTACTGAAATAGCGGTCGCCACGGTCAGGGAATACTGTTACAATATTTCCTTTAGTTCCGCTTTCTATGAGTTTAACTACCGCTGCCATAGCAGCTCCGGAAGACGAACCTGCAATTATTCCCTCTGATTTTGCAAGCAAACGAGCTGTATCGAACGCTTCTTTATCATTTATTTTTATAACTCTGTCCACAAGGGACATATCCATAGTTTCAGCAATGAAATCATTTCCGATACCTTCTATATTGTAGTCACTGTGCTCACCGCCGCCCATTGTAGAACCTACCGGATCAGCGAGTACTCCCTTTGCATCCGGAACTCTCTCCTTGATGTAGCGAAGTATACCTGTGTAAGTTCCGCCGCTTCCTGCACCTGCAACAACGTAGTCTATCTTTCCGTCAAGGGATTCAAATATCTCACGACCTGTAGTCTCGTAGTGAGCAAGCGGATTGCTCTGATTTTTGAACTGCTCAAGTGATATTGAATCCGGTATCTGAGCTTTAAGTTCTTCGGCTTTTGCAACAGCTCCGAGCATTCCCTTTTCACGTGGAGTGTTTATTACCTCAGCTCCGAGTGCTCTGAGCAATGCCTGCTTTTCAGCTGAAAACTTTGTAGGTACTACAAATATTATACGGTATCCACGGTTAAGTGCGGCAAATGCAATTCCAAGACCGGTGTTGCCGGCTGTAGCCTCAACGATAGTACCTCCTTTTTTTAGAAGTCCTTTTTTCTCAGCATCGTTTATCATGTAAAGACCTGTTCTGTCCTTAACGCTTCCGGAAGGATTGTAAAACTCCAGTTTTGCAAATACGTTAACTCCGCTGTTCTGAACGATATTTCCAAGTCTTACTAATGGAGTATTTCCTATAAGAGCCTGCATGGAATCAAAATAATTCATAATATTTACCTCACTTTATCTCTGCTTTTGCGATAGCCTGTTCAATGTCTGCAAGAATATCCTCAATGCTTTCAATGCCGACTGAAAGACGGATAAGTCCGTCAGTGATGCCGACCTTCTTGCGGATGTCAGCAGGAATTGAAGCGTGTGTCATTGTTGCAGGATGGCATACAAGAGACTCAACTCCGCCAAGACTTTCAGCGAGCGAGACAAGTTCAAGGCTCTCAAAAAACACTCTTATGTCGTAATTTTCATGAAGCTCAAATGAGATCATCGCACCACCGTTTTTTGCCTGTCTGCGGTTGATCGCATATCCCTGACTGCTTTCAAGTCCAGGATAATATACGTTCTTTACTGCCTTGTGAGCTGAAAGGTACTCAGCTGCTTTTTGAGCATTATAAACGTGTCTGTCCATACGGACTGCAAGAGTTTTTATACCTCTGATAAGCAGGAATGAGTCAAATGGTGCGAGAACTCCGCCAGTCGAATTCTGAATAAATGCTATCTGCTCAGCAAGCTCCTTTGTGCTTACTACTGCAAGTCCTGATACTACGTCACTGTGACCGCCAAGATATTTTGTTGCACTGTGAACTACTATATCAGCTCCGAGTTCAAGCGGTTTCTGCAAGTATGGAGTCATAAAAGTATTGTCAACGATAACGAGTAAACCGTGCTTGTGAGATACTTCTGCAACTGCTTTTATATCGGTAACAGTCATAAGCGGATTTGCCGGACTTTCTATAATAACTGCCTTAACATCATCTGTTATCTGACTTTCATATACTTCAAGATCAGTTGTATCTGCAATAGTGTAATTAATAGAAAAATGATCAAATACTTTATTGAGAAGTCTGAATGTACCGCCGTATACATTGCTTGAAATGAGTACTCTGTCGCCGCTGTGGAGCAGACTGAGTACTGCTGTGAGTGCTGCCATTCCGGATGCAAATGCAAATCCTGCAACTCCGCCTTCAAGCTCAGCGATAAGTGCTTCAAGAGCTTCTCTTGTCGGATTTCCTGTACGTGAATACTCATATCCACGCATTTTACCAAGTCCATCCTGCTTGTAAGTTGAAGTCTGATAAATAGGAACATTAACTGCTCCTGTACGTTCGTCGATGGAGATACCTCCGTGTATAAGTGCTGTTTCAGTGTTTGTAAATTTACTCATAATAATTCTCCTTTATTCATAATCATAGCCTGCGGTATAAGTTGCCGAGATCAGGCTCACATTTTCAAAAGCTTTCATGCCGTCCTGTCTGCCGCTGAAGTATTCAGTCTGCACCTTTTCAGGCGGCATATACGTATCTATCTGGAATCCAAGCGAATAGAGTGCTCGTGAAACTTCATTGTAATCAAATCCGCCACGCATTACTTCACCGAGAGATTCCGTTATCTCTGCAAGTTTCTGTACCCTTCTTGGGAAATCACCGCTCTTTATCGGATAATCAAAAACTACCGCACTTCCAAGTGAAGAAAGTTCCATCATTTGACGTAGTGTGTCAGTAAACACATCAAGAGTGAGGTAATAAGAAACTCCGAGTATACTGAAAAAAGTTTTTTTGCTTGGATCAAAACCTGCTGATATAAGCTTATCACACATTCGCTCACGTTCAAAATCGACTGGGACAAAGTGTACGTTTTTAGGGATATTCCAGCCAAGCTCGTCAATTCTTTCAAGCTTGTAACGCTGTGTATCAGGATGATCTATCTCAAATACTGTGATATTCTCATTATCGTTTCTGAACGAAAAAGTATCCGAACCCGCACCGCATATCACATATTGTATATCGCCATATTCAGCTGCAAATTTACGAAGTCTTACTTCATTGAAATGAATTCTTGAAAGAGGTATCGAAGCAAAATACTCGTTTATTATCTGCTCTGTATCCTCCTTTGAAAATCTATATATTCCGTCAAAACCGCTGCTTATCAGGTCGTAGATACTGTCATATTCCTCCTTACCCATGAAATCATAGGCAAGGTAATCGTCATAGATCTTCTGACGTGCCTTGTTAGAGTGCCATGCTCTTACGAAAGCACATATCTTAGCTGTGACGCTTTCTCTCTCATCTACCATAAATACCTCCGGAAAATAAAAAATGCGGAATGCTCAACACATTCCGCTCTCAGCTAAACAAACTGTTCCCATACTCATTGACATCGATAAAAAGTGCAGTACTGTTGGGCATGGATATGCGAAATATGTCTATATTCTTTCATATTCATACAACAACATATCATGTACTTGAACATCTTTAGCACTCCTTTTCATCGTTTTCATAGTATTCCTACTGGAACAATATGAATCATACCATACTATTCATACTTTGTCAATAGGTATACTAAATATTTAGCGTTAATAATAATTTTCTCCTATATTTCATATAGGTATTTGTGATAATTGACAGTGAAACTTGTTATCTCTTCCACCTTAGAAGACTGCTTTGAAGTTTGTTGAACAGGAACGTTACTCCTATAACTACAAAACCTATAACAAGAAGACCTGTAATTGTACGTGTATAGTCACCGAAATCGGAATAATATTTCACATAATATCCCATTCCGTCCTTAGCTCCTATCATCTCGGCGGATGTTAGAAGTATGAATGAAACGCTCAGTCCCTGATTGCATCCGAGGAATATCTGCTGCAGCGAAGCCGGAAGTATAACTCTGAAAAGCATCTCTGGTTTGCTTACGTTGAGCACCTTTGCTGAGTCAATTATTTTCTTGTCGACTCCAAGAACACCGCTCATAGTACCTGCAAATACGGGCCAGAATGTTGCGAGGAATATAACAAATACTGATACAGACTTGAAAGACGGTAAAAGTGCGATACCGTATGGGATATACACTATCGGAGGTATCGAACTGAAAAACTTTGTGATGTATGTTGCAGCACTTCCTATTCTCGCACTCCAACCAATAAACAGTCCAAGAGGAACTGCGATCACTACTGCAAGAAAGAAACCTTTAAGCGTAGTTCTCAGTGAACTTTTTATGTTTATAAAGATCTTATCTTTGTCTAAAACAAACTGGTGTATGACCTTTCCCGGTGCAGGAAATAACAAATCATTAAGATAGTTGTACTTAGCTGTTGCAAGACTCCATACTGCAAGAAGAACATATAAAAATCCTGCAATATCCACGAGCAATGCCAGACTTTCTTCTTTTTTGATTATCGCAGATGCCGCAAGTACTATAACCTCAACACCAACTGCAAAGCTTATAAGTGAGTTTGTGAAAACATCCTTTGTAGACTGGTCGGGGAGAAATTGTATCAGGATCAATGCGATAAACAGCAAATGTGCTATGCGGAGATACCTCTTTTTAATCGTCATAATACCACCTCATCTCCACCGATACGCTCGGCAATATCGTTGTAGAGAAGTGAGAGGAGCCTGTTGCGGAATTTTGCGTATTCATCAGTTTTTACCAGTTCCGCACGGCTGCGTGGACGCTCGAAAGGTACATTTACGATCTCATTTACTGTTCCGGGATGTGCAGTCAGTACGACTATTTTATCTGAGAGAAGAATAGCCTCATCGATATCATGAGTTACAAAGACAACTGTCTTACGCTCCTCAACGCCGTCGCCCTCCCAGAGGTTAAGAAGAAGCTCCTGCAATAATACACGATTCTTAGCATCTATAGCACTAAACGGCTCATCCATGAGAAGGATCTCTGTATTCATTGCCAAAGCTCTTGCTATAGCAGCACGCTGCTGCATACCGCCTGAAAGCTGTGAAGGATACTTACTGCCGAAACCTTTAAGTCCAACCTTAGTGAGAAACTCCTCTGCTATCTTTCCACGCTCACTGCGTTTTACATCGTGACGTGACTGCTTGATGCCAAATTCTATATTCTTTTTAGTAGTCATCCACGGGAACAGTGAGTAGTGCTGGAACACTACTCCCCTTTCTGTACCTGTTCCACGAAGTTCCTTACCATCTATCTGTACAGTGCCGCCTGCCGGAGTATAAAGTCCCTCAAGAACGCTGAGAAGAGTTGACTTTCCGCATCCGCTCGCACCTATTACACTTACAAATTCACCCTTGCCAACTCCGAAAGAAACGTTATGCAAAGCGTTGAAGCTCTTTTTATTTTCTATGTAGTTGACTGTAAGGTCTTTTATCTCAATTTTATTCGTAGTCATCAAAATGCTCCTTTAAAGATTTATATATCTCGTCATCTGGATTTTCCTTTAATATGCTTTCGAGAGCCTGCTTGTATATATCAGTATTGTAATACGGCTCTATATCGTAATCATCTGTGTATCCAAGCTCTATGATAGTATCTTTAAGTGTGAGAGTACCCTTCTTATCCGGATCAGGACTTGATACACTGTATCCGCCGTAAACCTCAGTATCTATGAAGTCTTCTTCAATATCTATATACTTCTTTACATCATCAATTGTTCCGTCGTGGTCGGTCTGAGTAAAGTGATAAGCCTTGATGAATGCACGTTCAAGTGCTTTATAGGTATTAGGAGAATCACTCAGTGAAGATGTCTTTGCGACCTGACGGCAGCATGGCTGATTTTCGAGAGCCTTTTCATGTGCACAGTAGTAAACTACTTTGTAGCCCTGAGACTTTGCAAGTGATGCATATGGTGAGTAAACTGAAGCCGCATCTATTGACTGATTGAGCAGTGCAGCATATGCATCCTTCTGACTGTCGAAGTAAACTATGTTAACTTCGTCATCGCCTTCTCCGATCTCAATGCCTGCGTTTTTAAGAAGTATTTGCAGCTCAGCATCCTGAACGCTGTTCTTTACTGATGCAACATTTCTGCCTTTGAGTATCTCAACGCCAAGCTCATCCTCGTCAGCGTACTCTGACTTGATAACATATCCGTGACCATTTGTCATTGCTCCGCCAAAGATCGAAACGTCATGTCCCTGACTCTGGAAAGTAAGTGTTGGAACTGAACCAATGAAAGCAACATCAAGCTTATCAGATTCAAGTCCGTTAACAAGCTCTGCTGCACTTGAGAACTGTGTGAGTGAAACATCAAGTCCCTCTTCTTCAAAGTAGCCTTCCTCCTCAGCAACAAAAGCAAGCAGATGAGCTGTTGAATTGAGGTAACCAATGTTTATATCGCTTTTTTCAAGAGAACCGCCCTCATCATCGCAGCAATCACTTGAACCGTCTCCGCAGCAGTCCGGAATGTCTGAACCTTTTTTATCTTCACAGCAGTCTGAGCTGCTTGAAGCTTTTTTAGAAGACGAAGAGCTGTTATTTAATCCTGCACATCCTGTAAGTAATGAAAGAGATGCGAGTACTGAAATTATCTTTGCTGTTTTATTCATATTAATCACCTTTTATACCTTTAATCAAAATTATTTTTCTATTTTCTTTAGTTCACTTAATGTCTCAACAACATCGCATTCGCTCTGAATTGGTGATATATCTGTAATTATTCATTCTTTAATCACTCCCTGTTTTTCTCGATGTACTAATCATATCATACCTATAGGCATTTGTCCAATACGAAAGGCTGATTATTACCAATAGGATTTTTTTATAACTCCGCAGCATACATAAAAATTGCCAACAAATTAATAGGTTAAAAGCTATTTTTAACGAACGCAAATATTTTTTATTTTAACTTAAAATTTATGTACGTTTTTTTATTTTTCCTTCGAGTGTTATAAATGCAAGGCAAAAATTCTTTAAACTTGCAATACCATACTTATTAATTAATATTATTCAGGAGGAAAATATGGACAACAAATCTAATCACCTTTGGAAAAAAGGTATAGCCGCTGCACTTGCTCTTACACTAATATGCGGTGCTGCACCATTAAATCAATTCAGCAGCACTGCTTTAAACAGCATAACTGCTGAAGCCGCTGAAACTTCATCTGCATCAAAAAAATCATACATCGAACCTGTTTTCACTTTCAAACAGGATTTTGATAATTTCTGGGTGAATGCTTTTATACCTGTGAGTGATACCAAAGGTTTAAAAGTAACCGTAAACGGCAAGGCAGTTCCGACATACATTACAGAAGACGGAATCAACGCTCTTATCAAAACTGAACCTAAGAAAATGGGCGACGAATTTACTTTGACCGTTAAAAAAGATAAAAAAGTAATATCCGAAAAGAAAACCACCGTCAAGGATATTGCAATGAATATCATCAACGCTGACGAAAACACCAAAGAAGCTAAAGCTTTTAAATGGATGCTTCATTATGGTGCAGCAGCTCAGAACTACTTCAATTATAAAACTGATTCACTTGCTGATGCTGAAGTAACAAATACCCCTATACAAGGTATTCCGTCTTTATACTCATTAAAATTCGACAATAAGGCAATGAACGACTATCTGAAAAGTATTGATGCACCTGTTGTTTACGACGGAATGAGCGTTATTTTTGACGCTGATATCGGATTAAAAATAATTTTCAGTCCTGCTGAAAATGTCGACTTCAAAACAGCTGAGGATTTTTTCAATAAAACTATAGATTTTGCAGATTCTGATTATATAAAAGAAGTAAACGGAAATAAGTTCTGTATTATAAAAAAGAACATCTCACTGTATAATATCTATACACAATATCCATTACAAATTGGAAAAGCTTCAAGAAGTGTAAGTCTTATGATGTATATAGCTAATGCTTACACTGAAAAAAAGGATACTGAAGAACACAAGAAGCTTAAAGAACTTTTACGTGCATTTATGATGTACAGAAACTTCACATCTAATATAAATTATATCGACAGAGATATAGTGATCGAATACCCAAAGAACGAAGAAGCTCCGGCAGTAACAACTTCAGTTTCATCCCCTGTCATTACAACAACCCTGACTTCAACATCAGGTAACAGCAGCGTAACTTCCACTACATCTAAATCCGATGATAAGACTCCGGAAAGCATAACCACTGTGACTTCTGAACCAAAGGACGCTATTAATTTTACTCCGACTAAAGATAAAGGTGTGTATATTTCAGATTATTCATTTGATAAGGACGAAAACATCAGTGTATACCACTTCGATGATCCGAATAAAGCTTTATTAGTCAGATACACACCTACCTGTACACTCGGAAAATTGATAGATACGCATACTTTTGAAATTCTAAAGGATATAAATCTTTCTAAAGAATATACATTATATTCAGAAAAAAATTATATACAAATATATAACGACAATACAAAAATAACTGAATTCTATGATTCGTCATTCAACCTCGTAAAGGAATTCAAACAGACGGATGGATGCGAAATCATAGCTTACAGTAATGATCTGAACTATTTAGCTATTCAGGATTATAAAAATGGCTTACAATTTATTTATGATACAATAAATGATAAAAAAATCCTATTGCCGGAAGAATTTAACAGTGGATACATAAGAGGTTTCATGGACGATCATTTTGTTATCGGAACCAACGAAAATTTATATGCTTATTATCTTGACGGCTCCTATGAAATACTATCTCAATACCCTGAATTCTGGGGACAGGATTATCAGAAATATGATATTATAAAACACAAAAACAATATGACAATTTACTCAAGAGAAACCGGAGAGAATATTTGTGTAGTTCACGATACCGATAAAGATGAATATTTAACAGCATATTTAGGTGACCGTTTTATAACAACTAAAAACAAATATTTAACATTCTATGACCGTGTAAATAACAAAAAAAGTCAGAAATATGCTCTTAACAATTTCTATCTGATGAATGTGACCGATAATAATACCGTATTTGGTACAGCAATATTCAATAACATAATGTACTATGTAAAAATAGACCTCAATGAGATCGATTATAATATCGACTGCACTATTGATATTCCAGTCGAAAAAGAATCCGGATTTGAAACTTTCTTCAAGAAACCTGAAACATCTGATCCTGAACTCCGTTCGATCATTGATGAACTGGACGAAAAATATAATGTTGAAGTTTCTTTTGAACTTGCTGATGAGCTCGATCATTCCATAGATTATTATGATACAGATGATTTCACCGGTGATAAAGTAGCAATACTCAATGATATAAAAGATTATCTCAGCCTATGGCCAGAGGATATCTGCCGTGAAATAACCGGTGACCCTGATATGAAAGTCTGGATATATATATGCGATAAAATAACACCAAATGTTAACGATTCGGAAATAATAGAACCTGCGGCATATGTTACAAAGTACCTTGATAATCCAACTATTTGTACAGTTGGATTCGATAATAATACCGACAGATTCCTTAACACATTCTCTCACGAATTCATACATCTTCTTGATTTCCAGCTTACAAATGATCAAATTATGGAATGGGACACACTCTCTCCGGAAGATGCTTACATGAATTCCTATGCTAATTTCTACGGACTCAAAAAATACGTTGATTATTATACCGGTGACACCGACATCTATTTTTCAAGAGATTATGGACGTACAAACGCTGAAGAAGATCGTGCTACTATAGGTGAAGTACTTTTTGATTCATATGTTCAGGAAGCAAGAGCAAAGTCGCTTGACTTTGAAGGCACAAAGGCTAAATGCGAAACTCTTTGCAGATTCATCCGTGAAAACTATCCTTGCCTTGCTTCTGTACCTGTAGGCGAGCTTTATCTCGAAAAGGCTATGAATATGCAGGCTGAGGATTTCACACCAATAAATTATGAAGATTACGATTTCGGCTATGGCTACGGTCAGGGCTGATACATACAGATAGGAGATTTATTATGTTTAATTATGTAAAACCAGAACTCGATATTATTCACTTCGATAATGAGGATGTTATTACTACTTCCGATCCTAACAGCGAGGTAAATACCTCTGCTTACGTTCCTTACGATAACGAGACAAGCATCCACTGATAAATTTTGCCTCCTCGCTTTGTCTGAATATTTATAATATATCAGACTTAAAATAAAAAAAAGCTCCGTATGTGAATTATTTCATGTACGGAGCTTTTCTATCTAATCAAAAATAAAAAAACTTGCCGCATGAAAAAACGGCAAGCTTTAGATATACTATTTTATTTTTATAACTACCTTTATTTCACTGTCAACAAGCTTATGGAAGTTTTCGCCGTCCTCCGGACTGCCTGTTACACTTCCGTAATGTATCGGCACAGCATACTCCGGCTTGATGATATTTGCAAGCTTTGCAGCTTTTTTGAAATTCATGGTATATGTACCTCCGACCGGAAGCATAGCTATATCACACTTTACATTTTGATTCTCCGATGTTAAATCAGTATCACCGGCAATATATATTCTTCCGTTAGCAGAACTGTTTATGATATATCCTACCCAGCCATTTGACTTTGGGTGGAATGGTTTAAGCTTATTGTATGCCGCTACAGTCTCAATACTTATCCCAAGCACTTCGATTTTGTCGGATGTTGAAACACGCACAACTTCAAGTCCCATATCATCGGCATCCTTCATGCTCTCAGGACATACCAATACCGTTTCCTGCTTCATGACCTTTTTAATGTCATCAGGAGAAAAATGATCGTAATGACTATGAGTAATGAGTATTATATCAGCATCGTGACTTTCTTCTGTTATTCTGAAAGGGTCGATATAAATTACCTTTTCATCGTTTATACGAATACTGCTGTGAGTGTTTACAGTTATAAAATCGAGCATTTTTCACAACTCCTTTTATTATTTTACTTCAAATTCATAGTCCCCGTGAACAGGGATATTTTCAGCTTCCATACGTTCAATGCTGCCCCACGAATGATTTTCAAGAGCTTCTATCATATCCTCTATATCACGCACAGTTCCCTCAGCTTCCATTTCGACTGAACCATTATCAAGATTTCGTACCCAACCGGAAATACCTAAACGGTGTGCAGTATTTTTTGCTTTCCAGCGAAACCCTACTCCCTGTACATAGCCATAGAAAATAATATGTCTGCGAATCTTATCCATTTTACCTCCTGTATTAAATTATCTTTTTCTTTTGAATTTCGGAGCAAGACGTTTTATATATGTATTATATATAAGGTCGAGGTCGATGTCATAAATAATGAACAGTACATTGCAAAGACCAAGAATAAAAAACTCTCCATATTTTCCATATTCATGCATCTCATCGACCATCTGTTTAAGTCCGAAAATATATACAGTGACAAAAAAGTACCCAAGCACACAGCTATTGAAAACTGCAAATTTTGCTATCCAGCATACGAGTTTTGGTTTTAATTTCACAATGTACCGCCTTAGTATCGGATAATGTCCGAAAAACATAATGAATATCAAAGCTGCTTCTTTGTCAAAGGTTATTATCATGGACAATAAACTGACTGATATGTAGGTCAGCACAGCCCAGCTATTGCTGACCTCTATTGCTATCATCATTATGAGTATACCAGCTATCGCCGGAAGCAAAAGGTATAATGCAGGCAAAATTCCTGCAAGGAACATAGTAACGAGGCATAAAGCGGAAACTATTCCTCCCAAAGCAACACGATAGCTTATGTCTCTCATCAGAACTTCTCCCCTTTAAAACTTTTTCTTTGCTTTCTGTACGTTATAGACTAATGCTGAAAGAAGTTTATTCGGAACAAATCTCTGTCCTATTGCCGCAGCCTTAGCTGTAAGACCGGGTATAGCGAAGAATTTTCCGGCAAGTGCCTTTTCAATTGCATATTCTGCTGCATAGCTTGCAGTTATAGGCTTAGCACTGAAGCTTACTCCCGCACGATTATTGAAATTAGTATCTACCGGTCCGGGACAAAGCACAGTTATCGTTACATTTGAACGTTCACGGCGGAGCTCCTCATAAATCGCAAGAGAGAGTCTCAGAACATAGTTCTTTGATGCATAGTATGAAGAAAGCAGAGGACCGGTCATGAATCCGGCTACTGATGCCACATTCAGAATTATACCTTTGTCACGTTTTTTGAAGTCACGCAGAAACAGTTTTGTCAGAATATGGAGTGCTGTAATATTGACATTTATCATATTCAGCTCATCTTCGAGGTCAGTCTCGTAAAATCTTCCGAATATACCGTATCCGGCATTATTTACCAGCATATCGATATTTTTATCACGGCAGAACTCATACACTTTTTTTACCTGCTCACGATCGGCAAGGTCAGCAGTAATAATTTCAGTATTGCCGAGGTACTCCTTCATTTTAAGGAGTACTTCTTCATTCCTGCCTGTAAGGATAAGCTCCCAGCCACGCTCGCTGAGTTTTTCAGCCATTTTTTTACCAATTCCCGAAGTTGCTCCTGTTATCAATGCTTTCATGGTCTAACATCCTTTCTATTATTTATTCAGTAATTCAAACAACTCACTGTTGCTCATACTATTGATACCCATTATAAAAAGAGTCTGCTCATAAGAATCAACATTAACTATACTGCTCAGCGGAACATTTAATTCTTCCGGTGAAACAACAGCTATCTCGCTGTAATGCTGAGTAAGAAACGGTATAAAACAGTCACCGAACCTGTCTTTTATCACAAGCAGTTTTCTATTATTATTTACTGTTGTTTTAATATTCAGATATGGTTTAGTTTCTCCCAAATAGACGTCATATTTGTATGCGGAATCGAGTCTTTCTTTGTCGCAAAGTTTCAGATTTTCACGCTTGCCGTTATTATCATAGCTGATGCAGCTTTTAATTTTAACACTGCTTAAACATTTATAAATGTCTATTGTATCCGGATCGATATCTTTATATTGTGTGATGTCATACAAGTTACCTCTGAAGTCGAAGTCAACGTGTTCGACTGTATACTTGCTGTAAGGTATCGGACTGAATCCGAGCTTTTGTATAACAGTCTTATATACGCAATAAGCTCCGTAAGTTGTCCACTTGTTATCGTTTTTGTAATAGATGTAATTCTCGTTGAGCATCTTCAGTATATTATACGCATCAATCCTGCGTATATCCGCTGACAAGCTGTTATACAATGATGTTATCTGACGATTTTCTATATTTTTCTGATAGTACGGCGGAATTTCGTCACCGTAAACTCCGGAAGAAGTCGGCACGCATACAAAATATGCTGCACTGCTGTGGTCTTTACAGAAATTGTTTATAAGCTCTGCACTTTTATCTGTCGCATCTCTTTCCTCTGCACTTACATCCAGCAATCTGTCTCCGGATACATAAACTCCGTTGACTATGCTTTCGCTTACAAGAGTACTGAGTTTTGCACTTCCGGCAATAAAGCGGTCTCTGAAAGGAAAATGATCCGTAAAATACTTTTCAGTATTTTTAGCAAACTTGCCGTCAACTGCATCTGATAAGCTTAAATCCGGTGTTTCAGCAAGTTCACGGTTTTCATTTTCAGAAAAATCTTTTTTGTTCCCGAATACAAAGAAAGCACCAAACAATATCATAACGCCGAGAACAAGTACAGCAGTTATTTTGCTCATATTATCAGCCAATCATTTTCCCTCCCTTACAGTTTCATCAATATCATTCCGGAACTTCCGCTGTACGATATCATTACTGTACATACTATCAGCATCCCTGTTACTGCTATCGGAGAAATGATATTAAAAGCTTTGCTGAGTTTATTCTTTCCCGACCTTATCAACATATTTCTGAACAAGCTTGTAGATATATACAGTCCTATCAGAAGAATAACTATATAAGATTTCAGCAGATACAATGATATCGTATCAGCAAATATTCTGTTGCCTCCCAGCATTGCAAGGAGATACCTGAAAGCTCCGGAAAAGCTCTCCTCTGCTAAAAATACTGAACATACAGCAACTATCAGGAAAGTATATATCACTCCTGATATCATCATAATTCTTCTTTTATCGAGTCTGCTCTCTAAGGTCATAGCTGTACCGATAAGAAGTCCCCATATAAATCCGTTCATACTGAATGTATACCAGAAACCGAATAGTCCCCATACAGCAATGGACACAGCTTGTCTTGCATATCTGTTCTTTATGCTCCTTGAAAGAGGTCTTGTAACATATCTTCTGAACCAGTGAGTAACATTGGTATGCCATCTTGCTGCAAAGTATCGTATCTTATTGCTTGACATAGGATAACTGAAGCTCTTAGGAAGTCTTACGCCAAAACAATAGCTTATCCCCACGCCCATATCCGAGAAACCTGACAGCGTAAAGTAAAGACACAGTATATATGCGGTTATACCTATCCAAGCTGTAAGTGCCGAAAGCTCGTTATAATCCACACGTCCTACCGCCGTATAGAGCATATAAAGATTATCAGCAGCAATTATCTTTTTAGCAAGTCCCTTTACAAATATAGTAAAGCCGACTCCCATTTCATACAGACCGTCCCTGCGTTCTTTCACTGCTTTATTAAAGCTTCCATACCTCATTACAGGACCCATGATAAGTCTCGGAAAAAATATAATGTACAGAGCAAACCTAAGTACATTTTTATCAGACTTCATCTTTCCTGTATAAACGTCTATGAGAGTGCCTATAACAGAGAGCGTGAAAAATGAAATTCCAAGTGGAAAGAAACCATTTGGTACTCCGATATCTGATAAAAAGCTGACAAAATATTTTGTTCTGAATATCAGTACAGCTGTCAGGTCGAAGCAGACTGCCGCTGCAAATGGTATGGACGCAATCTCTTTTCGCTCACTGAACTTGTCTATAGTCCGCATAGCAATATAGTTGACTGCAATATATACAAGCATGAATCCCAGAAACCAGAGATTTATCATGCCGCAGAAAACAGCACTCAGTATAAGCAGAGTTTTTTCACGGTGTTTTGTCGGAGTTACATAATAAAGCAGTATCGATACAGGCAGAAAAATGTATATGAACAAAAGACTGCTATATAGCATCATTTTCCTCCTTCAATTCCTTCACCATCTGTTCAAGTCCGGCACTGTCCGTCATAGTACAAAGAACATCAACAAGTGCAGATGCGGACATAAGTGAAGGAAGTCCGAGTTTTTTCTGCAATTTCACTCTGAGTTCACTGCTGCACTTTCCTCCGCTGAGTCCCAGCTCGAATAAAGTCTGCTTGGTTATATCAGACCTTTTACCTCCGGACGAAGCTGTGATACCTGCTTTTCTGAATGCTTCAAGCAGCACCTTTGTATCAATGCCTTCAACTCCGAGCTTGCCCTCTGCTGACGGTTTTTCCTTACGTTTTTCCTTGCCGAATATATCGGGAATATATACGTTCATGACCTTGCCTTCAGGTACAGCTCCCTTTATATAGCCACGTATTTTTCTTCCGGCACTGTCCGAATCGGTCAGTATTATTATACCTGTTTTTTTAGCATAATATCTTATAAGTCCGAGCTTTTCCTTATCGTGGAATATACGGAATCCGTTGGTAACTAAAATTATTCCGTCAATTACAGAATCGAGCTTTATCTTATCATATTTTCCCTCAACTATTATTGCCTGATCTATTTTTATCATCTTATCACCATCAGTTCTTAGTCATCAGCATTTTAGTAAGCATTTGTTCCAATACTATCTTCTCATCACCGCTTGTGGAATTGAGCTGTTCAGATGTATCACGTATTATGCGTATGCAGGCTCTCAGACGTCCTATACTTATCCTCTGACCATTTCTGTAAAGCTTTTCAATAATGAATGAACGGCTGAAATATCCGAAATCTCTTATTACAGCCTCTGCATTCAGTCCTGACTGTCTTGCAAGCTGAACTCTGTAGAGGTCGAGGAAAGAATTTGTTACATTAGCAAGTACAGAACCTCGGTTATCCTTATCCTGCATAAGATCATCAAGAGCCTCAAAAGCCTTGCGTCTATCAAAAGCAGCCACCGCATCTGCAAGCTTGAAAACGTTGACATCGCTCTGATGATGCACCATGCTCCCGATCATTTCTGACGTTATTTCACGTCCGGCAGCATATGCACATAACTTTTCAATCTCATTTTTTATTGTCAGAGGGTCAGAGAGACAGATCTCAGCTATAAGACGTGCATTATCAATAGATATAGCACCGCCCCTCGCAGATACACTTGCAGCTATTTCCTTTGCAAGCTCCTGCGGAGTTTTAAGTGCGAACTCAACTACAGCTCCGCTTTTTGAAATAATATCGGCAATCTTTTTATTCTTGTCTGATATAACACGTCCGCCGGCTTTTCTGTCGTACTTGGTCTTTACCTCAAATCCAGTTATATTGAAGATCATGACGGTCTGAGAAGGCACATTTTTAAGAGTATCGATCACCTGCTTAGTGACCTCCTCTCTCTGTTCCTCGCAGTTATAGTCGTTGACAAGAATACAGTTGTACTCCGACATCATCGGCATCAGCTCAGAAATATCTCTCAGCTCAGAAGGATCAAGGTTTTTACCGGCAATGCGGTTAAGTGCGAACTCCTCATTATCTCCGACTGCCGCTTTTATTATTTTCTTTGTGAGCTTTTCAACTCCGCTGACATCAGCTCCGTAAATATAATAAAGATTCTGCAATTCACCCTTTTTGAGCTGAGTTTCTACCTTTTTTGCGTCAATATACGGCATCAGAGCCTCCTTATCCTGTATCCGCCTTTTTCCGGCAGTTTTATCTCGAAATTATTCATACTGTTCTCACGCTTTTTGTCCAGATATATCACATCATAATTTGCACCAATATCCTTTATTGATGTTGAACTTCCGTATATCACCAGCAGGTCAGTATCATCAGGCACGTCGTCCTCACTGACTGATGCAGGTGCAAATACGATCTTCCGTCCGTCATACTCGATACTCAGCAGCTTATTCTCAAACCTGACAGTGTGATGTGATGACTCTAAAATATATCCCTCGTCACCATAGCATATTACCGGTTTATCGCCGTATACTGAAGCATCCCCTGCCATTATCCATGAAGTTTTCTCATTTATATCAAGCTCATGTAAATATGCTGAGTACTGCGAATGTACCTTTTTAGTGAGAACAACTGTATCAATATGAGCAATAGCATTCTCGGTCAGGTACTTATGCACATATTCCGGAGATTTATAATTTCCGCTGAGGTCTACTATATCAGTTGCACCTTTATACGTTATCACTATCGCACTGTTGCTTCCTTTGCCAAGCTCAGCGATAACAAATGTATCGTACATTCTTGCCCCATAAAGAGCTGATACGAGCATTACTGCTCCAAACGATAAAGCAGCTGAGATGCCTGTGATATGACGCTTCTGAAATATAATATGAACTAAAATTCCTGCACATAAAAGAGCAAAAGCAGTTGTCGTGACCCTTTCGCTTCCGCACGAAAAGTATATCCAATTCATCTTACTCAGCCTGTCTGTCAAAAAGGTCACGGTGCTAAGACAAAGGTCAGCAAACCAAAGAACAGGCAGCACTCCAAACGAAATGACGTACAATGCACCTGCTATAAGTGATGCTGAACATAGTGGCAGTATCAAAATATTTGTTACCGGTGATATGAGCGATGTTTCGCCAAAATATTTCATGCTGAACGGCAATATGAACAGCATAGTACACAGCATGATAATGAAGCTTTTCCACACACGCTGAATAACAGTTTTTGTTTCAAACTTTGCCGTCATATACGGACCCCAGACTCCTATCCCAAATGTTCCTGCAATAGACAGTATAAAGCCACGGCTGTATATGCAGTCCGGATCAAAAACAGCTATCAACAGCACCGAAACTGCAAGCGAATTAAAGGTATCATTCTGCCTTCGGAAGATACCGGCAGCATAAACAAAATTCATCATTACTGCTGCTCTTACAGCTGACAGAGGAACGTCTGCCATTAGTATGAACAATGCAATAATGAGGTCGTTAACGATCAGAGAGTATGCTCTTTTTATTCTGAACTGACCTAATATCCTCATTATTGCCATAGCAATAATTGAAACATGAAGTCCTGAAACAGCAAGTATATGACCTATTCCGCATCGATACAGACTCCGCTTAACACTTTCGTCCATATTCTGCTTTACTCCAAAAAGCATTCCAGCAAGGAGATCTCCGTTTTCGTCACCAAGCTTGATCCGGAGCTCGGAAATGACCTCATCACGATGTTCAATAAGAGCATTTTTAAGTTTATTGCTATTATTGTGAACTACCTCAATTCCCTTCGCTGACCCTATACTGAGGTATATCCCCTCCGACTTGTAGTAGCTTTCGCTGTCGAACAGATAGTCGCCCTCCGGTACTGAGAATACACAGTTCTCTACTGAGATAGTATCGCCGTACTTGACGCTGAGGTCGGACGTATAAAAGCTTACTTTAGCTTTCTGACTCTCATTGATCCTGCCTTGAAGTGTGTAAGCAGCCTTATCACCCTCATAGTGTTTTATGTCTTTTACTGTTCCACTGAACGTACCGCTGCTGCCATTATATGCAGTAAGCTTTTTGCAGTAAAATTCATTTCTGAGCAGAGTTGATCCGCATCCGACAGAAAAGACGATAACAAGCATAATTACGTCTTTTTGGGAAAAGCCATTCTTTCTTCCTATGGTCAGTAAGAGAGCGGCTGATGCTATAAAGATCGGGATATATATTCCGGTAAAAAAGGAAGCGAAAAATAATCCCGCCATATACGCTGCCGCAGCTCCAATCATTTTTCGCTTCATATTATTTATTCCTTACTTAAAGAAGAGCGGAAGCTTTTCAAGGAAGATTATATCGTCCCTGTCAGCTGCGTCACCCTCGGCGAGGACTGCCGCTTCTCCTGCAATATTTCCCTCAGCAGCTGCTGTGAGCTTTTCAAGTGCGTTAAGGGACTCACCGGTACTTATTACGTCATCGACTAAAAGTACTTTCTTGCCCTTTAAAAGCTCAGCCTTTTCCTTAGAAAGGTAAAGTGTCTGTTCTGCTGCCGTAGTTATTGACTTTACAGTAACTGAAATAGGATCAGTCATATAAAGCTTTACGGACTTTCTTGCAACCACATAATTCTTACCGCTCTGTCTTGCCATTTCGTATGCAAGCGGTATTCCCTTTGATTCTGCTGTGAGGATTATATCGAACTCGCCGCATTTTTTCAGGAGCTCCTCTGCACAAGCAACAGTAAGCTCGACATCAGAAAACATGATAAACGCTGCGATGTCTATCTTGTCGTTGAGCGGACAACGCATAAGTTCACGCTCAAGACCTGCTATTTTCATTTTATAGGTATTTGCCATTTTTTTCTCCTTACTCAGTCTTGCCGAGTGACTCAGGTCCCCAGCCCATTTTTACTCCTGCGAGCATATGGAAGTGGATGTGCTTTACAGTCTGACCAGCGTCATCTCCGCAGTTATTGATTATACGGAAGCTCTCGATGCCCTCGTTTTTAGCTATCTTAGCAGCTGCCTCAAAAACCTTTGCAATAAGACCGGAATTTTCCTCAGTTACCTGATCTGCTCCGCTTATATGAGCCTTTGGAATTATGAGATAGTGAACAGGTGCGATAGGAGCAATGTCCTTGAATGCGAAAACAATTTCATCTTCATATACCTTTGTGCTTGGAATATCTCCGTCGATTATCTTGCAGAATAAACAGTCCATAATAATTCTCCTTTGCATTTTATATTTACGTGACCGTGGTCACGTATAGATCACTTTATAAATCCGGCAACGATCTCTTCAGCCTGAGCAAGAGCCTCATCTATCTTAGCAATATCGCCTGCACCAGCCATAGCACTGTCAGGCTTTCCGCCGCCTTTACCGCCTGTAACAGCTGATACGTTTCTGACTATCTGACCTGCATTTGCACCCTTCTTTACAGCTCCCGGTGTACATACGCAGAAGAATGTACCTTTTTCACCAACTGTACCTGCAAAGAGAGCAACGATGTCCTCGCCCTTGTCCTTTACACTGTCTCCGAGCTTTCTGAGTGCATCCGGAGCAGTACCGTCAAGTCTTGCTGCAACGAACTTAACACCTTTTACATCCTTAGCATTATCGAATAATGCTGCTGTCTTAGAGTTAGCTATCTGCTGTGTAAGACTTTCTATTTTCTTGTCCTTATCCTTTGACTCAGCTGCAACTGCTGCACACTTCTCAGGAAGCTCAGTGATATTTGCAAGCTTGAGTGCCTTTGCTGATCTGATTATAGAATCCTTGAAACCGTTGAGAAGCTCAAGTACACCAAGACCGGTAACAGCCTCGATACGTCTTACTCCGGCAGCAACCGAGCTTTCGGATACTATCTTGAAAAGACCTATCTGTGAAGTATTTGATATATGAGTACCTCCGCAGAACTCTACAGACTTATCAGCTGTAACAACTCTTACAGTTGAGCCGTATTTTTCTCCGAACAGAGCCATTGCTCCGAGCTTTCTTGCTTCTTCGATAGGCATTTCCTGCATTGTTACAGGTATTGCACTCATTATCTCAGCGTTGACTATCTCTTCAACCTTTGCTATTTCTTCGTCAGTCATAGCACTGAAGTGGTTGAAGTCGAAACGGCAAGCCTTTTCATTAACGAGCTGTCCAGCCTGATGAACGTGATCACCAAGCACCTGACGGAGTGCATACTGAAGAAGGTGAGCTGTTGTATGGTTACGCATAATAGCCATTCTGCGTTCTTTTTCAATTTCAGCGAATACGTGGTCGCCCTTTGAGATGCTTCCCTGCTCGATAGTAGCGATATGGAGGAAATGTCCCTCTGACTTGATAGTATCGTCAACAGAAGCTATGCTTGCATCCTTGATAAGAGCACCTGTATCGCCTACCTGTCCGCCGCTTTCAGCGTAGAATGGAGTTACATCGAGAACAATAACTACATCGTCGCCCTCAACAGCTGTCTCGACCTCTACACCGTCTTTGTATATAGCAAGTACTTCTGAATCATTAGCGGCAAAGTCAGTATATCCTGTGAATATAGTAGCAGGAGCATCTACCTTTATGCTATTATCAGCCCATGATGAACCAGCCTTTGCAGCGTGGTCAGCTTTAGCTCTTGCTCTCTGTTCTTTAGCGAGTTCAGTAAAGCGGTCACGGTCAACCTCAAAACCTTTTTCCTCACAGATCTCGACTGTAAGGTCTATCGGGAATCCATATGTATCAGAGAGCTTGAATGCATCGTCACCTGAGAGTACTTTCTTACCCTCAGCCTTTAAAGCATCAGTGAAACCGTTGAGAAGTTCAGTACCCTTATCGATAGTCTTAGCGAAAGCCTCTTCTTCAACGCCGATTATTTTCTTGATGTAGTCACGCTTCTCAGCGAGTTCAGGGTAAGCACCTGCGTTCTCGTTGATAACTGTATCGCATACATCGCAGAGGAATGGCTTTGTGATACCTAAGAGTCTGCCGTGACGAGCTGCTCTTCTGAGGAGTCGGCGGAGAACGTATCCTCTGCCCTCATTTGAAGGCATGATACCGTCACCTACCATGAATGTTGTGCTTCTGATATGGTCAGTGATAACACGGAGTGAAACGTCCTTCTTAGCATCTTTTTTATACTCAACACCGGCAATGCGGGAAATATGCTTCATAATATTCTGAACAGTATCTACCTCAAAGATATTGTCGACGCCCTGCATTGCACAAGCAAGTCTTTCGAGTCCCATACCTGTATCGATATTCTTGTTCTTCATTTCCTCATAGTGACCGTTTCCGTCACTGTCGAACTGGCTGAAAACGAGGTTCCATATCTCGATAACACGGTCTATATCGCTTGCCTGCTCGAAGTTCTCGAAAGGACCGTAGGCTTCACCACGGTCAAAATGTATCTCTGAACATGGACCGCATGGACCTGAACCGTGCTCCCAGAAGTTATCCTTCTTACCAAGACGGATTATTCTGTCATGAGGGATACCGATATGTTTTTCCCAGATCTGTTCAGCCTCGTCGTCGCTTTCAAAAATAGTGATCCAAAGGCGATCTGCCGGTATTTCGAGTTCTTTTGTAAGGAATTCCCAAGCCCACTCGATAGCCTCTGTCTTGAAGTAATCGCCGAAAGAGAAGTTACCGAGCATCTCGAAATATGTACCGTGACGAGCTGTCTTACCAACGCTCTCTATATCAGGAGTTCTGATACACTTCTGACAAGTTGTAACTCTCTTATTCGGAGGTGTAGCCTGTCCGAGGAAGAATTTTTTCAGAGGTGCCATACCTGAGTTGATAAGAAGAAGGCTCTTATCCCCCTGAGGTACAAGTGATGCACTTGCCATTCTTGTATGATTTTTGCTTTCAAAGAAGGAAAGATACTTTTCACGAAGATCGTTAAGTCCTGTCCACTGCATAAAGATTTATCTCCTTTTGATAATATAATTAGCTCCAGTACGCAAAAAAAGCCCCGCCGCCAATGGGACGAAGGCTTTCGTGGTACCACCCAAATTCAAAAGAGCAGAGCTCTTTTCTCAAGCATCTTTAACGCAGATATACGCTCCGGTTTTCCGAAGGGGCTCCGGGTAAGCACCTGTTTTGCACATGAAAGCTCGCACCAGCCGCTTTCTCTCTGAAATGTGCTGCTGAACAGTCAGTCCCATCAAAGCCGTACATTATTATTATACCAGCTTTTGAGGAAATGTCAATGGTTTTTCGTTAATTTCTTTCCTGCTGTCCAGCGAAAAAAGTGCAGCTGCTTTCAGAAACAGCTTTCTCAGACAGATAGCTGTCTCAACAAGATGAGAAGCTTTTCTGTCATAGATCATTTTAAATTCTCCGGCATAACCTGCTACTTCGCCGCCGAAACCGCTCTTGAACCTGTATACGCCGTAGTTCGAGTGATTTTCGTCATAGTAGTGCGGAATGCCCTGAAAATCGTATACATCACAGCCTGCATCGATAGAATCGCTTATCATAGTCCACTGCATCAGATAATTCGGCATCACCTTACGCATATGCACAGTTGAAGCTCCGTAAACATATGATGCGACCTTGCCGTATTTTACGTAAACAGCTCCTGAAAGCGGAGTACCGTCACAATAGGTCATGTAGAGTTTAGCATTATCTCCCAGATTATCAAGGAAGGCTTCAAAATAGCTCTTATCCCTTACGCAGAAGCCGTCTCTCTCACCTGTCTCACGAACAAGCTCGCAGAAATCGTCCAGAGCTTCTCTGCCGTATACTCTGCATTTTACGCCGTGACGCTCAGCAACACGGATATTATACCTCCATTTCTTATGGAATCCTGCAAAAACTTCATCCTTTGTACGTCCATTGAAATTCAGCTTGTAATTATATTTTGACTGTATCAGCCTATCCTCTGAAATATTCTTGTAAGCAAAGCCTGCCGCTTTCATTTCAGCTATAGAAGCTTCGTCATTTTCAGATATAAAGGGATCGCATTTAAACTGGCAAGCTCTGTACTCGGCAGCAAGATCACGTATAGCGTCCAATAATTCCTTCAAAGTCTCGGTATCCCCGAATGTGTACACCGGACCTCTCGGACAGTAAAAAAATGTCCTGCCGATAAATGGGAGCTTTTTTATAAGTATCAGTGCTGTGCCTTTGATATTACCATTTCCGTCCTTTACCGCAACTGCTTCATGTCCCCAGCCTTCCTTAACATCAGCCCATTTCAAAGACTGTGTAAAACTGCCGTTTTCATGTCCGCTTACAAACTTTTCGTACTCTTCTCTTTCTATATCATTATTGAAATCTATTATAACTTTCATAGTGATGCCTCCATAGTGTTTTCTTTAATACTATGATAACACTGTTTTTCCAATGAAGTCCTCAAAAAAATGCAATAAAAATGAAAAGTTTACGCAAAATCCTTTATAACTTTATTTTCAACACCTATTTACTTTTCAAATAAATCATAGTATAATAGTATACGATCAATGAATTTGGAGGTTTTTAAAATGAGTTTTTCTCCTAAAGAGATCCTTAATTTTGTAGAGGAGAACGATGTAAAGTTTATAAGACTTACCTTCTGCGATATGACCGGTAATCTTAAAAACCTTGCTATAATGCCAGATGAGCTCCCGAGAGCTTTTGAATATGGAATCCCTTTCGACGCTTCATGTATACACGAAGGATGCTCTGACCTTCTTCTTGTACCGGATATTTCAACCTTGTCCGTTTTACCGTGGAGACCTAAGTCCGGACGTGTTGTAAGATTCTTCTGTTCACTTAAAAATGTTGACGGCTCCGACTACGTAGGTGATATGCGTACTGAGCTCACAAGCTTCATAAATACCCTCAGATTAGACGGGTATTCCTGCGAAATGGGTACTAAATGCGAATTTTACCTTTTTGAACTCGACGAACACGGAGAGCCTACTAAAATTCCTCATGATAAAGGCAGCTATATGGACGTAGCTCCGCTTGATAAATGCGAAAATGCAAGACGTGAAATATGTCTGTCACTTGAAGAAATGGGACTCAGTCCAAAGAGTTCATGTCATAAGCATGGTCCGGCTCAGAATGAAATAGAATTCCGTGAAAATGAGCCTGTAACAGCTGCCGACAATATGGCTCACTACAAGACAGTCGTTAAATCGATCGCTGCTCAGAACGGTCTTTTTGCTTCGTTCATGCCTAAGCCGCTTCCGGATGAACACGGCAGTGCTATGAGCATTTCTTTGAGCATCAAAAAAGGCGGAGAAAATATTTTCGGCTCTGACCTCAGTCAGATGTCACACGAGGGTAAATGCTTCATAACAGGAGTTTTACGCCATATTCGTGAGTTCACTGCTTTCCTCAACTGCTCCACAAATTCATACAAGCGTTTCGGCATAGGTTACGCTCCGAAGTACGTTGACTGGTCTTTTGAAAATCTTTCACAGCTAATCCGCATACCAAGAGCTGTCGGACTGACTCCGAGAATCGAAATACGCTCCGCTGATGCTACCTGCAACCCGTACATCACTTTCAAACTCATACTCGCAGCCGGAATCGAAGGTATAAAAAACGGAGACTGCTCGCTGCTTGACAGCACAATGAAAAGCGGCTCTGCTACAGGCAGTTTTGATGAGCTCCCCTCCACACTCGAAGAAGCTGTGAATATAGCTCGTTCAAGCGAATTTGTGACCCGCACTCTTTCATCAGAAATAAGAACTACTATCTTCTCCCAGCTCGATAAACAGATACAGGAATACAATCTCGCTAAAAGCAAGGACGAGTTTGAAGATAAAGCATACTTCAAGTTCATATGAGGTAAATGATGAAAAAAGCTCTTATAATCTCATCTTTTCCTGATATAACTTCCTCTGTAGAAGCACTTCTGCACGAAGCAGACTATCGTCCGATTTTAAAAGCATCTTCCGGAAACGAGGTAAGACGCAATATCAGGTCAGAAGCCGAACCTGAGATAATAGTCATAGTCTCTCCGCTGACCGATGAATTCGGTCAGGAGCTTGCTTTGATGCTTTCAGAAACTACCTCGTCAGGGATTCTGCTCCTATGCAGGAATTTTATATGCGATGACCTCTCCGAAAAGGTGGCAGGCTCAGGTATAGAGGTTGTACCGCTTCCTCTGAACCGTACTATTTTTCTTAATTCCGTCAAACGCACCTCCGCTGCAAGAAGCAGAATGACCGGCATTAAAAAAGAAAACTCCAGTCTGCTCTCCAAAATAGATGAAATGCGACTCATAAACCGTGCTAAATGTACCTTAATGGAATATCTCAAATTCACCGAGCCTCAGGCTCATAAATATATCGAAAAACAAGCAATGAATAATCGTCAGACCCGACGTGAAGTCGCATTGAAAATATTATCATCCTATAAAAAATAAATCTTATTGATTTAGTTTATAATAAAATCCCCTTTTGTCTGTTAAACCAAGCATTTCATTATGCTGGTGCTTTCGACAAAAGGGGATCTCTTATTTAATATTCCAAATCATAAATTGATCAAACATCAACATCGGGATAATTAATGCCTGACTTGGATGCTGTTATAACATCATCGCTATCAAAAGAGATGATCTCAAGATCAGCTGCTATATACTGTTCCATTTTTAAGCCTCCTTTATGCTGCTTACGTATTTTTCAATTTCCTGATTGTAATAATACAAAGCTTTCATTGAATTTGTAACATTTCTGTCAAAATCAAGTTCAATCACCTTTTTAGCATAAGTGAGGCAGCTGTACTCAACAGAAACGTAATCTGAAGCATCCCTCTTGGACTGTGCCTTAAAGAGATACATTCTGTCAAAATTATCAGGAGATATACCACTCATTGAAATTGTATAAGTATTTCCTGATTTCTTAGGTGTAACCGTTTTACCATCAATAGTAAACTTATAGTTATTTACATTCACACCGTCAGCAAGCTCAAATTTAACATTGATCTTTGCAAGTTCTTCAATTGTAATGCTTGCAGACTTGATAGTTATTGCACTGCTATTTACTGTCTTAACAGCATTAAACTCATCACTGATAAACGTATCAACGTCATCAAGCGGCATTCCGAGGTCAGCATTTACCGCATCTTCAGGAGCTGTTCCTGCATACATCTGAACATATCCACTGAAATTAACAAGTGCCTTTATGCTGTTAACTGTTGCTTCACTGAAACTGCTTGCATTTGCAATGATATAGTCGGTATATTTCTTTACGCTGTAATCAAGGTATGACCCCTTTTCATTGTTGGAGTAGTAAACCTGAGCTCTGATGTTTTTGTTTATCTCATGGATATAAACACTGCAAGTGAAAGTATAGGTTCCGTCACCGTTATCAATAGCATCTGTGATCTTCTGTGTCTGAGTTGAACCGTCAGCCATTTCAAATACAACTCTGAGATTTCTGTCTGAGAGTGCCTTTTCAGTAAACATTACATTATACTTTATTTTAACATCGCTGCTTACTGATATTCCGACCTTCTTGAATGCGTCCTTACCATTTTTAAGCTCACCGCACTTTGAGCACTTTCCGCTTGCTGTAAATGTGTGATGAATATCAGCGTAATAGATCTTTGAGTGATTCTTGTCACCTGATGTGAATGGGACAAAAGGTTCAGTGAACTCAGCATCTGCGTACCAGCCATCGAATTCACAATCTCCTGAAAGATCAGGGAGCTCTGTAACTTCCTCGCCGTACTTAACAGGCATGATCTCTGTTCTGCCGTCCCAGTATTTAAGAACGATATTTTCGTAAATATCATTTTCATGTGTAAAGTCAACATACTCGCCGTTAACAACGATGTGTGCTGAATTTCTAAATTTGATATTTGCAAAAGGTGTTATAATGAGCTTTACATTTTCAGGTATCACAAGATCCTTATCAAGTGTAATGTTATCGAATATTGAAAGCTCAACTTCGTCGTAGTTTTCTCTTGCGTATTCAACAGCCTGATATACATTCTGGAACATTTGACCGTCGCTGAGCATAGCGTAGAATGATGCAGGGATACGTCTTGTCTTTACAGGCTTTTTGCATTCTGTACATAACTTAACAGCAAGACCGTCATTTCCTGATTCAGGAGCACTTGCTACATAAAAGTTTTCTCCTGTACACTTGTGCTCAGGAACAGCAATAAACGGATAAACTTTCTCATTTCCTTCGTCATCAACAAAATGAACGAAATAATCGCCTGGCTTATTAGCTCTTATTCTGATAAGAGAATCTTCATTAAGTGTATATACACCATTATTGTATTCATAATCACCAGTTAACACTTCAAATACGAAATCCGGTTCAGGTGAAGCCCAGACTTTTCTCATAAGATTCATACGAGGAGCAGGTGAAGGTGCAACATAAATTACTTTTCCATTTGCATCCGTAACAAATGCACTGTAGCCTATTTTTCCCTCTTCTGTTTTAAAGATATGATTTAAATCTTCTAATACAGTGACTGTAGTACCGTTTATCCATTTACTATTTATTCCATATTCACTAAGATCACCCATAGCACTAAGGCCGTTTCCGCCATTAGAGAAAAGATATTCTATATATTCAGTCTGGTATTTTTCAAAAAATTCTTCTTCAGACATTTCGCCTTTAGTAACTTTTTGATAATCATCTATCATGTTTTTATTGAAATCTGTCTTAAACTTCATGTCATTTATGTAGTATTCAGCTCCATATGCAATCGCCTGTGCTCCCTCTGGAAGTAAGTTGATTGATGAATATGCAACTGCGTGTACGAAGTCAAATTCACGACCTTCACCTATATCATCAAAATTGTCGTTAATGATGATCTGATAAGGGATTTTTGTTGTTGAACCTTCCAGAGTTGATACACAAATACTATCAAGTACATGCACAACTGTAATACCACTAATAATTTGAGAAGTTAGAGTTGCAAGAAATGCAGCGATTGGCATACCTATGGCTCCGGCTCCAAGTGCAAGAATATCAATAAAAAATTTATTTTTTTCAAGTTCCTGCTGAAGAGGAGATTTCCATGCATCATGTACCACAACATCAATTACAGCGGATTCACCTGGGTTAAGTGTATCGACGTTTATCACCTGTCCTCCACCAGTAGGACCAAGAGGTACAGGAGGTTTAGGAATAGTTTGTGAACCTACGTGCTTATATATGTAATATCCATGCTCAACTTTTGTTATTTTATTTTCAAGACCGTAAATAGGTCTGTCAGAAACGTTTGTCATAGTAATCCTTATGGGATAATCGTAACCTAAGCACGAATAATTCGGAGCTTCGATAGTCATTTTCAAAGCACTTCCGGCATAAACGTGAATATTATTCTTTGAATGGAACTCATATTCAAACTCATCACCGTCATTTGTTCCCTTGAAAAGAGCACTTACACTATAATCACCCTCAACATCTCCACGCAGATACCAATGAACGTCGCTTACAGCATGAGGTGCAAGGTTGCCGACACTCTGTACCTGTTCACTGTTGCAGAGTGTAAGACCTACAGGTACATTAAGAGTTGCTGTACAGTCTTCAAGAGTTTCAGTGTCTCTGTTCATAACAATGAGCTGAACATCGTAGAATTCCTTGAGCCACTTGCTTTCACCATAGATGATGATATACATTTCCTGTTTTTCATATTCATAATATGTAACTATAAAGTCTTGGAAATGTACTGGTGTGTTTGGAGGGACTGGATCTTCATCTCCATAAGATATTGTCGTCTTAATAGGCGGTGTGATCTCTCCCGGATCACTTGTATCAATATTGATTGGAATAGCTTCATATTTTTTAAAGATGATCGGTTTATCATGGAATGTAAGCTCAATAGAGTAATTATAGTAGTGATAGTTACTCTCATCCTCAACATCGATTCCGGCATTTTTAATCTCTTCCATTGTCATTGGCTTTACAGTCAAGTCACCGGTAATGTTAAGCTTATTATTCTTTTCTTTTTCTATCTTTTCTTCAATATCAGGATCGTTTTCAGTAGTTACCGGAGCAAATGGAGCTCGTGTTGTAGTGGTAGTAGTTAATGTAGTAGATGTTGTAGATATAGTAGTCGTAGTTGTTGTTGAAGTTGTAGATGTAGTCGACGTCGTAGTAGTTGTAGTAGTAGTTGTTGTTGTCGTCGTTACAGTAGTTGTTGTAACTACCATATCAGGATCAAAATGATTACACTTTATGCAGTAACCATTGTCAGCATAGCTGTGTCCTGTAGCACGATGCCCTTCTTCATCACGTTCAAAAGTCTCAGCAGACTCTTTGCCGCAGTTGATACATCTCTTGTTCCAGAATTCATTTTCTGTACAAGTTGCCGGTACAACACACCTGCCCCAGTCATCAAATACATGCTCAACTATTTCAACTGTGCCTGATTTTTCAGAATCGTTAGTATACTTTGTTTCAGGCAGAGGGTCAGTCTCGCTGCATGAATGATTTACAGTGAAGGTGTAAACAACGTCTTCGCCTCTTAACTTAGGGAATGAATCAGTTCCTAAGTTCTGGAACCATCCGCTTCCGAGCTTATATGCAGCCTTACCAGATGCAAAATCATCAGATGTAAATGACGTTGTACCAGTTTCGTCAGATAAACAATAGCTGTTTGAAACTGTACCTGTTGATACACCGAAGATCTTATTATCATTATCGATAGTACCTGCAAAGAAAGAATCAGTAATTTTTGAAGAATCGATACTATATACAAGACCAGCTGTATTATCACCGCTAAGATCAGCAAAGCTGTATACATTATCAATAGTAGTGTTTGAATCAGCACTTCCGGCAAGTGAACCTGTTGCACCATACTGACTTGAGAACTGTGAATCAACAATTCCGAGATCATGTATACGAGCACCACTTAATTTCTCAAATATACCACCATTATGTTCTGCATCAGCAGATGTGAATTTAATTCCGCTTATCTCATAACCATTTCCGTTAAATTCACCGGAGTAATTTTTGATAGGAGTCCAGTTAATTCTCGCATCCTCAGGCATATTGATATCATGCATGAGCTGTACATTTGCATTTGCATTTATGCTTCCACTATTAATCTGCTCTGTGAACCACATTAACTGTCCGAAGTTTCTTATTTCATATTTATTAGAAACATAAATCGCAGGCTGGCAGAAGAATGTATCTTCAGTTACATGATCTATAAGAAGATCACAGTCATCTCCGCCAAAGCAGAAACCGTTCTCATTGAAAGAATGCTTACGGAAAAGATGAATATCTCCGGCTGCAAATACTGCATTTCTTGCTACTGTTTCGCCGGAGTTAAGTGAAATTCCCTGCCATGAATAGGCAATTCCTGAGTCATATGATCCGTCATATACAGATTTTAGATGACCTGAATATGCGTTTTCTCCTCTGGAACCGTAATATCCCCACCAACAATCACCATCATCAGAAAGAGAAAGACTGAATATGTTTCCAGAGCCATCATGCATCTCAACATTAGGAACTGTTGAGAACTGTTCCTTGTTCTCATTTGTTACAAGAACCTGATCAATGCTGTATCCATAAATTGCAGCACTATCATTTCCGCCGATCATAACATCAGCTGTACTTGAAATTCCAAGTTCAGTTATCTCATTTTCTCCTCTGTTCTGAACGAGATACTCGATTTTCATGAATGTATTCTCAAGTTCATTTTCAGAGATCTCACCTTTTGAGTTACTGAATGAAAATACGGGTGTAATGTAAACACCGTTACCTATGGAATATGTAGCTTTTGTTCCGTCAAAATAAAGATCTCCGTAAGTAATGCTGCTGTTTTCTCCAACTTTATACTTATAATGTAATTCATATCCGTTATTATTATAAGTTGTTTTGAAATTTCCGCTTCCTTTAAGGTCAAAATAATGCTCATAAGAGTAGATCTGATATTTCAGATGTGAGAATTCATTTTCTTCTTCTCTTGAACCATAATTCCAGTTAGCAAAATACTTAGTGTCAGCCTGAAATTCAGTAACCGGCTCGTTTTCACTGTTTACCCACCCGGCAAAAACAAGGTTGGATCGTGCTGGAGCGACAGGATCCGGAATATAATCCGGCTTAGATTCGTCAGCAAGACTGCATACTCCATCAATTGTTACGAAGTTTTCATTTTCAATGCTTCCGCCATTAAGGTCAAAAAGCGTTGACGCAGATGTAACGACAGTACCTTGGTACTCTCCGCTTTCCTGTACTTCTTCCTCAGCATACGCACTTACAATATTAAAATTCAAAATAGCTGTAAACGGCTGCATTCCGGAAAGAAATGCAAGTGCAGTACATCCTGCAATGAAACGTTTGAGTTTTGAATGCTTCATTATCAATCTCCTTTTTTTCGGCAAAGCCGTATTTTTGTCTGATAAAACCACCAATACCAGACAAATCATCATACAAATAAATAAAATTTGTACAACGATAATATTTTATCATATTTACAATAATGTGTCAATAGAAACGCTCCAAACATAGATATTGTAATTCTACAAAAATTAAATATCTTACGAAGAAATTTCAGTTTACTATTTTACCTTGATAAAATCTTTATAAAATCCTATAGAAATAATTTATATCTGTACATTCACTTTAAATTGTTCCCCCAAAAAACACAAAATAAAACCCACTTTATAATGTATTCTATAGAAATATCTTAGAACAGCCAAAAATTCCTTGACAATATTTTATAACTATGATATAGTATAATTGTGCTTAATTGATGAATAATGTATAACATTTTTGTTTTCTTTGACATTTTTCGTAAGGAGAAAAATAAAGTGAAGTTAAAAAAAACAGCACCTTTTATTCTGGCATTAACTATGTGTACAAGTGTGCCGGTAATTTATGCGAATGCAGCAGAAAAAACTCAGAATGATGTAAAGCTTGTCGTATCAACTGATAAAAAAGTCTATGATGGAAATGACGACATTATTGCCGAAGTAAGACTTGAAAATAACAGCGACAGCGATATCATCGACGTATCTATAGATAGTATTATTCCTGAGGGGTATCATCTCTCAGATGACAGCAAATCTGTCCTCAGGTCAACATATGTAATGTCCGGAGATTCGATAAATTCAGAACTCGTATTGATTTCCGATAATAAAAAGACTAATGAAACCACAACTACAGCAGTGACTACAGTAAGTTCAACTACAAAAAATGGTTCAACTACTGTGACTACAAGCAAGAGCACTTCTGCTGAAAACACAGAAACTTCAACCACTTCCATAAAAGCTGACAAAGACGACAGTGATGATGATAAGGACTCCGGCAGCAAAGTCGCAGTTGCCGCAGTAATTGGTGCTGTACTTCTCGCAGCCGGCGGAGCTGTTGTGATTTTCAAAAAGAAAGGCAAAGGAAAGAACCTGATGATATTGCTCTGCCTGATAGCAGCAGGCTCTTTCTGTACGGTACAAGACGCTAAAGCTGACGAACCTGATGTGTATACATTCTCCGTTACTAAAGCTGTTAATGTCGCAGATAAAAAAATTGACATTACAGCTAACGTGAAGTTTTCGATCGACAAAGCAGATATGCAGTCAGCAGTAGAGGAGTATTACAGTGATAACTCCGAAGAAATAGTTTCAGTCGAAGCAGCTGCCGAGACAAGTAAGGTCTATTCTGAAAAAGAAGCGATCAAACTCTTGGCTGAAAGAGGTTTTTCAGATTTTCCGCTTACATATGACTATGATATGAACGGAACTTATATGGATGAAAAAGAAGCATCAGCGGAGTCCGATGAAAAACATCCTATGTATCAGACTTATTTTGTTTCTGAGGACGGTTCGATATGGACAGTATTTATTGTCGGAAAATCTATTATCGCCAATCCAGCTTCATACAATCTCGAATCTGACATAGATGCACAGGTGCTTGTGTCTGAAACAAATACACTTACAAGCTATACCGAAATGGGCAACAAATTCTATGAAACTGTACCGAAAGAATCTGCGGTCATATTAAAGGTCGTAGATCAAATAACAAGCAAAAAACTCAATGATCTTAATTACGAGGAGGTAATCAATCAATGAAGAAAGGTCTAATGAAAAAGCTTGTATCATCCGCGATGGTGTCTCTCATGGCACTTTCAGCGATCCCCATGAGTTCATCCGCAGCAACTACAGCTGCTGATCCGCTTGTGGTCGTATCCCTTGGTGACTCTTATTCTTCCGGTGAAGGCATCCCTGCATTCTATGGACAGGACAAGGCTTGGGAACAGAGAGTTTACGACGAAGACTGGCTCGCACACAGATCAACAAAGAGCTGGCCTGGTCTGCTCGAATTTCCGGAAGTTAGCGGAAAAATGAGAGATTATAACGCAAAGCAGGTAAACTCTTCAAAGTGCAAATGGTACTTTGGAGCTGCTTCCGGTGCTGAAACAAAGCATTTCAGCAAACAGACACAGGAGAAAAAGACTTATAAGAGACTTTCTCTCTTCAAGACACTCAAAACTACATCCTATCTTCCTAAGCAGGTCGATTACATCAAAAAAGCAGCAGGAAATGTTGACTATGTAACACTTACTATAGGAGGAAACGATGTCGGATTTGCTGACATTATCACAACCTGTGCAACAGGAAGTACATATCTGCATTTCGGCAACGATAAGCTCAAGCTCGAAAAGCAGATGGATTCAATCTGGGCTCAGTTCGCTACTACAAGAGCTAATATCAAGAGCGTATACACAGGTATACAGTCCGCAGCAGGTTCTCAGGCTAATATCATAGTAGCAGGCTATCCAAAGCTCCTCGATAAGGAAGGAAAGGGCGTTCTCATCAGTGAGAAGGAAGCTACTATCGTTAATCAGAACGTAACAAAATTCAACAACAGCATCAAGGACATTGTTAACGAATGCAAGAATCAGGGTCTTAATATCTACTTCGTTGACGTAGAGGCTGAGTTCGACAAGGACGGCGGTCATCAGGCTTACTCCGACAACGCTTGGATCAACAAGATCATCCTCACAAAGCAGGATCAGGATCTTGATCAGAGCGGCATCGCAAGTGCTTACTCCATTCATCCAAACGAGGAAGGTGCTAAGGCATACGCAAGATGCGTTAACGCTAAGATAAAAGAGATCGCTAACAAGAAGAATACTCTCCGCAGCTCAGCTATTCTTGCATCTGAAGCTCCTGCTGAAGAGGCTGTAACAGAAGAAACACCTGTTGTTTCCGGTAAGATATGTGATGACTCTAACGAAGCTATCGAGAATGCTGTTATAAACGTATACAAGGATGACGAGATCGTTGCAACTACTACTACAGATGCTGACGGTACTTATTCTTTCGATGCTGTTGACGGCGATATCGAGATAGAAGTTCAGGCTGAGGGTTACGAAGACGCTGTTACTTCACTTAATGTTAATGAAAACGAGGATGTAGAACTCAACGTTATTTCTCTTATAAAAGAGGTAGTTGAAGAAGTTGTTGTTAATAACGCATTTTCTTTCATTAAATTCATAAGATAATTACTTTTTGTAATAATACTGGCAAAAGCTGTGCTTTTACATCATGTAGGAGCACAGCTTTTTCTAAAAATCCTTATAAATACATAAAACACGGAGGTGCAAAGATATGAAAAAGTATCGCTGGGGAATTATTGGTACAGGCAGAATAGCTCACTCATTTGCAGAGGCACTTAAAGGTGTGGAAAATGCCTCGCTTTACGCAGTAGGCTCAAGGAACTTACAGAAAGCTGAGGACTTCGCCAATAAACACGGATTTGAAAAAAGCTATGGAAGTTACGCTGAACTTGCTGCTGACCCTGATATCGACATAGTTTATATAGCAACTCCAATGGCAAGTCATTACGCTGATTCAATGCTCTGTATAAACAGCGGCAGGAATGTTTTATGCGAAAAAAGTCTTGCACTGAATACTGCTCAGGCAGAAGAAATGATAAATACAGCTCGTAACAAAGGCATTTTCTTTATGGAGGCAATGTGGATGAAGTGCCGTCCCGTGTACCGCAAAGCTATGGAGTGGCTCAGCAGCGGAAAAATCGGGAAAGTACACTATGTTAAAGCAGACCTCTGCACTTTTACTCCATATAATAAAAATGACAGACTTTTCGCTCCCGAATGCGGCGGCGGAGCTCTTCTTGACCTCGGAGTTTATCCAATAACTTTTGCAGCCGATATTTTCGGAGATACTCCAGAAGAGATAATAAGCTTTGCAAACATTTCCCGTGATGTTGATATAAGTAACAGTGTAACCTTAAAATATCACAATGGTGTTGCTGTATTACAGTCAGGATTTGAACTTCTTGGCTCCAACAGAGCTCTTATATCCGGCGAAAATGGCTCGATAGTTTTCGACGAATGGTTCCACTGCACATCCGGAGTCACTTTATATGACAGCTTCGGAAAGAAATTGAACGTGCGGATATACCTCCGATAGTAAACGGATATGAATATGAGATAATGGAAGCTCAGAATTGCCTTGCAAATGGACTCATAGAAAGCAGCATTATTCCACATTCCTCAACACTTGCAGTCATGAAAATCATGGACAAGTGCAGACAAAGCTGGGGATTGTATTATCCGGAGGAAAAATATGCTGAATAACAAAAAACGTCATAACTCAATCGGTTATGACGTTTTTTTGCGTATTTATTTATGGCTATCAGCCATTTTCTGAATTCATAGCAGCTTCAAGTTCCTCAGCATAACGAACAGTTTCCATAGCGTCACGGCAATAGCGGTCAGCACCGATACTGTCGGCATATTCCTGAGTAAGAACAGCTCCGCCCACGCAGACTTTGACCCACGGAGCCTGTTCACGAAGAAGTTTTATAGTATTCTCCATAGCCGGTACAGTTGTAGTCATAAGAGCACTCAGTCCCACTACCGGAGCATGAACTCTGATAGCCTCATCAACTATATCTTGCTCAGGGACGTCCTTTCCAAGATCAGAAACGGCAAATCCATAGTTTTCGAGTATAAGCTTGACTATATTCTTTCCTATATCGTGAATATCGCCATGTACAGTTGCTATTACAAACGGACTTCTTGTAGGAGCTCCGCCGTCATCAGACTCAGCCATTATGAGCTTTACCTCTTCAAATGCTGCTTTTGCGGCATCAGCTGCCATAAGAAGCTGCGGAAGATAGACTTTCTTTTTTTCAAACTGCTCACCAACTATATTCAGTGCAGGGATTACCTCATTCTGAATAATTTCAATAGGTTTATTTTCCTTCAGAAGCTCCTTTGTAAGATTGCCGGTCTTTTCCTTCAGTCCCCTTACTATTGCATTTTGAAGCTCCGAGACTGAACTTTCATTCTGAGCCGGCTGAGATGCAGAAGAAGCTCCTCCGGCAGCACTTCCGCTTGCAGCCTGTGAGCCGGCAGGTACCATTTCAGGAAGTTTTTCCGTATAGCTGATATAGTCCATACAGTTTTCGTCCATATCATGCAGTGCCTTGAAAGCATAGTAGACGTTCATCATTTCAGTTGAATATGGATTCATTATCGCTGCTGAAAGTCCTTCTTCAAGGCACAGAGCAAAGAAAGTCGACGTAATAATATTTCTTACCGGAAGTCCGAAAGATACATTTGATACACCAAGTGAAGTATTGACTTCAAGTCCGTGTCTTATCATGTGAACAGCCTTCATTGTTGCGAGAGCTGCTGTTGTATCAGCTGAAATAGTCATAGCAAGAGGGTCGAAAATGAGGTCTTTTTTAGCAATACCGAATTCTGCCGCACGTTTTATAATTTTTTCAGCTATCTGAACTCTTTTCTCAGCTGTTGCAGGTATACCGTCCTCGTCAAGTGTGAGAGCTACGACGAAACCGCCGTATTTAGCAACAAGTGGAAAAACTGCGTCCATTACTTCATCCTTGCCGTTAACAGAATTGACCATAGCTTTTCCGTTATAGGCACGAAGTCCGGCTTCCATAGCTGCCGTATCAGTTGTGTCGAGCTGAAGCGGAAGGTCGGATACAGCCTGAAGTTCCTTAACAACATTTACAAGCATTTCCGGCTCATTTATCTCAGGCAGACCCACATTAACGTCGAGCACCTGAACTCCGGCATCCTGCTGCTTCAGACCTTCACCTAAGATATAGTCTATATCATTTTCTCTTAAAGCCTGTTTAAAGCGTTTTTTACCTGTAGGATTTATTCTTTCACCAATGAGTATAGGTGCTTTGCCGAACTCAACGGCGTGAGTGTATGACGATATAAGTGAAAATTCCTTTTCAGTGACAGGAACAGGCTCCATTTCAGCTGCCTTATCGCACACAGCTTTGATATGTCCCGGTGTAGTGCCGCAGCATCCGCCGATTATCCTCAGACCTTTTTTCATGAGTTTTTCTATGGAGTCAGCAAATTCTTCCGGAGTTACATCAAAAACAGTCTTTCCGTTTTCAGCTCTTGGGAGTCCGGCATTTGGTTTGAGAAGCACAGGTACAGAGGAATATTCAAGATACTCCTCAATAACACCTATGAGCTGGTCGGGACCTAATGAGCAGTTTGCTCCTATTGCATCAGCGTGCATACCCTCCAGCATTGCGACCATTGAAGCCGGTGAAGCACCTGTCATCAGCTTGCCGTCACTGCCGTATGCATTTGATACAAATACCGGTAGATTTGAATTTTCCTTTGCTGCGAGCAGAGCTGCTTTAGTGTCGTAGCTGTCATTCATTGTCTCGATGAATATAAGCTCTGCACCTGCTTCAACACCGTATCTCACGGTCTTTGCATACATCGCAACAGCATCTTCAAACTCATAGTCACCATAAGGTTTCAGCAGCTTTCCTAATGGACCAATGTCAAGTGCTATGAACTTTTCGTGGTCGCTTATACTTTCCTCACGAGCTTTTTTTGCATTTTCTATAGCAGCTGTAATAAGAGTTTTAAGCTCGTCGTCATCAAATTTAAGACCGTTCGCACCAAAAGTATTTGAAAGTACAACGTTGCTTCCGGCATCAAAATAATTCTTTTGTATACGGACTATCTCTTCCGGATGAGTTACATTCCATCTTTCAGGGAGCTCGCCGGGCTGAAGTCCTGCTTCCTGAAGCAGAGTGCCCATACCTCCGTCCAATATAACAAAATGATCTTTCATGTATTCACGAATATCCATTTTTATCTCCTGTCAATAAAGGCATCACCGTACAATTAGTGTATGTATTGCCTGAAATATATCATAATCGTTCAAGTCCGATTATAGCGGTGACTGATTTAGAGGGTGCCATAAGAAATGACTCTCCAAGAGTTATCCCCATTCGTCTGCCTGCGTCAAGAAGGCTCAGAAATTCCTTCTGCACCGTTATCGGAAGGTCACCAAATCCCGGAGAGTATCTCGGATGAGCTTTATACCCCGAAAGTCTTGCCGCTTCCTTCACATCAGAATTGAACTTGTTGCATAATGCTTCCGCACGCTCTGCACCGCAAGCCTGCATATAAAGAGCCATTTTAGTATCTGTTCTCTCATATCTTCTTATGAACATATCAATTCCGGAACCTATAGTTGCCGCAAATAGAACAGCCTTTCCGCAGTCTTTCATATTCATTTTGAGCTTTTCAGAGTGCTGCTGAAACGGAAGTATAAGAAATCCTTCTTCATCACGCTTTACCGTGACTATCTTATATCCGACTTTAAAACTTAGTTTCCCTTCTACAAGTTTTGCGGCTTTTTCGGCAGTCTCCAATACATCCGGAGCATCATCAGTTCCGTCTGCAATAGCTTTTGCACGAATGAGTGGGAACCCTGAATATCGCAGTAATTCGGTCATATTGACTTCCGGAGGCTCATATTCCAGATACTGTGTGACCGCAGCACCGTCATTTTCTATATCATCAGCTATCTTGCTTACGAATCCGCTCATAAAAAGTCCTTCCAGAGTATATCAGAAAGATTATCCATTATTGCCTGAGCAACGTCAGGTTTGTTCATAGAGTACACATGAACATTTGTAACTCCGTTTGCATAAAGGTCGATTATCTGGTCAGTAGCATATGCAATACCGGCTTGTTTCATTGCATCCGGGTCCTGTCCGAAATAGTCAACTATTGCTTTGAAACGCTGAGGCATGAAAGAGCCTGAAAGCTTTATAGCACGTTCTACCTGATTTGCGTTGGTGATCGGCATTATTCCGGGTATTACAGGAACGGTTATACCTGCTTCACGAATTTTGTACAAAAAATTATAGAAAAGATTATTGTCAAAAACCATCTGTGTTACAAGAAATTCTGCACCTGCGTCAACTTTTTCCTTCAAGTGAAGTATGTCCTCACGCTGATTTGGACTTTCAGGATGCACCTCAGGATAGCAGGCAGCTCCGATACAAAAGTCGTACCCACTCTCTTTTATATCCCTGATAAGTTCAACAGCATACCGATAATCCCACTGAGTTCTGTCAGTAGCCTCAAGCTCCGGAGTAAGGTCACCTCTGAGAGCCATTATATTCTGTAGTCCAAGGTCATGTATCTCTTTTATTTTAGCTTTGACAGTATCACGATTTGATGATACACAAGTGAGGTGAGCTAAAGTAGGAACTCCATAGCGTTCCTCGATATTCTTAGCTATATCGAGTGTAAAACGGCTCGTACCGCCGCCTGCTCCGTAAGTAACGCTCATATATGCAGGTTTATTTGCAGCTATATGCTCGGTAGTCTCTTTAACTCCCTCAAATCCGGCTTCCTTTTTCGGCGGAAAAACCTCAAATGAAAGAGACATATTCTTTCTGTTGAGTATATCTATTATCTTCATGGCGTTCACCTTCCTGTTTACTTTCATACAAAATATATTCTACCATAAAAATCACTTTAAATCAACAGTTATCTTACATTGTTTTTCAAAATAAAAAGGACAGATACATATGCATGAAATATCTGTCCTTTTATATAATTGATTAATTGAAAATTTCAGGCTGAATGGTGCGATTAATCAAATACGGCTGCAAAAGTCATGCGTAGACTTAATTAATTGCAGAAAGTGCTTCTATATCCTTAGCTGACGGATTCACTTTTCCCTCAATTATCTCAGCGTTCGGAGCACTGGGCTGTAAATTTTGAACAGCTTTTCCGAAACCGCTTCCGCCTGACGTCGCAAAAAGAATGATCTTCTTTCCTGAAAAGTCATAGCTTTCAAGGAATGTATTGATGATAGTAGGTGCAATGTACCACCATACCGGGAAACCAATATATATCGTGTCATACGCAGCAATATCAGCATTTGTATCTGCAAGTGCAGGACGTGAGCTGTGGTCACTCATCTCAATGCTGCTGCGTGACTGCTTGTTTTGCCAGTTGAGGTCTGCACTTGTGTAAGGTACAGCAGGGCATATCTCGTAAAGGTCTGCACCAGCTGCTTTTGCCAGATCATTTGCAAGTCTTGCAGTTTTGCCGCTTGCAGAAAAATATGCTACTAATTTCTTTTTCATAATATTACCTCCATTATAGTGATCTTCCTAATTTATATGCTTTTTCAGGGTATCCGCTTGCTCTTGTCATCGACGGACTTCCGCACCCATAGCCCAACACCATGCCTTTATCCTCAAAATTTATGTAGCGTACCAGTGTTTTATAGTGAGCCTGCAAAGCTTCAAATGTCCAGTCATCAGCATTCCACGCAACAGTCAGAAGTGCCGACTTCAGATGCCTGCGGTTGAGACTGCTGTTGTAGGCACAAAAGCGGTCAACAACTACTTTTAGCTGTGCAGACATCCCATAGTAATAAAGCGGAGTTGCAAATACTACCATGTCACAAGAGAGTAATGCTTTGCGGATAAGTTCATTATCATCACGCTGAACACAGTCTCCCTCGTAACCGCAGGCAACACAGCCCGTACATGGATTCACATTCAGCTTACAGACGTTGATAATTTCCACGGTGTGACCATTTTCCTCAGCACCATTTTTGAAATTATCAGCAAGAATACTTGTCGAGCCATTTATATTCGGACTTGCCATAAGTATAACTATTTTCATACTGCACCTCATTTCAGCTCTATTCAGAACATAAAAATGCTGCACCATAGAGCACTTAATAATCAACACGACAGCTTTCCATATCAGTTCATTTCACTGATCCAATCCTGTATCTCACTTTCTGAGATACTTGCGTCAAGTCTTTCGCCTTCGAGCCAGTTTCCGCCATTTGCCTGCGAAGCAAGATTTTCACCGCTTTTGCCGATAGGACTGCTTCCGGAAGTGCAGAACGGGATAACAGTCATCCCTTCAAAACTATGGGACTCAACAAATGTACTCATAATTCTCGGAGCATCTCCCCACCATATCGGATAGCCGATATAAACTGTGGAATAGTCCTCCAGCTGAACTGTATCGTTCGCTATTTCGGGACGGCAGTCCGGATCATTCATTTCGATAGTAGTACGGCTGTTATCGTCATGCCAGTCAAGGTCTGCATCGTCGTAAGGCTCAGCAGGAGTTATCTCAAAAATATCAGCATCGGTAACATTTGCAATACGCTCCGCAACTTCTTTTGTTGTGCCTGTTGCGGAAAAATAAACGACTACTGTATCAGCTGTCTTGCTTTCATTCACATTCGTATTTTGAGACTGCTCTTCGTTCTTTTTCGGTTCAGTTTTTTCTTCATCTGACTGTTCAGCTTCTGTCATCTCATCAGTCTTTTCAGTCAAAGTTTCCTGTTGAGCAGCTTCAGTCTGAGCAGTTGTTTCTGACGGAGCAGAACTGCTGCTATTGTCACTTCCACAAGCTGTGAAACCGAACACACACATTGCAGCTATCACAGAAAATACCATTTTTTTCATAATTATCACCTGCTTATTTCATTTCTTTTTCCCAGAAACGTATCACATTAAGTCCAAGACCGTCTGCAACACTTTCAAGCTCAGCAACTTCCTCGGAAGTCAGCGAAATGTTTGCAGCCTTTACAGCGTCCTCAACATGACTGACTTTAGTTACTCCGATAATCGGCAGAGTTCCCTTTGCAATTGCCCAAGCAACAGGTACCTGTGCGATACCGACACTATATTTATCGGCTATCTTGCCAAGAGCCTTATTCATTATTTCCAGTTTGTCAAGGATAGGATTATAGCTGTCAGCTCTTGCTGAACCTGCGGGCATCGGGTGAGCAGTATCATACTTGCCGGAAAGAGCTCCCTGCTCAAGAACCATATAGGAGAAGAATGTAATATCATTTTCCTTGCAGTAATCAAGGATTCCGGACTCTTCCGAAGAACGGTTAATAAGACTGTAATGATTCTGAACTGCCGACAGCTTCAGACCGTGAGCTTTGAGTATTTCCGCAGCCTGTTTGATCTCTGAAAGATCGTGATTTGAAACACCTATCATCGGCACATCATCTCTGCCCTCGAAGTACTTAGCCAGTTCTTCCGTCCACTTTGGAGCGTCCCATACATTGTGTATCCAATAAATATCAAATTTATCAAGTCCCATAAGACTCAGCTGCATCCCAATCATATCCTTCATAGCTGTAGGAGAGGAACTGTCAGCACACTGAGGAGTGAACTTATCTGAGATGATGCAGCTTTCTCTTGGAAGCTCTTTTATGAACTCAGCCAGCACCTTTTCAGAAGTTCCCATACCATAGGCATAAGCGGTATCCCAAAGATTCAGACCATTCTCCATAGCTTTGTCGAAGATAGGACGAAGTGTCTCTGCTGTAAGGTTTCCTCCGAAAGTTCCGTCATTGCCCCAAGCCCATGCACCGAGGGCGATTTTGGGTAAATTAGTCATTGTGATTACCTCCTTATTTCAATATCACACAAAGCATACCTTGTAGGCAATACCGCACAAAGATTGTGCTGAAGATGCACCGTGAGATTTTTCGTCAGATTGTATAGAAATTCCGCAGGCATACTGACGTATGTCAAGGGATTTCTGTGCAAGATGACGGAAAATATCCAAGCAGATTCAGTACA
>JAFYGE010000036.1 GCA_017543335.1 Ruminococcus sp.
CTTCATTTCGTCGATAAGCTCTTCAAAGTACTTCTTACCAACTTCCATAACTACGTCAGAATACATCTGGATGAATCTTCTGTAGCAGTCCCAAGCCCATCTTGGATTATTTGACTTTTCAGCAATTGTGTTAACAACAGTCTCATTGAGACCGAGGTTAAGGATTGTATCCATCATACCAGGCATTGAAGCTCTTGCACCTGAACGAACAGAAACGAGGAGTGGATTCTCCTTGTCGCCGAACTTCTTGCCGGTGATTCCTTCCATTTTTGTGATGTACTCGTTGATCTCAGCCTGGATCTCATCAGAGATACCGCCATCCTCATAGTACTGAGTACAAGCTTCTGTTGTGATTGTGAAGCCCTGAGGAACAGGGAGACCGATGTTAGTCATCTCAGCCAGGTTAGCACCCTTACCGCCGAGAAGCTCTCTCATGTTAGCATTACCTTCAGAGAAAAGGTAGCAATATTTGTTTGCCATTGGTATATACCTCCAGTTTTAAACATTACCGAATGCGGACAAAGTTTGTCCGCATTCCAGTTATATTTATTATACCACATTCCGGCAGAAATTGCCATATAAAATTGTTGAAAAATTAAGCGTTGATTTTGTTGCACTTTATACAAAAAAGTGCACGTAAATATAAATTCAGAAAAAAACACTTGCATTTATTGTTAAAGTATGTAAAAATAATTAGTAGTACTCATTATAATACTATTAGAAATAATTTGACTTAGCAAGGAGATATTTACTATTATATGAAAAAAACGATAATGTGCATTTTAATGTGCAGCTTATTAGCTTGCTCAGCCGTTTCCTGCGGCAGCAAGGACAGCAGTTCTTCAGCAAACAGCAAAAAGACGGTCGTTCCAGAGCTTTCCGACGAGCAGAAAGCAAGGATGAAAGCCACTACGGATAAAATGAACGAGGAACGTAAAAAAAGTCTTCACAACACCGATGAAATGGATGAAGACGCCAGAAAAGTCGTAAAGATTTTTTCAGAAGCAGTTTATGAAGATGATGCCGAAACTATGGCGAATGCTATGTATCCGCCAAAGATGCTCGAAGCTATGAAAAAATGCGGAGAATATGACAGTTTCGTCGAGAGTGTAGTCGACGGTGAAACTTCCACTCTTACCAGTGTTGAGATAAAGTTCTGTGTAAAGCTCAAAGAAAACGAGATCGAGCTTGCAAAAAGCTACCTGAATTACTACGCTAAGCAGTACGGACTCACCGATACTGAATACAATGTGACCGCAGGCTACTCTTTCATGGCAGATGAAACATCCCGTGCTGGTAAAGTAATAAAATCCAGCGGTACATCGCTTATTGTAGTGAATATAGAAAATGAAGGCTGGAAAATAATACCGGTAAGCATTAAAGAGCTTACGGAATAACATATCAGGAGGAATAGAAAATGAATAAAGCAATTATTCTGGCTGGCGGACAAGGCAAACGTATGAAAGCCGACATCCCGAAGCCTTTGTTTAAAGTTCTCGGAGAACCAATGCTTGAATGGGTAATATCTGCCTGTGAGGATGCAGGAGTGTCAGATATATGCGTCATAAAAGGATTTAAAGGCGAGATGATAGACGAGTATCTGAATGGCAGATACAAGACTGCATTACAGGCTGAACGTCTCGGAACAGGTCACGCAGTTATGCAGGCTGTGCCATTCCTCAAAGAAGATGACTCCGACAATACTCTCGTTCTTTGCGGAGATGCTCCATTTATCGACGCAAAAACTATCGAGGAAGCTTTGGTAATACATAAACAGCAGAAAAACGCTGTAACCGTTATAACCGCCGAGCTCGATGAACCCAAGGGCTACGGACGCATAATCCGCACCGACAAGGGCATAAGCGGTATCGTTGAGCAGAAAGATGCTAACGAGGAACAGCTCCAGATAAAGGAAGTAAACTCCGGAGCTTACTGGTTCAGAACAGCCGATCTTATCGGACTTCTCGGTAAGCTCACCAACAACAATGTCCAGAACGAATACTACCTTACCGACACTATCTCGATCGCACTCGCTGAGGGCAAGAACGCAGGTGCATATAAGTCCGAAAATCCTGAGATAATCCTCGGAGCTAACGACAGAAAAGACCTCCTTGAATTAAACAATATTGCCCGCATGGCAGTTATAGACAAACACCTCGCAAATGGTGTAGAATTCATATGTACAGACGGAGTTATCATAGAACGCAGCGTCGAAATAGGTGTAGGTACTCAGATCCAGCCGAGCACTATCCTCAGAAACGGCACTAAGATCGGCAGCGGATGCATCATCGGTCCTAACGCACTCGCAGACGACTGCACTATAGGCGATAACGTTGTATTTAACGCATCACAGGCTTATAGCTCCACTATAGACAGCGGAGTTACAGTTGGTCCATACGTTCACATCCGTCCGGACAGCCACATCAAGAGCGGAGTACATATCGGTGACTTTGTCGAGATCAAGAACTCCACTATCGGCGAAAAGACTGCCATTGCCCACCTCGCTTACATCGGCGACAGCGACATCGGCAAGAAGGTCAATATCGGATGTGGAACTGTTACCGTAAACTACGACGGCATCTCAAAGAGCCGCTGTGTTATCGGAGACAACTGCTTTATCGGATGTAATACGAACCTTATTGCTCCGGTCAAGCTTGGGAAAGCGGTATATACTGCCGCAGGCACTACCGTTACCCGTGATGTTCCCGACTACGCACTCGCTATAGACCGTGGAGTCATGAAGGTCAACGAGGGATACACTCTCAGAAAGCTCAAAAAGCAATAAAATCAAATGTGCAATATAATACGAAAAGGACGTCTGAATCAGACGTCCTTTTCAGGTATAGAAAAAGTTTTGGAGATTGCAGAAAAATAACGACCCCTATCGACACCCTCTCAAAAGCCGATCAAGGTCGTTATTCCGTTTGTGACTACGCACCCTCTATACGTATTCACAACATTCGGCGTGGCACATATTCCGAAGTGCCGTATGATCTTTTTGCCAGTGTAGCACGATTAGCTCAACGTTTAGATGGACGAAAGCTGTTTTAGGCGATTAAACATATTATAGGCATTAATGTTTAATAACAGCTTCTATGTACGTTAGTCTGGTGTGATTAATTAGTACGATCAATCCGGCGGAGTTTAGACCGGATAAGCTAAAACAGTATCATATTTGCCGATTCTTACAGGACACATAAAATGTATCTGAATGTAATTATGCTGTGGAGCGAATCCCGATATATCGATGAATTTCGCATCCAACAATTGTATTATAAAACAAAGAAGGGAGATAATCAATTGAAAATATTGCCTAAATTTGGTACTAAATTGCAATTTTAGGCTAATTTATTTTTGTAAATAAGATGTTAACAAACAATATATTATAACTTATATACCGGCGAGACATATATTTTGTTCATAATTATACATTTGTGCATCTGATTTTTATAGAAAGCTGAGTAACAGCGTTATATCGGTAAAATATTGGTCAAACAATTGTCTTGTAAAAGGAGTGTGTAAAAATTAACACTTTAACAAATTACATTGTTGAACTACAAAAGCGTCCATGATTAAAAGAGTTAAAAAACTTGTTTCGTGATTTTTTTTGGAAAAATAAAGCTGCAAGACATATAATTATTTTATAAAACAAAAAGCAGGAGCATCTCAACTCCTGCGAAAATTCATATAATACCCTCAGCCGCTTCGTCTATACATTTCTGATAATACGCACGGCTCCAACTGAACTCAAATTCGCTGAACAGCTTCAGACAAGCCTGAGCACTTGCGACCGCTGCTTCAAGTCCTTCCTGATCGCCGCTTTGTTGCAGCAGGTAAACACCCGTTATCATTATTTCAAGAAGCTTTGTGTCATTTTTGCCCTGAGGCTTATACCCGAATTTCATGAGCTTAAAAGCATCATTATAGCGTTTTGCGGCACAATCCACAAGAGCAAGAGCCATATACATATCAGCCTGCTGCTGGAGAGTTTTCTTTTGAGAATAATTCTGAATGAAATTGATATTTTCGGTTCTGAAGTCATCGGCATCACGCCAATGTCCAAGTTTACTTTTTATCTTGAGCATTTCTATGCAGTAATAATACCGATCATCTCCGCTCAACTTCTTATCAGAAAGCATATCCAGGTAAAACGCAGCACTTTTACTGTCGTGTATCCTGTCATATAGCTTAGCCACTTGGATTATATCTTCCGGTATAGGCTTTTTATTGTCATTGATAAAAGTATCAGCATATATCTCACAAAGCTCCTTGATATAGCCTTCGTTGATATATAGCTGATAGATCTCTTCGTATTTCTTCATTTCAGACGAAAATGAAGGCAGAAGCGATCTGCCAAAATTATTTTTTTTACGTTCTGACGGCGACAGCATGACTACTCGTCCCTCCCCCTGACGTATGAGGTATCCATCCTTTTTGGGATATCCTTATACCCTGTAATTATCTGTTCCTGTTAATTTTAACACATATTCAAAACTTAGTCAATATTTGTTGGTGATAATAAAACAAAACTGTTGAAATGCACAAAAACACGCAAGAAAATTTTACTTATCAATTTATTGAACTATATTGTATTTTAAGTTTATTTCAAGTTTTTATGGTATAATAGATGTAAGATGGATAATTATAGATATTATACCGAAAGGGGTAATGTTATGAGATTACTTGTTGTGGAAGATGAGATCCAGCTTGCGGACGCTCTTACCGAGATCCTTAAAAGAAACAGATACAATGTCGATACCTGCTATAACGGCATCGACGGATATGATAACGCTCTGACCGGAGTCTATGACTGCATAATACTCGATATAATGCTGCCCGGCATGAACGGTATCGAAGTGCTGAGCAAACTCAGGCACGAAAAAATATCAACTCCCGTGCTTCTGCTTACAGCAAAAAGCGAGATCGAAGACAAAATAAACGGTCTTGATACCGGTGCTGACGATTATCTGACTAAGCCTTTCATTACCGGCGAACTCCTCGCAAGAATAAGAGCTCTGACCAGAAGAAAAGGCGAACTCGTCGACGAAAACAAGCTCGATTACAACGGCCTTGAACTCAACAAAAGCACCTGCACTGTTATATGGAATGGAAGCGATGTAAAACTTAGTCTTAAAGAATACCAGATAATGGAGCTTCTTATCTCCAACCCGCACCAGATACTCCCGAAAGAAAGGATAATCGAAAAAATATGGGGATATGAGAGCGATGTCGAGTACAATAACATAGAAGTATACATATCGTTCCTCAGAAAAAAACTGGCTTCACTATCCGCTCCTGTGCAGATCAAAACTGCCAGAGGCATGGGATATTCCCTTGAATAAGGAGGTGCCTCCGGAATGTTCAGAAAAGCTCAGCTGAAGCTTTTTGCTATCATCGCCGGTATTCTGCTTGCTGTATTTATCGCCGTTCTCGGCTCTATAAATCTGATAATGAAGTTCGTTATGGAAAACCAGTCAAGGTCTGCACTGAAACAGATAGCCGCAAGCGTTGAATATGACGATACAGCTATGGAGTTTTATTATACTCCGCCGGGCAATGAAAGTGAACCGCCGAAAGACCCTCGAAACGATCACGGTGAAGTACCGCCTTTCGTTCCGGATATTCCTACTGTTCCCGATATAACTACTTCACTTGCTTCAACAACGACTCTCACAGTCACCTCTGTATCAACAACCACTGTTGAAACTACAGAACCTACCGAAGCAGTCACCGAAGCAACTATCCCGCCAACAGAATTTTATACCGAAGCAGAACAGACTGAAGCTCCTGTAGTCATAATCGAAACTGAACCTACAGTTCCGCCGGTCGTAACTCACAGAGCCGTTACTCCTGTTCAGCCTGTAAAGACTACTGCTGTACAAACTACAGCTCCAAAGCCGCCGGCAGTTACAAAGCCAACTCCTAAAGTGCCTGATCCGCCTGTTCACGAAGATCCTCACCCTCATAAAGATAGGGATGACGACAACGATGACGATGATGATGACAAAAAAAACAACAATGACAGCAAAAACAACGGTCAGCAAGGCTGGCAGAACCCCAACGGCGGCTGGTATGGATTTGGTCCATGTCCTGACCCCGGTTTCGGCTACTGGGGAGGCTACTACCCTCCATATCCATATTACTGGGGATATAAACCTAAAGACGAAACTCCGCCGGATAATATCGAAAAAGATGACGGCGATGACGATGACGACGAACGCAAAATCGCAAACGTCAGCATGACAGATGATACAGGATATATCATGCCGCTCGGTAACGTTTCGGACGTTACAACAACGGCTGTAACAACTTCAAGACCTGCATCCGCAACGCTCCCCAAGAAAAAATTTCAAAACCGAAGAGTCGGAGAACCGGTCCCGAAATCACTCGGACCTACGGAATTCTTCATCGTAATGGCTGATGAATCCGGCAACTATGTCTCAAAACAGAACAACGACGATCTCACCGATGAGAACGCCCAGAAATATATCACTAAAATACTCGATTCCGGCGAAAGTACGGGAATGCTGAATAATTTTCAGTTCTATCAGCAGGATAAAGACAACGGCACTATGTTCGTTTTTACAGACAAAACTGCCGAAATGGATATGCTCCACAAGCTGACAAGAACTACCATAATGATCGGTTCTATCGCTTTCATCCTGCTTTCAGTTGTTTCATTCTATCTCAGCGGACTTGTAATGAAACCTCTGAAAATAGCCTTTGAAAAGCAGAAGCAGTTCGTTTCTGATGCAAGTCACGAACTAAAGACTCCGGTTACCGTCATATCCGCAAATGCGGACGTTCTTGCCGGTGAGATAGGCGAAAATAAGTGGCTGACATACATCAAGTCACAGACCGAGAGAATGAATATTCTCGTAAACGACCTGCTCAACCTCACAAGACTTGAAAATAATACATCCAACGATTTCGTCCGCACCGATTTTGACCTCAGCAAAGCCATAGTCAATACCGCTCTTCCATTTGAGTGTCAGGCTTTCGAGAGCAACAAACAGTTCATCGTCCAAGTAGACGACGGTATAAAGATAAACGGAAGCGAAAAACATATCAAGCAAATGGCTGCTATATTTATCGACAATGCCCTTAAATACTCCAAGGACGGCGGTCTTGTCAGAGTTAGCCTCGTTCAGGACGGCGATAAAAAGATACTCTCTGTATACAATACGGGTCAAGGAGTAAAGGAAGAGGATAAGGACAAAATTTTCGAGAGATTCTTCCGCAGCGATGAGTCAAGAAACCGTGCTACCGGCGGTTATGGTCTCGGACTTGCTATTGCAAAGTCTATAATCGATAAACACAAGTTCAAAGTACAAGTGGAAAACGTCGAAGGCAGCAGCATCTGCTTTGTCGTTACCATGCAATAATTATATGTAGAAAAGTCCGGAAGATTCATTATGAATTTTCCGGATTCTTAATTTATATATGTATAAATCACAGCTTCCTGCACACAATATCCGCAAAAGGAGGCTCAGTTATGAATATCACGCCTGAATTATACGATCAAATGAGCAAAAAAGCTTCTCCAAAAACAAACAGCCGTGTAAATGTTGCGACAGCTTTCTGCGTCGGCGGACTTATCTGCGTTGCCGGTGAGATAATACGCACAGTCATGGAGTCCTACGTTTCGGATACAGCAGCCGCTGCTATGTGGACTTCTATTATACTAATATCTATCAGCTCTGTATTGACAGGTCTTGGCTGGTATGAAAAATTAGCAAAACACGCCGGTGCAGGTACTCTCGTACCGATAACAGGCTTCTCTAACGCTATAAGCTCTTCAGCAATAGAAGCAAAGTCGGAGGGAGCTATCCTCGGTGTAGGCACAAAAATATTCACCATAGCCGGTCCGGTCATACTTTACGGCTGTACAGCATCGGTGATATACGGTATTATATACTACATTATAATAATGTAGACGTAAGCACAAAAAAAATAAGCAGGGCTTTTGACCCTGCTTAGACATAGATAAATAAAATAAATATGTGTAGAACAAAAGAAAGGAGACAACAAAACGAGTGTTAATAATTAAAGATTATTTAACACTATAGTTATTATAGCTTATTTTGCTGTTTCAGTCAAGCAAAAACTCCTATTTTTTTAAAGCAGAAAAGAATTTCTGGCATTTTGCACAATTTGATGATGATATATTTTTTTAATATATACAAATAATTAAATCATATCTTAATCATTATCGACTTAATAAATTTATTTTATCATTGTTAGTATCAGCAAACTGAATTTATAGTAATTTTGTAAAAAATATAAAGTTGAATTCAATAAATAAATTTCATCTTCAAACGAAAAAAGGTGTTTACAAATTTTTATTTTTGTGATATAATGATTTACAGTAGTTATACGTGGTTAACGAAATGTCGCTTTCCACCCCTATAACCCGTTAATTTTTACTATTTCAGGAGGTAAATTCCTATGGCAATCAAAAGAAAAATGAAAACCATGGACGGTAACAATGCTGCTGCTTGGGTATCATATCCATTTACTGATGTAGCTGCTATTTACCCAATCACACCTTCCTCAGTTATGGCTGAGGTTACAGACAGCTGGTCTGCTAAAGACAAGAAAAACCTTTTCGGTCAGCCTGTTACAGTTGCTGAGATGCAGTCCGAAGCCGGTGCTGCTGGAACTGTTCACGGTTCACTCGCTGCAGGTGCTCTTACTACTACATATACTGCTTCACAGGGTCTTCTCCTTATGATCCCAAATATGTACAAGATCGCTGGTGAGCTTCTTCCAAACGTTATCCACGTTTCTGCAAGATGCGTTTCTTCCCACGCTCTTAACATTTTCGGTGACCATTCAGATATCTACGCTTGCCGTCAGACAGGTTACGCTATGCTCTGCTCAGGCAGTGCTCAGGAAGTAATGGATCTCGGTGCTGTTGCTCACCTTTCTACAATCAAGGGCAGAGTTCCTTTCCTCCACTTCTTCGACGGTTTCCGTACTTCCCACGAGATCCAGAAGATCGAAACATGGGACGATGAGACTCTCTACAGCCTCCTCGATAAGGACGCTGCTCAGGCTTTCAGAGACGGTGCTCTCCACCCGGAAAGACCTGTTCTCCGTGGTTCTGCTGAGAACCCAGACGTATTCTTCCAGGCTCGTGAAGCTTGCAACAAGTACTATGATGCTCTTCCGGCTATCGTTGAAGATTACATGAACAAGATAAACGATCTCATCGGTACAGATTACAAGCTCTTCAACTACTACGGTGCTGCTGACGCTGAGCACATCATCATTGCTATGGGTTCTGTAAACGAGACTATCGAAGAGACTATCGATTACCTCAACGCTAACGGCGGTAAGTACGGTCTCGTTAAGGTTCGTCTCTACAGACCTTTCGTTGCTTCCAAGCTCGTTGAAGTTATCCCTGATTCTGTTAAGAGAATCTCTGTTCTCGACAGAACTAAGGAGCCAGGTTCCCTCGGTGAGCCTCTCTACCTCGACGTTGTTGCTGCTCTCAAGGGCACAAAGTTCAACGATGTTCCTATATTCACAGGTAGATACGGTCTCGGTTCCAAAGATACTGTTCCGGCTCAGATCGTTGCTGTATTCAAGAACACAGAGAAGCCAAGATTCACAATCGGTATCAACGATGATGTTACTAACCTCTCTCTCCCACTCGAAGAGAACCCTGATTCAGCTCCTGCTGGTACAACTGCTTGTAAGTTCTGGGGTCTTGGTTCAGACGGTACTGTAGGTGCTAACAAGAACTCTATCAAGATCATCGGTGACCACACTGATCTCTATGCTCAGGCTTACTTTGCTTATGACTCAAAGAAGTCCGGCGGTGTTACAATCTCTCACCTCCGTTTCGGTAAGACTCCTATAAAGTCTACTTACCTCATCAACAAGGCTGATTTCGTTGCTTGTCACAACCAGAGCTACATCGATAAGTACGATATGGTTTCAGATATCAAGCCAGGCGGAACTTTCCTCCTCAACACAATCTGGAGCCCAGAAGAACTCGATGCTAACCTCCCAGGACAGGTTAAGAGATATATCGCTCAGAATAACATCAACTTCTATATAATCAACGGCGTTAAGCTCGGTGAAGAGACAGGTATGGGTACACGTATCAATACTATCCTCCAGTCTGCTTTCTTCAAGCTCGCTAACATCATTCCTTTCGAGGACGCTCTCAAGTACATGAAGGCTGCTGCTGAAGCTTCTTACAGCAAGAAGGGTCAGGACGTAGTTGAAAAGAACTGGAACGCTATCGATGCTGGTCACCAGAACATCGTTAAGGTTGAAGTTCCTGATTCATGGAAGGATTGTGCTGATACTCAGATGGGTATGCCTCCTGTAACTTGCGATGACAAGGTTCTTCAGGACTTCGTAAACAACATCCAGATCCCATGTAACGCTCAGAAGGGTGATACTCTCCCAGTTTCTACTTTCGTAGACAGAGCTGACGGTACTTTCCCACAGGGTTCTGCTGCTTTCGAGAAGCGTGGTATCGCTGTTAAGGTTCCTTCATGGGATGCTTCAAAGTGTATCCAGTGTAACCAGTGTGCTTACGTATGTCCACACGCTGTAATCAGACCTGTTGCTATGACAGCTGATGAACTCGCTAAGGCTCCTGCTCAGACAAAGTCTGCTGACTTCAAGCCAGCTCTCGGCGATCTTAAGTTCGTTATGACTGTTTCTACTCTCGATTGTACAGGATGCGGCGTTTGTGCTAACGTATGTCCTGCTAAGGAGTCCGCTCTTACTATGGAGCCTATCGCTTCACAGATGGATCAGCAGGAAGTATTCAACTACGGCAGAACTATCGACGAAAAGCCAGAAGTTGCTGCTAAGTTCAAGGCTGAGACAGTTAAGGGCTCACAGTTCAGACAGCCACTCCTCGAATTCTCAGGTGCTTGTGCTGGTTGTGGTGAAACTCCTTACGCTAAGCTCGTTACTCAGCTCTTCGGCGACAGAATGATGATCGCTAACGCTACAGGTTGTTCTTCAATCTGGGGTGGTTCAGCTCCTTCTACACCTTACACAGTTAACAAGAAGGGCAGAGGTCCTGCTTGGAGCAACTCACTCTTCGAGGATAACGCTGAGTTCGGTTACGGTATGTACCTCGCTCAGGAAACACTCAGAAAGAGAGTTACTGATAAGGTTCTCGCTCTCAAGGAGAAGGCTGAGAAGGAAGATGTTAAGGCTGCTATCGCTGAGTACCTCGATACTTACAACGACGGTGCTAAGAATGCAGAAGCTACAGATAAGCTCGTTGCTGCTCTCGAAGCTTGCGGATGCGACGATGCTAAGGCTATCCTCGCTGAAAAGGATTACCTCAGCAAGAAGTCACAGTGGATCTTCGGTGGTGACGGTTGGGCTTACGATATCGGTTTCGGCGGTCTTGACCACGTTATTGCTCAGGGCAAGAACATCAACATCCTCGTATTCGATACTGAGGTTTACTCAAATACAGGTGGACAGGCTTCCAAGTCTACACCAACAGGTGCTATCGCTCAGTTCGCTGCTGCTGGTAAGGTCGTTAAGAAGAAGGACCTCGCTGGTATCGCAATGAGCTACGGCTACGTTTACGTTGCTCACGTTGCTATGGGCGCTGACATGAACCAGTGTATCAAGGCATTCACAGAGGCTGAGGCTTATGACGGTCCTTCTATCGTTATCTGCTACGCTCCTTGTATCAACCACGGTATCAAGACTGGTATGGCTACTGCTCAGGCTGAGGAGAAGAAGGCTGTTCAGGCTGGTTACTGGCACCTCTACAGATACAATCCTACTCTCAAGGCTGAGGGCAAGAATCCGTTCACTCTCGATTCTAAGGCTCCTAATGTTGAAGAGTACAAGAACTTCCTCATGGGTGAGGTTCGTTACAACTCACTCGCTCGCTCTAACCCTGAGAGAGCAGAGAAGCTCTTCGATGCTGCTGTTGCTAACGCTAAGGATCGTTACGATTACCTTACACGTCTTACAACACTCTACGGTCAGGACTAATTTGAGCGCCACTGCGGCAGCTCTGTGCTGACTGACTGATGTGACGGGAGCTCGTTCCGCGCATCAGCAAATACAAATATAATTATCCCCCGATACGGACAAGTATCGGGGGATTTTTGTTTCTGTGCGCAGGACATCGTATCCTCCGCTGTCTATTCTTCTATGCCGCAAAAAGCGTGTACACGTAGTATATCACTCCGTAGACGAATGACGCTGCGCAGCCGTAGAGTATCACCGGTCCCGCTATCGTGAATATCTTCGTCCCTACGCCGAGGATATATCCCTCCGAGCGCGCTTCTATCGCTGAGGACGTTATCGCGTTCGAGAAGCCCGTTATCGGCACGAGCGTCCCTGCTCCGGCGTGTCGGGCGAGCCGCTGATACCAGCCCATTCCGGTAGCTATCGAGCTCAGCACGATGAGCGTTACCGATGTCCACATCGACGCCGATTCCTTGTCTATACCAAATGCCATATACGTTTCGAGAAGTATCTGCCCGAATGCGCATATCGCTCCGCCCACTACGAACGCGGTCAGCGCGTTTACCTTTACGTTTGAATGCGGTGCCGCTGCCTTGCACATCTCGCCGTATTCCTGCGGTGTTATGTCCATAAAAAATCATCTCCTTTGCCGGTATTATCTGCAAAGGAGATCGTTTTATTCTTGTGTTTCCGCGCTTTTCAGGTACTCCCTGACTTTTTTGAAAATGCGCGTTTTTATCTTCAGCGGGGGAGTGTTCTCAGGCAGCGCCTCTATCGGGAAAAATCGCTGCTCGAGCACTTCGTCCTCCTGATTCTTTATCTCGCCCGAAAAATCGCGGCAGATATACAGTATCCCCGCAAGATAGACCTTGTCGCCGTTCGGATACTCGTAAAAGCTGTCCTCGCCGGACATATCCATGAGGTATTCAAGCCTGCCGCATTCGAGTCCGGATTCTTCGAGAACTTCCCTGCGTGCGCATTCCTCGAAGCTCTCGCCAAGCTCCATTGAGCCGGCTGGATAGTCCCAATAGCCGTTGTCGCTCCTGCGCTGGAGCAGTATCTCGTTCCGCTCGTTTATGAGTATTACTCCCGCTCCTGCCATTATCAGCGGACGGCTGCCGACTGCTTTGCGCAGTTCAAGAATGTATCCCATGTCTGCCTCCTGTTAAGTGGTTTTGTTTATCATTGCCTGCTTGACATCAGTATATGACGCGCTGATCTATTATAACACGCTCCGGCTTGACAGTCAACTTTTCCGCTTGCAAATGGTGCCTTTGAAAAATCATATCCCGAAATGTTGAAAAAGGTCTTGACAAACGTGTTTTTATGTGGTATAATCCGTACATAAGCTGTGAGGAAGACAAGCAGAGTATAGCCAATGTCTACAGAGAGCCGGCGGTAGGTGTGAGCCGGTGATATGCAATGCTGTGTATCCCTTCTGAGCCGGAATGCTGAAATCTTTCAGTAAGCGTTCCCGTGATTCTGCGTCAATGAATAGGGCTTGCTGGAGTCTGAAGTGGTGTTACGCAATAGCGGCACAATTTGAGTGGTACCGCGGGTATTCAGTTTATGATGCTCGTCTCAAAGTTCTTTCTTTGAGACGGGCTTTTTTGTTTTTTCCGCACGTCTCATCTTCCAGTATCATTTTTTTAAAAGGAGAGATCATAATGAGCGAAATGACGAATTTACAGAATGCAGAAGTAAAGATAAGAGAGGTCGCCGAGCGAATTTCGCGTCTGCGTGAAGATCTCGGTATCTCGGTCGAGGATATGGCTGCAAATACCGGCTACTCCGTGGAGGATTATACCAAGCTTGAGACGGGCGAGCAGGATTTCAGCTTTACTTTTATCTATAAATGCGCCAATACTTTCAATGTCGATATCACTGAGCTTATGGAGGGCAGCAGTCCTGAGCTCAGCGGTTACACCGTTACCCGCAGGGGCGAGGGCGTTCCTATCGTCCGCAGAAAGGGCTTCGTATATAACAGACTTGCTTCAAGATTCAAGAACAAAACTGTCGAGCCCTTCCACGTCGTTATCCCTTATTCCGAGGAGGCACTTTCTCAGCCTTTGCATATGTCGAGCCATGCGGGGCAGGAAATGGATATCGTACTCAAGGGAACTCTGCGTATAACCGTCGGCTCGCATACAGAGATTCTCCATGAGGGGGATTCTATCTACTACGACAGCTCTATGCCCCATGACGAGGTCGCTCTCGGCGGTGAGGACTGCGAGATATACGCTTTCGTTACTGCTCCGCGCGGTACTACCGGTATGGCTGAGTACAAGGAGCATATCGCTGAGCACCATATCACCAATGTCGACAAGGCTGGTCTTCTGCACCCCGTTGCTGAGAAGTTCGTCAAGTGCGAGACCAATGAGGAGGGTATCCTCAGTGCCGTTCATTTTGAAAATCAGGATAAGTTCAACTTCGCTTACGACATCGTTGACGCTATGGCTGAGAAATGTCCCGACAAGACTGCTATGATATACGTTGACGTCAACAAGAATGAGCGCCGCTTCACGTTCAAGGACATTAAGAAATACTCCTGCCAGACTGCAAACTACTTCAAGTCGCTCGGCATCAGAAGGGGAGACCGCGTAATGCTTATCCTCAAGCGCCATTATCAGTTCTGGTTCTCGATAATCGCTCTTCACCGCCTCGGCGCTCTCGTTATTCCGGCTTCAAATATGCTCAAGGAGCATGACCTCGTGTATCGTTTCAACTCCGCTGAGGTGTCCGCTATCGTTTGTACCGCTGACGGCGATGTTGCTGATGAAGTAGATAAGGCTTGCGCCGCTTCTCCTTCGATGAAAACAAAGATAATGGTCAACGGTCAGCGTGAGGGCTGGCACGACTTCAATGAGGAGCTCTCCGCATACAGCACTCACTTCGAGCGCAATGCTGATACTCCCTGCGGAACAGACCCCATGCTCATCTTCTTCAGCTCGGGTACTTCCGGCAATCCTAAGCTCGTGCTCCACAGCTATCAGTATCCCCTCGGTCACTACGTTACTGCCCGCTACTGGCAGAATGCCGACCCCAACGGTCTGCACTTCACTATCTCTGATACCGGCTGGGGCAAGGCCCTATGGGGCAAGCTCTACGGTCAGTGGATGAACGAGGCTGCCGTTTTCGTGTACGATTTCGACCGCTTCCACGCTGATGATATTCTCCCCATGTTCAAGAAGTACAACGTAACTTCGTTCTGTGCGCCTCCCACTATGTACCGCTTCTTCATCAAGGAGGACCTCTCCAAGTATGACCTCTCATCGCTGAAATATGCCTGCATCGCCGGTGAAGCACTCAATCCCGAGGTGTTCCACCAGTTCTACCGCGCGACCGGCATCAAGCTAATGGAGGGCTTCGGTCAGACCGAGACTACACTCTCTATCGCTAACGTTGTCGGCATGGAGCCTAAGCCCGGCAGCATGGGCAAGCCTAATCCCCAGTACGATGTGCAGGTGCTCCTGCCGGACGGAACTCCTGCCGGCGTCGGCGAGACTGGTGAGATATGCATAAAGCTCAAGGACGAAAATGCTCCCGGTTACGGCGTTCCCGGACTCGCGCTCTGCTATTTCGGCGACGAGGAAAACACTGCCGAGACATGGCGTGAGGGCTACTACCACACCGGCGACACCGCATGGGTCGACGAGGACGGCTACTTCTGGTACGTCGGACGCGTTGACGATGTTATCAAGTCCTCCGGCTACCGTATCGGCCCCTTCGAGATAGAAAGCGTGCTCATGGAGCTCCCGTATGTGCTCGAATGCGCTGTTACAGGCGTTCCGGACGAGATACGCGGTCAGGTCGTTAAGGCTACTATCGTCCTCACTAAGGATAAGGCGCCCTCTGATGAGCTCGTCAAGGAGATAAAGGATTACGTCAAGGAGCATACTGCTCCCTACAAATACCCGAGAGTCGTTGAGTTCGTTCCCGAGCTCCCCAAGACCGTCGGCAGCGGTAAGATACGCCGAGCTGCTATCCGCGAAATGGATAAGGCGAAGTATCAGAAGTAAAAACGATGAAACAATAATAAAGGCATTGCAGATTTGTGTCTGCAATGCCTTTCGTGCTTATTAGTATTACTTCTTTCTTCCTGTTTTTGCATCGATCCAGATGTCCATATCAAGGTCTTTTCCAAAACGTTTCTTATACTCAGCCATGCTGATGATCTTGTTGCTTACATTTAAATCGTCGGCCAATCCTATGGCATCCTCTTTAAACCAGCGGCGTGAATCTAATATCTCACCCGTTTTATCATCAACAATTCGATAGTTATTTATACCACCGGGGTCAACTATGAGACCGCCGCTTATACCTTCGATCTGTTCCAAGTCGAGTTCTTCGTTTTCAAGGTTTTTCTTCATTTCATCAGTCATAATGGTGACCTCCTTTGTTTTTTGGAACTGTATTCCTCTATACTCTAATTATACATATATTATATATAATGTCAATAGTTTTTGTTGAGGATTAACGGTTTGTTTACATTTTTGCCGCCTGCGGTTCAGAGCATATTGAATGCGTTGGAGCTGTGTTTGCAGTTCCAATGGTTAAAAATGCAGCTTCTCTTGCACTTTTGCTCAAAAGTTGCGGTCTTTCCAAAAAGGACTTTACAAATCAGTTATAATATTGTATAGTTATGGTATACAGATAGACATAATTGTTGCCTTATTAACGATTTGTTCGCAGTATGACACGGATTATGTTACGGGAAAAGGGTTACTGAAAACAGCATATTTGAAAAGGAGATCGGTTTTATGAGGATAAGAAAAACACACCTTCTTTCGGGACTGCTCTCAGCTTGTCTGATAGTTTCAGCAACACCCCTTATTTCAGCAGCAGAGACATTTCCTAAAAGCATAGGCGATGTAAACAAGGACGGCTCGGTTACAGTGTCGGACGCGGTCGCGATACTGCAATATGTCTCAAACAGGGACAAATACGCCCTCGACAGCGAGTCTCTCAACAGAGCCGACGTCTACAAGAGAGGCGACGGCGTTACTCCGCGCGATGCGCTCTCCATTATGATGTACGATGCGGGACTGCTTATGTCGCTCCCTGAATCATGGGCGGAGGAAACGCCTGCTGAGCCTCCGGTCGAGACAGAGGAGGTCGAGACCTATATCAGGCTCAAGGGCTCGAGCATTGACGTTGACGGAAAATATGCTCAGGCGGACGGTGCGTCAGTAACTATCAGTCACTCGGGAAGCTACTATATCGAGGGCTCGCTCAGTGACGGACAGATAAGGGTCGAGGTGCCTGACGAGAATGCAGATGCTGGTACGGTAAAGCTCGTCTTCAAGGGCGTGGATATCAGCGGAAAGAGCGCTCCTGCAATATTCGTCAAGAACGCCGATAAGACCTCCATAACCGTCGAGGACGGCACGGAGAACAGCATTTCCGACGGCGAGACCGCTTATGCGGGCGACTATCTCGATAATGCGCTC
>JAFYGE010000037.1 GCA_017543335.1 Ruminococcus sp.
CAGCATTACAACAACGTTATACCATCAGGCAAACAATTATTTCATTAGTAAGAATGGATTGTGGAGAAGTGGCTCATTATGCGTTGATGTCAATACTCTTTCTTCCCATAACCCAGAGCCATTTTCTGTCGAGGATAAATAAGATCCTCAAAAACCCTTTCTATGCAGGCATTATTGAGTATCACAAACAGTTCACACCGGACTTCATTGAACAGAAGAAGATCAATAACTTCGGAGAAATCAAGCGAATAAGAGTGGACGGCAGGCACAAGCCTATCGTTACAATAGATGAATTCAACAGAGTTCAGGCAATCATGGAAGAGAAGCGCAAGATCAATCCTGCAAATAGAACAGGACGCAAAGAGAAGGGCAAATGTCCTGCATCAGACGTGTGGTGCAAGCTGCTGGTCTGTGACTGTGGTTGTACTTTCAACCGCAAAGTTTGGCATAATACTTCTCAGGGTGTTCAGTATGGCTATATGTGCTACTCGCAGATACGCAACGGAACGATCAAAACAAGAATCAACAAAGGTCTTCTGATAGACGGATTCTGTACCTCGCAGATGATCGCAGGCTGGAAGCTGCAGTTCATGGCTAAGCATTTGTTCAGAGAGTTCCTCAAGGATACTGACAGGATACTTAATATCGCTGAAGAGATGCTTAAGAAGCATATACAGGACAAGAAGGAGATCGAGGATAATACCGAGATCATACAGAGGAAGCAAGCTGAACTCAGCAAGCTTGAGAATCGTCTCAGTAACCTCATTACTATGAGAGCTGACGGCGAGGTCGATAAGAAGCAGTTTCAGACTATGAAGTCTGAAATAGATAATCAGATACATACCCTGCAGGAGCAGATAAAGAGGCTTGCTCCGGAAGAACCTGAAGAGGAAGAAGAGATTCCCGACTACAGTGAGCGTATCACGGTACTGAGATATGTGCTGGAACGCTACCTCAACTTTGATTCTGACGAGGATATCCCAGAGCAAGTCATCGAAGCCTTCGTGGAAAAAATTGTTGTAAGAGAGAACACATTCGACTGGTACCTCCTATTTACCGGAGATGATAAAGCACCTAAAAGCTGCAACGTCACAGGCAACAAGAAATCCCATAAAATAGAACTTTATGAGGAGCCGGAAACACTTTCTTTTGTTAGTTGCAACACAGGCTGCAATAGCAAACAAGTAATTACGACTCGTCAGAGTTAATGTGCACATTCGATATAACATTGGAAGAAGCAAAGGCTTTCAAAGCTAAGAACGGCGGCTCGCTGAAACTCAGTATATGGGAAGATATAGCAGTCGAAGTTCGTATATGCGGATAACTGATGTTAATAACGCTCCCCCTGAACTACTATGGTTCAGGGGGATTTTTTGTGTATGGAATTGATTATAATCACACTATTGACCATAAAGAGCAGATATGTTATAATTTAATAAATGAAGAAAAAGTATGATTTAGAAAGAAGTGAAATATTTGAGTAAAGGTATCATATACATTATGACCACAGCTGTTCCGGGACTTATAAAAATTGGCAAAACAGGCTGTGCGAATTTTGAACAGAGAATGTACAATTTAGAACATAATGGATACTGCAATGTAACTGCACTGAAGAGATCATTTGCAATTGAAGTTGAGAATTACGATGAAAAAGAAGCGTTAATACATACAATATTTGAAAAGAGCCGAGTATCTGATACTGAGTTATTTGCTCTTGATGTTAATATAGTAACGCAGCTGCTTACTTCATTTGACGGTACAATAGTTTATCCTAAAACGGAAACAAAGGCAGATATATTTGAAAATGCTGTAGAAAATCAGAAAAGCAGATTGATCCCGAATGGTACATATACATTCAAAAAGAAAAAGAAGTCAGATAATAGAATGGTAAAAGCTACAGCGGTAATTACAAATGGTAAATGGAAATTGAAAAAAGGCAGTATAATTGGAATAGCAGAAGATGTAGGTATGCCTCAAAACGCTAAAAGTCTTAGACTTAGTATGCAGTATGATAATAGTGGAAAACTGCTTGAAGATGTCGAACTCGGTGAGTGTTCACCTTCATTTGCGGGAGCTGTAGTGTTGAATCGATCTAATAATGGCTGGATTGATTGGAAGGACAAAGACGGTAACTCAGTGGACATATACAGAAAAAAGAATGATGATTAAAAAACTGATATTAATAGGTAAGACCTCACAGCTGAAACTGCGAGGTCTTTGCATTATTTTTTTATTGTTGACCTTCTTATATCCTGATAAAGAAGACCGCATTTGGTACAATACCAAACAAGTTTTCCGGAGCGGTAAAGCGGTAAATTGAACTGTACATTCCACTCAGGATACTGTTTGAACATCATTATAGAATTGTCGTTGATATAAGCGACAAAAGAAATATAGTGATCTTTAGTCATCATGTGGTCGGAGGATATGAACCATTCTCCGCCGATATCCTCAACATTTAGCTGTTCATTTTCCTCTGTTTTTCTTGGTTCAAGTGCGGCGAGCTTATTACCGCAGCAGATAACATCAGTTTCAGAAGTTGAAGTTATGATATTTCCGCATTCTTTGCATACATAAAATTTCATCTTTTTCATATTACCTTTCTCACTTTCTTTTTTATTTATTTCGCCGGATAGTAAAATATTGATATCTGTACCAAATATGTCAGCAAGCTCTGAAAGCAGTGATACGTCCGGACAGCCGTTTCCGCATTCCCATTTTGATACTGCCTTATCGCTCACATTCAGAAGTTCGGCAAGCTGTTTCTGAGTAAGCATTTTTTCTTTTCTGAGCTGCTTTATCAAAGCACCGGTTTTTATCTGATCCATAATATCACTCCTTGAAATTCTTTTCTGAGGTATTGCCTATATTATATCCGAAAGCTGATGTTTAGTCAATCTACGCTCCGTAGAGCAGATGTATGTTATGTGCATCACAAACTATTGAAATAAAGCGGAAATCGTGGTATAATAAATAGGCAGAAAGGAAAGATAAATATGCTGGCGAATTATCATACTCACACCTACCGCTGTCATCATGCAAGAGGTGAGGACAGGGAATATGTCGAACACGCTATAGCCGGAGGTATGAAGATACTTGGCTTCTCAGACCATTGTCCGTGGATATACGGCGACGGCTATGTATCGGGATCGAGAATGGCTCCGGAAGAACTTGACGGCTATTTCAGGTCTTTGCTTGACCTTAAAGCAGAGTACAAAAATGATATAGATATTTACATTGGTTTTGAATCGGAGTATCATCCTGACCTTATCGAAGCTCAGGATAAACTCTTTTCAGATTATCCTGTTGACTATATGCTGCTCGGACAGCACTCAATATTGCGTGAACCTTTTTCGCCATATGCCGGCGGAGCTCCGACAAGCAGTGAGGACGACCTTAAAATGTACGTCGACTTGCTCATAGAGGGCATGGAATCGGGACGTTATCTTTATGTTGCTCACCCTGATCTGCTCAATTATAACGGCAGTGATGAGTCCTACAGACTGCACTTCACGAGACTTTGCAGGTACCTTAAAGAGCACGATATACCGGTGGAGATAAATCTTCTTGGTCTGCGTGACGGAAGACACTATCCCTCGGACAGATTTTTCCGTATTGCACAGGAAGTCGGCAACACGGCTATTATAGGCTGTGACGCACATTTTCCGGAAGCTCTTTCGGATCAGGAGCCTATAAAGAAATGCGAGCTTTTTGCCGAGCATTACAACCTGACTTTACATAAAGAGCCATTTTATAAAAAATAAAGAAAAAACACCGAAATAAATCATTCCCGATAAGGAGTAAAATAAATTATGAGTATTTTTGATGTATTCGACCGTATCTCCCAGAATTCTCCCCAGCCAAAGGGTAAAATAGAATATGTCATAGCCGGACTGGGCAACCCCGGTATGGAGTATGACAATACAAGACATAATGCAGGATTCATGGTAATGGATATGCTTGCTGAGCAGTTGGGCGAGAAGATAGACCGCCTCAGATTCAAGGGCAAAACAGCAGAAGTGACTATAGGTGACAAACGCTGTCTGCTCCTCAAACCTACTACATATATGAACAACAGCGGCGAGTCTATAGTTCAGGCAATGGAGTTCTATAAAATAGAAACTTCTAATTTAATAGTAGTATGCGATGATATATCCCTCGACGCAGGAAAGCTTCGTATCCGCAGAAAGGGCAGTCACGGAGGTCATAACGGTCTTCGCAGTATATGCGAGCTTACAGGCAAGGACGATTATCCTCGCATAAAAATGGGAGTAGGCAAGAAGCCTCATCCTGATTACGACCTTGCAAAATGGGTGCTTGGAAAGTTCGGCAAGGAAGATGCAGAAAAGATGAAGGAGTCTGCTGCAAATGCCTGTGAGTGCATAAAGCTCATGGTGCAGGGCAAGACCGATGAAGCTATGAACAAGTATAATTCCTGAATCCGAATATACGGAGAGGTAAAATGAATATATTTAAAGACCTATTTAAGGAACTTTCCGGCTATAAAAGCATAGCCGGAGCAATCGAAAAAAAGATATCACCCGTCTCTGTGACGGGTCTTTCCCATATACACAGGGCACAGCTTATAAGTGCGATGCCGGAGGGAAAAGTGCATCTTGTTATAACAGGCTCAGAAGCGGAAGCAAAGAAACTGTGTGACGATGTAAACTCCATGACAGGCAGTGAAACTGCGGTGCTTTTCCCCTCAAAGGAGCTTGTGTTTACTCCGGTAGACAGCTCCAACCACGAGTATGAGCATATGAGAATATCAGCTCTGAGCCGTGCAGTCAAGGGGCAGTGCAGTATAATCTGCGGAAGCATAGAAGCTGTTATGCAGCCGGTAATACCTGTTGAAAAGCTAATATCCTCCGGAATAGAGCTTACTGCCGGACAAGAGATAAATATTCAGGAGCTTTGCAGTACTCTTGCCGGAAGCGGCTATCAGCGATGTGAAAAAGTCGAGGGAGCTTCACAGTTTTCAGTAAGAGGAGCTATCATCGACATTTATCCAGTACAGGCTGACAAACCTGTCAGAATAGAGCTTTGGGGCGACGAAATTGACAGTATATCCGAGTTCGAGACAGATACTCAGAGACGTACAGATTCGCTGGAAAAAATTGAAATATCACCTGCCAGTGAGGTGCTCTACAACAGTGAAGAGCTTGCCGACAAAATAGAAGCTCTTGCAAAAAAGGTGCGTGGAAAGCGAATGGAGCTTGTCAGAGAGCACCTCGGAGCAGATGTGAACAGGCTTAGAGCAGGTGAGCTCCTTGCTCACGGAGTAAAATACTATCCGCTCATATACGGCGAAAGAGCTACGGTTTTTGACTATATAGACGGCGAAGTGCTGTTCAATGATTACTCAGAGATAATGGAAGCAGCCTCCGGAGTTATGACACGCTATAACGAGGATGTGAAGATACTCCTTGAGGACGGTCAGCTCTGCAAGGGACTTGACGGTCATATCATCGAGCTTCCGGACGTACAGAATATCGCCTCTAAAAAAGTATGCCTGTACATGAGCAGCTTTATGCAGAGCGGAGACAGAATTGATTTCCGCCGACTCGTTAGCTTCGAGGCACTCCAGAATGCTCCGTGGAGCGGCGATATGAAGCAGCTTATCGAGGACCTCAATGACTATATCCGCCGAGGCTGCAGAGTTATTCTTGCGGCAGGAAGTGAAAAAACTCTGCCGATAATCCGTCAGGATATTGAAGATGAAGGCATACCGTGCGATATAATCTCAGACGATATTGAGCCAAAGTCCGGCAGGGTAGTGCTTATGTCGGGATGCTTTGCCGGCGGATTTGAGTACCCTGAAAATAAGACAGTACTCATCACTCAGGGCAGAGCTCTGGACTCATCACGAAGAAAACGCCGCAAAAAGAAGAATAAAGCCGAGGAAATACGCTCCCTTGCCGACATCACAGAAGGCGACCTTGTAGTTCACTCCGGTCACGGTATCGGACGTTTTATCGGTATAAGAAAGCTCGAAATGGACGGAGTTACCAAAGATTACATAACTATCCAGTATGCAGGTACTGATAAGCTCTATATACCGGTAACTCAGCTTGATATGGTATCGAAGTACATTGGTCCGAGAGACGACAGCGGAGTTAAGCTCAATAAGCTCAGCTCAAATGAGTGGCAGAGAACGAGAAGCAATGTAAAACGAGCTGTTAAGGATATGGCTCACGAACTTATTGCACTTTATGCGAAACGTGAAAAAAGTGAGGGATTTGCGTTCTATCCGGATGATGAGATACAGCGTGAGTTTGAGGACCGTTTCCCTTATGTCGAGACAGATGACCAGCTCCAGTCAATTGCGGAGATAAAAGCTGATATGGAGCGGATACGCCCTATGGAGCGACTGCTCTGCGGCGATGTTGGATTCGGCAAGACTGAGGTCGCACTGCGTGCAGCGATGAAATGTGTGCTTGCAGGAAAGCAGTGTGCGATACTTGCACCAACAACGGTGCTTGCGTATCAGCACTATCAGACAGCTCTCAGACGTTTTGAGCATTTCCCTGTTCAGATAGAGCTCCTGAGCAGATACCGCTCACCTAAACAGCAGGATGAGATAATCAAGAAGCTTAAACAGGGACGTATCGACATTCTCATCGGTACTCACAAGATAATACAGAAATCAGTAGTGTTCAAGGACTTAGGTCTTGCTATAATAGACGAGGAGCAGCGTTTCGGAGTTGCTCATAAGGAAAAATTCAAAGAGAGCTTTACAGGTGTTGATGTGCTGATGCTCTCTGCGACTCCTATACCGAGAACTCTTAATATGGCTATGAGCGGCATACGTGATATGTCTGTAATTGAAGAGCCTCCGCAGGACAGATACCCTGTTCAGACTTATGTTATCGAGTACAATGTCGGTACGATAGTGCAGGCGATAGTCCGTGAGCTTCGCCGTGGCGGACAGGTGTACTATATCCACAACAGAGTCGAGACAATACAGTCATGCGTTGCACGTTTGCAGGAGTTCCTTCCTGAAGCACGTATAGCCTACGCTCACGGACAGATGAGCGAGGACGATATGTCAGATATATGGGAACAGCTTGTTGAGCATGAGATAGATATTCTTGTGTGTACGACCATTATCGAGACAGGTGTTGATGTACCGAACGTAAATACACTCATAATTGAAGACGCTGACCGCTTCGGACTTTCTCAGCTGTATCAGCTGAGAGGCAGAGTCGGACGCTCAAACCGACGTGGATATGCATTCTTTACATACAAGCGTGATAAGGTGCTGACTGAGGTCGCTACAAAACGACTTAACGCCATGAAGGAGTTCACACAGTTCGGAAGCGGATTCCGAATTGCACTCCGTGACCTTGAAATTAGAGGAGCAGGAAGTATACTCGGAGGCAGACAGCATGGTCACATGGAAGCGGTAGGATACGATATGTATTTACAGCTCCTGTCTGAGGCTATAGCTGAGGAAAAAGGCGAAAAACCAGACAAGATTCCGGAGTGCCTTGTTGATATACAGATAGATGCTCACATACCTGAAAGGTATATTTCAAGCCTGAATCAGCGAATCGATATATACCGCAAGATAATGACAGTCAACGAGGATGCGGATAAGTCCGACCTGCTTGATGAACTTATCGACCGCTATGGTGAGCCGCCTAAATCTGTAGTTGGACTTATAGATGTCTCGCTTCTCAGAAACAAAGCGGCACATATGGGTATAACCGAAATATCACAGAAGAATGGTGCGATGTACTTCTATACTCAGTATCTCTCAAACGAGCAGATATTCGCTCTTTCTTCCGCATATAAAGGCAGGATAACCTTCAACGGAGCAGGCAAGTCCTATGTAGCTATAAAAATATCACCTAAGGTAAAGCCTTTTGATATGATGAAAGAAGCAGTAGGGTTAATTTACGATAACCGAGAAAATAAAACTCAGAAATAATAGGTCATTAAATTAAAGAGAAGCAGAAATATAGATGCAGTGTCCATTTATCAACAGCTCAACTTTGTATAAAATGCTACTTTACAACTATTGCTATTTGTGATAGAATATTGTAGTAATGAGAGATATAAAAATGACAAATGCCCTCTGAGTTCAGGGGGCATTTGCGATAAAAGAAAGGAAGTAATTATGAATAAGAGATTTTTAGCAGCATTCGCAGCTCTGCTGACTGCTGTTGGAGCTTGCTCTTGCGGAAGTAAGGACAGCTCTTCGTCTGAAAGCAGTTCAGAAGTACAGACAACAGAAGCGGGAACCGAAAATACTACAGAAGAGATAACCGAAGAGGTAACGGAAGAAACAACTAAGGAACCTCCTGTTCCGGCAGAAGCTTCCGACCCTAATACTGTCACTTTTGATAACGGTGACTGCTCATTTGCAAAGGTTATAAATGATGACGGCTATAGTGCAGCAGGTGAAGTTTCAGTAGCAGAACTTGCAGGCAATAAAATGCTGAAGTTTACAGATGATTTTACAGTTCCTATGAAGGGCAAGGTTCAGAAGATAAGCATATCTGCACTTCCGCTTGTAGGTAAAGAAAATATAGGCAAGGTCAGACGTATTGAATTTGACCTCTATGCCGATGCCGTGGCTCAGGAGTATACTGACGAAAACGGTGAGCTCAAACAAGTTCCGGGTACTATATGCGGCGGCGGCGGTACTGCTACTGCTGTTTTGGACAGCGAAGGCAAGGGGAAGTGGTACGGCTTTGATGATTTTGAAGGCGGTGAGTATGACTTTGATTATTCAGGTCCTCTTCATCAGGAGTTCAAATTCCTTCTCGCAGACACCGGACAGTGCTGGAGTGAGGAAATGGAAGACCCGAATTTCCTTATAATGCGTTGGGGCAGCGAGAATAAATCCAATTTGTATATCGATAATATCGTCTTTTATGATGAGGAGGGCAACTCCATACCTATTTTAAGCAGCGATAATACAGCGAATGAATAATAAAAAGCCGGACTTTTTGGTCCGGCTTTTAGTCTGTCGAAAAAGTATTGATTCTTTAGGGGACGCCCTCTCGTGCAGGGCGTCCACCTCTTCAAAAACAGTCCACCGGACTGTTTTTGAATTCACCCCTTGCGGAGCGTTTTACAGCTATATGCGGGGCTTTGCCCCACACCCC
>JAFYGE010000038.1 GCA_017543335.1 Ruminococcus sp.
CCATGTGAGCAGCCTCAAGAACAGTGGTGCCCTTAGGTACTTCTAATTCAACACCGTTGATTTTAACAGTTATATTTTCCATTACTATTCCTCCGCTTACTTCTTGATGATTGCCTTGAACTTACATGTTGCGATACAAGCACCGCACTTTACGCACTTGTTCTTGTCGATCTCCATTGCAGCAAGCTTCTTGCCAGGAGCAACGTAATCTGTTCTTGTGATAGCAGAAGCAGGACACTGCTTAGCACACATACCACATCCGATACAGCTATCTTTGATGATCTCGAAGCTGAGGAGGTCCTTACATACGCCAGCAGGACATTTCTTGTCAACAACGTGAGCAAGATACTCGTCCTTGAAGCATCTGAGTGTAGAAAGAACTGGGTTTGGAGCTGTCTGTCCAAGTCCGCAGAGTGAGTTTGCCTTGATATGATATGCGAGTTCTTCGAGCTTATCAAGATCTTCAAGAGTACCCTTACCCTTTGTGATCTTGTCGAGGATCTCGTACATTCTCTTTGTACCGATACGGCATGGTGTACATTTACCGCAAGACTCATCAACAGTAAATTCGAGGAAGAATTTAGCGATATCAACCATACAGTTGTCTTCGTCCATAACGATAAGTCCGCCTGAACCCATCATTGAACCGATACCGATGAGGTTATCGTAGTCGATCGGGATGTCGAAGTTAGAAGCGTCGATACATCCGCCGGAAGGACCACCAGTCTGAGCAGCCTTGAACTTCTTGCCGTTCGGGATGCCGCCGCCGATCTCCTCGATTACTTCACGGAGAGTTGTACCCATTGGTACTTCAACGAGGCCTGTATTCTTTATCTTACCGCCAAGAGCGAATACCTTTGTACCCTTGGACTTCTCAGTACCCATTGATGCGAACCACTCTGGACCATTGAGGATGATCTGAGGGATATTAGCATATGTCTCAACGTTGTTGAGGATAGTTGGCTTCTGATAGAGACCTTTTTCAGCTGGGAAAGGAGGTCTTGGACGAGGCTCACCTCTGTTACCTTCGATAGAAGTCATAAGAGCTGTTTCCTCACCGCAAACGAAAGCACCAGCACCGAGACGAAGATCGATGTCGAAGCTGAAGTCTGTACCGAAGATGTTCTTGCCGAGCATACCAGTCTCACGAGCCTGCTGGATAGCGATGTTAAGACGCTCAACAGCGATCGGGTACTCTGCACGAACGTAGATATAACCCTGTGTAGCACCGATAGCGTAACCTGCGATAGCCATAGCTTCGAGAACAACGTGTGGGTCACCCTCAAGTACGGAACGATCCATGAATGCACCCGGGTCGCCCTCGTCAGCGTTACAGCAAACGTACTTCTGATCAGCGTTAGGAACGATATTTCTAGCGAGCTTCCACTTCATACCGGTTGGGAATCCGCCGCCTCCACGTCCACGGAGACCGGAATCGAGGATAGTCTGGATAACGTCCTCAGGAGTCATAGAAGTGAGGACCTTACCGAGAGCCTCATAACCGTGACGGCCTATGTACTCGTTTATATTTTCAGGATTGATAACACCGCAGTTTCTAAGAGCAACACGGTGCTGTTTTTTGTAGAATGAAGTATCGTCGAGTGACTTGATCTCGTCACCGGCAACAGTTTCCTCATAGAGGAATTCCTTAACAGGATTTCCGCCGATGAGGTGCTCATCAACGATACGTGAGATCTCGTCAACTTTTACACGGGAGTAGAATGAACCCTCTGGGTAAACGATCATGATAGGACCTCTTTCGCAGAGTCCGAAACAACCTGTCTTAACGATCTGTACTTTATCTTTAAGTCCCTTTGCAGCGAATTCTTCCTCAAGCTTTTCAATTATCTTGGGAGAACCAGATGATGTACATCCTGTACCGCCGCACACAAGGACGTGTCTTTCATATTTTGAAGAAGCATTTCCGTGAGTTCTGAGAGCAACCTCACCCTCCATGCTTTCTCTGACAACCTTGAGTTCTTCAAGAGTTTTCATAAGTTAACCTCCTAATCGATATTTAATGGAATCAAGCGTATTTTGCAATGATCTTATCAACGTCGTCAACAGTCAGACGGCCGTAAACGTCCTCATTAACTGTGAGAACAGGAGCAAGTCCGCAAGCACCGATGCAGCGGCAAGCATCCAGAGAGAATTTTCCGTCGGCTGTACATTCACCGCCGCCGATTCCGAGCTTTTCCTGAAGCTTATTATAAATATCGCCGGAGCCCTTTACATAGCAAGCTGTACCAAGACAGACAGAGATAGTATATTCGCCCTTTGGATAAAGAGAGAACTGTGCATAGAATGTTACTACGCCATAGATCTTCTCAAGCGGGATGCCGGTGTTATCAGAAATGATAGCCTGCACCTCGATAGGAAGGTAGCCGTAGATTTCCTGAGCCTTCTGAAGAATGGGCATGAGAGCACCCTTATCATTTTTCTTCTCTTCGATAACCTTGAGAAGCTGAGCCTCCTGTTCAGGAGTGCCCTTGAAAGGAACAGTTGATTTAGCTGAATTCATTAGATGAACCTCCTTGATTTAAAATGTGAAAAATGTAACAATGTGACACATCAAAATAAGATATGCACGTCCTATATCACATCCCACATATCTTAATGTATTATAACATATAATAAAGAAAAATTCCATTTCTAATTTGACCTAAATCGACTATATTTTTTTGTAGGTTTTGTACAATATTTATATGGAACGTTTTACGATACTAACAATTTTAGGCTAACCTCGGTTAACAAATAATATATATGAACTATGATTTTCAATTATTACAAAAATGTAACTTTAATAATTACTATTGACTAAATATTCTATTAGATGTATAATAATATCAAACAAGGAGGGATAATTATGACTGATACAAATAATTTCGCCAAAAATTACTCATTATTAAAAAAATGCAAAAAAAGATATACATTCCTGTTCTTCTATTATCTTTTTTCCAGCATCCTGCTTTTGATCTACAGTACCTTCAATCTGGTATGCATAGGTGTTGATAAGAATCTTATTATGAAAGCCGGTGCAGAGCCTCTTTCGCCAAGTTTCCTTATATTATTGGCTGTCGCATTGGTTATTGCTCCCCTGACCTTTTTATTTGGATTCAATATATGCACAAAGCAGCATGACCTATCCGCTTTTTTCAGTATAGCTCTGCTTACAGGAGTTTTTATTGCTTTTATTCTCAAACGCAACTGGACTTTTTTCGACAGAGTTCCGATCTCATTCTGGGCATTTGTCTTGTTCAGCTGCTTTGGAGCTATCGCTTCTATTGTCGGATTCAGAACAAATATCACTTATCACTGGCTTGAAGAACAACCCGGATATCCTCAGTTCAACGAAAGATTGGAAGAGCAAAACAGTAAAATCGATAAATTCCAATGTGAATATAACAGATATGTTCGACATTCATCCAATGAAATGGAGGAACTCAACTTCGACGCTTTAAAAAATGAAGATGACAAATTATGATCATACTTGTTAATTAAAAATACTGCCACACGGCAGTATTTTTAATTTTATATACTTATTTACAAAAAATTATTATTTCTCTTTTCACCAAAATCATTGACAAAACTCATTATGTATTGTATATTTATCTTGTAAGATAACGGATTTTTCGCAGTTTTTAGCACTAACTGCGTATTGCAGCCAGAATGTACTGCACTGCATTCTGATGTTTTGTTTCTTTCAATTTTTTCTCTGGAGGTAATTATGAATATTCCAAATGATCCTGCTATTTTATTAAGCTTTGTAAACACAAAATTAAGGGATGATTTTCCCTCTTTAGAAGAATTATGTAAAAGTCTCTGTGTTTCACAGGAATCGATAGAAACTAAACTTTCTGCAATCGGTTACACTTACGATAAGGAAAAAAATCGTTTCATTTAAAATCCGATGAATACATCGGGATGGGAGGGACTATGAAACCTATATCTTTTAAACTATCTTCTGTAATTCTCTCTGCTTTGTTAGCTTTTTCTTCTACAAGCAGCCTGATCTCAGTTGCAGATGGTGAAACAACAGCTAAACCGAATGTTACCATTCACTTTGACCTCAGCGAGCCTGGTATAACAATAGCTCCGGATGAAGACGGAAATCCTCAGACCATTGAAGATATCGAAATACAGCCTTATAACGCTGTAAGACTGCCAGAAGCTATTCCGGCTAAAGAGGGATTTGTTTTCAATGGCTGGACCGCTGACGGTATAGAGGGATATACAGCAGATTCAGTTTTTCTCGTAACTACTGATAATGTTACTCTTACTCCAGTATGGTCTGATCCTGAGGACATGAACTATTACAATGTTTCATATAAAGTTGAATATGCTGACGGCACAGTTCTTGATACATCAAAGCAACTCAGAACACAATCATATCGTTCCGGCGAATTTGTAAATGTTTCTGCAATGGCTTTTCCACATAATGATTATTCACGCTCCCAGATGGGTTGGCTTTGTGAAGGCAGAGAGTACCGTGGTGAGCAGAAGATAATTGTTACAGATCACGATCTTCTCCTTACTCCAAGCTGGCATAGATTCTTCAATCTGACTTTCTCTCCGGGAGATGTTGACCGTTTAGTTGGTGCAACAAGCCAGACTTTCGAGAGACTTGAAGGTACCGCTACGGAAACAGCTGCTTCAGACAGATTCTCCAGAAACGGTTTCAAGATCATCGGCTGGATCTGCGATGACGGCGATGTGTTCTATAATTCACTTCAAATGTACACAATGCCAAGTAAAGACGTTACTTTTACTGCTGTCTGGGAACCGATCGAGTATACTGTCGTTTTCAATCCCGGAAATAAAAATCAGGACGATTTTATAAAGATCAAGGGTAAAACAGATACTTCAATAGTCGTCCCGGATATTAATATCACAAAACCCGGCTATTATTTTGACGGCTGGGAGTATGAAAATGTTGTCTATAAGCCCGGCGAGGAATTCTTCATTAAGGGTGCTATGTCAGGAAGAGGAATCAGCCTTAAAGCTGTATGGAAACTCGGTACAGCACCAACTACTCAGCCTCCTACAGATCCGAATGCTATATACGGTGACGCTACAGGTAACGGCGAAGTAAAAATGAATGATGCCGTACTTATCATGCAGGTATGTGCAAACTCCGATCTCTACTCGATTGATGAAAAGTATCTTGTAAATGCTGATTGCTACATTCCTGGTTCAGGTATAACAAATATGGACGCTATTGCTATACAGAAATTATTGATTAACGTTGTACCTTCACTTCCTATACTTGAAGAAAAATAAGGATAAAATTAATGCTGCACATTGAGTTGTGCAGCATTTTTGTTATAATATGCCAAGTCCGTCCAGCAAGAGCTTTAATCCTATGAACACGAGTATAGTTCCGCCTGCTATACCTGCTTTTCTTTCGTATTTGCCGCCAAATTTGTGTCCTATAGCAACGCCTGCAAATGAAAGAACCAATGTAATTGCTCCTATAACCAATACCGGGATGTACGGTCTTATCTCCCCGGCTGAGAATACTATTCCAACCGCAAGTGCATCGATACTTGTTGCGACTGCAAGCAATAATACCTCTTTTATATTTAACGAAAAAGCAACTACGCTATCTTCTTCTTTCTCTGTTATACTTTCAACGAGCATCTTTCCTCCGATGACAGCAAGCAGTGTAAATGCTACCCAATGACTATATGAGCTTATGTATTTTGTGAAACTATTGCTCAGCAAATATCCCAAAAGCGGCATAGCTGCCTGAAAAACTCCAAAAAAAGATGCTATAACGATCCCCGACTTTACATCAAGTTTCTTCATGCAAAGCCCCTTACAGACTGAAACTGAAAAAGCATCCATTGCAAGTCCTATCGACAATAAAATAAGCTCTAAAACTCCCATAACATCCTCCACATAAAAAAATTCGGATACATTAACGTACCCGAAACAATACACTCAGGTACGACAAAAAAGCCGTACATGAGTCTCGTTATTTAAGATGAAACCGGGCGAAATGATCGCCAGTATGTCGGATCACCACACGTTTGTGCTAACTACTCCCCCACATAACAAAGCTTATTATACATTATATTGCCTTCATAGTCAATATATTACAGTTAGCACATAATAACTTACATAAATAAAAGTCATAGTATAATGTCTTTTTACATTATACTATGACTTGATTTCAGACTTTATCAGTCCTCATCCGGCATCTCCCAGTTGTGATATACGTTCTGTACATCATCATTATCTTCAAGATGCTCAAGGAGGAGATTCATCTTCTTAATGTGATCCTCGTCAGTGAGAGTAGCATATGTTGAAGGTATCTGCTCTACCTCAGCTGAGATAACATTGTATCCCTTACCTGCAAGTCCCTCACGGAGTGCGTGAACGTTCTCAGGAGCACACTCGATCTCAACTGTCTCTTCGTTGATATCGAAATCATCTCCGCCGAACTCAAAAACGTCATCCATAACTGCATCTTCGTCAAGACCTGTATTTTCAAGGATAACTATACCCTTAGTGCTGAACATGAATGATACGCAGCCGATAGTACCAAGATTTCCGCCGAACTTATCAAAATAGTGACGAACTTCGCCTGCTGTTCTGTTTCTGTTATCTGTAAGGCACTCAACAATTACTGCAACACCATTCGGACCGTATCCCTCGTATGTGATGTTCTCATAGTTGTTCTTGTCCTCACCGCCGGCAGCTTTCTTTATGATTCTGTCGATATTGTCGTTAGGCACGTTATTAGCCTTAGCCTTTGCAATAAGGTCACGAAGCTTGCTGTTGTTATTCGGGTCAGGACCGCCCTCTTTAACTACAACAGTGATCTCTCTGCCTATCTTTGTAAATATCTTACCCTTGGCAGCATCAGTTGCTTCCTTCTTGCGCTTGATATTATTCCATTTTGAATGACCTGACATTTTTTACACTCCTATCTGATTGTTATCATTTATTATAATAGCAAACAGTTCCATTATTCTATCAGACTGTCCGGTAATATACAAATATCCAAACAGAGATTCAATGGCAGTTGCTCGTCTGTATTCTATTGCTTCGGCGTGTTTCGGGACTGTATTGCCTGTGGCATTGCGTCCCCTTTTCAGTACAGCTACTTCATGTTCAGTAAGACTGTCCATAATCAAATCATAAACTTTCGACTGAAACTCAGCACACACCAGTTTTATTTTCTCAGAGTGAAGCTTTGCTACGGGGACATTTCCATTTTTAAGCAGATGTTCCCTCACAAGAGTATCATATACGCTGTCACCAAGAAATGCAAGGCTCAGCGGACTATATGTATTCGCTTCACGCTCTGTTAAGTAATTTCTTTCCATATTTTAATATACAAAATCAAATTCAAATCCTTCGAGATTTACCGTATCTCCCTCTTGTATTCCCATTTCCTCAAGTCTTGCGATGATACCGCAGTTTATGAGAACTCTCTGGAAATACTGGAGTGATGAGTAATCCTCCGGATCGACTGTACGCATAATAGGCTCTATCCACGGAGCTTCGACATAGTAGATGCCGTCTTCAACAAACACTTCAAACTGCTTGCCAGCACCAGCCATTTCGTCAAGCTCTGCCTGAGGTACCGGTTCAGGCTCATACTCCTTTATAGGTGGCAGAGTTTCAAGAACCTCTGATACTTTATTCATAAGCTCTGCTGTACCCTGAGTTGTTGCAGCTGATATAAGGAAGAAAGGTATCCCCTTTTCTTCAATATAACTTCTGAAGGACTCTATCTGCTCATCAGTTGCCATATCAGCTTTGTTCGCAGCAACTATCTGCGGACGTTCTGCAAGTTCCTCATTGAACTTAGCAAGCTCAGCATTTATGACCTCAAAATCTTCCTTTGGATCACGTCCCTCTATACCGGATACATCGACTACATGGACTATAAGTCTGCATCTTTCGACGTGTCGTAAGAACTCGTGACCAAGACCAACTCCGTCACCGGCACCTTCGATAAGTCCCGGAATATCAGCCATAACGAAAGATTTTTCTTCGTCAACACGTACAACTCCAAGCACAGGGGTAAGAGTTGTAAAATGATAATTAGCTATCTTTGGCTTTGCCGCACTGACTACGGATATAAGTGTGGACTTTCCTACATTTGGATAACCTACAAGTCCGACATCAGCTAAAAGTTTAAGTTCGAGAGTTACCTCAAACGATTCACCGGGATAGCCCGGCTTTGCGAACTTAGGTATCTGACGGGTAGATGTTGCAAAATGGACATTACCCTTTCCGCCTCTGCCGCCTTTAGCGATAACTTTTGGCTCGTCAGTGGACATATCCGCCATAATTCTTCCTGAGGAAGCCTCACGGATGATCGTGCCTCTCGGTACTTTTATGATAAGCGGAGGAGCACTTTTTCCAGTACAATTTCTTGCTGCACCATTTTGTCCACGTTCAGCACAGTATTTTCTTTTATATCTGAAATCTATAAGAGTGGAGAAATTATCATCTACCTGAAAAACAACATCTCCGCCTCTGCCGCCGTCTCCGCCGTCTGGTCCGCCAGCAGCCACGTACTTTTCTCTATGAAAAGAAACTGCTCCGTCACCGCCGTCGCCAGCTTTTATAACGATCTTAGCACGATCTACAAACATTTTACGGCCTCCTTTAATTTCTAAAGAAAAATCCCAAGCGGTAAGCTCGGGATTTATTTTCTGTGATGCACAGATTACTGCTCAACAGCGTAAACAGAAACCTTCTTACGGTCACGACCGTAACGCTCGAACTTTACCTTACCGCTAACTGTAGCGAATAATGTATCATCAGAACCGATGCCAACACCCTCACCTGGATGAATGTGTGTACCTCTCTGACGAACGAGGATGTTACCAGCCTTTACAAACTGACCGTCTGCTCTCTTAACGCCAAGTCTCTTAGCCTCAGAGTCACGACCGTTCTTTGTAGAACCAACACCCTTCTTATGAGCGAAGAACTGCATACTGATCTTAAACATACTTACACCTCCGAAATAGTGATTTTAATTGTTCCGGGAAATTCTTCGAGTATGGATCCAAAATGTAGTCTGAGCTGATTAAGTATACGTGAGGAATTATCGTCACTCTTCACGGTACATTTTATCAGGTTCTCCTCGACTTTAACATCTGGAGAACATCCAAACTCCTCAAGCAGATTTACAGTAAACTGTACTGCTGAAGATACTGAAGCACAAACTATATCGCTTCCGCTCTCAGCGTAGCCGGAGTGTCCGCTAAAGCTGAATCCTTTCAGAACTCCCTTTGATTCATAAAAGTCTGCACGAATCATAGGTTTGATCAAGCCTTGATAGCTTCGATCTTAACCTGAGTGTAAGGCTGTCTGTGACCCTGCTTCTTCTTCTCACCCTTCTTAGGCTTATAAGTGAAAACAGTGATCTTCTTAGCCTTGCCGTTCTTCAGAACCTTAGCTTCTACAGCTGCACCGTCAACATAAGGAGCACCGATCTTAAGTCCATCGTCAGCACCGAGAGCAACTACCTTATCAAAAGTAACTGTCTGGTCAGCCTCAACTGCGAGCTTTTCGATGAAGATGATATCTCCCTCATTTACCTGATACTGCTTTCCGCCGGTTTCAATAACTGCGTACATATTGTGGCACCTGCCTTTTCAATAAACTCGCTGTTACGGGTGTGTATACACAACTTGAAGTACCCGTTTACAAGCGGCAATAATATTTTAGCACATATCAAGCCATTTGTCAAGGATTTTTTTCATATTTTCAAAAGAAAATTCCCCGTATAGGCGGGGAATTTCTAATATCATTACCAGACTCTGTAATCTTCGTTACCGATCTTATAGGAAGTACCCGGAACAAAGAGGTCAGAAGGCTTAACTTCCTTACCCTGCTCCTTCATCTGCTCAGTTACTTTTCTCATCTCACGAAAAGCTACACTGTTTGTAACAATACGTGTTACGAGTTCCTTTTCAGGTCTTGTGCTGAGGTACTCAAGAACTGCCTGCTGGAGATAGAAATATGAGCGGAGCTGAGTTTTCTTGAACTCTATCTGCTGCTGCTCCTCGCCTTCACCCTCGATGAGGAAAAGACTGTCGCCCTCACGGTATCCGAGTGTGAGCTTAGCAAAGATCTCAGGAATGAAGATCCTTATCTCTGCTGCAAGATTCTTGTCACCTGTAGTCTCTTCAAGTTCCTGTACCATTGCAGCATAATCGTCACGATCTTTGATCTCAACCATACGGCTGATAGCAAGCTTAGCAGCCTCCATTACCTTTTCCTTATCAAAAGGACACTCGTCGTCAGCTCTGTTTACAAATATAGCGTACTGCTTTTCACAGAGGAATGAGCCGTTATCTTCCCACTTATCAACGTAAGGAGCAAGGAGCTCACCAAGCTGAGGGCAAACTGAACCGTTTACTCTTACTTCGATTATCTTGTTCTCCTTAAATTTAGCAAGGTAAACCCTTACCCAGTAATACTTCTTTGAACCGAGGTACTTAGGAAGCTGCTCCATAAGATAATTCATTATCATTACAGGCTGCTTGTCCTTAACACCTATTCTTACAACAGACTGGCAGTACATATCAAAATCATAGTGCTGTCTGAGGAAATCTACTGATATAAGCTGAGGATTTGTCTTTGTCATTGACTGATTGAGCGGATGCCATACACCGCCAAAGAATATGTCAACAGCCATCTGAGCTGCTTCTTCGATTGTCTTGCCCTGAGCATCAACAGGGTCAATAAGAGGCTCGTCAAAGAGATCGTTCTTCACTATATATACGACCTGAATAAGGTATACATCGTCCTTCTGCTCTTTTCTTCCGACCTGCACGTCGATAGTAAAGCCCTTAGGCATGATAACGCAATCATCGTAAAGAGTTCCCTTGAGTTTCTCATTTAATTTTTCAAGCACGAGAAGTTTAACTTGGTTAGCTTCTTCAGAAGCTTTCTCCATAGCTATTTCTTCTTCACTTTTTACAGCTTCGACCTCTTCTGCCTGCTTGTTCTTCTTCTTAAAAAATGCCACTTTGATCATTCTCCTTGTTATTATTTTGGATATTAATATATGAAGCGGACTGCCGCCCAACCTTCTTTGATGTTCACCTCAGGCGAACTAAAACCAACTGATTTTAAAGCATCTATAACTTCGTCCATTCTCTCTTCGATTATGCCGGACACGATAAGTGTGCCGCCTTTCTTTATGTAGCGGACAAAGTGATCTTTCATTGCTATAAGAACGTCTGCAACGATATTAGCGGTTATTATATCGTACTTATAGTCTATCTCAGATGCAAGTTTTTCATCTGAAAGGATATTTCCGAAATGAGTCTCATACAGCTCAGGCGAGATATTATTTTTAACTGCATTTTCAAGAGCCGTCTCTGCTGCATTTTGTTCAATATCGACTGCAACAGCTCTTTTTGCTCCAAGAAGCATTGCTCCGATAGAGAGTATTCCGCTTCCGCAGCCCATATCAAGTATTACATCGTCTTTGCTGAGACTCTTTTCAAGGAGTTCAAGACAAAGTCTTGTTGTATGATGCTGACCTGTTCCAAAGCTTGAAGCAGGATCTATTTCGAGTATTATACGGTCGCTGTCCTCGTTATATTCCTCCCACGAAGGCTTTATGACAAGCTTTTCACCGACTTTCAGAGGCTTGAAATACTGTTTCCAGTTATTTGCCCAGTCCTCTTCACGTATACTTGAAAGCTCAGCTTCAAGTCTGCCATACTGTTTTTCTGCGTCACCGGCTTTCAGCTCAGTAAGCATACTTCTTATTGAAGCGAGCATATCTACTCCCTGATTATTCGACGGGAGATATACTGTTATTCGTGTTTCACAGTTGGATAGTCCCATAAGGTCCTCATCGATATAGTCCCACTGACCATTCTTGTTTTCAAGGAACTCGTTAAAATCCTCAGCATCCTGTATGGCAAATCCTTTTATTCCAATGTCCATGAGCTTAGAACATATAAGCTCGATACCCTCTGTAGTCGTAAATATATTGACCTCTGTCCATTCCATTGACAATTCTCCTTAAATGCAAATTAACATAAGATATACAAGCACGTCACCTTCATTGACTTTTCCGTCACAATTGATGTCCGCAGCTTCTATTTCACAGTTACTTAAAGTTGTGATCCCGTCAGGGAGCACTTTAAGATTTTTCAGATACTCACTGAGCAATCCAAGATCATAAATATCGACTTTCATGTCGTTATTTATGTCTCCGGCGATATATTTTTTCTCAGCAGTTGTCTTTTTGACGTCTTTGAGCTGGACCCAGCCAAGACTTTCGTTCTCACCCTGTATAAGTCCGTAATCACCGCTTACGGCAGATATTTCAAATACGTATCCGTTTTTCATCTGAGCAACACTTTCACTAAGTTCGGACGGCATCGTATATACATCAGCTGTTTTATCACTTGAGTAATAATACTCCTCCGGAGCTTCTAAAGTAACTACAGGTTCAGTCACGATAGTTGAAGTAGTTGTATTCGTATCAGTTGTGGTGGTAGTTGTTGTGGTGGTTGTAGTGGTTGTAGTAGTTGTTGTTGTCGTAGTCTTTTTGGTAGTAGTCACTATTTTAGTTGTGGTAGTTGCATTTGGATCTTTAAAAGCAGCAGGCGGATTTTTTCCTTTGAGTGCCCAGTACTCATTTCCTCCGTATATAGCATACTGGTCGAACATAAGTGTTGAATGAGTAGCAGGGTCATTCATGTAGACCTTATCACCAATAACTCCCTCGATAAGTACCCAATGATGTCCGTTGACGTTTACTATAACGTACATTCCCTGATCCATCATAGATTTTATCTCGGTTGCTATACCGCTTCTTGTATAACTTTTCAGATATGCATCCTTAACGAATGTAATAGAAGGGATTATCTGACTAATTGTTCCCCAGCTTGCAATACCTCCGCCGTAGGAGAATGCTCCACGTTTGCTGTAAGCATTTGCAAGAACTCCGGGATTAAACTGATTAGCATTGCTTATACCAAGATTTGAAAGAGCTTTGCTGTCAAGCGAACCTGATGCCATTGCCATTATTGAAAGTGATGTTATAAGGCATCCTGAACGTCCGATAGTAGTACCGTTCATACTAACATTTATCCATCTTCCGTCAAGCTGAGTCCACTTACGGTAATCTTCAGCCGCAGTTGTGCTCACAGGTCTGAATGCTCCCGCAACAGCTCCGAAAATCATAAGCAGTGCCAGCGATAAACTGATTATCCCTTTTTTACATATTGTGTGCATATTAACCTCCAGATCAAACTTTTTTTGCCTTTGTTCTCCTGTCTTTCTTTGTAAGCATGAACGCTTCGTATGCTCCGGAATATTCAGCGAGTATTTTTTCTTTATCTTCCTCACTGATAGCTTCAGAACCATAAGCTACAGCATCAAATTTTTCAGCTGTAAAGCTTATATCAGCTCCGGACATACTGCGGACGATCTCTGCCGCCTCGTGTGAAGTATTTACTCCGGATATACTGTATATCTTGCATATCCTGTACATTACAGCTCTTGAAGCATCCTCAGGCGACTTTCTCTTTGCGAGCATCATAAAGAATCTGTGTGCTATCCTCTGATGATTCCATATAATAACAAGAGCTATAATTAATGTGATGAGCAGTATCAATCCTGCTTTCATCATCGAATTCACAAATGATTTTTTATCTTCTTTAGGAGCTTCCGGAACGATAGTAGGCTCGAAATAGTGCCAGCCGTAACCATTTATGTATAGCTCCGGAAAAGCATGGGCGACTTTCGGTGTTATAACATAATTAGCATCGAACCCCTGCATCTGATTAGGCTCTGACATATTGAATCCTTCACAATACCTCGCAGGGATACCGGCAGCTCTTGAAAGCAGTACCATTGCTGTTGCGTACTCAAAGCAAACTCCACGCTTTGTATTGAAAAGGAAATTGACTACATTTTCGCCTCTTGTCTTAACATATGACAAATCATAGATAAAGTCGTTTTCAAGAAAATAGTATTCAATAGCTCTTGCCTTTTCGTAATCTGAGTCAAGACCCTCAGTTATTTCTGCGGCAAGCTCAGCGATACGTTCTTCATCACCATAATCGAGATAATCATCCATATCACTGTATGCCTGATACTCGTCCCATAGCATATCGGAATATGATATAAGCTCAATGTCGGACTCGTTGCCTGCATAATACTCATCTGAAAGAACATCGGATGCATCACGCAGAAGCGAACTATAGTCAGATGAAGAAATTATATTTATTATTTCTGAGTTTGAACCCTCAAAAAAGAATGTATCAGAATTGTAGTTGAATGTAAAACTTTCTTCCCTGCTAAATCTTTGAGTTCCCCTTATCAATCCGGTATCGAGCACCTCAATTTCATCGTCATACGACGAATCGATAAGCGAGACTGCATTTTCAGGTACAGGAGCATAATCAGTTGCTCTGTTCACTGAGAATATTTTCACTTCATGCTCTTCCGGTATCATCACAGGAACACCTGCATATTCTGACAGTCCGTATTTCTTAGCAAAATCGCTGTCGAGCTCAGCAGCTTTCATAATAGCAACTGTAAGCTCCCCATTATCAGCAATGTGAGTCGGACGTCTGCTGCTTGTACGCTTGACATTATTGTCATAGGACGAAATAGTCCACGCATCTCTTGAGTAATTATAGTGCGTAAAAGAATTTGTTTTGAGATGAAGGTCTTCATCTGCTATTGCGTAGTACAGCGGAGTTGTGTTATTTACATCTCTGAACTGTCCTCCTGAACTCGAATCTCTGAACGAACTCAGCATAGATACAAGTCGATCAGTGAACCTTTCCGCAGAGATAAGACCTTCCAAAGCACTACGGTCTGCCTGTACTTCCGGCTTTGGTACTAAAGAAGCAATAGCAACAAATGCAAGAGTAAAAGCTCCGATAGACCTCCATGATTCCATTTTGGAAACAATAACGGTCTTTCCGTTTTCTTTCAGCTGTCTGAAATATATCATGAGCACTATATAGCTCATCGCCATAAGTACTACAAATGGGATAGGCATTGTTTCAGCTTCCTTACCATATATTGTAAATGGTATTATAAGTACAAGGAAGCTCATAAATATCCTGTACCGCACTCGTGTAAAATAGTATATTACTGAGCTCATATACATTTCAAAAAACAGATATATAGCAAGTGTAAACCATTTATTATAGTCCATTGCTATCTGAGGTGTAATGATCCATACCCAAAACGGAAGCGGATAATCCTTTTGTCCGTTTTCAACAGCAAAATATGCTGCAAACATGAACAGAATTCCGATAACAGGATAGATCAACAGACCTATAAATTTATGCTTCTGCATAAAATCAAATATTCTGAAAAGTATGAACGTTATGATAAGTGACGCTAAACCGTAAACAGCCGTCAGCTTATCACGGTAATGATACATTATCGACATCATCGATATCACGGTATATATCAATACAGGATCACAAAGATACTTTATAGCCAGTTCTTTTAGTTTACTGGTTTTTTTCTCAGTTTCTTGCATATTTTATACCAACTTAAAATTATTATCTTCATCAAGATACCACAGACTTGCATTACCTACATATTTTTCCGTTATATCCGGTACGATGATGCTCAGCTGCTCTGTACCATGGAATTTTTCTGCAATATCATTAAAACTGCCTGTTACATCAGTAGTAGCAATAACGCAGGCACAGACATTTCCCCATATCTTAGAAGGGTCTATCCTGTAGCCGGGTACTACTTTTACTGCAAGTACCTTTAAAAGCACTGCATCTACGTAATCAGGATTGTCAACAGTTTCGGTTATAATGCGGTCACCACCGCCGCTGTATGAAATATCACAGGCTATCCCCTGCTTGATGAGTATTTTCAGAAGTCCGAAAACTGACATCAGTATCTTTTCTTCAATATATATTGAGCTTTCAACGTCAATAGAAGTGCTTCTGAAAAGGTCGAGTATTATCATAGGCTGTACAGATGATACAGCTTCATCAAGTCTGACCATGAGCTTGTCTTTTTTAGAAGAAAGCTTCCAGTTGACTCTTTTCAGCGGGTCGCCCTGAACGTACTCTCTGTGCTCATAGCCAGGTGCGGTATTTGCTGAAAATACCATTGAAGACTCGTTTTCTTCATCGTTATCAGTTGTCATAACGACATCTGCAAGCTGTCTGAGCAATCTTGACGTAGGTTTTATATCCGGTATCTCAGGTATAACTCCGACTGAAACAGGCTCAGGAAGACCTTGTTTAACCTTAAATCTTATATACCCAAGAAAACCGCAGGAATAGACAGTCCCTATGTATACCTCACCGTTACCGCCTACTTTAGCTTTCACCTTATACTTAAACTCGCATTTGTCAGCAAAAAGCATCGATAATTTATACGACTTGCGTTCAATATAGAATACCGGACTTGCATCAGGTACTATCTCAATTATCGAAAACGGAAATTTTCCCATTTTTTCGATCGTTACTGTAACTTCAAGTTCATTGTCCTTTTTTACGTAGCCATCGCTATCTATTCTTATCGCTAAACGCTTTCTGCCAAAAAATGCAATGATCAGAGAGATGAGCGGTGCAATTATCATAAATGCAAAAAGCACAACACCCATTTCGCCTTCTATCCTGAAGGTGAAGACCCATACTATTCCTACAATACCGAGTAAGCTTATAATTGTTCCGAGTTTTCTAATCATTTTTCACTCATTGACGGAACATTATTCACAGCAAGAATATGTTCAATGTATCTCTCGTTTGTTTCAAAGGCTGTTTTGCCCTGCGGAGAAAGTATGATCCTGTGAGCAAGAACCGATACTGCAACGTTCTTGACGTCATCCGGAGTTACATACTCTCTTTCATATATGTAAGCAAAAGCCTTTGCAGCTTTATACAATGCTATACTTCCTCTTGGACTTATTCCAAGTACTGTATTTCTGTCATTTCTTGTTGATGTAACAAGCTTGACTATGTAATTTTTCACCTGATCTGTAACTCTTACTTTGCGGACTTCTTCCTGCATAGCAATAACATCCTCAACAGACATCGCAGGTGCGTCGATATTCTTGATAGGATTATGATACTCAGTTCTTTCAAGTATCTTTATTTCTTCCTCTTCAGTAGGATAGCCCATAGACAGCTTCATAAAGAATCTGTCCATCTGAGCTTCCGGAAGATGGAAAGTACCATATGTCTCAACAGGATTCTGAGTAGCAAGTACGAGGAACGGTTTAGGCAGAGCATGAGTAACTCCGTCAAGACTTATCTGACGCTCCTCCATAGCTTCGAGAAGTGCTGACTGTACCTTTGGCGAAGCACGATTGATCTCATCAGCCAAAAGAAAATTACACATAACAGCTCCGTCCCTGTAGACGAAATCCCCTTGTTTTGAATCGAGCATGGTAAAACCTGCAATATCAGAAGGCATAACGTCTGGAGTGAGCTGGATTCTGTTGAATTTTCCTCCGATAGAACGTGAAAGAGCCGTAATAAGCTGAGTTTTACCTACTCCGGGCACGTCTTCAAGCAAAACGTGTCCTTCGCACAGCAGAGCAGAGATCAGCTTGATCACCGTATCATCCTTACCAACGATGACCTTACCAACAGACTCTGCAAGAACAGAAATTTTTTTATTCATTCAAAATACCTCATTGTTTAGATTTAGAATCTACTCAATGAATATTATATCACAAAAAACGATTTACTGCAAGTGAAATATATGTGAAAAATGTGCTTAAAGCCATGTGATATTAGCCAAATATTTGTAACAAATTTTGGTAAACAGTCCTATTGACTTAATATATGATACAAATTGTATAAACTTCATATCAGAAATATGGACCAAAAAGAAAAAGGACACAGTCCTTACAGACCGTGTCCCTGAAGTTTTTTAATTACTTGATCATGTTAGCGATCTCGTCAGCGAAGTTTTCTTCCTTCTTCTCGATTCCCTCGCCACGCTCGTAACGAATTACTTCAACTACCTTGATAGAACCGCCAAGCTTCTTAGCCTCAGCATCAACGTAGCCCTGTACAGAAAGCTTGTCGTCCTTAACGAATGCCTGCTCGAGGAGGCAGTTCTCAGAATAATACTTGCCAACCTTGCCTTCAACGATCTTAGCTCTAACCTGCTCTGGCTTGCTTGCCATCTTAGGATCCTCAGCCATCTGAGCCATCATGATCTCCTTCTCCTTCTCGATAACCTCAGCAGGAACCTGCTCACGGCAGAGATATGGAGCGTTAAGAGCAGCAGACTGCATAGCAACGTCCTTACCGATAGATGCTACCTGATCAGCAGAAAGCTCTGTATCAAGCTTAACAAGAACACCGATGCTGCCGCCGTTGTGGATGTAAGAAGCGAGAACGCCCTC
>JAFYGE010000039.1 GCA_017543335.1 Ruminococcus sp.
AGTCTGTTGAAAAAGTATTGATTCCTTTAGGGGACGCCCTCTCGTGCAGGGCGTCTCCCTCTTCAAAAACAGTCCACCGGACTGTTTTTGAATTCACCCCTTGCGGAGCGTTTTGCGGCTATATGTGGGGCTTTGCCCCACACCCCACAATGGCTTTCAGCCCTTGACCTGACCAAAGGGTTAATAAACCCTTTGGAATCCCATTATTATGGTCATACTTTCATTTTATAGTTTTTCGACACTCTGAAATACGTAAGTATTCCTGCATTTGTCTATTGGACATAATTTAATTTGGTGAGCAGTATTAAAAAAAGTGCCTGAAAGGTACACTATCATACAGGAGTTCATATAATGAAAAAATTAAAAAAGCCGCTTCGCTCTAAACAAAAGCCATATATGACAGTGCTGAAAATAATTCTGGTCGTACTGACCCTGATTTACCCTCTTTTTATGACTATTCTTACCGGTGCAGGTATTGTATATAATAGGTCAAGCTACGGCAGCACTATAACAGGTCACGGAATATCGCTTATTGTATCGGGGATAATTATCTCAGCGGCAGCTTTTTTGTGCATATTCAGGAAAAGTTTTTTGAACCTTATTGCTCCGATAACTTCACTGATAGGCAGCGGAGTTTGTATGCGGGCACTGTTTAAGCTGGTCAGTCACGCTGACTCCGCCGGTTGGTACGGAAACGGAAAGTACTCAGCCGTACCGGTCAGCGATATGTACAAGGAAAGAGTGCTTCCGGTACTCGCAGTCACTTTGCTCACGGTCGTTATTTCTGCCATACAGTACTTCTCCTACGATGCCTGCGAGGAACGCAGAGTACTCAAAAAATATCGTGAGGATAAGGAGAACGCTCCTGCACCTTCTATCATCGGGGATGAAAATGATGAATGATCCATTGTGATTATTCCCGAAATTTTCATTTTTATTCAAAAATTCTCTTGACAAATCATTTTTTAGGGTATATAATAAAGCTACATTAACAAATGCGATGAAGGGAATCAAAGCTTATATTTTGTTTTCACAGAGAGCTGTCGGACGGTGAAAGGCAGTATACAGATATGAGAAATAACTCCTCCCCGAGCAGTCAACCCAAAGAAGCATAAGGCTTCGAGTAGGCTTGAACGGGTGCTCCCGTTACAGAGATATGCGTTGATCTGACGCAGATGAGTGGGTGTTTAAACACCAAGAAGAGTGGTACCACGGAGTATACAAGCAACTTCGTCTCTTCCATGCCGTGCATGGAGGAGACTTTTTTATTTCCTCATGACGGAAAAACGAACAGATCAGAAGGAGGAATATTTATGAATAACGTAAATAAGTACACAAGACAGTTCTTTGAAGCTCCAAAGACTGCAATGAAATGGACAGAAAAGTCCTACATAGACAAAGCACCTCAGTGGTGCAGCGTCGACCTCAGAGACGGAAATCAGGCACTTGTTATCCCTATGAGTCTCGGTGAAAAGCTCGAATTTTTCCAGAAACTTGTAGATATAGGCTTCAAGGAAATAGAGATAGGCTTCCCTGCCGCTTCCGAGACTGAATACGATTTCTGCCGTACTCTTATCGAACAGGAACTCATTCCGGACGATGTTGCTATACAGGTGCTCACTCAGTCCCGTGAGCACATAATCGAAAAGACTTTTGAGGCTCTCAGAGGATGCAAAAACGCAATAGTCCACCTCTATAACTCAACTTCTGTTGCCCAGCGTGAACAGGTATTCCGCAAAAGCAAAGAGGAGATAATCGATATTGCCGTAAGCGGAGCTGAATTGTGCAAGGAATACCGTGAAAAGTACGAGGGCAACTTCCGCTTTGAATATTCACCGGAGAGCTTTACAGGTACAGAGCCTGAATTTGCACTTGAAGTCTGTAATGCTGTACTCGATGTGTGGCAGCCGACTCCGGACGATAAAGTGATAATAAATCTTCCGGTGACGGTTCAGCTCTCTATGCCGCATGTTTACGCAAATCAGATAGAGTATATGTGCGAGAATCTCAAATACCGTGAAAACGTAATAGTCTCGCTTCATCCTCATAACGACAGAGGATGTGCGGTTGCCGATACAGAAATGGGACTCCTTGCCGGTGCTGACCGTGTAGAGGGAACTCTCTTTGGCAACGGCGAGAGGACAGGTAATGTCGACATAATAACACTTGCCATGAATATGTACACTCAGGGTGTGGACCCAATGCTCGATTTCAGCGATATTCCTTCCATAAACGAGCTCTATACCCGTCTGACAAGAATGAACGTCTATGAGCGTCAGCCATATTCCGGAAAGCTCGTATTTGCAGCATTCAGCGGCTCGCATCAGGATGCTATCGCAAAGGGCATGAAGTGGCGTGAGGAAGGTCATACCGACCGCTGGACTGTTCCGTATCTTCCTATCGACCCTGAGGATGTCGGCAGAGAGTACTCAGCAGACGTTATCCGCATCAACAGTCAGTCCGGAAAGGGCGGCATAGGTTATATACTCGAAACCAGATTTGGCTATAATCTTCCTAAAAAGATGCGTGAGAGCGTAGGTTACCTTGTAAAGGGTATTTCCGACCACAAGCACAAAGAGCTTCTTCCGGACGAGGTCTACCAGATATTCAAAGCAAATTATGTGGATATAGACTCTCCGCTTAAAGTCACCTCAGCACACTACAAGCAGAATGGTCATATCACTGCTGATGTAAAACTTGTATTCAATAGCGTTGAGCATTCTATAGTTTCCGAAGGAAATGGACGTCTTGATGCTGTCAGCAACGCTATCCGCTCGTGTACCGGCATAGACTACAGCATCAATACCTACACTGAACACGCTCTTGAAGTAGGTTCTGCTTCAAAGGCTGTATCCTATGTAGAGGTAGTTGCTCCGGACGGAAAATGCTCATGGGGAGCCGGTATAGATAACGATATTATTCGTTCATCAGTAAATGCTCTTGTAAGTGCGATAAATAATCTTATAAAGTAAAATACTGCACAAATAAAGGTGTTGAAATCACCTTTGGTGCAAGCAATATAACAAAAAGCTTCGTTCCTTATTGATTTTATAATGATAAAGTGATAGAATAATTATATATTATCAGTAAGGAGCGAAGTATAATGAGATCGGTTTACATTTCTTCCGGTATCGTCATTATCATAGGTGCGGTCATTAACGTCTCTGACTGCGGCCTCGTTTCATTCTGCCCGAATGGCTCTCTTGCTTGATATATTTATGTATGTCAGTTTAAGCAATGAAGTTTTACCCTCCGGCAGAATGTCGGAGGGTTTTTTGTTTGACAGAGACGTAAATTTTATTCCGCATTGCAGACCGCTTTGTGTATGTGCAAAATAACATAGAAGGACAATGATAATATGAAAATATCAGGAGCTAAGATAGTTGTTGAAACTCTTATCGAACAAGGATGCGATACAGTTTTCGGCTATCCCGGAGGTCAGGTAATTAATCTTTTTGACGAGCTTTACCTTTGCCGTGACCGTATAGACCATGTACTTACAGCTCACGAGCAGGGAGCTTCACACGCCGCTGACGGCTATGCAAGAGCTACCGGCAAAGTAGGTGTAGTTATTGCTACTTCCGGTCCGGGAGCTACAAACCTTGTTACAGGTATTGCTACAGCTTATCTCGATTCAGTACCTATGGTCGCTATAACAGGAAATGTTCCATGCAGTCTCATCGGCAGAGACAGCTTTCAGGAAGTCGATATAGTAGGCGTTACAATGCCGATAACTAAGCATAATTTCATAGTTAAAGATATAAATGACCTCGCCGATACTATCCGTATGGCATTCAAGATAGCTAAATCAGGACGTCCCGGACCTGTACTCGTGGATATACCAAAGGACGTTCAGGTAGCTCAGTGCGAATTCGAGCCAAAGTCTCAGCCTGTGATCCCTTATCCTATCTCCTACGCTTCAGAGGATAAGCTGAAGAAAGCTGCCGATCTTATAAATGCTTCGGAAAGACCTTATATCTACTTCGGCGGAGGTATAATAAGCGGTAAGGCTTCGGATGAGCTTATTTCCCTTGCCGAAAAAATAGACGCTCCTATGGGATGCTCCCTTATGGGACTTTCAGCTGTGCCGACTGAACATCCTCATTTTCTGGGGATGCAGGGTATGCATGGTCACTATGCATCTTCCGTCGCAGAGGATGAAGCAGACCTCGTTATTACCCTCGGAGCAAGATTCAGCGACAGAGCTACCGGCAATAAAGAGCGTTTTGCTAAGAATTTCAAGATAATACATATAGATATAGACGGTGCTGAGCTCCATAAAAATATCCCAGCTGACATAGCTGTAAGAGGCGATATAAAGGACGCTGCTTCACGTCTTATCGAACTCGTTGAGAAAAAAGAGCATCCTCAGTGGCATGAGCGTATCGAAGAACTTCGCAGTGAGGAAAAACTCCGCACAGAAAGTGCCCTCAAAGCCACATACAAAAAAGATTGTGATAACTGTTCAGCTCCATGCGACAAGACCGGAATACCGGCTGACCAGAGACTGCGTCCGTTTGACATAGTCGACATAATAAGCGAAAATGCCGGCGATGCTGTTGTTGTTACTGACGTTGGACAGCATCAGATGTGGGCAGCTCAGAGGTATCCCCTCACAAAGCCACGTACCTTTCTCACAAGCGGCGGTCTTGGTACTATGGGATTCGGTATGGGAGCTGCTATCGGTGCAGCAAAAGCTACAGGCAAATATTCTGTGCTGTTTACCGGCGACGGAAGCTTCGGAATGAACCTCAATGAGCTTGCAACTGCTGTATCACAGAATATCCCGCTTGTTATAGTTATAATGAACAACGGCGTACTCGGAATGGTGCGTCAGTGGCAGACATTATTCTTCGACAAGCACTACTCAAATACTACTCTCAACCGCAAGACCGATTTCGTAAAGGTCGCAGAAGCTTTCGGAGCAGAAGCAGTCCGCTGCTATACAGCAGAAGAACTCAGAAATGCCGCTAAAAAAGCTTTCGCCTGCAATGGCACTTACGTTATCGACTGCGTTGTGGACTGCGATGAATTCGTTCTTCCGATGCTTCCTCCGGGCGGCTCAATAGACGACATCATCACAGAGATAAAGTGAGGTGAACATAATGGATCAGTATGTTATCGGAGTTATCGTTTCCAACGTTTCCGGAGTTCTTTCAAGAGTATCCGGAATGTTCACAAGAAGAGGTTTCAATATCGACTGCCTTACAGTCGGTGAAACTGAATCCAGCGGATTTTCTCGTATAACCGTTGCTTTCCACGGTGATAAGGAACTGAAAACACGTATAGTACAGCAGCTTGAAAAGCTTCATGATGTAAGGGAAGTTGAAGTCCTCGACAAGAATGATACCGTTATACGTGAGCTTCTCCTTATAAAAGTGAGAAACAATTCGGATTCAAGACAGGATATTATGACCGCTGTTGAGATATTCCGCTCTAAGATAGTCGACTATTCTCCTACGGCTCTCGTTTGCGAGCTTACCGGAGAGACTTCAAAGATCGATGCCTTTATCGAGCTTCTCAAACCATACGGCATCATGGAGATGTGCCGTACAGGTATAGTCGCTCTTGAAAGAGGCGAAAACTGTCTGAAGACAGCCAAATAATACGATTTTGTTGAAACAACATCTGCGGATGATATTTTATCGTCCGCACAGGTTTCATTCAAATATACATAATTATTAAATTTATTCTGAAAAGGAGTAATTAACAATGGAAAATACTGCAAAGGTTTTTTATGAGCAGGATTGTGACCTTTCCCTTCTCTACGGAAAGACAATAGCTGTTATCGGCTACGGAAGCCAGGGTCACGCACACGCACTCAACGCTAAGGAGTCTCTCGGAGATAAGGGCAGAGTTATCATCGGTCTTTACGAGGGTTCTAAGTCATGGGACAAGGCTGTAGCACAGGGATTTGAGGTCTTCACAGCTGCTGAGGCTGCTAAGCAGGCAGACATCATCATGATCCTTATCAACGATGAAAAGCAGGCTGCTATGTACAAGAAAGATATCGAGCCAAACCTCGAAGCAGGCAATATGCTTATGTTCGCTCACGGCTTCAACATCCACTTCGGCTGCATCAAGCCACCGGCTGACGTTGACGTTACTATGATCGCTCCTAAGGGACCTGGACATACAGTAAGAAGCGAATATCAGGCTGGCAAGGGCGTTCCTTGTCTCGTTGCTGTACATCAGGACGCTACAGGCAAGGCTAAGGATCTTGCTCTTGCTTACGGTCTTGCTATCGGCGGAGCTCGTGCAGGCGTTCTTGAAACAACATTCAGAACAGAGACTGAGACTGACCTCTTCGGTGAGCAGGCAGTTCTCTGCGGCGGTGTTTGTGCTCTTATGCAGGCTGGTTTCGAGACTCTCGTTGAGGCTGGCTACGATCCGAGAAATGCTTACTTTGAGTGTATCCACGAGATGAAGCTCATCGTTGACCTCATCTACCAGAGCGGTTTTGCTGGTATGAGATACTCTATCTCAAATACAGCTGAGTACGGTGACTATGTAACAGGTCCTAAGATAATCACTGAGGACACTAAGAAGGCTATGAAGCAGGTTCTCAAGAACATTCAGGACGGTTCTTTCGCTAAGGACTTCCTCCTTGATATGTCTGATGCAGGTTCACAGGTTCACTTCAAGGCTATGAGAAAGCTTGCTGCTGAGCATCCTGCTGAGAAGGTCGGTGCAGAGATAAGAAAGCTCTACAGCTGGAGCGATGAGGACAAGCTTATCAATAACTGATTTTTAAAGCAATAAAAAACGGCGAAGCCGGCAATAACGGGATTCCAAAGGGTTCACAACCCTTTGGCAGGAAGGTGTGCGAGGTTACCCCTACCAGCGGTAGGGGATGTCAGCTTGCTGACAGGGGTGGCTGGACCCGATTAGGGTGGGCAGAGCCCTTCCTAAGAAACAGTGCAGCAAGCGAAGCAATGCTGCACGAACCGTCCGCATCACTCCCCTCGGCTTGACCGACGAAAAAACTATTGCCCAAACATCGATTTACCCTATAAATACCACATCCCCGCCCAAACGGGCGGGGAAAAATATATACCCATAAATTTGTACAGAGGTGAATAATATGAGCGGAAATTATTTCTGCGAGGGAGTTGAAAAGGCTTCTCAGCGTTCCCTTTTCAATGCACTCGGACATACTAAAGAAGAAATGAACCGTCCTCTCGTTGGTATCGTTTCATCATACAATGAGATAGTACCGGGACATATGAACATAGATAAAATAGTAGAAGCTGTAAAGCTCGGAGTTGCAATGGGCGGCGGTACTCCTGTAGTATTCCCTGCTATAGCTGTTTGTGACGGAATTGCTATGGGTCACAAGGGCATGAAGTACTCTCTTGTTACCCGTGACCTTATCGCTGATTCTACAGAGTGTATGGCTCTTGCACATCACTTTGACGCACTCGTTATGGTGCCTAACTGCGATAAAAACGTTCCCGGACTTCTTATGGCTGCGGCACGTATAAATGTTCCTACTGTATTCGTAAGCGGCGGACCTATGCTTGCCGGTCACGTAAAGGGCAAAAAGACAAGCCTTTCTTCAATGTTCGAGGCTGTAGGTGCTTATACTGCCGGAAAGATGTCGCTTGAAGATGTTGAAGAATTCGAGAATCATGCTTGTCCAACCTGCGGTTCATGTTCAGGAATGTATACAGCTAACTCTATGAACTGCCTTACAGAAGTTCTCGGTATGGGACTTCGTGGAAACGGTACTATCCCTGCTGTATATTCCGAACGTATAAAGCTCGCAAAAATGGCTGGTATGCAGGTAATGGAGCTCTACAGAAAGAATATCCGTCCTTCTGATATAATGACAGAAAAAGCTTTCTATAACGCTCTTACTGCTGATATGGCTCTTGGATGCTCAACCAACAGTATGCTCCACCTGCCTGCAATTGCAAACGAGTGCGGAGTAAACATCAACCTCGATATAGCAAACGAGATAAGTGCTAAAACTCCTAACCTCTGCCACCTTGCACCTGCCGGACATACCTACATGGAGGACCTCAATGAAGCAGGCGGTGTTTACGCAGTTCTTAATGAGCTGAACAAAAAAGGTCTTATCAATACAGACTGCCTCACCGTTACAGGAAAGACCGTAGGCGAAAATATCGAGGGATGCATTAACCGTGACCCCGAAACTATCCGTCCTATCGATAATCCGTACAGCGAAACAGGCGGAATCGCAGTATTAAAGGGAAATCTTGCTCCAGACCGCTGTGTAGTAAAGAGAAGTGCAGTTGCTCCTGAAATGCTCGTACACAAAGGACCTGCCCGTGTATTCGACAGCGAGGAAGAAGCTATCAAGGTCATTTACGAGGGCGGTATCAAGGCAGGCGACGTTGTTGTTATCCGCTATGAGGGACCTGCCGGCGGTCCGGGAATGAGAGAGATGCTCTCACCTACTTCCGCAATACAGGGTGCAGGACTTGGCTCTACAGTAGCTCTCATCACTGACGGACGTTTCTCCGGAGCTACTCGTGGTGCGGCTATCGGTCACGTTTCTCCTGAGGCTGTAAACGGCGGTACTATCGCATATGTCAAGGACGGAGATATAATCTCTATTGATATTCCTAACTATTCTATCACTCTTGAAGTTTCTGATGAGGAACTCGAAGAACGCCGCAAGACAATGCCTATCAAGCGTAAAGAGAATATCACAGGCTACCTCAAGCGTTACGCTCAGCAGGTTTCATCCGCAGATAAGGGTGCTATAATCAATAAGTAAAAATATGATGCAGGAGTGTTAAAACGCTCCTGCATATAACATACATAAAGGAGCAGACCAATGAAAGTTACGATAAGACGTGCTGTGCCGGAGGACGCTGCGGCTCTGCTGAAAATCTATTCATACTATGTGAAAAATACCGCTGTTACTTTTGAATATGAAGTTCCGACAGAGGCGGAATTCAGCAGCAGGATAAAGACTACCCTTGAAAAATATCCCTATATACTTGCAGAGGCAGACGGATGTCCCGTAGGTTTCTCCTATGCAGGAGAATTCAAAAACAGAAGTGCTTACGACTGGTCTGCGGAAATTACTCTGTATATGGATAAGGATTATCAGAACTGCGGTATCGGAAAACTCCTCTATACCAAAATGGAGGAGATACTCAGAAAAATGGGTATGACCAACCTCTATGCCTGCATTGCTGTTACTGACCATGATGACGAATACCTCACCAATAACAGTGCAGGTTTCCATAAGCATATGGGATATAGTATTGTAGGTCAGTTCCATAAATGCGGATATAAATTCGGACGCTGGTACGATATGGTATGGGCTGAAAAAATGATAGGTGAGCATTTCAGCAATCAGCCTGAGATAACCAGCTATGATAACCTCACCAATATATAAAGCCTGATGCAGAAGGCTCCAGAAAGAAGCGTGTAAAAATGGCAATGACAATGACACAGAAAATTCTTGCAGCTCATTCCGGTCTTGAAAATGTGAAAGCAGGAGAACTCATCCTCGCTGACCTTGACCTTGTACTCGGAAACGATATTACCTCTCCGGTAGCTATCAAAGAGTTCGCAAAGCTGAATAAGGACAGTGTATTCGACAGAAATAAAGTCACCATGGTTATGGACCACTTTGCCCCTAACAAAGATATAAAAGCTGCGGAGCAGTGCAAACTATGCCGTGATTTCTGCGAAGAAAAGGAAGTCACCCATTTTTATGACGTAGGCGAAATGGGCATAGAACACGCTCTGCTTCCGGAAAAAGGTCTTGTTACTGCCGGAAATGTGGTAATAGGAGCTGACTCCCATACCTGCACATACGGTGCTCTCGGAGCTTTTTCAACAGGTGTAGGCTCAACAGATATGGCTTGCGGAATGGCTATAGGCAAGGCATGGTTCAAAGTGCCGTCTGCAATAAAGTTTGAGCTGAAAGGCAGTCTGAGAAAATATGTCTCAGGTAAGGACGTTATACTCCACATTATCGGAATGATAGGCGTGGACGGAGCTCTTTACAAGTCTATGGAATTCACAGGCGAGGGTCTTGCCTCACTTTCTATGGCTGACCGCCTCTGCATCTCAAATATGGCTATCGAAGCCGGAGCTAAAAACGGTATTTTCGAGGTCGACAGCATAACTCTCGATTATATCCGTGAGCACGGCGGAAAAGAACCTGTCATTTATAAGGCTGACCCTGATGCTGAGTACGACAAGGTAATTACTATCGAACTCTCAGAAATAGAGCCTACTGTTGCTTTTCCGCATCTTCCTGAGAACGCTAAAACTTTCAGCGAGATAGACGATATAAAAATAGATCAGGTAGTGATAGGCTCATGCACAAACGGCAGACTCGAAGACCTCATTGCTGCCGCTGAGATAATGAAGGGACATAAAGTCGCAAAGAATGTCCGCACTATCATCATACCTGCTACTCAGAAGATATACCTTGACGCTATGGAAATGGGACTTCTTAAAATCTTCATTGAGTGCGGAGCTGTAGTTTCAACTCCTACCTGCGGTCCATGTCTCGGAGGTCACATGGGAATACTCGCAGCAGGTGAAAAGGCTGTTACTACCACAAACCGCAATTTCGTCGGACGTATGGGACATACTGATTCAGAAGTATATCTTGCAAGTCCGGCAACTGCCGCTGCAAGTGCAATAACCGGAAAGATAACAAGTCCATGGGAGGTAATGGGAAAATGAAATATACTGGAAATATCATAAAATACGGCGATAACGTCGATACCGATGTTATAATCCCTGCTCGTTATCTCAATACCAGCGACCACGCCGAGCTCGCTTCACACTGCATGGAGGACATCGATAAGACCTTCGTCAGCCGTGTAAAGTCCGGAGATATAATAACTGCCGGCTGGAATTTCGGCTGCGGTTCTTCCCGTGAGCACGCTCCTATCGCTATAAAGGCGAGCGGTATCTCACTTGTCATCGCCAAGAGCTTTGCACGTATCTTCTACCGCAACTCTATTAATATCGGACTCGCTATCGTTGAGTGTCCGGAAGCCGCTGACGGTATCTCTGAGGGCGATAAGGTCGAGGCTGACCTCGATAACGGTATCATCCGCAACCTCACTACCGGTAAGGAGTTCAGGACTGCTCCTTTTCCTGAGTTCGTTCAGAAAATTATCGAAAACGGCGGTCTGATGCAGTCTATTGCTAAGGGAGTTATCCGCTGAAAGGAGTAACTTATGAAAAAAATTCTCTCTCTTATGCTTGCTTGTGTAATGTCTTTGCACCTATGCTCCTGCAAAAACGAGTCCGAAAGTCAGAAGGAAGAGAATAAAAGGTTACTTAAACAGGCTGAGGAAAATGCTGCTGAATATATCGTGGAAAAATACGGCTTTGAAGCTGATATTACCGATTCAGAAATTATTTACGATATAAAAGGCTGGGATTTTATTATACCTCACTCCGAAGCTTCCACCAATGCAATGATAAAAATGGAGCATGACGGAAAAGAGCTTCAGCTCATTATCAGCGGCAACGACCAAAATACCAATGGAAGCGATGACTACCAATATGACGAAATAAAAAACGCCTTCTGTGATATTGTTAAAAGTGGATTTGAAGAAGAATGCAGTGTCTATTACAAAAATAAAAATATTACTCTTGGTGCAAAAGAAACAGAAGATGTTTTCCTGAATGAATATTTTGATGGAAATGACCTCAGCAGCGTTTTGGAAAAGCTCGATTACTGTATTATCGAGCTTTGTGATGCTGATATATCGGACGATAAAAAATTCAACGCTATTGAAAAATTAGCCTCATACGCAGTTAATGCATCTTATTTTTACGTAATATCGTATGAAAATAAATGGACATTTGATAAACACCCTGTTGTTTCGGATTTAGAAAAATATGGTAAATTCTATACAGAGTCGACCGGTATTAAAAGTTTCAGAAAATTCGGGTCTGACGGAACAAGTGAATATCATAAAATAAAGGAGTAAATTTATGGAATATAATATAGCCTTATTAAAGGGCGACGGCATAGGACCTGAAATAGTGGACAGTGCAGTAAAAGTCCTTGAAAAAACGGCAGCTAAGTTCGGACATAAATTCAATTTCACTCCGTATCTCATAGGCGGATGTGCAATAGACGCAGCAGGCATACCGCTTCCGCAGGAAACAGTTGACGGATGCCTTGCAAGCGACAGCGTACTTCTCGGAGCTGTAGGCGGACCAAAATGGGACGACCAGCCGGGAAATAACCGTCCTGAGAAAGCACTCCTGGGAATACGCTCTGCACTCGGACTATATACCAATCTGCGTCCGGCACAGCTTTACCCTGCACTTCGTGCGGCATCACCTCTGAAAGATGAGATAGTCGGTGAAGGATTCGATATAATGATAGTCCGTGAGCTTACCGGAGGAATATACTTCGGCGACCGTGGCTACCGTGAGGGCAAATACGGTCAGGAAGCTTTCGACACCGAAGCCTACAGCGTCACCGAGATAGAGCGTATAGGCAGAGTCGCTTTCGAGACTGCAATGAAGCGTAATAAGCGTGTTTGCAGCATCGATAAAGCGAATGTGCTTGAGTCCTCAAGACTGTGGAGAAAGACCATGCACCGTCTTGCAGAGGAATATCCGGAAGTTCAGTACAGCGATATGTTCGTGGACAATGCGGCTATGCAGCTTGTCCGTGACCCTAAACAGTTCGATGTTATTGTTACTTCAAATATGTTCGGAGATATACTCTCTGACGAAGCTTCACAGATAACCGGCTCTATAGGTATGCTTGCTTCCGCATCCCTCGGAGCTTCTACAAGAGGTATGTATGAGCCTATACATGGAAGTGCTCCGGATATAGCCGGACAGAACAAAGCTAATCCTATAGCAACTATCCTCTCCGGAGCAATGATGCTCCGCTACTCGTTCGGACTTTCAGCCGAGGCTGATGCTATAGAAGAAGCAGTAAACAAGGTACTTGATGCAGGATACAGAACTGCTGACCTTATGGGTACAGAAAGCGGTACTCCGCTGAGCTGTACTGAAATGACAGAAAAGATAATCGAGGTTTTATAAATGAATGAAAAAATAACCAGACTTTGCCAGAAACGTAATCTTCTGGTCGTATTCCGTGGACTTGCAAGGGACGAGGCTTTCAGAAGACTGCTGATCCTGCTCGGCTCAGATACTGAGGAGCAGGCAGACTATATGATGGAATATTCAAATTTTGTCGATGAGCTCTATGAGACCGGTAATTCTAATCTCACCGAGCATATACTGAAACTTGTGCTTGAAGACGAAAATGTCTATATTACTCATGCAGCTAACGGGAAAACTCCCGACCCGAAGATACAGGAATGTATGCTCCATGAGCTGCAATATCTTCAGGAGCTCTCTCAGCTTACGTCTGATGATTTTATAAGCGAAATGGACTACGACGATTTCGTGCCGGAATGGACGACCTCCCCTATCGATATTATCGGCAGCTATATGGAGCGTGTAAGTCTCATCGGCAAATATGGTTACGGTAAATATTCAAGACACAAAATGTTTATCGTAAAGGAAAGCGAGACAGTACCGGTAAAATATCCCGACCCGCAGAAACTCTCGGAGCTTTACGGCTATGAGCGTGAGCGAAAGGCTGTTATCGACAACACTATCGCTCTCATAGAAGGCAGACCGGCTCAGAATGTACTGCTCTATGGTGATGCAGGTACAGGAAAGTCCTCTACGGTCAAAGCTCTTGTAAATGAGTATCATGACAGGGGGCTCCGCCTTATTGAAGTAACCAAAGAGCAGCTCCGTGACATTCCTGCTATTATTGACGAGATCAGTAATAATCCGCTGAAATTCATAATCTTTATCGATGACCTCTCTTTCTCGTCCATTGAGGACTGCTTCGGAGCTCTTAAAGCTACACTTGAAGGTTCAGTATCGGCAAGAGCTGATAATATCGCTATTTATGCTACCAGCAACCGCCGTCACCTTATAAAAGAGAGCTTCTCTGACCGTGAGGGCGACGATATTCACCGTAATGACACTATGCAGGAAATGCTCTCGCTTTCTGCCCGTTTCGGACTAAGAGTCAATTTCAGCCGTCCGGATAAAAAATCATACACCGCTATAGCTGCTGAGCTTGCCCGCAGCAAGGGTATTGAACTTCCGGAAGACGAGCTCGCTCTGAAAGCCGAACAATTCGCTATATCTTCCGGTAACGGACGTTCTCCGAGAACTGCTAAACAATTTGTTAATCAGCTTTTAAGCGAGGAACGTTAATAAAATATATTGGAGATGTTGATATGCTTACTCTCGACAAAATTTACCATGCCAAATACATTCTGAAATCAGTCATCAGGGAAACTGACGTTATCCATGCACCTAAAATCAATCCGGATTCAGAAATCTTTCTGAAAACTGAAAATCTTCAGATAACAGGCTCTTTTAAAGTCAGAGGAGCATACTATAAGATGTCTCAGCTTTCAGATGAAGAAAAAGCAAGGGGAGTTATCGCCTGCTCTGCCGGTAACCACGCTCAGGGAGTTGCACTTGCCGCTGCAAAGAACGGTATACGTTCTATTATATGTCTGCCGGACGGAGCTCCTATATCCAAAGTCGAAGCTACAAAAAGCTACGGAGCTGAAGTATGCCTCGTAAAGGGCGTGTATGACGATGCCTATGCAGAAGCTCTGCGTCAGAAAGACGAATACGGCTATACATTCATTCACCCTTTTGATGATGAAAATGTAATTGCTGGTCAGGGAACTATAGGTCTTGAACTTCTCGAACAGATACCCGACCTTGAGGCTGTTATCGTGCCTATCGGCGGCGGCGGACTTATATCCGGTGTAGCATATGCTATAAAAAGTCTGAATCCAAATATAAAGGTCTACGGAGTTCAGGCTGCCGGTGCACCAAGTATGTTCAACTCTATAAGAGATAACCACATAGAAAAACTCGAAAGCGTTTCTACTATCGCAGACGGGATCGCAGTAAAAGAGCCGGGAGAAAATACCTTCCGCATCATTTCTGAATACGTTGACGATATTGTTACTGTAAGCGATGATGAAATATCTGCTGCTATCCTCGCTCTTATGGAGCAGCAGAAGCTGGTAACAGAGGGTGCGGGAGCTGTTCCTGTAGCTGCGGCAATGTTCAATAAAGTGCCTATCAAAGGCAAGAAAACAGTATGTCTGCTCTCAGGCGGCAATATCGATGTTACTATCCTTTCAAGAGTTATAAAACGTGGACTTCTGATGTCCGGACGCTCTTACTCCATGATGATAGAACTCATCGACAAGCCCGGTCAGCTTATGGACGTTTCACGCATAATAGCAGAACTCGGCGGAAACGTAACTTCTATACACCATGAAAGAGCTAACGAGGGTTCGGCAGTCAATGGTTGCTACCTCAGAATAGTCCTTGAAACAAGAAACTATGAGCACATCGACGCTATTAAAAAAGCTCTTGCAGAGGCAGGCTTCAAGGTGCTCAATTACAATGCGTGAAGTACTTTGGACAACATAATTTTACATCTTTCATGTAGAAAAAAGCCGTTACACAGCCAATAAGCTGTATAACGGCTTTTAATTATTGTTATATTAACTGACTCAGAAATTGATCTTAGCTTCGAGATAAGCAACGAGGTCATCGATAGCGACACGTTCCTGCTCCATAGTATCACGGTCACGGACAGTAACGCAGTTATCTTTTTCGAGAGTATCGAAGTCGTAAGTGATGCAGAAAGGAGTACCTATCTCATCCTGACGGCGGTATCTCTTACCGATAGTACCTGTCTCATCGAAGTCTACCATGAACTTCTTAGAGAGCATCTCGTAAACTTCCTCAGCCTTAGGAGTGAGCTTCTTTACGAGTGGGAGCACTGCACACTTGAAAGGAGCAAGAGCAGGGTGGAAACGCATAACAGTACGAGTTTCCTTTTTCTCATTGCCGTTCTTATCAGTAGAAACGAGTTCTTCCTCGTCATAAGCCTCAGTAACAATGGAGAGGAAAAGTCTCTCAACGCCGAGAGAAGGCTCGATAACGTAAGGGATGTACTTCTCATTAGTTTCAGGGTCGAAGTATTCAAGGGACTTACCGCTTGTATTTATATGCTGAGTGAGGTCGTAGTCAGTTCTGTCGGCAACGCCCCAGAGCTCGCCCCAGCCGAATGGGAAGAGGTACTCGAAGTCGGTAGTAGCCTTTGAATAGAAGCAGAGTTCTTCCTGATCGTGGTCACGGAGGCGGATATTCTCCTCTTTAAGACCGAGGCTGAGGAGGAAGTTCTTGCAGTAGCTTCTCCAGTAATCGAACCATTCGAGGTCTGTACCCGGTTTGCAGAAGAATTCAAGCTCCATCTGCTCGAACTCACGAACACGGAAGATGAAGTTACCCGGAGTGATCTCGTTACGGAAGGACTTACCTACCTGAGCAACACCGAAAGGAACTTTTTTACGAGTAGTTCTCTGGATATTAGCGAAGTTAACGAAGATACCCTGAGCTGTTTCAGGACGGAGATAGAGTTCGGACTTGCTGTCCTCAGTAACGCCCTGGAAAGTTTTGAACATGAGGTTGAACTGACGGATGTCAGTGAAGTTCTGTTTGCCGCAGTTAGGGCAAGTGATATTGTGTTCTTTTATGTAGTCCATCATCTGTTCGTTGGACCAGCCTGCAACGTTAGTACCGTCGAAGTCCTCGATGAGGTTATCGGCACGGTGACGTGTCTTACATTCTTTACAGTCCATAAGAGGGTCAGAGAAGCCGCCGATATGACCGGAAGCCACCCAAGTCTGAGGATTCATGAGTATAGCAGAATCAAGACCCACGTTGTACTTATTTTCCTGAACGAATTTTTTCAGCCAAGCCTTCTTGATATTGTTTTTGAGCTCAACACCGAGCGGACCGTAGTCCCATGTATTTGCGAGACCGCCGTATATCTCAGAACCAGGATATACAAAGCCCTTTGACTTACAAAGGTCAACGATCTTATCCATTATTTTCTCATTGTTTTTCATTTTATATGACCTCACTTTAGTTTATTATGGTATCTATTATATTTTACGTTAAAAAGAGGAAAATGTCAAGTGGCAGGGATGACATCCCTGCACCCTTTTCACGTTTCGCTCGTAAACTCGCTTACACTGTACGAGAAGGAAAGACTGTTTTCGCATACGCAAGCAAGTCCGTCACGGTAATAAAAACGCTGGACGGCTGTTTCGTATTGTTTGTTCCAGCTTGACCGACATAAGAACTTCAAGTCTCAATGATCGGTCACTTTTAGTTGATTATTCTTGAAGGAGCAGTCTGTACCTGCTGATCCTGCTGAGGTTGTTCAGTTGCAGGAGCTTGTGTGACCGGTTCAGCCGGAGTAGTTACAGCTTCCGGAGCCGGAGCTGTTTCAACTTGAACCTGTACCTGAGCCGGAGCCGGCTGAGAAGTACTGTTTATCTGTACAGTATTCAGGCAAAGCCAGTCTCTCCAGTTGATAGTATATTTTCCCTGAACGTGTATACCGTCCGGAGTAACGTCCTCACGGAGATTGCCGTAACCGTCATCGAAGATAGGATTTATGTCGATATAGAAGATATGCTGGTTATCGGCAAGAGCCTGCATCATACTATTGAGAGTATTGATACGTTCGTTGGTGATACCGCCGGTCTGGGCGTATTCTGCGACACGGAGATTAGCTTCGATATAAATTATAGCATTCGGAGCTTTCTGGCGGATAATATTTACAAGTTCACTGTAGTTTGACATGGTAGTATCGAAATTGTTTCCGACTTCATTGATACCGAGCATTATATAGATCTTACCGTAGTTGTTGCTATCGAGCATTGAACCGAGAGTACCGCTTTCAGCTGACGAAAGTGCAGCGTGTGAAGCAAGACCTACATCGCAGAAAAAGTCTGCATCAGTAAGTTCAGTTATCTTACTGTTTTCCTCTAATCCGACTGTACGTGAATCGCCGATGAACAAAGCATCATTGAGGTATGAAATGTCACTTTCGACGAACTGAAAGCTCTGAGCTGCCGGCTGAGGAGCAGCAGTAGTAGTCTCGACAGCGAGGGCTGCATTTGTATCAAGAGTTTCACCGGGTGCGGCAGTCGCTGCCGGAGTTGTAGCTGCCGGAGCTCCGCCTGACTGCTGTACAGCCGAGGTAGTCATACCTTTAGTTATATCGATCTCTGCCGTACCGACAACCACTTCTTTTTTCTTTTTCTCACTGTTTGTCCATATCTGCTTGAAAATCATAGGTGAAGCCACAAGGCAGGTAAGCAGAAGGATAACAGTGTAGGTACACTGTTTGAATCTGTTCATTTGTTTCTCCTGTTCTTTGTATCAGAATGTGAAATACAGGAAAGGATCGTCCATACCTTTGTACATACAGTATACTGATGCCCAGAATACCACGAGCAAGAGCAATGCACAGAAAGGTGAACCTTTTATTTTTCTATATATCCTTTCAGGTAGTTTTGTTGAGAATATAGCACCGGCAAAGAAGTATTTCTTGTAAATGCCCCAGTACTTTACATAGTCCTCTTTGTTGAGGACTGAATCCGCATCATGGGTGAACGGGAGCAGTCTGCTTGCGTATTCTCTGAGCTGAGAAAGGTCAGTTATAACGAATATCATCCATGTAAGCGGTATTATCAGAAGCATATAGGCGTGACCGATGATGCGGTACTTGTTCATGAACTTGCCTATATAGAATTTTTCGAGCATGATTATAGCGAAGAGGACAAGTCCCCATATCACGAAATTCCAGCTTGCACCGTGCCAGAAACCTGTAAAGAGCCATACACAGAAGGTGTTGAAGATAAGTCTTCTCGGACCTTTTCTGTTACCTCCGAGAGGTATATAAACGTAATCTCTGAACCATGAACCGAGGGTCATGTGCCATCTTCTCCAGAATTCTGTCATAGTGCACGATGTATACGGGTGATCGAAGTTCTTAGGAAGCTCGAATCCCATAAGTTTTCCGAGACCGATAGCCATTAGCGAATATCCGAAGAAGTCAAAATAAAGCTGGAAGGAGTATGCGAAAATCCCCATCCATGCGAGTCTTGTTGATATGCTTTCAAATCCTATCTGGTAGACATCTTTCCAGAGGTGACCTATCTGGTTAGCGATAAGAGTTTTATAACCAAGACCGATAGTGAAAGTTTTCAGACCGTCCTCAACTTTTTTGATGCTGTGTGTACGGTGTCTGAGCTGAGCCGCAACGCTCTCGTAGGTAACTATAGGACCTGCAATGAGCTGTGGGAACATACTGATATAAGCTCCGTAGTTTATGAGGTTTTTTTCGGCTCTGGCTTTTTTTCTGTATACATCCGCTAAGTACGATACATTCTGGAATGTATAGAAGCTTATGCCTATCGGGAGCATTATGTCTTTGACGGTAAGTCCGGCGTGGAAGATGTTGTTGATATTTTCTGTACCGAATCCCCAGTACTTGAAGAATATCAGCCACCAGAAGTTGAAGACGACTCCGATAAAGAGCCAGAATCTCGACGTTCGCCGGAAAGACTCAATAAACTGGGCTATAATAAAATCAAATAATAAAGTCAATAGAAAGAGGATTATATAAACCGGTTTTTTTACGCCCATACCATAGAATATGACGCTTCCGGCAAAAATCACTGCATTTTTATACTTCGGCGGCGATGCCGCATAAACCAACATGAAAGCAGGCAGGAATATAAAAATAAACTGCAAGCTGCTGAATACCATTCAATCACCCTTTTTGTCTGTATTTCTTTTGTTCAAATATTAAAATTATATCTTTATTTTCGGGACATATATATAGTCCAACATTATTATTCTACAATGATTTTTGTGCATTGTCAATAGAGTTTTTTAATTGTAGCAAATTGCAATAATTTAGGGAAATTAATCGTAAAAAACAGTTCAAAAAAACAAAGGGGTTCACTTTTTTATACTGGTGCTTTTTTTCCACTCGTCATAACCTGTAAAAGTGTGCCAGTCCGGACCGGCATAGTATGTTACGAGGTTCTGGAGCCACTGATTTTCTTCGGTGAGGTCGTGTATCTGTTTTTCGAGCTCCGCTATTTTTTCGGCGTCAGAGACAGCTGCGTCCGCCAACTGTTTCTGCCACTTTTTTACAGTGCCCTCTGATACTTTTTCACGCTCAGCTATTTCGTTTATTTTTCCTTCTTTGATAGACTCTATAGCAGATTTACGCTTAACTTCATCAGGTATCCTGAAATCCTCCGGCGGTATCTGTGTTTTGTAAGCCTTATACCATACGAATATAGCTCCGATGACTATGACAACTGTTATGAGTGTTGATAACACCGTATTCCCCTCCTTGTATTTATATCAGCTCTCTGAAACGAAAGTACCGAGCAGTCGGAAATATTCAAGGTTTCCGTTGAGGTCACGGATAGTCGACTTTACTGCCGGGTCGGTTAGCTTTCCTGTGAAGTCCATATAGAACAGTACATCGAAGCTTCCGTCACGTATAGGACGGTTCTCTATTCTCTGGAGATTCATGCCGTTGACATAGAATTTTGTGAGCAGTCTGTAAAGAGAACCCTCTGTATGCGGTATGCGGAGCATTACCGATATAGCGTCTGATTCCGGAGCGACCTGCATAGTCCTTGAAATGCAGACGAAGCGAGTGCGGTTAAGTGAGCAGTCCGCAATATGTTCAGCGAGGATATGAAGTCCGAGCTTCTTTGCACACTCGACAGAGCATATAGCTGCTATCTTTTCTTCCGGAGCACTATTTAGTACCTTTTCAGCAGCAACGGCAGTATTGCTGTAATCGGAGGTCTTTAGATCGTTTACTGTGAGGAAGTCGCTGCACTGAGAGAGTGCCTGACGGTGAGAGTAAACGCATTTTACCTCAGATACAGGGATGTTCTCCTTTGTTGCAAGGCAGTGATTTATCTCCACAACAACTTCTTTTACTGTATAAACGCTGTACTTTGCCATGAGGTCGTAGGTACTGTCAACGGAGCCGGCTGTTGAGTTATGAACAGGGAGTACACCGTAGTCAAGCTCGCCTGCCTGAACAGCTTTGAAGACGTCCTCGAAAGTGCGGTAGAAGGTGAGGTCCTTATCGCCGAATATCATTCTTGCGGCAGTTTCGGAGTTAGCTCCGGCAGTACCCTGACAGCCTATGCGGGTAGCTCCCTCGAAATCCGGAGCAACGAACTCATATTCAGGGACTTCACCGTGGATACTTCTGTCCTGAAAGATCTTGCTTATGTCCATAATGTTTGTAAAAAGTGCAGCAGTACCGTTTTCAAGTCTGCTGTCACCTGTAAGAGCCTTTATCCTGTCAATGACCTGCTGTTCTCTTCCGCCCTGAAAAATAGGCAGGTTGTGTTCTTTTTTATATTCTGCGACACCCTTGCAGAGTTCCATCCTTTTCATGAAGAGTGTAAGTATCTGGCTGTCTATATCATCTATACCGTCACGAAGCTGTTTGAGATCCATAATAATTCCTCCGTTTTATCTTTTTCAACATTTTACAGTATAACAGATTTTTTTGCAAAAATCAATAAATTTGAAATAAATATATTGCAATATATACGGCAGATGTGTTATAATAATATGGAATATAGTGAGTAGGTGTCGCTGCTCGCTGGAACAGTACAGGTAATGAAAAAGTGAAAAATATAAGGATACTCGGTGTTGACCCCGGTTACGCCATTGTAGGCTTCGGAATACTTGATTATGACGGTGTGAGATTTACTCCCATAGAATACGGAGCTGTGCTCACAGAAGCAGGAACTCCGTTTCCGGAGAGACTGAAAGCAATATACACGGATATGGAATTCATATTCACCAAGTACACTCCGGACTGCATGGCTATTGAACGGCTTTATTTCAACACAAACCAGAAAACAGCCATAGATGTTGCTCAGGCAAGGGGAGTTACAGTGCTCTCTGCCGCAAAGCGTGGAATACCTATATCGGAGTATACTCCGTTGCAGGTGAAATCCTCGGTAACAGGCTATGGAAAGGCTGAAAAACAGCAGGTAATGGAAATGACAAGACAGCTCCTCGGACTGGCTCAGATACCTAAGCCGGACGATGCTGCGGATGCTCTCGCTATAGCCATTTGCCACGGACATTCAGTCCGCTGGGGATGAGAATTTGTCTTCACAAGACAAGCAGATTTTTAATAATAAGGAAAAATCACAATGATATACAGTTTAAAAGGCAGGCTCACCGTAAAGGAACTGGGCTTTGCAGTAATAGAATGCGGCGGAGTAGGTTACGGCTGCCGCACATCATATAACACTATCTCACAGCTCGGTGAGATAGGAAGTGAAGCAATGCTTTACACATATTTATACGTAAGAGAAGATGTAGTCGAACTTTTCGGATTTGCGTCTCAGCAGGAACTAAGCTGCTTTAAACTCCTTATCACGGTATCGGGAGTCGGTCCTAAAGCAGCAGTATCTATTCTCTCAGATGTTTCACCGGAGCGTTTTGCGTTCATTATAGCCTCAGGCGACAGCAAAACTCTGACACGCACTAAGGGAATAGGTGCTAAGACCGCTCAGAGGATAGTTCTTGAACTTAAAGACAAGATCTCATCAGAATCCGTAAGCGGAAGCGTCTCAGCAGATGTATCTGCTTTTTCTGCTATGCCCGCAGGCGGCTCGTCAGACACAGTAACAGAAGCACTCGAAGCACTAATGGTACTCGGCTATACTCAGGGAGAAGTCGCTCCTATCCTTGGTAAGCTCGACCCTTCACTTTCAACACAGGATCTTATAAAAGAAACTCTGCGGCTCATTACAGCCAGAAATTCACGCTGAAGATCTGAACTGCAAGATCTTCTGCTGATCTTATACAGAAAGGAAGATACCAACTATGAACCTCGACGAATTATTGAAGGCGGCTATAAAAGACCCATCCAAACGTTCAGTATTCTTGCAGACACTTATAAAGAGCGATGTCTATGTTATCTGCAAAAATCCGGTAAAACAGGAACGTGACCGTTCTGAGGGCGGAATACAGCTCGAACTGATAACTACTCAGAATCCGGATGGCAAAGAGTTTATCCCCTTCTTTACAAGTTTCCGTGCACTTCAGCAGTTCGCAAAACGCTATGTAGACTGCTATAAGATCAACTGTCTCAGACTTTTCGACCTTATCCAGTCCACTTCAGCAGTACTGAACCCGAATTCCTACGGAAAGGAATTCTCGTCACAGGAGATAAAGAGCATCCTCATGGTCGCAAGACACCTTAAAATCAAGGCTATCTCCTACAGCGAGGCTGATACAATTTCATACCGTCCCGTTGAACACTCAGTCGGACATCTCACTAAGGCTGCAAGCAAATTTCTCTCAAAACAGCCGAACGTTGACCGTGCCTTCATTATGGAAATGATAAAGGGCTGTGAGAAGCCTCAGATACTCATTGTGCTCGACATGATAGGAAGTACAAGAAAGCTTTTCGTACCGCTTTCAAAGTACCTTTCCAAGACCGTAAAAGCTAACGAACATCTCTGCTTCATAAGCTATGAGCAGGATATGGGCAAGAAAGCTGCGGAGACCGTAGACCCGTTCTATGTCCGCAAAAAGAGATATTTTGAAAAGTAATCCAATCCAGATCAGGAGATAAGAAATTGATACAAACAGAGGATATGGAGTTCGCTCCAAGGATCATTGCACCCGAAAATATTCAGGAAGACAGCGATATAGAGGTAACTCTCAGACCGCAGACGCTCCACGAGTATATCGGTCAGGACAAAGTAAAGGAAAACCTTGCTATATATATCGAAGCTGCAAAACGCAGGGGAGAACCGCTCGACCATGTGCTTCTCTATGGACCTCCGGGACTCGGAAAAACGACTCTTTCAGCTATAATAGCTCATGAGCTCGGTGTGAATCTCCGTGTTACGACAGGTCCGGCTATCGAAAAACCCGGAGACCTCGTGTCTCTCCTGACCAGCCTTTCGGATAACGATGTGCTCTTTATCGACGAGATACACCGCCTTTCCCGTGCTGTTGAGGAGATACTTTATCCGGCTCTTGAAGACAGAGTTATTGACATTATAATAGGTAAAGGACCTTCGGCTCGTTCGATACGTATGGACCTGAAACCCTTTACCCTTATCGGAGCTACTACCCGTGCAGGTCAGCTCTCTGCTCCGCTCCGTGACCGTTTCGGCGTTATCCAGCGATTGGAGCTTTATAATAAGGACCAGCTGACAGATATAGTCCGCAGAAGTGCTATGATACTCGGTATCCCCTGCGAGACAGACGGTGCCGGAGAGATAGCAGGAAGGGCAAGAGGTACACCTCGTATCGCAAACCGCCTGCTTAAAAGAGTGCGTGATTTTGCCGATGTTATGGGAAATGGTCAGATAACTCAGGAGATAGCTTCAATTGCTCTGAGCCGTCTGGACATCGACCAGCTCGGTCTGGACAGCCTCGACAGGCGTATGCTCGAAATGATAATCAAAGGCTACGGCGGCGGCCCTGTAGGACTTGAAACTCTCGCTTCCGCTATAAATGAGGAATCCGTGACCCTTGAGGACATCTGTGAGCCTTTCCTTATGCAGCTCGGCTTCCTCGGACGTACTCCCCGTGGCAGAGTAGCTACGAAACTCGCATACGAACACCTCGGATATGCTCCGCCGGAGCAGAAAAGTCCGGCTGATGAAGGTCAGCTTAGTTTCTGAAAATTATGCTTATAAAAGGTTCAAAGAGATATAATCTCAGACATAACAGCAAAAACGTTCCCCCGCCGGATTTCGGTAAGATGATAAACGGTCAGGGAATGGGAAATACAGCCAATTTCCGGTACGGGATATGCCCTATGAGCTTTAATGGATGCGAGGTCATCGCAGTCCATAATGCTCTGGTGTGGCTGGGGATACCAAAGCCGCTGAGTGATGTTGCATTCTTTATGGAGCGTTACAGAGTGCTTATGGGATTTTTCGGCTGTAATGCATATCAGCTCGGAAAAGGGCTTGAGCATTTCGGTGCAGCTTACCGCCGTACCGATAAAGTAAGCGAGGCAGAAGCCTCGAAAGCGTTTATTATCACTTTCTGGACGAAAAAACCTTTTCTGTCGTCCATTCATACCGTCTTCTGCGTGAACAGAAGTAACGGTATAGAGGTCTATAACAGATATAACAACCGGAATTGTACCTATATATGCAAAAATATTGAGGAAATAGCCGGAAAAAGAAGACCTATAGCTATATATATTATAAGAGATACAGAGAAAAAAGAGGAGATAATCTAAAATGTCAGGACTGTTTGGAACAGACAGTGCAAGAGGTATTACCGTTACCGAGCTTTCCTGCGAACTCGCCATGCAGGCAGGAAGAGCTGCCGCAGAGCTGCTCGCTAAGGAAGAGGGCGGAAAAATAGTCGTTGCAAAGGATTCAAAACTCTCGTCGGACATTCTCGAAGCAGCTGTGTGTGCTGGGATATGTTCTTCGGGTATCGATGCGGAAACTCTCGGAGCTGTTCCGGCTGCGGCAGCTTCTTACATCGTAAGGGAGCATAAAGCCTCCGCCGGTATAATGATAACCGGTGCTGCCGGCATCAGCGATGCGAGCGGTATAAGACTTTTCGCCTCGGACGGATTCAGACTCGACGAAAGAATACAGGACGAGCTCGAAAATTATGCGATCAATCGCAGTAAAAGCTCTGCACAGAAGAAATTTGACAACATCGGCAGGATGCTCAATTGCACTACTGCCGCAGAAGAATACATGAAACACATCAAAAGTATAATGAGCACCGACCTTGCAGGGCTTAAAATAGCTGTTATATGTGAGGAAAACTGCTCCGGACTTACTGCCGGAAAACTCTTTGCGGAGCTTGGTGCGGAAGTTGATATGGTGTCAGTAAGCGAAAATGACGATGCCGGATTCGGTGCGGAAGTGACCGACCTCGAAAGACTTATGGATCAGGTAGCTGCCGGAGATTACTGCTGCGGACTTGCTTTCGGCGGCGACGGCGGAAGCTGCCTCGCTGTCGACGAAAACGGCAGCCTCGTTGACGGAGATCAGCTCCTCGCTATCTTCGCTAAATACTACAAGGAACAGGGCAAACTTAAAGACGATTCCGTAGTGATAAATACTATGAGCGGACTTGGCCTGCTCAATTTCGCAAAGGATAACGGCATTAAGACCGTGACCTCCGGTGCTGCCGGACGCAGCGTCATCGACAGAATGATGGAGGGCGGATATAACCTCGGCGGCGACAGGAACGGTCACGTTTTCTTCATGGACGATTCCCCCTGCGAGGACGGTCAGCTCTGCGGAGCTAAACTGCTGGAGATAATCAAAAAGACCGGAAAAAAGCTCAGCGAGCTTGCCGGTGAACTGAAAAAACTCCCGCAGATCTCACTGAACGTCCGTATAAACGACAGCAGCCGTGAAATATGGAAAAACGATCAGTCCATAACCGACCTTATAGAATGGTATCAGGGAGAATTCGGAGATACAGGAAGAGTTGTGGTGCGTGAAAGCGGTACTGCCGCTCCGTTCATCACCATTATGATAGAGGGCAGCGACTTCGGAAGAATTAATTCTATCGCTGTCGAAATAGCCGAGCGTATCAAACAACGCTGCGGCATAAAACAATAAATTATTAAGGAGCATTGAGCTTGAGAACTGCTGATAAATGGAAAGATTACATTATCCTCGATACATCTGACGGAGAAAAACTCGAAACATGGGGCGGAGTAAGTCTTGTTCGTCCAGATCCTCAGATAATTTGGAAAACTGAAAAGACCGATCCGCTCTGGAATAAGGCTGACGGTCACTATCACCGCTCAAATCAGGGCGGCGGCAAATGGGAGTTCCGCAAAAGACTGCCGGATTCATGGAACATTAACTATCGTGAGCTTACTTTCAATATCCGTCCGACCGGTTTCAAGCATACCGGACTTTTTCCGGAACAGGCTGTAAACTGGGACTTCATGGCGGATAAGATAAAAAATGCCGGCAGAGATATAAACGTGCTCAACCTTTTTGCCTATACCGGCGGAGCTACTCTCGCTTGTGCAGCAGCAGGAGCTTCTGTTTGTCACGTTGACGCTTCAAAGGGCATGGTGCAGTGGGCAAGAGACAACGCTGCTGCGTCCGGACTTACCGAAAAGCCTATCCGCTGGATAGTCGACGACTGCGAGAAATTCATCGCAAGAGAGATACGCAGAGGCAGAAAATACGATGCCGTTATCATGGACCCTCCGAGCTATGGCAGAGGTCCGGGCGGTGAGGTGTGGAAGCTCGAAAACTGCGTTTATGACCTCGTTAAGCTCTGCTCCGGAGTCCTTTCCGATGACCCGCTGTTCTTCCTCATAAACAGCTATACTACGGGACTTTCTCCGTCTGTTATGGGATATATACTCGGCTCTGTACTCAAAGATAAAAAGGGAAAAGTGTCCTTCGACGAGATAGGACTTCCCGTAAAGTCTACCGGTATGACCCTCCCCTGCGGCTCTACGGCTATATGGGAGAGGTAATTATAAATTCAGTTTTAAATTTAGTAGTAAAGGAGTTCTTATTATGGCTAAAGACGACAGATTCATTAAATCTTATTCACAGGGTAAGATCAACGTTTTTGAGGTGTGGATAGACACCCATACAGGCGTTAATTACCTCGCTCACAAGGACGGCTACGCAGGCGGACTTACTCCGCTTCTCGACAAGGAAGGCAAACCGGTGATAACTTCTCCGGACCAGATAAAGTTCCTTATGGAAAACTGAGCTGTCCTCTCACAGGAGAATAAATGGAGAATATCATTGAGATAAAAGACCTGCATTTCTGCTATGAGGCTGAGGATGAAGATTCTCAGCCGGCAGAGGTGCTAAAAGGCATAGACCTTAATATAAAACAGGGAGAATTCGTGGCGGTGCTCGGACATAACGGCTCGGGAAAATCTACCCTTGCCAAGCACCTTAATGCAATACTCCTGCCAACATCGGGAAAGGTCACGGTAAACGGCATAGACACCGCTGACGAATCCCGCATTTTTGAGCTTAGACAGTGTGCCGGAATGGTATTCCAGAATCCGGATAACCAGATAGTCTCCTCAATAGTTGAGGAGGATGTAGCTTTCGCACTTGAAAACCTCGGAGTTCCATATGAAGAGATGAGACGAAGAGTTGACGAGTCGCTGAAAGCTGTTAATATGTATGAATACCGCCTGCACTCGCCGACCCAGCTCTCCGGCGGACAAAAACAGCGTGTGGCTATCGCAGGTATCATCGCTATGGAGCCGAAATGCATAATACTCGATGAGCCTACTGCTATGCTCGACCCTCAGGGACGAAAAGAAGTTCTTGCGGCGATAAAGCGGATGAACCGTGAAAAAGGCATAACTATAGTCCTTATCACTCATTATATGGAAGAAGCTGCACAGTGCGGCAGAGTAGTCGTAATGGACAAGGGCAGAGTAGTGCTCGATGATAAGCCGGAAAAGGTGTTCTCTCAGGTGGATAAGCTGAAATCTATCGGTCTTGATGTGCCGCAGGTCACTGAGCTTGCATGGGAGCTTAAAAAATCCGGTCTGGATATATCTCCGGAGATAATATCCGAGGACGAGTGCGTTGAGGCTATATTGCGTATATTCGGAAATAAATAAGTTTTCTGCGGCATAGTCTGACAGAAAGTTCACAAATAAAGGAGCATGAAAATTGCCGATACTTGAAACTCAGGAGCTGACCTATACCTACAGTCAGGGAACACCCTTTGAAAAAACTGCGGTCGACCATGTCAGCCTGAAAATAGAAGAGGGAGAACTTATAGGAGTTATGGGACATACCGGCTCAGGAAAGTCCACTCTTATACAGCACTTCAATGGTCTGCTCAGACCAACTTCCGGAAAGATACTCCTTGAAGGAAAGGACATCTGGGAAAATAAGGAAAAAATAAGAGATGTCCGCTTCAAGGTCGGACTGGTATTCCAGTATCCGGAATATCAGCTCTTTGAAGAGACAGTCTATAAGGACATAGCTTTCGGTCCTAAGAATATGGGACTTGACGATGCAGAGATAAAACGCAGAGTTTACGCTACTGCCCACGATATAGGTCTTTCGGAAGAGCTTATGGAGCGTTCTCCGTTTGAGCTTTCAGGCGGTCAGAAACGACGTGTGGCTATAGCCGGAGTAATGGCTATGGAGCCTAAAGTCCTCATACTCGATGAGCCTACCGCAGGTCTTGACCCTGCCGGACGTGACAAGATACTCGGTCATATAAAGGCTTATCACCAGCGTACAGGAAATACTACTCTTATAGTGTCACACAGCATGGAGGACATTGCCTCGTTTGCAGACAGGATACTCGTTATGAGCAAGGCTAAGCTTTTCTGCTTCGATGAGACTGTGAAGGTATTTTCAAGAGCTGAGGAGATAGCTCAGATAGGTCTTGACGTTCCTCAGATAACAAAGGTGTTCATGAAGCTGAAAAAACAGGGACTTGATTTCGGCAAGGAAGTATATACCGTCGGATACGCAAAGGACCTCCTCATGAAGCATCTTAACGCAAGGGAGGGACTGTGATTTGCTGAGAGATATTACTATCGGACAGTATTTCCCGGGGAACAGCGTTATCCATAAGCTCGACCCACGCTTTAAGATAATAATTACTATCCTGTATATAGTCATGCTTTTTACAGGAGATTCACTGCTCTGTCTTGTAGTCGGAGCAGTTTATACCGTTATGGCGATACTCCTTTCACGTATAAAGCTGAAAATGTTCGTGAAGAGCGTAAAGCCGATAATCCCGTTTCTGGTGATAACGGCGGTCATAAATCTTCTTCTGGTGAATTCCGGAGAAGTGCTGTGGCGGTGGAAGTTCTTTAAAATAACTGATGAGGGCATAAATATCAGCTTGTTCATGATAATAAGAATAGTACTGCTGATAGCCGGAACTTCGATACTCACCTATACAACGTCCCCTATAACGCTCACGGACGCTATAGAGAGACTGCTCTCGCCGCTGAAAAAGCTCCATTTTCCGGTGCACGAGCTTGCTATGATGATGTCGATAGCTCTCAGATTCATCCCTACGCTTATCGAGGAGACAGACAAGATAATGTCGGCACAAAAAGCAAGAGGTGCAGAAATAGACACCGGAAGCTTTATGAACCGTGCAAGAAATCTTATATCGATATTAGTGCCGCTTTTTATATCGTCTTTCAGAAGAGCTGACGAGCTTGCAACTGCTATGGAGTGCCGATGCTATAACGGCGGTGAGGGACGTACAAGGCTGAGACAGCTGAAGTCCTCGGCAAGAGACTATATCGCCCTTGCGGTGACCGTTATGTTCCTTGCGGCAGCCATAATAGTGGCTCAGATGACTAAATAAATACCGACAAAAAATCGACATTCTATGCCGTAATAATAAAAAGAGAGGAAATCATGGATAGCAAAAATAAAGTTCTTAACGCCAAAAAGTTATCCGGAGAAAAACAAAAGGGTAACTTTTCCGGAAAAAAGGTAAAAAATAATCAGAATAATATTTTTGAAAAGTTCTGCAACGGCAAATTTGCCACAAGATCTTATGAAGTTCTTTTTGAAAAGGGAGTTCTTTACTTCCTGCTTTCATTCTTTATACCGATAGTTATAATGGGATATGCCTTTGGTCACTACAATATCGCTCCTTTTGGCGAAAAGACCAATCAGATGCTTGTTGTTGACCTATGGCATCAGTATTTTCCGTTTTTCCGTCAGGTACGTGAAAAGCTCCTTACCGGAGGTTCGTTCCTGTATTCATGGCAGAACGGTCTTGGCTCGAATTTTCTGTCGCTCATATCCTACTACGCAGCAAGTCCGCTGAATCTGCTTTCTGTATTCTTCGACAAGGACCATGTCCGTGAGGCTATGACGCTGATACTTCTCGCAAAGATAGGCTTTGCCGGAGCTTTCTTCAGCTGCTTCCTGAGATACACCTACAACAGAAAAGACCTTTCTATATGCGTATTCTCAGTAATGTACGCTCTCAGCAGCTATACTCTCGGTTATTACTGGAATGTGATGTGGTTCGACACTATAGCACTGTTTCCGCTGGTAATGCTCGGAGTTGTGGCTATATGCCGTGAGGGAAAGTGGAAGACCTACACATTTGCACTTGCACTTTCACTCATTTCAAACTACTATGTCGGCTACTTCACCTGCATATTCACAATGTTCATGTTTGCTTCAGCAGGCATAATCGAGTTCAGGGGAGTAAAAAAGTGGCTGTACAGTTTCTGGCTGATAGTACGTTCATCGATACTCGCTATCGGACTTGGCGGATTCATACTCCTGCCGGCATATTACGGACTACAGCTCACATACAGTGCCGATAATACATTCCCGAAAGATACCGTATGGTACGAGGAATGGAAGAATATATTCGCAAATACCATATCATATCAGACTCCGACAAAGGTCGAGGGACTGCCGAATTTCGCCTGCGGTATGCTTGCAATACTTCTTCTCGGAGTATTCCTTTTCTCACGGGGCATAAAGATACGTGAAAAAGTTTCAACATCTGCAATGCTTGTGATAATTGCAGTAAGCTGTAACATGAATAAGCTGAACTTCATCTGGCACGGCTTCCACTTCACTAATCAGATACCTTACCGTTTCGCATTTATTTTCAGTTTCATTCTTGCAGCCGCAGCCTTCCGTGCATATGATGTAATGCTGAAAAACGGCATCCGCATCTATCATTTCGTACTCATGTTAATGGGACCTTTCGCTGTAACATGGATGAATTATCTCGTACAAGGCGAAAACTTCAAGATAGAGGGTGCTTTGAAAAGCTCACTCATAATCGCCGGAGCTTTCTGGATGATATTCCTTGCAGCAAAAATATTCCCATTCCCGCATCCTATGGTCCGCAGAGGATTTGTAAATATCGCTCTTGCAGCGGCAGTATTCAGCGAATTTTCGAGCAATGCTCAGCTTGGTGTAAAAGAGGTAAGCTACACAGGATATAAGGATTACCCTGCACAGTACGCACAGGTGGAGTCGCTGCTGAATTACGTCTCAAACAAGGATAAAGACCCGTTCTACAGAACTGAAATGGCATACACCTACACTCTCAATGACAGTGCCCTTTACGGCTATACAGGACTTTCACAGTTCTCGTCCGCAGCAAATGTTTCTGTAACAACTCTCTGCCGCAGACTCGGACTTTATGCGAGTGAAGCCGGTAACAGATACTACTACCGCACTTCAACTCCTGTAGTAAATACGCTTTTCGGCATAAGATATATCATCAAGAGAAACGACTTCCTTTCAAGTGAGGATGCATTCTTCAATGAGACTGAAAGTGCTGATACTACATTCCTCTATGAGAGCAAATACCCTGTTTCGCTCGGATTTATGATGAATGAGGAAATACTCGATATAGGGGACACCTCTGGACTGAATCCGTTTGAATATCAGAATGATATTATCAGGCTCGCAACAGGTATAGAAGACCCTGCATTTGTGGCTCAGCCTGTAACACTTGCACAGTACTACAGCTTGGAGGTCACTAAAAACGGCTATGGAAACTATACATTCAGGATCCCTGAGGAGCGTACAGGAGAATCAAGTGTAGTTTATAGCTTTGCCGGTATGGACGATGCTACTCTTTACGGATATGCAAATGCTATCGGAAGCTGCTGTAAGAGCATTAACATAGACTGGCAGGAGGACGCTGACCTTGAAGGCAACTTTACTGCAACTCACCGTGTTGACGGCGGTGACCTTCTGAAGAGCTATCCGCTCGTATTCCCAATGGGAAACAGCCGTGACGGAGATCTTTCAAAGGTAACATTTTTCCCTGCCGAAGACAGAACGTCAGGTAACTTCAAGCTCATGATATACGCTCTGAAGCACGATATATTCCAGAAGGCATATGATAAGTTCCACAGCGAAGAGCTGAAAATATCAAGCTTCGACGATACCAAGATAAAGGGTACTGTAAATGCTAAGAAGGACGGCATCCTCTATCTTGCAATGCCTTACGAAAAGGGCTGGAATGTCTATGTTGACGGCAAAAAGGCTGAGAGCGTAGAAGTGCTCAACGCTATGATGGGAGTAAGAGTTTCAGCCGGCGAGCACGATATAGAGCTCCGATACATTCCGGAGGGCTTCACCGAAGGTACTGCGGCTACTATTATTTGCGTACTCCTTATAATTGCTATAATATGGTTCGAGGACAGACGCAAAAAAATGAAGGCTGCTGCAATTGCAGAGGCTCACGAAGAAGAACCGGAAGACGCTCCGGCTGAGGACGCTACTGCTAATTTCAACCACGACAATAAAATATACGATCAGGGCGAGGATAATGCTCCGCCGACTGATAGTGAGACAGAAAATGACCTCAGCACTCCGGCTGATGTTCAGGAGGATAAGAATGAGGAATCTTAAAGTAATGACCGCCTACAGAGGCACAAAGTACCACGGCTTTCAGCGGCAGAATAATGCACTTACGGTGCAGGAGGTCCTTGAACGCTGTGTGTCGAAGGTGCTGAACGAGCAGGTGACTATAACAGGCTGCTCCCGAACCGATACGGGAGTTCACGCCAATCAGTTCTGTTTCAATGTACACACAAACAGCAGTATAAAATGTCTCGGCTTTACAAGAGGCGTTAACGGAGAGCTTCCGGACGACATTTCTATCCTCAGCTGTGAGGATGCTCCGGAAGACTTCCATGCACGTTTCAACTGCGTCGGAAAAGAGTATGTGTATAAGATACATTGCAGCGAATCCAAAAACCCATTTGCCTCCGATCTGATGTTCCATTACAGAAGACCTTTCGACCTTGAAGCTGTGAAAAAGGCGGCGAGATACTTCGTCGGCGAACATGACTTCGCATCGTTTTGTGCTGATTGCTCAAATCTTTCAACTACCGTAAGAACTATTTATTCTCTTGAAATAGAAAATAATGGAGATTCGGTGACAATGCTTGTAAAAGGCAATGGTTTTCTGTATAATATGATTAGGATAATAGCAGGGACTCTTATCGATGTCAGTGAAAAGCGTTTTTCACCTGATGACATCCCCTCTATCCTTGAGGCAAAAGACCGCCTTAAAGCAGGCAGAACTGCTATGGCTCACGGACTTTACCTCAACAGAGTCTTCTATACAGAAGATGAACTTTTCGGCGGTAATCACCGACCTTGAATCAAAGGGACAACAAAAGCGGAAAGGAGTCGTGAACGGTGCCCAATATGTATGATGTCGACGATATAGTCGATCTCAAAAACCGTAAAAAAAGACGAAAACGGCTTATAAAAATTCTGGTCTTTCTGCTGGTGGCTGCAATACTTTTCACACTTTATGCAACAAAGGATATATGGTATCCGAAATTGAGAGGCATTGGCAAACAGTATAAGACTATAAATAACTCCGGTCAGCTCGCAACAGGTAATTTCCCTATCGAGTTCAGCGAAGACACCGGATACCAGCTGAGATATACCGTAAAAAGGATAATGGTCCAGAGCGATACATATCTCTACATATATGATACGGACGGAAATCTGCTGAAAAAACGTCAGCATATTTACACTAATCCGATATTAAGAGTCGCCAACGGCAAAGCACTTGTCTATGAAAACGGCGGAAATGAATTTACTCTTGAAGATGAAGAAGAAGTATTCTACAGCAAGACTTTCGATAATAAAATATTATTTGCAAGAGTAAGCTCAGACGGCTATGTCGCAGTAGTTACGCTTGCGGAGAATTTTAGCTGCGAACTTACAGTATACAACAAAAAAGGTAAAGAGATATATAACAGAAAATGTACCGAAATGGTGACGGACATAAGCTTTGTAAGCAAAAGCAAAGGCTGTATGATGAGCACTCTTACAGCTGATAAGGGAAAACTTGTAACAAGAATAAGAAGGATCAACTTCGACAGCGAAGAGGATCTGTGGGCATCAGAGGTCATAAGAACTGCCGGACTTGAAGTGTTCGGATCGGCTGCGGGAGCTTTCATCTATGGCACGGATATGTGCGGATATGTGGACGATGAGGGACAGCTCTGCACCACTTACAAATATGACGGCGAGCTTGCGGCAGCGGCAAGTATAGGCGGAAATTCCGCTGTGTTGATAAATAACGATGACAGCCGCCGCTATATTGCAGTACTGTTTGCAAGTCCTACTTCTGAACCGCTGACTATCGAGCTTGAAACAAAAGCAATCGATGTATCGGTATTCAAGGGACTCGCTTACATAATGACTCAGGACTCTGTTTTAGCTTATGATTTCGACGGCTCACTGAGGTCAACTGCTTCGATCTCGGATTCCTATACAGGCTTCGTGAGAAGTGACGATCACGTATTTTTAAAAGGATATAATGGTATAGACCGTATCGACTACGATGCCGGTGACTGACCATAAAATGAAAGGAGGAAGGTACGGCATCCTCCGTACCAAGAAAACATGGGAGAAGAATTCTGGTGGTTTTACGATGTCATCGTTGTGGCAGCGATACTCGTATGCGGATTTATAGCTTCAAAGCAGGGAATATTCAAAGGGGTAATAACGATAACAGGAAATATAGTAGCGGTAGTTCTGGCATTTTCACTAAGCGGTTTTATCGCAAATTTCTATTACAACAACAGTACTGAGTCGGAAATAATAAAGAAAATGTCGGCTCCGGCAGCAAATTCACGTTTCGGTATGAAAATGTCCGATTACATAGACAATCTCGGATATAACGGACTTTCAGTAAACAGTGCAAAGATAGAAGCTATCTACAAAAGCGATGCATCGAAAAAATCCTATGACGAACAGATATATAGCTATGTAAACAGCGTAAACGGCAAGGAAGTTGACCGTAAGGAAGTGTTCCTTGAAAAGCTCCATAAGGGCTATGCAGAGGTAGTAAAAGACATAGTTTCAGCTAAGCTCAGCAAATATGCCGCAGAGTATGCAGCAAGAGAGATCGAAAAAGATCCGGACAGCATGAACGAGCTGATACCTCTCCTCATGAAGACAGCAGACGGCGGTACTGAAAATAACGGTGCAGCTCAGTATATAGCTGAAAACTATATAAAGTCCCCGTATAAGAACCATACAAAGCTTGTCGCTTTCATCATTCTTATGATAGTGTTCATTGCCGCAGCATTGTTCATTGCAAGCTCTGCAAAGGTAAGACTTTATGACGATATGAAGGCCGCTACATTGACTGTAGGAGCTCTTATCGGAATTGCGAACGGTGCTATAATAACATTGTTGGCTTCAGCGATCGTAAGACTGAATGTTGTAACAGGAAGCGATGCTATGCTGTTCTTCAATAACAAAGCTATAGACAAAACTTTTGTATTCAAATATTTTTATCAGTTTATAACTGATAAATTCTAAGACAAAATTATTTATTAACTAACAGGAGGAATCTGCCTGATGATAATGTGCAGCAGCTGCAAGAAAAGACCTGCCGTGGTTTTCATAACTTCGATGCAGGGAAACGAAAAGAAAAATGAGGGACTTTGTCTCTCTTGTGCAAGAAAGAGAAATATACCACAGGTATCAGAATATATGAACCGTCTCGGTATCACTGATGAGGAGATAGACCAGCTCTCAGATCAGATGATGGGTATGCTCGACGGTGATGCTTTTGAAATGGGCGGCTCAGGTATAATGCCGGATTTCCTTACAAATATGTTCGGCATGAATAACGAGGACGCTGAGGGCATTACCGCTGATAATAAGGAAAATAACGATAAGGACCCGGCTTCTTCTGCTCCGGAAGAGGGCGAGAAGAAAAGCGGTCTCGGAAGCATTTTCGGAAGAAAGAAGGAAAAGAAGCAGAAGGAACTGAAGTTCCTCGGAAGCTATTGTACTAACCTTTCTCAGAAAGCTGCCGATAATGAGCTCGATAATATAATCGGCAGAGATAAAGAAATTGCAAGAGTTATTCAGATACTTTCAAGAAGAACAAAGAACAACCCTTGCCTTATCGGTGAACCGGGTGTAGGTAAGACCGCTATTGCAGAGGGTATCGCACTCCGCATAAATGAGGGAAATGTTCCGTTCAATCTCGCTGACAAGAAAGTTTATCTCCTCGACCTTACCGCTCTTGTTGCAGGTACTCAGTTCCGTGGACAGTTCGAGAGCAGAGTAAAAGGTCTTGTGGACGAAGTAAAGAGAGAGGGCAATATCATCCTCTTTATCGATGAGGTGCATAACCTCGTAGGTGCAGGCGACTCTGAGGGCTCGATGAACGCTGCAAATATCCTCAAACCGGCTCTTTCAAGAGGCGAGGTACAGGTAATTGGTGCAACTACTTTCGGAGAGTACAGAAAGTACATCGAAAAGGATTCTGCTCTTGAAAGACGTTTCCAGCCTGTAACTGTAAACGAGCCTACTATCGAGGACACTGTTGACGTTCTTCTCGGTATCAAGAAGCATTACGAGGATTACCATAAAGTGCATATTTCCGATTACCTCATCAGAGCATGTGCAGTTCTCTCAGAGAGATACATCACCGACCGTTTCCTGCCGGATAAGGCTATAGACCTCATGGACGAGGGCTGTGCAAGAGCCTGCATCCGTTCTCCCGAAATAGCAGAGTACGCTAAAATGCAGAAGGAGATAGAAGTCCTTGAGGGAATGGAAAAGACTATCTCAGAACAGCAGGAGCCGGATTATCAGGCACTCGCTGAGGTTAAGGGCAAGCTCATCCATGCCCGTGAAGCTATTGAGCCGCTAAAGGAAAAAGCTGAGAATGTTCAGGTCACAGAGGAAGATATAACAAAGGTCGTTGAGCTCTGGACCGGTATTCCGGCAAGCAAGATAGCTGAAACAGAATTCCTGAAGATAGCTAAGCTCGAAGGCTCGCTCAAAAAGAGAGTGCTCGGACAGGATGAAGCTGTTGAAACTCTCGCTAAGGCTATCAAGCGTACAAGAGTCCGCCTCAACAAACGCCGCAGACCTGCTTCATTCATATTCGTAGGTCCTACAGGTGTTGGTAAGACTGAGCTCGTAAAAGCTCTTGCTGATGAGATGTTCGATTCTCCGGAGCCGCTCATCCGTCTTGATATGACCGAGTATATGGAGAAACACTCCGTTGCAAGAATGATAGGCTCGCCTCCGGGATATGTTGGTTACGACGAGGCTGGACAGCTCACAGAAAAAGTACGCCGCCGTCCATACTCGGTAATACTCTTTGACGAGATAGAAAAGGCTCATCCGGACGTTATGAACATCCTCATGCAGATTCTCGATGAGGGTAAGGTCGATGACGCTCACGGACGTACTGTAAATTTTGAAAATACAATTATCTGCATGACTTCAAATGCCGGCTCTACTGATAAGAGCGTGGGAGTAGGCTTCAATCGTACAGAAAATGAAATATCCAAGGATAAGGCTATGAAGGGGCTTAGAGAATTCCTCCGCCCTGAGTTCATAAGCCGTATCGACGAAATAGTCGTATTCCACCAGCTCAGTAAAGATGACTTTGCTCATATCGCAGCACTTATGCTCGACGAAATGAAAGAACCTCTTGCTGAAAAGGATATACAGCTCACCTATACTGACGATTCTCTTAAACTCATCGCAGAAAAATCTCACGGAAAGCCTTACGGTGCAAGAGATATCCGCAGAGTTATCCGTCAGGAAATAGAGGACACTATCGCAGAACTTGTAATAGAAAAAGCATCTGAAATAAAAGAAATAGCTATATCATGCAAGGATGATAAGCTTGTTGTTGAAGGTATCGAGGAGAAAAAATGATGATAAAAAAGCGTATTATCGCTGCAACAGCAGCTCTGCTCGCAGCTTTTTCACTGACCTGCGGATGCGAGGATCCTAAGGAAAGTGAAGTTGAAGAAAACAACTATGAGAGCAATGAAAAATTCGATGAAATGTTCAAGGATGTTCCGGATTCAGAAGAAGGTCCTCTGCTCACTATAAAGGACACAACTGCTAAAGCAGGCGAAGTTGCGGAGGTCACCATATCTGTCGAGAATGCGGAGGGTAAGTGGAATTTCTGCGGACTTCACATAATCTATCCGGAAGAGCTGGACTGTGTGAATATCAGCGATGATAAGCCGGATGCAGAGTATACTCCCGGAGATGCCTGCAGCCGCCTTAACCTGAATACAGCTATGGAGTGGCAGGGAAAACGTCCGGAAGAACTCGAAGACCGTGAAGTCGGAGCCGCTTTCTATACCGCTGTATCTACCGAAAATAACGGCAAAGACGGCGATATCGTTACTCTATATCTCAAAATACCGGATGATGCAGAGTCCGGCGACGAGTACCCCGTTGACTTCTACTTCTACAACACCGACCACTTCAAGGGTGTTGAAAATGACCTTGCCTTTGAGAAGTACGCTTTCTCTCACTGGAAGGGCGGTACTATAACAGTTGAATAAGCATAAAGGGTCTGAGGAGCTTCCTCGGACTCTTTTATATAAATAAAAAACGACGAAGTCGGCAAAAAAAGGGATTCCAAAGGGTGACTCCCCACAGTGTGGGGAGATGTCACGAAGTGACAGAGGGGACGGGGCGGTTAGCCTACAACCCTTTGGCGGATAGGTGTACGAGGGAAGGCAGAGCCTTCCCTAAAAAGCAGTACATCGAGCAAAGCGATGCTGTACGGACCGTCCGCATTGCATCCCTCGGCTTGCCCGACGATATTATTTCGGCAATTTTACAAAATTTCAAGAAAAAGCACATTTACGCTTTATTTTTTCTCTGAAATAGTGTATAATATAATTATAAGCGTGCATTTATAAATATCCGGAACGTTCCGGCTTTTAACATGAGGTGTAACATGGCAAAAAAATATTCTCTTGGCATTGATGTAGGTTCAACTACAGTAAAGACCGTTATCACTGATGAAAACGGAAGTATAATTTACTCAAAATATCAGCGTCACCTTTCAAAGGTAAAGGAGACTGTAACAGATCAGCTGAAACTCATTCGTGCAGACCATCCGGGTGAGGAGTTCACTGTCTGTATCACCGGTTCTGCCGGTCTTGGACTGGCTAATTCTGCCTCAATACCGTTTGTACAGGAAGTACACGCTGCTTTCCTCGCAGTAAAACAGGCTCAGCCTGATGCTGACGCTGTTATCGAGCTCGGCGGAGAGGACGCTAAGATAATCTTCCTTACCGGCGGCGTTGAACAGCGTATGAACGGTTCATGTGCAGGCGGTACAGGTGCGTTCATTGACCAGATGGCTACTCTTCTCGGTATCACTGCCGACGAGCTGGACGAGCTTTCGCTCCACGCTCAGAAAGTATATCCTATCGCTTCACGCTGCGGAGTATTCGCAAAGTCCGATATACAGCCGCTGCTCAATCAGGGTGCAAGACGTGAGGACATTGCTGCAAGTATCTTTCAGGCTGTTGTCGACCAGACTGTATCAGGTCTTGCTCAGGGACGTACTATTGAGGGAAAAGTACTTTTCCTCGGCGGTCCGCTGTTCTTCCTCAAAGGACTTCGTCATGCATTCGTAAAGACACTCGGTCTTGACAGCGACCATGCGGTTTTCCCGGATGAAGCTCCTGTATTCGTAGCTTACGGTTGTGCTATCTATGCCGCAACTGCAGAGGATTCTTACACAATTGACGACATAATAGATAAAATAATAAATGCCAAAGCCTCTGATAACATTGTTACCGGCGAACCTCTCTTCAAATCACAGGAAGAGTATGACGAGTTTATCGACCGCCATAAGAAGTTCGACCTCGGTTATGCGGATATCCGTACATACAGCGGTGACGCTTATCTGGGTATTGATGCCGGCTCTACTACAACTAAACTCGTTCTCATCACCGATGACGGACGTATACTCTATCACCACTATTCGTCAAATCAGGGACAGCCTCTCGATAAGATAGCTGCACAGGTCAAGCGTATCTATGAGGAAATGAATCCCGATATTACTATAAAAGGCTCTGCCGTTACAGGTTACGGTGAGGACCTTATCAAGTCCGGTCTTTCTATCGACCACGGTATAGTTGAGACTGTTGCTCACTTCAAAGCTGCTTCGTACTTCTGTCCGGAAGTCGACTTTATCATCGACATCGGCGGTCAGGACATCAAGTGCTTCAAGATAAAGAATCACAGTATCGACAGCATCATGCTCAACGAGGCTTGTTCATCGGGATGCGGCTCTTTCATTCAGACCTTTGCTATGGCTCTAGGATACGATATTGCAGAATTCTCTCAGCTCGGACTTTTCGCTGAACACCCTGTTGACCTCGGCTCACGCTGTACTGTATTCATGAACAGCTCCGTAAAACAGGCTCAGAAGGACGGTGCTACTGTTGAGGACATCTCGGCAGGTCTTTCATCTTCAATAATCAAAAACGCTATATATAAGGTAATCCGTGCTAAGTCGCCGGAAGAGCTCGGCAAGAATATTGTCGTACAGGGCGGTACTTTCCTAAACGACGCTGTACTGCGTTCATTCGAGAAAGAGCTTGGCAGAAATGTTATCCGTCCGGCTATATCCGGTCTTATGGGAGCTTTCGGATGTGCTCTTTATGCTAAGGAGAGAGCCGGTGCTGAGCCTTCAAAGCTCATCTCACATGATGAACTCGAAGGATTCTCATACACCTCACGCTCTGCAAACTGCGGCGGATGTACTGCACACTGTCAGCTCAACATAATAAGCTTCGGCAAGGGACGCAGATTTATCTCAGGAAACCGCTGCGAAAAGGGCGGCGGAAACCCTGTTAAGAACAAGATTCCTAACCTCTATGAATACAAGTACGACAGTATCATCAATACTGTAAAAACTCACCAGCCAAGAAGATACCGTGGCGTTGTCGGACTTCCGCTCGCACTCAGCTTCTATGAGCAGCTCCCATTCTGGCATATGCTCTTTACAAGCCTCGGCTTCAGAGTTGTGACCTCCGATGAAAGCTCCAGAGGTATGTATTATCTCGGTCAGCACACTATCCCTTCGGATACAGTATGCTACCCTGCAAAGCTCTCTCACGGACATATCGAGAATCTTCTCGATAAGGGCGTAGACTTCATTTTCTACCCCTGCATGAGCTACAATATCGACGAGGGCGGAAGCGATAACCACTTCAACTGCCCTGTAGTCGCTTATTATCCTGAGCTTCTCCTCGCTAACAATGCACGACTCAATAACCAGAACTTCATTCACCCTTATCTCGACCTCAATATCAAAAAGAACGTTATAAGAGTAATGGGTGAAGTGCTGAAGAAATATAACGTCAAGGGACGCATCCCTGCTGCTGTTGATGCCGCTTACGAGGCTCTCGACCGCTACCATACCGACGTTGCAAACAAGGCAAGAGAGATAATCGAACAGGCAAGAGCTGAAAAGCGTAATATAATCGTCCTCGCCGGCAGACCTTATCATATCGATAAGGAGATAAATCACGGTATACATAAGCTCGTTACAAGTCTCGGAATGGCTGTTATCACTGAGGACAGCGTCGCTCACCTTGCACGTACTCCTAAGCTCGGAGTACTCAACCAGTGGACCTACCATTCACGCCTGTACCGTGCGGCTGAATACGTTACTACTCAGCCGGATATGCAGCTCATTCAGCTCGTATCATTCGGATGCGGCATAGACGCTGTTACCGGTGACGAAGTAAGAGCTATCCTCGAAAGCAAGGGTAAGCTCTATACACAGCTGAAAATCGACGAGATAAATAACCTTGGTGCTGCAAGGATAAGACTGAGAAGCCTTGTTGCTGCTATGGAACAGCCTAAAAAAGCAGATGCCAAGCAACCAGTCCACAACCTGTAAGATAAATGACCGGAGGTAATTAAATGGCTGATTATGTTAAATTTACCGAGGAAATGAAGAAAACTCATACTATCCTCGTTCCTGATATGCTGCCTATCCACTTCAAAATGGTAGTAGCAATATTTGAGTCCGACGGCTATAAGATGAAGCTGCTTCAGAATGACGGACGTGCAGTTGTTGATGAGGGACTTAAAAATGTCCACAATGATGCCTGCTATCCCGCACTTCTTGTTATCGGACAGTTCATGGACGCTCTCAACAGCGGAAAATATGATCCGGATAAGACAGCTCTGCTCATAACTCAGACCGGAGGCGGATGCCGTGCTTCAAACTATATACACCTGCTGAGAAAAGCTGTGGATAAGAACTATCCTCAGGTGCCTGTAGTTTCCCTGAATTTCAGCGGACTCGAAAAGGACAGTGCTTTCCGCATCTCTCCTAAGAGCTTCATAAAACTGCTCCACGCTGTGCTTTTCGGCGACCTCCTTATGACCTGCTATAATAAGTGCAGAGCTTATGAGGTGAACAAGGGCGAATCCAAAAAGGTGCTCGCAAAGTGGGAGAACCGTCTCGGAAATATCTTCCGCAAAAAGAGCAATATGTACCTGAAAACAAAGAAAATATACCGTGATATACTCAGAGATTTCGGAGCTATACCTCTTACAAATGAAAAGAAGATACGTGTAGGTATTGTCGGAGAGATCTACGTTAAGTATTCTCCGCTCGCAAACAACCACCTTGAGGATTTCCTCATATCCGAAGGCTGTGAGCCTGTAGTTCCGTCACTTCTCGAATTCGTTATGTACTGTGCTGCCGGCACGTTCAACGATGCAAAGATATATGACAATCAGAATAAGATGTCGATGCTCTATAAAGCCGGATATAAGCTCATTTACGCAAAGCAGAAGGAGCTTATCAAGGTCATGAAGGAGCAGGATAGATTTGAGCCTCTCCACGATTTCGAGCACCTCCGTCACCTTGCTGATAAGTACATAAATCAGGGTGTCGTTATGGGCGAGGGCTGGCTCATACCTGCTGAAATGGCAGCACTTGCAAAGTCCGGAGTTGACAATATCATCTGTACTCAGCCTTTCGGATGCCTGCCTAACCACATCGTGGCAAAGGGAATGTCCAGAGCTATAAAGCAAGATAATCCTAATGCGAACATCGTGGCTATAGACTACGATCCGGGAGCTACAAGAGTAAATCAGGAAAATCGTATAAAACTCATGCTTGCTAATGCGAGGATGGGATTATGATAAAAAAACGAAGCGGCGAGATCATCGTTACTAACGAGAAGCAGAACGAAATGCTGAAAAAGCTGTATGGCACTGCCGGCGGACGTTTGCTTCTGAAAGTCCTTACACGTCCGATAATATCTAAAATTGCCGGAGCGTTCATGGATTCTCCGCTTTCAATACCGCTGATAAAACCGTTTATCCGCAAGAATAACATCGATATGTCGCAGTATGAGAAGAAGCGTTATCTGTCGTATAACGCTTTCTTCACAAGAAAGGTGCTGCCGGAGAAGCGTCCGATAGATATGGACGAGGACTCACTTATCAGTCCGTGCGACTCCAAGCTTTCGGTATATAAGATAAACAGCCGCAGCGTGTTCACCATAAAGGGCTCTCGCTATAAGCTCAGTGACCTGCTGAAAAATGACTTCCTCGCAAGACGTTTCGAGGGCGGCTGGTGCATGATATTCCGCCTTGAAGTCGACGATTACCACCGCTATTGCTATATCGATAACGGCATAAAAACGGTCAACCACTTTATTAAGGGCGAACTGCATACCGTTAATCCGATTGCCCTTAAAAAATATAACATCTATAAGCGTAATTGCCGTGAGTACACCCTTATGCATACGTATAATTTTGGTGACGTTGTGCAGGTGGAGGTCGGAGCAATGATGGTCGGCAGGATATTCAACCTGCATACCGACGGCGGCTTCTGCAAGGGAGTTGAAAAGGGTATGTTCGAGTTCGGAGGCTCTACAATAGTCATGCTGTTTGAAAAGGACAGAGTTAAGCCGGATGCTGATATACTCAGAAATACCGCTTACGGTTACGAGACTGTAGTTAAGTACGGCGAAAAAATCGGTACATCTATGTAAATTACTTCGACAATTAAATATATAAACCGACGAAGTCGGGCAATAACGGGATTCCAAAGGGATTATTATCCCTTTGGCAGAGAGGTGTGCGAGGGGAGGCAGAGCCTCCCCTAAAAAGTAGTAAAACCAGCGTAGCGAGGTTTTACGGACGTTCCGCATCGCTTGCCTCGGCTTGACCGACGAAAGGACTTGCCGTTTATTATGCCAGTCAAGCTGGGGCAAGTACTACGAACCAGCCGTCCAGCGTAGCCTTGCTCGCTGTACTGCTTCTTAGGAAGGGCTCTGCCCTTCCTCGCACACCTTCCCGCTAAAGGGTTGTGAACCCTTTAGAATCCCGTTATTGACCGGCTTCGCCGGCTTAATTCTCTTATTTTATATTTTTTTTGATTGGAGGTCATATCTATGCCAACACCACATAATAATGCTGAAAAAGGTCAGATAGCTAAAACTGTTCTTATGCCCGGAGATCCTCTCAGAGCTAAGTTCATCGCCGAAAATTACCTCGATTCACCTGTATGCTATAATGAAGTCCGTGGTATGCTCGGCTACACAGGCACTTACAAGGGAGTTCCCGTATCAGTTCAGGGAAGCGGCATGGGTATGCCGTCAATAGGTATATACTCATGGGAACTTTTCAACGAGTACGATGTTGAAAATATCATCCGTGTAGGTACTGCCGGTTCAATTGCTGATAATGTCGGACTAAGAGATGTCATCATCGGAATGAGTGCAAGCACTAACTCTGCATATGCTTCACAGTATCGTCTGCCGGGAACTTACGCTCCGACAGCTTCATGGAAACTCCTTTCCGCAGCGGTAAAGGCTGCCGAGAATAAGGGAAGCTGCTTCCACGTAGGAAACATTTTTTCAAGCGACACCTTCTATGACGATGCTAATAGTCTTGCTCAGTGGCAGAAAATGGGAGTTCTCGGTATCGAAATGGAAGCCGCAGCTCTCTACATGAACGCTGCAAGAGCCGGAAAAAATGCACTGTGTATACTTACAGTTTCAGATTGTCCGCTAAAGGGTCTTTCAACGTCCGCAGAAGAACGTCAGACCACTTTCCGTGATATGATGGAAATTGCTCTTGAAACTGCGGTAAATGTGTAAAAAACGATATTTCATATAAATAACACATTTATTTAAGATTATTTTAAGATTCGGGAGTTATATTATAAATGGATTAAGTAATCCCCCAATTCCCCTTCTATATTTATTTCTTCATTTATTTTGAGCTATGCTTCATGCATAGCTTTTTTACTTTTTATCTCCAAATATCTGAAAAAATTTCTCTAAACCGATGACAAATCCTTTGAAATGTGATATAATTAAATTTGTACGAATTTTTACCGGAGAGTGAGACAATGAATAAATATAAAAAACTTGCCTTTAATACAATGATTTTCGCTATCGGCGGATTTGGCTCTAAAATACTCGCACTTCTGCTTACACGACTGTATACCAATAATATCGGTTCAAGCGATTCAAGTACGAAGGAGCTTCTCGAAATAACTGCAAACTTCCTGCTGCCTATTTTCACATTCTCAATGGCAGAGGCGGTCATACGTTTCGGACTTGACAATAAATACAAGAAAGAGGAAGTCTTCAGCACTGCCTTCTGCCTCAACGGAGTCGGCATGGTACTTATGCTGATCATAGGTCCTATGCTGAAATTCATAAGTTTCCTCGACTTCATTGACGGCTATACGATACTACTCCTGTGCTTTGTGTTGTGTTCATCGCTCAGGTCACTGTGTTCGCAGTTCGTCAGAGCAAGGGGAATGGTCAAACTTTACTCCCTTGACGGCATACTTGCTACACTTTCACTGTTCGTGTTCAACATAGTTTTCATCTCTAACTTCCATTGGGGAGTAAAAGGCTTTATGCTCGCAAGTATACTGGCTGACCTGTGTTCGGCTATATTCCTGTTCATAGTGGCAAAGCTCGACGAATTCTTTAGCTTGAAGCACTACAATAAAAGCCTTGCGACAAGCATGATGAGATTCGCTGTACCGCTCATCCCTACTGTTATAATGTGGGTAATTACAGGTTTCTCCGACAGACTTTTTATCCGCTATATGCACAGCGACAGAGTAACGCTCGGAAGCAGTGCGGCAGGTATCTACGGCTATGCAACTAAAGTCCCGAACCTTATCTCTATGGTTTCGACTATATTCTTCTCCGCATGGAATATGTCCGCTATCATGGAAAACGACTCCGAGGACAGAAGCAGCTTCTATGAGAAGGTCTACGGAGCTTATGAGGCTCTGCTGTTTATCGCTTCAGCTTTCCTTATTGCCGGAGTTCAGATAGTTACTCCGATATTCGTAAGTACCAAGAATTTCAGCGAGTACGGCGATGTTTATAAGTACACTCCGGTGCTCGTTATCGCAGTACTTTTCATGTGCCTCGACCAGTTCCTCAGCAGTATCTATACCGCTACGAAGCACACTAAAAACTCATTCTGGACAAGCTTTGCGGCAAGTATGGTCAATATCATACTCAACTTCTTCCTCATCCCTGAATGGGGCATTCACGGTGCTTGTATCGCAACATTCCTCAGCTACTATCTCTGTTTCTGGTCAAGAATAATCGACGCAAGATACTATGTGCCGTTTAAATTCAACGGAGTTAAGTCGCTGATAAATACTATCGTGCTCATACTTATGTGCTGGATGATAATAGCAAAACCGGGATTCTACGGTTTATGGGTATTCCTCATGCTCGGTTTTGTTACATGGAACAACTATAAGGCTATTATTATGACTGCTAAGAAATTGTTGAATAAGGCTTAAAAAATATTAAAAAAACCGGCGAAGCCGGCAATAACGGGATTCCAAAGGGATTATTATCCCTTTGGCGGAGAGGTGTACGAGGGGAGGCAGAGCCTCCCCTAAAGAGTAGTCCAGCGAGCAAAGCAATGCTGGACGGACGGCTCGCATCGCTTCCCTCGGCTTGACCGACGAAAATATTGCCCCTGAGTGAATAATTTCACTTAGGGGCATTTAATATCAATAGAAAAGCCATAGTATTTTGACTGTATGTCAAGAATACTATGGCTTGAATTTCCTATGTCACCACCGCCAACCAGCGGAAGGCTTTAAAATCATATTCAGCTTATTACTTTGCGAAATCCTTAGGATCAAGAGAAGTAACAGCGTGAATGAGGAACTTCTGGATCTGAACAGCGTCCATATTGGTGATGTCGCCGTTATTGTTCTCGTAAACGTCAGCCCAGTAAGCACCGTCGTCAGTGAGAGCATTTGCGTCAGAACCGCCGATGCCGTAAACGTCAGCATTAGCGACTGCCTGCATGATGAGAACAGCGTCGTTCATCTTAACTTCGCCGCTCATGTTAGCGTCGCCCCAGATACCGTCACCGTGCTCGCTTGTAGGCTGTGTTGAGCCTGTGATGAACTCAGATTTTACCATGTCGAGCTTTTCAGCGTTGTACCAGATCTGAGCTTCTACGGACTTAGCTCCCTCATAAACCTTGCTTAAAGGAACATCAACAACGAGTTTACCGTCAGCATCTGTCTTGCCGCTCCACTCAACCTGTTCCCAGTCCTCAGCACCGGAGAAACCTACGCATCCATTTGTATCGAGGTTAGCCTCGCCCTCAAAGCTGAGGCGGAGAGTAGCAGTTCTGTCAACACCGTCAAGGCTGATAGGGTACTTCTTAGTCTTATCCTCTGGCTCAACTATATCGCCGGAAGTTTCGCCAATGATAGCGAAAGCGGAGATAGAAGTTTTGCCGTTTGTTCTTGCGAAGATATGCTCAATTTCGGAAGTATCGCCAGTCCAAGCAGTACCGATGCTCTTTCCGGAGTAGTAAGCGATACCGTTCTTTTCGTCTATATCGTAAGGGGAAATTTCTGTCCAGCCCTGCCAGCTGCCGTCAACAACAGCGATAACAGGAGCATCACCTGTGAACTTGATAGCAACGTCATTCTTTTCGAGATCTGCCCATGTAGCGTTGAGACCAGGTGTGCAGTTGCCGTCCTTTACGGAAGCATCGAGGTCGACCGGTGAGCTGAGAAGCTGTTTGCCGGTAGTTATATCCTCGTGTTCATACTGTGTACCCTGCTTCTTGCTGCCCCATGCGATAGAGTCGTCAGCGAGAACGTCCATCATCTTATCAACGACCTGAACTGAATCCTCATACCATTCAAGAGTTCTTCTGTTGATATAGTCGTGACGCTCAGCAGCGTCCTTATTGTCTCTTGCGTCGTTATCCCAGAGTACGCAAGGGATACCGTAAGCCTTTGTAGTGGAGATGTACTGATCTGCCCACTGCATACGAGCTTCTGTATTTCCATAGTTTGAAGTACCGAACTCACCGATGATAACAGGAACGTCATTAGCGATGAATGTCTTGCGGATACCTTCGAGGATATTAGCAAGTTCGAGCTGATACTTCTCAGAGAAAGTGCTGTGGTCGATGATATTGCCCTTATCGTCAGCATACTGCATAGCGAAGCTGTAAGGTGAGTATGCGTGGATAGAAACAGCAACATAGTCATCCTCAGGAACTGCGATCTTAGAGATCATTGTAATATCGCTTGATGCACAGTAGCCAGGTATCATAAGAAGACGAGTGTCCTTATATGGAGAATCGATGCTTCTGATGAGGTTAACGAAATCAGCGTTGAGGTTATTGATACAGTCTACCTCGCTCTGCTCAGGGCCCCACCATTCATGAAGTGTGCCGACAGCTCTTGGCTCGTTCATGCACTCGAAGATGAGGTGCTGATCGTAGTCCTTGAACTCTGTAGCGATCTGCTGCCAGATCTTGAGGAGCTTTGGCTTCATTTCGTTGTAAGCAGTGCCGAGGTCAGAACGGTTTACCCAGTTCTCGTGGTGGAGATTGAGGATAACATACATATCGTTTTTGTAAGCGTAGTCAACAACTTCGTGAACTCTTGCCATCCATTCAGCGTCGATATTGTTATCAGCATCGAGGTGCTGGAACCAAGTTGTAGGGATTCTGACAGTGTTGAAGCCCTTAGCCTTGATAGCGTCGAAAAGCTCCTGAGAAGCCTTTGGCTGACCCCATGCAGTTTCGGAGTTAAGACCTGTATGTTCTGCAAGAGTGTTGCCGCTTGAAACGGTGGCATCGAGAGTATTACCGAGGTTCCAGCCTATTTTCATGTCCTCAGTGATCTCGAAAGCGGTAAGAGTAGTGTCAGCAGCATCAGTAACGAATATGCTGCTCGGAGCAACTCTGAGTGAGCTTATCATGCAAAGAGCTGCAGCAGAAATACTAATGATACGCTTTACATTTTTTGAATTTTCAAACATTATAATGCCCTCCCATATGATTATAAAGTTTTTAATTTTTTCATGTTTTTTAATTATGGATATGACCCAGTGCAGTAAATCAAATCCTTAATTCACTCATATTCTAACACGTTCGCCGAAATAAGTCAATAGAATTTGTGCAGGTTGCAACAAATTGAGTGTAAAACTTTAAGAAATCTTTTTAGTGATTTTGCTTAATTAAATAAGGCGTTTGGTTTTGATTTAATTAATGCAAAATGACTTTTTTATATCAGTATACTTATGTTGTAAAAAAAAGAGCTGTACAAGCAAAAAAATAACGCCGAAGGCGGCGATAATGGGATTCCAAAGGGTTCACAACCCTTTGGCAGGAAGGTGTGCGAGGAAGGGCAGAGCCCTTCCTAAAGAGTAGTAAGACCAGCGAAGCGAGGTCTTACGGACCGTCCGCATCGCTTCCCTCGGCTTGACCGACGAAGTAATTATGCCAGTCAAGCTGGGGCGAGCGATGCGAGCCGTCCGTCCAGCGTAGCTTTGCTCGCTGGACTGCTCTTGAGGGGAGGCTCTGCACCCTAATCGGGTCCAGCCACCCCTGTCAGCAAGCTGACATCCCCTACCACTGGTAGGGGTAACCCCTCGCACACCCTACCGCCAGAGAGAGAACCTCTCTCTGGACTCTCATTATGCCGCCTTCGGCAATATAATATTTTATTTATCAGTCTATCTTAGGCAGATTAGCAAGAGACTTCTGGATCTCCTCATCAGAAGGGATATAGTCGGACATTTTGCCGTCGTTGAAAGCACCGTAAGCGTACATATCGAAGTAACCTGTACCAGTAAGACCGAAGAGGATAGTTTTCTCCTCGCCAGTCTCCTTGCACTTCAAAGCCTCGTCGATAGCGGCACGGATAGCGTGGCTGCTCTCAGGAGCCGGGAGTATACCCTCAACTCTTGCGAACATTTCAGCAGCCTCGAAAACTGCAGTCTGCTCGACTGATCTTGCTTCCATGAGACCCTGATCGTAGAGCTCTGAGAGGATGCTGCTCATACCGTGGTATCTCAGACCGCCGGCATGGTTTGGAGAAGGCATGAAGCCGCTTCCGAGAGTGTACATTTTCTGGAGTGGGCAAACCTTACCTGTATCGCAGAAATCGTAAGCGTAAGTACCTCTTGTAAGGCTTGGGCAGGATGCAGGCTCAACAGCGATGAATTGGTAATCAGCTTCGCCACGGAGCTTTTCGCCCATGAATGGGGAGATAAGTCCGCCGAGGTTTGAACCGCCGCCTGCACATCCGATGATTATATCAGGCTTGATGCCGTATTTGTCCATAGCTATTTTGGACTCCATACCGATTATTGACTGGTGAAGGAGTACCTGAGCAAGAACGCTTCCGAGAACATAGCGGTAGCCTTCCTGAGTTGTAGCAGCCTCAACAGCCTCTGAAATAGCACATCCGAGACTTCCGTTAGTATCCGGGAATTCAGCGAGTATCTTTCTTCCTACTTCTGTTGTTGTGGAAGGGGAAGGAGTAACGCTTGCACCGTAGGTACGCATTACCTCACGGCGGAAAGGCTTCTGCTCGTAGGAAACTTTAACCATGTAAACCTTGCAGTCGAGGTCGAAGTAAGAGCAAGCCATTGAGAGAGCAGTACCCCACTGACCGGCACCGGTCTCTGTAGTAACACCTTTGAGTCCCTGTTTTTTAGCGTAGTAAGCCTGAGCAATAGCAGAGTTGAGTTTGTGGCTTCCGCTGGTGTTGTTGCCCTCGAATTTATAGTATATCTTAGCCGGAGTTCCGAGTTTCTTTTCAAGGAAGTAAGCTCTTACGAGCGGTGATGGACGGAACATTTTGTAGAAGTCCATAATCTCCTGAGGGATAGCGATGAAGCGGTCGGTCTCGTTGAGTTCCTGAGCTACGAGTTCATCGCAGAAAACGTGGCTGAGTTCCTCAGCTGTGCAAGGCTTTCCGGTTGCAGGATTGAGCAGTGGAGCCGGCTTCTTTTTCATATCAGCACGCACATTGTACCACTCTTTCGGGAGCTCGTTTTCTTCAAGATAGATTTTGTAAGGGATCTTTTCGTTTGCCATAATAATTACTCCTTTTCGATATTTTTTGAGTGTATTCCGATCTGCCGGAGAGGGATATAAGTCAACAACGCATGAAACAGACTATGCGGTATCGGCTTAACAAAAAAGCTCCTGTTCCGGCAAAAAATGCCGGGACAGAAGCAATAGTTCAATACTTCTGCGGTGCCACCCCGCTTGACGTTTTACACGTCCACTCAGCGTGTACTTTCATACACCGGTTTTGTTAACGCAGTCCTTCTGCGTCTTGCCTACACAATGCAGCATACTGCGGCATCTTCGGTTCGCCCTCGGAAGGCCATTCACTGCTGAACACATACCTGCTCGCACCGGCCGCAGGCTCTCTGAAAAGCGTCGCACACAGCTACTTACCCTTCTTCATAGGTTTTGACTATAAGCTTTTATAGATTTATAATATCATGTTGCTGATGAAATGTCAAGAGATTTTGAAAATTTTATGAATATTGTTGATGTTGCTGTAAGCAAACAAACAGAATAAAGCAGATATAACAAGCTATAATTACTAATAGATTCTGCATATTAAGCTGAATTCAAAAAACTCTTTTCAAAACGGTGAAAAAGTGGTATAATAGTATATGTGTTATTTTCCGTCGCTTCTATACCTTGCACGGGTACGGGAGATACTCTCCTCGCTTCGTTTTATGAGGTTGAGGAGTGAAGACGAATACTGGGCATAGTCTTTTTGCAGGGTAGCCGTAGTCACATAAAGGGTATCGAAGTTATCGACGCAGTCATTTCCGTCAAGGGCGATACCGCTCGAAGCCGCTTTGATATTAGCCTCGCTCATAGAGACGATAGCGTTTGCACTGTCGTTAGCGATGACCTTAGGTATGCGGAAAAGCTTCTGGTCGTTATGAGGATTTGCGTTGTAAACTATACGGAAGAGCTTGTATACAGAGAGCATCAGGTAAGAGGAAACCTCTTTGATAAGGGTTATGCTGTTTGCTTTCTGAGCAAGGGTAAAGAGCAGACTTATAGAGTTATTGATGATCCTTCTGTTGAAGTTGATGATCTCAGGTGAAGGCATTTTCATGCTGTTATTGCCGTCGTCATCGGGAATATCCTCGATAGTGATAGTCTTTCCCTCCGGCTCAGGAGTTCTTCCGAGCAGGTAGTCACAAGAGACATTATAGTAATCAGCGATCTTCACAAGGAAGTTGAGTCCACATTCACGGATACCTTTTTCGTAGTGAGAGAGAAGTGCCTGAGATATACCGAGGTCGGTAGCAGCCTGTTTCTGGCTGATGTGTCTTTCTTTTCTCTGAAGTGTGATGATTCTTGCGAAATCTGAATTCATAATGTATTTCCTCCTGTTGACGGATAAAGTAACGTATTTTGTATCAGCCGAAGCTGATATTAATATTATAATACAATGCGTATAATTTGTAAATAAGATTTTACTTTACAAAATGGAGAATTTTTAGCTCGAAATTTGTAAGATTTACTAAGAGTTAAAATTTTGCCACTTTGATTTGTGCAAAATGTATAATAGATTTTAAAATATTTGCAATACCGCACAAAGATCGTGCTGAGGATGCAGCGTGAGATTTTTCGTCAGATTGTATAGAAAGACAGTAGGTATACTGATGTATGTCAAGTGTGGACTGTGCAGGATGTCGGAAAAATCCAAGCAAATTCAGTACAATGACGTAATGCGGTGTTGCCTATACAAGAAGTGAAAGGAATGATCCTATGAAAGGATATCGCATAAGTGTGCTTCGTCACGGTCTGACCGAGGCGAATGAAAAAGGAATATACATAGGAAGTACTGATATGCCGCTGTCTGCAAAGGGAGCAAGCGAGCTTGCGGCTAAAATGGACGAGTACGATTATCCTACAGTCCACAGAGTATATTCATCACCGCTTAAAAGATGTACGGAAACTGCGGATATATTGTTCCCATGTACAGAATTGTGCGTTGTGGACGACCTCCGTGAGCTCGACCTCGGAGTCTTTGAAAACAAGAGCGTCGACGAGCTCCTTAATAATGACGAATACAAGGCTTGGCTCAGAGGCGGAAAGGATACCCGTCCGCCTAACGGCGAGAGCCTCGAAGAAATGACGGCTCGTACCTATAAGGCTCTGCACAGCATAATAATGGACATGATGGAGTCCGGACTTACTCACTGTGCGATGATAACTCACGCCGGCATAATCTCGAATATGCTCAGCTGTTTCGGACTTCCTAAGTATGACCCTAAACAGCTCAATGCTGATTTCGGCATGGGATTCGATATAATCGTAACAGCTCAGATGTGGCTTAATTCTCAGGCATTTGAGATACTCGGCTACTGTCCGTATGACAGGATAGTCGAGGACGATGACTATTAATAATGGGATTCCAAAGAGTGACTCCCCACAGTGTGGGGAGATGTCACGAAGTGACAGAGGGGACGTGGCGGTTAGCCTATTATCCCTTTGGTCAGGTCAAGGGCTGACAGCCCTTGTGGGGTGTGGGGCAAAGCCTCGCATGACTACAAAACGCTTCGCAAAGGGTGAATTAAAAAACAGTCCGGTGGACTGTTTTTTAAGAGGGAACGCCTTGCACGAGAAGGCGTTCCCTGATAGTACATCGTTTTATATATGGTGTGTAAAGTATAATTTCTTATATATTTCAAATAATATCTGCAAATCCTCCGGAGGTGCAGATAATGAGCATAAGAGAACTCATCCCCTTTTCAGGCAGACTTCTTAAAAACCGCAAAATAATGACCATGAGCATATGTATGCTCCCATTCGCTGCGGAGCTTTTCCTCAGAGCAGCAGAAGCTATGGTATACGTACTGATGCTGTATTACGGCGGACTAAGTCCGGATGAGCTTTTAAGCGGCAGAAGTGCAGTACAGATGTCGGCGGCTCTGGTGTTTTTGCTGCTCAGGACGGCAGTCACAGCTCCGCTGATGTATGCGGCTGCGGTCAGACTTTCTCAGATTTGCGGTGAGCAAAGAATTTCACCAATAAAGTCGGTTTTAAGCAGCAGAAGAAATTTCAAGAGGAGCTTTGCTGCTGCTGTTATCTCCAGAATATTCGGGACTTTAGCTCTTGTACCGGCAGTATTATGCGGTATTACCGCTTACAGGATGCTCGTTGACAGTGATACTCCGGAGAAGCTGTTTTTTACTGTTCATGTCTTCGTGCTGACGGCTGTTATGCTTGGGATGTGGGCAGCGGTAAAGATAAGTTTCTCTGCACTGCCTTTCTACATGGCAGCTTATCCGGAAAGGAGCGTCATTATGCTCACTTTCCGTACCATAAAAGCTATGCACGGCAGAAGAACGACCTTTTTGAAGCTCGCCGGAGTTTTTCTTCCGGAAGCACTCACAGTCGCCGGACTTCCATTCGCTCTGACAAGGCTTTTTACTGCATGGGCTTTATGTATATCTATCCATATAAAAGAGGACGAATATAATGAAAGAAATAAGGCTGAAAGTGCAGTCGGAGACACCTATGACCCTGCAATGCTTCCTTATGGGAAAGCAGGGAGTGTCCCGAAGGCTGCTCACTAAGCTTAAAAGACAAAATGGCGGAATAACCCGCTGCGGCGAAACAGTCCGCTCGATAGACTTGGTGTATAAGGGTGACGAGATAGTCCTCAGATTAGAGGACGAGAAACTGCTTGAACCTAACGGCGAGCTGAAAGTGCCTGTGATTTATGAGAGCAGCAGTCTTGTAGTGTTCGATAAGCCTGCCGGAATGCCGGTGCATCCCTCTATAAAGCATCAGGGAGATACTCTCGGCAACTATTTCGCTTACCTTTATCCGGAGCTGACTTTTCGTCCGGTAAACAGGCTCGACCGTAATACTTCAGGTCTTTGTATAGCCGCAAAGGACGCTCATTCAGCAAATATGCTCCAAAACTGCTGTGAAAAGGTTTACTACGCAGCCGCTCACGGAGTTATAGACGAGACAGGCACTATAGATGCTCCGATAGCAAGGGAGCAGGAGTCCATAATCCTCAGATGCGTCCGTGAGGACGGACAGCCTGCGGTAACTCATTTCCGCCGCATCGCTTTTAATGATAAATACTCCCTTGCGGAGATACATCTTGAAACTGGACGCACTCATCAGATAAGAGTCCACTTTTCGCATATCGGTCACCCTCTTGCAGGGGACGATATGTACGGAGGCTCACGGGAGGATATTCAGCGGCAGGCACTTCACTGCGGTCAGATGACTTTCGTTGAGCCGATAACAGGACAGAAAATAACAGTTAAATCGGACATACCAGAGGATATAAATTCACTTATAAAGCTCAATTAATAAAGAAATTAAAAAACCGGCGAAGCCGGCAATAATGGGATTCCAAAGGGTTCACAACCCTTTGGCAGGAAGGTATGCGAGGAAGGGCAGAGCCCTTCCTAAAAAGTAGTCCAGCGAGCAAAGCAACGCTGGACGGACGGCTCGCATCACTTCCCTCGGCTTGACCGACGCATATTTTTTACCGGCATACACTTGTCGGATTAACAATAAATAAATTTATTTTCAGGAGGAATCTAAAATGGAAAAAATCGCAAGCTTTCAGGTAGACCACACTAAATTCGGAGTTGGTATGTACATATCTCGTATCGATGACGATATTATCACTTACGACGTTCGTATGGTAAAGCCTAACGGCGGAGTTTACGTTTCAAGTCCGTCACTCCACACTATCGAGCATCTTTTCGCTACTTACGCAAGAAACTCAAAGTTCAGCAAGAACATCGTGTATGTAGGTCCTATGGGATGCCGTACCGGTTTCTATCTCATAACTAAGGGCGGTATGTCTCATGAGGACGCTATACAGCTCGTTAAGGACGCTTACCGCTTTATCGCTGATTATAACGATGAAATTCCGGGATGCACTGCTGTTGAGTGCGGAAACTACCTTGAACACGACCTTGAGTCCGCTAAAAAGGACGTTCTTCCGCTCCTCGAAAAGCTTGAGAACTATACACCAGAGATGCTTGAATATTCTTACCATTTTGACAAGTAATGGACAGCACTCTTTTGTGCAAATATACAAAATAAGGTCCTGCTGGAATTTTTCAGCAGGATTTTCGTTGTATTTTCACAGAAAACAGGTATACTATTATATTGTAATCGTTTTGTAACAATATGGTGGAAAGGAGCTGCTTGTATAGCTCAGGAACGTCATTATGATATGGACGTTTCGGATAAGAATATGTTTCGGAAATTTGGAAATAGTTTAGTAAATTTATTCGCAAGATTCGGTCTTTGCACTGTCAAGGTTATCGCAGCGGTAATGCTCGGTATCATCAAGGGGGCAGAGTTCATATTATCTGAACTCCGTGACCTTATACTTGCTATACTTAAAGGCGGACTCTGGCTGTTCGTAGGCATGACAGAGTCCATACGTGACCGTATAAATAAAAATAAAGAGCTTCAGATAGCTGCCAAAAAAGCTAAAAAACAGGGAAATGCCGCTTATGCTAAAGCTATGGGACACTTCTTCGGCTCGTTTCTTCTGGGAGAAAACGGCATCCTCTATACCGCTTTCAACTACACTCTGCCGATACTTTCTATAGCATTCCTTATCGGCATAGTCAGGATAGGTTCAAGCTATGAATACGGCATATCTGTTGAGTATAACGGCAGAGAAATTGGCGTTATCAGCGATGAGGCTGATTTTGAGGAGGCTGAAAGAGAAGTTCAGCAGAGAATATCCTATCTATCAGATGACAAAAAGCTGGACTTCGATACTAATTTCTCACTGAAAATAATGTCGGACGATGATAAGATAATGAGCTCAGCTCAGCTTGCAAATGAGATGCTCGCCGCTTCTGATGAGGAGCTGACAGAGGCTTATGGTATCTATATCGACGGCAAGTTCATAGGTGCTGTAAATGACTGCGACGCTGTTCAGGAGGCTCTCGATAACAGACTTCTCAATTACCATGTAGAGGGTAATGTCAAGGAAGTTTCCTATAAAAATAAGGTCGAGTACACTAAGGGCATCTACCTCGCAGAAAGCGTCATGGAGCAGCAGAAGGTCATCGAGCTTCTTACTTCTTCCACGGTGAAAAAGGACGTTTATATAGCTCAGCCGGATGATACCGCTGTTACTATAGCTCAGAAGTACAATATGAGCCTTGATGACTTTGAAAAGCTCAATCCGAGTATAAAAGGTCGCATAAGAAACGGTCAGGTGATAAACATCACCAAGACTGAAAGCTACCTGCCTATACAGTACATTAAGGAGTACGAGACACTTTCCTTTATGGACTATGAAACTGTTGAAATTGAAACTTCTTCACTCAGTGTCGGTTCACGAGCTGTAATGGTCAACGGTGTAATGGGCGAGAAACGCAATACACTGGAAGTGACCTATGTTGACGGCGTTGAACGCTCCAAAAAGACGATAAAATCAGTTGTAACTAAAGAACCTGTGGTTGAACAGGTCGGTATAGGTACTTATGCGGCAAGACCAGATCCCGGTGTTAGACCTATAACCGGTTCGGGAGAGTTCTCGTGGCCTGTGGACGGCGGCTGGATAAGCGATATTTTCGGAGGCGAAAGAAACCATAAGGGCCTTGATATAGCAGCTCCCGGAGGTACTGATATTTACGCTTCTGCGGACGGAATCGTAGTTGCTGCCGGCTGGAATCCGGGAGGATACGGCTACTTTGTCCAGATAGACCACCTGAATGGCTATCAGACAGTATACGGTCATATGAGTACCGTTTATGCTGTTGTTGACCAGCCTGTCACAAGGGGTCAGCTTATAGGAGCAGTAGGTACTACGGGACATTCTACAGGTAATCATTGTCATTTTGAAGTAAGATATATGAACGTGTGCCGGAATCCGGAGATATATCTGAATACTACTCAGGCTTATATGGATGATAATGACGAAGAGAAAGACAAGGATAAAGACAAAAAACAAAATTAAAAAATAAAAACCGGCGTAGCCGGCATTAAGGGATTCTCAAGGGTTCCCACCCCTTGAGCGGAAAGGTGTGCGAGGGAAGGCAGAGCCTTCCCTAAAGAGTAGTCCAGCGAGCAGAGCTACGCTGGACGGATGGCTCGCATCGCTCGCCCCAGCTTGACTGGCATAATTACTGCGTCGGTCAAGCCGAGGGAAGCAATGCGGACGGTCCGTAAAACTTCGCTTCGCTGGTTTTACTGCTTTTTAGGGGAGGCTCTGCCTCCCCTCGTACACCCTACCGCCAGAGAGAGAACCTCTCTCTGGACTCTCATTATGCCGGCTACGCCGGTCTTTTATTTTTCCTTTTTTATTTTTCTCTTTATAATAGTACTTGACAAATATGCGTTTATAGGTTAAAATATTTTTGCAGGCTTTTGCCCTATGCACTGCTCCAAACAGTGCAAATGACAAGGAGGATAAAATGAAAACTGTTTATACTTGTTTCTGTACTGATGTCATCCATGAGGGACATCTTAATATACTTAATGTGGCTAAAAAATATGGAAAGGTCATAGTGGGCATCCTCAGCGATGAGGCTATGATACGCTTCAACCGCTTCCCTACTATAAGCTTTGAAGATAGAATTCGTATAGTCAAGGAGCTCGATATCGTCGACGATGTCGTTGTTCAGGACGATATAATGTACGATAAGATAGTTGCCGAGCTCCGTCCGGACTATATAATCCACGGCGATAACTGGAAAGATGAACCTATGAAGGCTATAAGAGATAACGCTGAAACTCTGCTCAGTGAGTACGGCGGAGAGGTCATCGATGTTCCATATACTTATAACGAGAATGTAAAACGTATCGACCAGCGTATAAAAGAAAAATTATCTATGCCTGAATACAGAAGAAAACGTCTCAGACAGCTCATAGGTCTTTGTCCAATCGTAAAGACCATAGAAGTCCACAGCGGTCTTACAGGTCTTATCGCTGAGAAAACTATCGTGGAGCATAACGGCGAACTTGACCAGTTCGATGCTATGTGGATAAGCTCTCTCTGCGACTCTACAGCTAAGGGCAAGCCGGATATTGAGCTCGTTGATATGACCTCACGTTACCGCACTATCGATGACGTTATGGAGGTTACTACAAAGCCTATCATCTTCGACGGCGATACAGGCGGACTTATCGAGCATTTCGTTTATACAGTGCGTACTCTCGAAAGAATGGGCGTTTCCGCAATTATTATCGAGGATAAGACAGGTCTTAAAAAGAACTCGCTTTTCGGTACGGAAGTTCAGCAGACTCAGGACTCTATTGAGCATTTCTGCGAGAAGATAAAAGCCGGAAAGAAGATACAGCTCACGGACGATTTCATGATAATCGCTCGTATAGAGAGCCTTATCCTTGAACAGGGTATGGAAGACGCTCTGGAGCGTGCTTTTGCTTACGTTGAGGCAGGTGCTGACGGTATCATGATACACAGCCGTAAGAAAGACCCTGCTGAGATACTGGAATTCTGTGATAAATTCCGTGAAAAGAACAGCAGTACACCGATAGTCGTTGTGCCGACTTCGTTTAATCAGATAACTGAGAGTGAGCTTGCAGAACACGGAGTTAATATTGTTATTTATGCAAATCAGCTTACAAGAAGTGCGTTTCCGGCTATGGAGCAGACTGCGAGAGATATATTGAAGTATCACAGGGCAAAGGAAGTTGATGAGAGACTGATGCCGATAAAGGAAATAATAACTCTGATAGACGAGCTATAAAAAAATAAATAAAAACGGCGAAGCCGGTCAATAATGAGAGTCCAGAGAGAGGTTCTCTCTCTGGCGGTAGGGTGTGCGAGGGGAGGCAGAGCCTCCCCTCAAGAGCAGTCCAGCAAGCGAAGCAATGCTGGACGGACGGCTCGCATCGCTCGCCCCAGCTTGACTGGCATAATTACTGCGTCGGTCAAGCCGAGAGAAGCAATGCGGAAGGTCCGTAAAACTTCGCTTCGCTGGTTTTACTGCTTTTTAGGAAGGGCTCTGCCCTTCCTCGTACACCTTCCCGCCAAAGGGTTGTGAACCCTTTGGAATCCCGTTATTGCCGACTTCGTCGGACTTTAATTTTTATAAAGGAAGTATTGCTATGAATATCAAAAGAAATATCCTGCTTAATCCGGGCCCTTCAACTACTACCGATACCGTAAAAATGGCTCAGGTAGTACCTGATATATGTCCCCGTGAAAAAGACTTCGGCGGTCTTATGAAAGGTCTGCGTGAGGACCTCGTTAAAATAGTCCACGGCGACCTTAATAAATATACATCAGTCCTCTTCTGCGGCTCAGGTACTATAAATATCGACGTTTGCATCAACTCCCTCGTGCCGGAGGGCGGCAAGGTGCTTGTTGTCAATAACGGTGCTTACAGCACAAGAGCTGTCGAGATATGCCAGTACTACGGTATACCTCATATCGACCTTAAATTCCCTGTCGACCAGCTCCCCGACCTTGATGTTGTCGAAAAAACTCTGAAAGAAAATCCGGATATAGCTCTCGTACATACTACCCACAACGAGACCGGTACAGGTATACTCAACCCTATTCGTGAGATCGGTGCTCTTGCTCACAAGTACGGAGCTGTATTCACTGTTGATACAACTTCTACTCTTGCAATGCGTCCTATCGACATCGAAAAGGACAATATCGATTTCTGTATGGCTTCTGCTCAGAAAGGTCTTATGGCTTTCACAGGTCTTTCCTTTATCATCGGAAATACCGAGATAATCAAGAAGTCCGCAGAATATCCGAAACGCTCATATTACTGCAACCTCTTTTTACAGTACGACTTCTTCGAGAAGACCGGCGAAATGCACTTTACTCCGCCTGTACAGACTATTTATTCCACTATTCAGGCTCTTAAAGAGTACTGGGCTGAGGGCGAAGAAGCTAAGTGGGCAAGACATACAAGAGTCTTCAATGCCATAAACAAGGGACTTGATGAACTCGGTTTCCGTCAGGTAATAAAGCCGGAGTGGAGAGCAGGTCTTGTTTCTTCCGCTATTTATCCTGACGATGATAACTGGAGCTTCGAGAAAGTCCACGACTACTGCTATGAAAGAGGATTCACGATATATCCGGGTAAAATATCCACTACAAATACTTTCCGCCTTTGTGCGTTAGGTGCTATTGACGAGGAGGATATTGTGGAGTTTTTTAAGGTGTTCCGTGAGGCTCTTGAAACTACGGGAGTTACTGTGCCTGTTAAGTACAATAAGTGAAAATTATTATTGGTTTATAAAAGGGTGACTTGTTTTGTCGGTCAAGCCGAGAGTAGTGATGCGGAACGTCCGTCCAGCGTTGCTTTGCTCGCTGGACTACTTCTTAGGAAGGGCTCTGCCCACCCTAATCGGGTCCAGCCACCCCTGTCAGCAAGCTGACATCCCCTACCGCTGGTAGGGGTAACCTCGCACACCTTCCCGCCAGAGAGAGAACCTCTCTCTGGACTCTCATTATGCCGACTTCGTCGGTTTTAATTATTATTTAGGATGTTGATAAAATGTTGAATGCTATAATAATGGCTTCCGGTATGGGTACGAGGATGCGTCCTCTTACCGAAACGACTCCGAAGCCGCTGATAAAAGTCCTCGAAAGACCGATGATAGAGACTGTAATTGACGGACTTGAAAAGCGTAAAGTCGACAATATATTCGTGGTAGTCGGCTATCTTGGCGAGCAGTTCGGCTATCTCAAAGAAAAGTACAAAAATGTTGAGATAATTGAAAATCCGGTCTATGAGACTGTGAACAATATTTCATCGGTTTATTACGCAAGAGAAGTGCTGAGAAAGGGCGACTGTTTTATTTGCGAAGCCGACCTCTATGCCGCTGATGAAGACCTTTTCTGCGAAGCTCCCGACTATTCCTGCTATTACGGAAAAATGGTCAAGGGACACTCCGATGACTGGGTTTTTGATCTCGATGATAACGGATTTATTACTCGTGTAGGCAAAGTCGGTGACGACAGATATAATATGACCGGTGTCGCTTTTCTGAAGTCCGCTGATGCTGAGATACTTGCTGATGCTATCGAAAAGACATACGGCTGCGGCGACTACAAAGACCTCTTCTGGGACGATGTTGTTGACCGTAATCTTGATAAGCTCCGCCTGAGAGTTCACCCTGTGGCTCACGAGAGCATAGTCGAGATAGACACCGTTGCCGAGCTTGAAGAAGTAAGAACCCGTCTTCAAAAGATAAATTGATAGCTTTTTGGCAAATTTTGCCGATGACAAGGCAAAATTATGCACAAAAAACTACTCAATTTACTTGTGAAGACAGGTTCTAAATAAACTTTACGGAGGAAATTATGAAGGCTGAATCCCTTATGAAAATATTAGGAGCTGATTTCTATACCGGTGTTCCGGATTCTCAGCTCAAAGCACTCTGCAACTGCCTTATGAATACTTACGGTATAGATAAGGCTCACCACATTATCGCCGCTAACGAGGGCAACTGTACCGCTCTTGCTGCCGGTTATCATCTTGCTACAGGCAAAATTCCGGTAGTCTATATGCAGAATTCCGGCGAGGGTAATATCATAAATCCCGTAGCTTCACTCCTTAACGATAAGGTGTACGCAATCCCGATGATATTCGTCATAGGCTGGAGAGGCGAGCCGGGTATTCACGATGAACCTCAGCATATTTATCAGGGCGAGGTAACAGTTAAGCTCATGGAGGATATGGATGTTCGCACTTTCATCATCAGCAAAGAGACTACCGATGAGGAGCTTGAAGCTGCTGTTGAGGAGTTCCGTCCGCTGCTCGAAAAGGGCAAGCAGGTGGCATTTATAGTCCGCAAGGGAGCTTTGAAATACGATGAACCTGTAGAGTACAAAAACGACAACTCTATGCTCCGTGAGGAGATAATCCAGCATATTGCAGCGGCTGCCGGTGAAGACCCGATAGTCTCCACAACAGGTAAGGCGAGCCGTGAGCTTTTCGAGACCCGTACTGCAAAAGGTCAGAGCCATAAGTACGATTTCCTCACTGTCGGCTCTATGGGACACAGCTCATCTATTGCACTCGGAGTTGCTCTGAATAAGCCTGATAAGCGTATATGGTGCGTAGACGGCGACGGTGCTGTACTCATGCATATGGGGTCAATGGCTCTCATGGGAGCTAATGCTCCGGAGAATCTTATCCATATCGTTATCAATAACGGTGCTCACGAGACTGTCGGAGGTATGCCGACTGTTGCTTCAAAGATAGATGTTGTGGCTATAGCAAAAGCCTGCGGATACCCGAATGCGGTCTCTGTCGACAGCTTTGACGCTCTTGATAAGGAGCTTGAAGCAGCTAAGTCACGCAAAGAGCTTTCGCTTATCGAGGTGAAATGTTCTATCGGTGCAAGAGATGACCTCGGAAGACCTACAACAACTGCTATCGAAAATAAAGAGAACTTTATGAAATTCTTAGCTGAATAATTGAAAGTCCCTACAGTGTGAATGCTGTAGGGACTTTTGTATATAGTTAGACTTTCTGTGAAGTGGATATTTGTGCAGATATACAAATCTGACAAGTTTGCTTTGCAAGCTCTTGACAAGTAAACTTGGCGGTGATATACTATGTTCAACAGCTGATGCAAAGTAAACTTTGCAAAGAGCCCGACCGCCTATCACAGAGAGGAGAATAATTATGACTAAAGAAGAAATATTGGAAATGGCAAAAAATGAGACTACAACTCAGAAAATGGATGAGCGTGAGAAAAAAGATTTCGACCGTTCTTTTTACTGGGCTTTTATTGGTATCGCAATAGCTTCCGTTATACTTTGCGGAGTTAAGCTTTACAGAGAGGAATCAGTTGACGATATTATTTTCATGCTGTTTACCGGAGCTTTTTCTGCATCCACTTACAGAGCTGCAAAATGGAAGAAGCTGTCGTATGTATTGTTAGCTGGTTTGAATCTTGTATGTGCAGTTTTATATGGTTATAGTTACATCTTTGGAAAGTAAGGTGAGAATGAATGGATGATAAGCTCATTCTCAGGAACAATCTTAAAGAAGTGCGGACTGAAAAGAAGCTCTCGCAGGCACAGCTTGCGGAAATGGTGGGAGTTTCACGAAATACTATAAGCTCTATAGAAACAGGGCAATATCAGCCGACTGCAAAGCTTGCTCTGATACTCTGCATAGCTCTTGACAAAAAATTTGAAGACCTATTCTTCTTTTAGGCAGGGATAACATCCCTGCACCCATTTCACGTTCTCGCTCGGCAGGGATAACATCCCTGCACCCTTTTCACGTTCCCACTCGCAAGCTCGCTACTCTGTCCGAGGTGGGAAGTCTGCTTTCGCATACAAAAGTAATGCGTGACGGTGATTTAAAATTATATTATTACCGGATAAGGACTTACTTGCGTATGCGAAAGGAGATGTCCCGAGCCGCAGAGAGTAGCGAGCAAAGCGAGTGAGAACGTGGCTGGGTGCAGGGGCTTCGCCCCTGCTGTAAAAATGACCAGAAGTTTTACAAGCTGTATTGACAAATCAGTGTATTTGTGTTATTATTAACTTAGAACATTGTATTATAAAATGTATAAATATAATGCATTAACAATTGAATAAGGAGGCTATCATGGGAAACGTACTTGAAGTCAAAGCACTTTCTAAACAATACACTAAAGTACTTGCCGCTGATAAAGTCAGTTTCGAGATAGGCGAAGGCGAAATATTCGCACTTATCGGTCCTAACGGTGCCGGAAAAACTACCACTATACGCATGATCTCCACTCTGCTCTCTCCTACGGACGGTGATGCTGTCGTTGCAGGTCACAGCGTAGTGAAAGAGCCTGAAAAGGTGAGAGAATGTATAACCTATCTTCCCGATGAAGCCGGTGCATATAAAAATATGACCGGTATCAAGTATCTGCGTTTTATGGCAGGTCTGTTTTTCACCGATATCGATAAGATAAATAAGTCGGTAGAAAGAGCTAAAGAGATATGCGGTCTTGGCGAAAGACTAAACGATAAGATAGGAAGCTACAGTCGAGGTATGATAAGAAAACTGCTCCTTTCAAGAGCTGTTATGACAAGACCTAAGCTTGCTATACTCGATGAACCTACAAGCGGTCTCGACGTGCTGAACGCTATCGAGATAAGAAAGATGATAAAAAAGCTCGCAGCAGAAGAAAAAATGTCGTTCCTGCTGTCGTCACACAATATGCTGGAGATAGAATTTGTCTCCGACCGTGTTGGTATAATCGCTAAAGGTCACCTCATGGTCACAGGCAGAACTGATGAGCTTAAAGAACGCTATCAGGCTGAAAATCTTGAAGAAGTCTTTGAAAGGGTGGTGTTAGAGAATGAAATTCATTAACCTGCTCAAAAAAGAACTTGCAGAGCTGATAAATGTTCAGATGATACTCAGTCTTGTAGTTACAATGGGCATCTTCATGGTGCTTGGCGGAGTTATGAAGTCCTCTATAGACGAGGCTGTGGACTCCACTAAAAACGTAAAGGTCAATATCTGCGACCGTGACCAGACCGATTTCACTAAGGCAATTTTAAAAGCCATTGAGGACATAAATAATGACCCCGATGAGCATACCGAGGTAACTATAAAGACCTTTGAAACATCCGGTGACGATTACGCTAAGATACTTGAAGATAACGATATCAGTAACATCGTTATCATTCCGGAAGGCTTTACGGCTTCTGTTGAAAAGGGCGAGCGTCCGGAGCTTATAAGCGTTAACCGTATGAAGTCTGCCGCAACAATGTCCAATATTTCAAGCGGAAATGACAACGCTGTAAGCCTTATCAAGGACTGCGTTGCTTCAACTATCGCTCAGAAAAACGGTCTTTCAAAAAATGATTACGACCTCATTGAAGTTCCTGTGAAGGTCAACAATAATACCGTTGTTGAAGATAAGTCAGCAGAAGTAAGTTCAGATTCTATAATAGGCAAAGTAACCCTTCAGAATATGGTACTTCCTATCATCGTTTTTGTACTCATCATGCTAACTTCACAGATGCTCATGAGTGCTATTTCAAACGAAAAGATAGACAAGACTCTCGAAACTCTGCTTTCAACACCTGTATCACGACTTGCAGTTATAGGCTCAAAGATGCTTGCAGCTGCTATAGTAGCTCTCATAAATGCGGCAGTATTTATGATAGGTTTCTCAGTGTTCGTATCAGGTGCTACAGACGAAGTCACAGAAACAGCAAAGGACATCGCTTCCGGTTCAGTTTCAGTGGACGAAGCTCTTAAACAGCTTGGTATAGCTCTTAACTTCTCAGACTATATCCTCGTTGGATTACAGCTCTTCTTCACTATCCTCATCTGCCTCTCCGTTTCACTTATCCTCGGAGCACTCGTTGATGACCCGAAGAGCGTACAGAATATGCTCATGCCGATAATGATGCTGGCTATAATACCTTATATGATATCTATGCTGGCAGATATAAACGAACTTCCAACACCTGTAAAGATAGTCGTTTATGCTATACCGTTCACACATACATTCACCGCTATCCCGAACCTCATGTTCGGAAATACAGGTCTGTTCTTCTTCGGACTTGCATATCAGATCGTATTCTTTGCAGTTTGTATATTCGCTGCATTAAAGATCTTTATGACCGATAAGATATTCACTATCTCCCTTAACTTCGGTCAGAAAAATAAATATAAGAAAAAGGGCAAGAAATCAGCAGCAAACGAAGAATGATGCACACCACTCTCAAACCTTTCCCTTAACGCCTGAATAACGGCAGTCATACTTGGTATGACTGCCGTTATTCCTTTCTTATTTATTTATCTATCCACATAAGCTCTACCGACTTGTCCCAGCTTTGCACGAATTCATTGTTTTCGCCATATTTTATATCTCTGTTTTCGTTCACTATAAAACTCGGCAAGCCGTTATAAGGTTCGCTTAGAACTACTTGACCAGCATTTTTAAGCGGTATACGGAACGCTACTCCAAGTTTCGGTACGAAATAGAATAGATGTCCGGAAGAGTAGGAAAGCAGATTGCCTTCCAGATTATAGAACTGGTCACCTATAATAGTGACATTGGTCATGATGTCTTCTTTTTTATTCAGGTCAAAGCTGTGAAGTCTGCGGACACTTGTTGATGAATAGGTGGTCGATTCTATAAACGTAACTTGTTTGTCGTCTGCATTTATAACTTCCACATTTTTGAATCCGGTATTGAACCGCATATTGTCCGTGACTATAATATCAGTGTTATCCTGAGGTGATTTCTCTACGCTCCAATTCTGTGAAGAATAATCTTGAAATCCTGCCCAGATGTCGTAATTAAATGTTTGTTCGGAATCTTTTGTTGTTACCTCGCCTGTTTTGACATTGTAATAGTAGTATATCAGTTTATTTCCGTCGCCGCTGCTGTTTATTTGTGTTTCACCATTCTCATTTAACAAGAGAGTTCCGAGTACTATGGTATTTTCCTTATGATCCATAAATATTAAACTGCCCTCCGGAATGGTGAATACTTTTTCGGTTTTGTTATTATTTTTGAAGTCCATGCTGTATACTGAGTTATCATCGCTGAAATAGTAGAGTTTGCCGTCGATGATAGTCGTGGCATTTACTGAAAAAGGCGGTTCCAATCCCGAATAAGAATAAAGCTCATCAAGTTTTTGTGCAGACTGCTCATAGCGGAATATCGAGAAGCAGTGAGCTCCGTAGCAAAGCATATCATAAACTACCACCATATAAATACAGTCGCCGTCTATATGATAATTAATTACAGTTCCCTCCATTGGTTCTTTCGGAGGTTCATATGAAACAGAACCGTCGCTGTAAGTATAACGGAGGCTGTTATTTGGTAGGACTTCGATGTTGGTTATGTTGTTGTTTTCATCAAAAATATATTTTTTGGTTCCGTTGGCATCAACTTCCATGCCGATAACTCTTTGATTATTAGCGGGATCATTGCAAGGGGAAAGCTTCTTGCCGAAGTCGAGCTTGCTTACGTCGAGCCTGTGAATCGGCAACTCAGGAGCTTTATCATCTATTTGCAGCGGCATCTCTACTTCCTTGAAGTCGGATACGTTGTACTCGATTATGGGGGACTCAACTGCTGTATCGTCCGGAGGCGGTTCAGAAACTCCCGAACTTTTCTTAGAGGAACAACTTGTTAGCATAGCTGCTGCCATAAGTAAACAAACTAATCTTTTCATAATATTACACTCCTTTTTTAAGAACTATCAAGTTGACGTATATTGTTGGGTTATCGACGATGTATGTCGCATCTTCCGGAATTTCCGGCGATATAAAAAGCTCGCTTTTCAGCACCGGATACTCACCGAGAACCCCGTCTATATATGCATATGAAACATTATCCTCTATGTCGAATCCCTTGCCTATCTCCGGTATAAAGCAGTAGACGTTATACTCATTATCAGAGGCATGATTAATGAACAGCTTACCGTTTACCGCAAAGGCTGAACTGCTGGAAGAAAAGTCCGTCCAGTATTCTTCCATTTTGTTCATATTAAATGTAAAAATCTTATTTGAGATAGTCCATTGAAGTATCACGGTATCTTCCGTAACGTCAAGGACCTCAAAATTTGAAAGTCCGGTATGTAACCTGTAGTAGTCGGTGACTATATCAAAGCGTTTATCGTCGCCGGCAGTAGGCTCCATAGTCCACGCTATACTTTTGCTGGTCGACTTATCACTGTACAGATTATAGTTTTTGTCCATGACCTCAGTTTTGCCGGTATTTATGTCAAGTCGAGCAATGCGGTATTCGATGTTCTTTCCGGCTTCGTAGATATAGACGTGTCCGTTGACGTAACCTAAGTTGTAAATATTAACGTCCGGCAGGTGATAAACGTCTCTTACTTTTCCGGTCGTGATGTCCTTTGCCTTAACGTAAGTTCTTTCAGAGTCAAAGTATATGAGCTGCTTTTCGTCCACAAGAATTGCCTGATAAGCGTAGGGATTATTCTCGTCAGAGTCCTCGGAGTATATCTCGCTTGATTCTTTGGTAAGGTAGCTATAGCGGTATACCTTGAACTTTTTTGATTTGCTGAAATCTGCGGAAAAATAGACGTTGTCGCCCTCGTACCATGTTCGGTTTATGCGGTAGTCCTTAATGTCGACACCCTTGAACACATCGAGCTTGTTAAGTTCTATCTTCTCAGTCTCTATGCCTGCGGACTTTTCAAGGAATTCGCTTGGCATTTCGAGCTTCTTGAAGTCGGATGCGTTGTACTCGATTATAGGGGACTCAACTGCTGTATCGTCCACCGGAGGAGGTTCAGAAACTCCCGAACTTTTCTTAGAGGAACAACTTGTGAGCATAGCTGCTGCCAATAATAACAATAAAATTTTCTTCATATATACCACTCCTTTTGCGGAAAATGAACCGCATGATTATAGTATCATACTATAAGTGATTTTAAAAGGCGAAAAAGACGAAGTTTTTTAAAGTTAAAATAAAAAAATATATATTTCATAAAAAATAAAAGAAAAAACCGGCGTAGCCGGGCAATAATGAGAGTCCAGAGAGAGGTTCTCTCTCTGGCGGTAGGGTGTGCGAGGGGAGGCAGAGCCTCCCCTAAAAAGTAGTAAAAACAGCGTAGCGAGTTTTTACGGACCGTCCGCATTGCTTCCCTCGGCTTGACCGACGCAGTAATTATGCCAGTCAAGCTGGGGCGAGCGATGCGAGCCGTCCGTCCAGCGTTGCTTTGCTCGCTGGACTACTTTTTAGGAAGGGCTCTGCCCTTCCTCGTACACCTTCCCGCCAAAGGGTGGGAACCCTTTGGAATCCCTTATTGCCGGCTACGCCGGTTTTTTATTTTATTATTATGCAACTAATCCCGAACGCTCGATCCCCTCCGTAAAATACTTCTGCAAACAAGCATAAAGTACCAGTATCGGCGTTATCGACAACAAACACCCTGCCTGTTTCCAGACTATCTGCTCCCTCGAATTTATCTTTATCGTAGCATCATTGAACAACGTCTTGCTCAGTCTTATATCAAGGTCGGAAAGCACTGTTGCTATG
>JAFYGE010000040.1 GCA_017543335.1 Ruminococcus sp.
CTTAAGACTTCTCAGTCATCAAAGAGCATTTCTGAGCTTTGCCGGAAGAAATTTTTTTATATTGTCGAGCATTTTTTCATCCGGTACGAAAACGAGTCTGCATTTTCCGTATTCAGTGTGCTCAAAATCAGCGTAATATTCTTTGGATTCTATATTATCAGTAGCCATAACGACTGTCATATCATCAGATTCTTCCAGATCGTCGCTGTATTTTCCGAAAGCGGTGAATGTACGTACCTCAACGCTGAGGAGGGAAGTACGTTTTTTCATGGCGATTATTTTATCAACATCGAGTTCACCGTTGGTGAAAGTGTACTCGTACTCCACATAAGCTGACTGCACAAGGAAATATGTCGCATAGCCTGCACCGACTGCAAGAACAAAACCAAAAAATGCGAGCAATGGTCTGTTTAGCTGCAATATAGCGATAAGTACGAGGCAAAGCGTAAACAAGCTTCCGGTTATCATAGTTGTTATCCTTCTTGCCTTGTCGTTAGCGGTCTCATTTCTTTTTACGAGCTGTTCTGCAAAATTGTCCATAAAGATCTCCATTCTTTTTCTGATAAATATTTATAATTATGTACACAAACTATAGTTAAAAGCTGTACATATAATATAATATCATATTTTTTGAAATTTTTCAATAAAAAAGACTTGATTTTTTTTATTTTACCTATTATAATAAAAATATAACCCGATGACTGAGAGAGTAGAGCTGTTCAAAGTCTTCAGAGAGGAGCGTATCGGTGAAAGCGTTCCGGCGGAAAATAGCTTGAAGTTCACTCACGAGGGGCAGAGCGGAAATTTATGCGGCGGCATTATATGCAGTCATGTGCATAACAGAGTAGGTCCTGACGTAAGTCTGCGTTAAAGGCAAGAGAGTGTCGGCTCTCCTGACAATGGGTGGTATAAAAGCAAGGTAAGTCTTGTCCTGTTGGACAGGACTTTTTATTATTTCGGCACAAATAACAACGCTGCGGCGATAATTATGAGGTGAAAAAATGAAAGAACAGCTTGAAAAAATCGAAGTGCTTGCTAAACAGGAGCTCTCCTCCTGCAAAGAGATAAAAGCACTGGACGACCTGAGGATAAAGTACCTCGGTAAAAAAGGTGAGCTTACTGCTATACTCAAGCAAATGGGTAAGCTCTCAGCAGAAGAAAGACCTGTCATCGGTCAGCTCGCAAACAAGGTAAGAGCAGATATTGAAGAAGCTCTCAACACAAAGCTTACTGCACTTAAATCAGAAGCTCAGGCAGCTAAACTTGCAGAGGAAAAGATCGATATAACTCTTCCCGGCAAGCACGCTCCGTTCGGAAAGCTTCATCCGCTTACAAAGGTAGAGAACGAGATAAGAGAAATATTCATGGGTATGGGATTCGAGATCGCTGACGGTCCTGAAATAGACGATGATTACCATGTATTTGAGGCTCTCAATCTTCCTCCGGATCATCCTGCAAGAGATACACAGGATACTTTCTATATCGAAAATACTAACGAGACTATACTCCTTCGTACACAGACTTCTTCCGTACAGGTTCACGTTATGGAGAATCAGAAGCCTCCGATAAGAATAATTTCTCCGGGAAGAGTTTTCCGTTCGGATGCAGTTGATGCAACTCACTCTCCTTTATTCCACCAGATAGAGGGACTTGTTATCGACGAAGGCATTACAATGTCCGACCTCAAGGGTACTCTTGAAATGCTCATGAAGAAGCTCTACGGCAAGGACTGCAAACTCCGTTTCCGTCCGCACCACTTCCCGTTCACAGAGCCAAGCTGCGAAGTTGATATAAGCTGCTTCAACTGCGGAGGCAAGGGATGCTCTATGTGTAAGGACGAGGGATATATCGAGCTTCTCGGAGCAGGTATGGTACATCCTAAGGTGCTCGAAAACTGCGGAATAGACCCTGAAAAGTACTCCGGATTCGCATTCGGACTCGGTCTTGAGCGTATGGTAATGGGACGCTATGACATCAACGATCTCCGTCTGCTCTATGAGAACGATGTAAGATTCTTAGAGCAGTTTTAAGATAAACGACCTGATTAAAGGAGATAACTTAATGGCTGAAAAAACATCTGACATAATCAGGAAATTAAAAAAAGCTCAAAAAATGACAGCAATATTGATACCGTTATCATTTAGTCCATTGTTTCTCTGTTTAGGTGTATTACTGTCTGGAAATGAAAATCACATGACAATACTGTTAGCACTGTTGTTTATCATATTCTTTGCAGCGTTTTTGCTTTTTTTATGTATGATAAAAAACAAGCATTATGAAAAAATGAAGCAGGACTTAGGCTTAAGCAACGATGATGAGCTGAATTATTATCTCGAAAACAGCCGCAGGATCAATGAGTATAAGTTTATAAACGATGATTATTTAATAGATCTTCCTCCTGCCAGATTATATCGGCTTGCTGACATCAAAAATGCAGAGCGTTATAATAAGAAAGGTCCGAAAACCAAGCACCGATCGACTTGTTCTCACCGTTACTTCATAAAAATAGAGCTTTCAAACGGAAAAAAAGGTAAGCTTAATTTCGGGTTTAAAGAATTAGAGCGAGAGTTTGCTTATAGACTTATCTTAAAAGCAGCAGATGGAAATAAAGATGATAATTATACAAGTATAGTTTCCTGATGCACAAAAAGCAGTGTGTATTGCAATGAAATAAACGAAAGGAATTAAAGATATGAATTTATCTATGAAATGGCTCAGCGACTATGTAAAAGTCGATGTGCCGATAAATGATTTTCGTCATGCTCTTACAATGAAATGTGTGTAAATTATGAGATTAAAACAGATATATGCTTTAGCAATAATATTTATGGCTGTTACACTGCTTGTATTTGCTCCTATATTTAAGTTGTGTACTCATGACTCAATAATACAATATTATCTTACAGCAGCAACACTTTTCATGTTCGCTATGATAATCGTTGGTATATTCATGAAAACATCAAAAATGATGAAAAAACTTGGTGTATCTTCAACTGACGAATTTGAAGAACTGAAAAATAATTGCGATTATAATTATAAAAACAGACTGTATCTGTCGGATGAATGGGTAATAAACACGTATACTCTGAGAGTTTACCGAACAGAAGATATTATGAAGGTGACAACAAAGGATGGTCATTATCGAAATGGAGTAGCATATACACATTACATAAATGTTCAGCTTCGATACAGTTATGATGATAAGTTTGTTATCTCAAATGAACGTGAAAGAGATAATCTTGCTGTAATTATAAATGGATTTGCAAAGGCAGGAAAAAATGCATATTATGCAAAGAAATATTCTGAATATCATAAAAAAGAAGATTCAGATGAAACCGAAACTGCCAATAACTTTTCGGATACGGATACAAAAAATTGATCGGACAGATATTACCTGTCTCTATAAAAAAACAGGAAAGGAATTAAAGATATGAATTTATCTATGAAATGGCTCAGCGACTATGTAAAAGCCGATGTGCCGATAAAGGATTTTTGTCACGCTCTTACAATGAGCGGTTCAAAGGTAGAGTGCTATGAGGAAGAGGGAAAGAAAATCTCCAAGGTAGTTGTTGGTAAGATACTTTCAAAAGGACCTCACGAAAATGCTGATGCTCTTTTTGTATGTAAGGTCGACATCGGAGCTGATGAACCTATACAGATAGTTACAAACGCTAAAAACGTCAAAGAGGGAGACCTCGTTCCTGTTGCTCTTGACGGTGCTGTTCTTCCTGAGGGTAAGATAAAGAAGTGCAAGATGCGTGGAGTTGAGAGCTTCGGTATGTTCTGCGGACTTGATACTCTCGGTCTTACAGCTCACGATTTCCCATACGCTGACCCAGAGGGAGTTTTTGTTATCGAGGAAGAGTGTTCTCTCGGACAGGATATCCACTCTGCTATCGGTCTTGATGATACATCTGTTGAGTTCGAGATAACTTCTAACAGACCTGACTGTCTCAGTGTTATCGGTCTTGCAAGAGAGACAGCTGCTACATATGACCTCCCGCTCACAGTAAAAGCTCCTGAGTTCAAGGGAGTTGAGGGAGATGTAAACAGCTTCCTTAAAGTTGACATCCATAACGAAAAGGCTTGTCCAAGATACTGTGCAGGTATCGTAAAGAACGTTAAAATTGGTCCTTCACCACGTTGGATGAGAGAGAGACTTCGTGCAAGCGGTGTTCGTCCGATAAACAATTTTGTTGATATTACAAACTATGTAATGCTTGAATATGGTCAGCCTATGCACGCTTTTGACCTCCGCTATGTTGAGGGAGCACATATAAACGTCCGCAATGCTGTAGACGGCGAGAAGATCATGACTCTTGACGGTGTTGAGCGTGAGCTTACTTCTGATATGCTCGTTATTGCTGACGAGAAAAAGCCTGTAGCCGTTGCCGGTATCATGGGCGGAGAGTACAGCGGTATCATGGACGATACTGCAACAGTTGTATTCGAGTCCGCTTACTTTGAGCCTTCTCAGGTAAGACAGACATCTAAAAAATTACGACTCAAATCTGATGCATCTTCACGTTATGAAAAGGGTGTTGATCCATGCATCTCAATGACTTGCCTTAAAAGAGCTTTTGAACTTGTAGAGCTTCTTGGTGCAGGCGAAGTCGTAAACACTGTAATAGACTGCGACCATTCAGCATTCAAGCCTTCTGAGGTCGTATTTGATCCGGCTTGGATAAACAATTTCCTCGGCACTGATATTTCTGAGGACAAAATGAAAGAGTACCTCGGACGTCTTGAATTCACTTTTGCTGACGGCAAGGTAATAGCTCCTTCATTCAGAATAGACATCGGTTGTAAGGCAGATATTGCAGAGGAAGTTGCACGTATCTACGGTTACAACAACATTCCTTCCACTGATTTCAGAGGCGTTGCAAAGGCAGAGTTCACTGAGGAGCAGAAATTCGTCCGCACACTCAGAAATGCAGCAGTATCTCTCGGCGGTTACGAGATAGCAACATACTCCTTTGTATCACCTAAGTACTTCGATAAGATAAAGCTCCCACAGGACAGCAAGCTCCGCAATGTTGTACGTATAGTTAATCCTCTCGGTGAGGATACCAGCGTTATGAGAACTACAACTATCCCTTCGATGCTTGATGTTCTTTCATTCAACTACAACAACAGAAACGAAAAAGCTTGTCTCTTTGAGATATCCAAGGAGTATATACCGGCTGCTGAGGAAAAGCCTTTCATCAATGGCAATATCCTCGCAAACAGTGGAAATGAGAAGCACAAGTATCAGTACTCACTTCCGGATGAGCCTCAGAGACTTACTATAGGTATGTACGGCGGAGAAGCTGATTTCTATACATTAAAGGGAATGGTTGAGCAGATACTCAGCGAGATGAATATTTATGACGTTGAGTACGTGAGAGCAGGGGACTGCGATGTATTTGATGAGAAATATGCACTCCACCCGGGCAGAAGTGCGGTTATCATCAAGGACGGCAAATATCTCGGAATAATGGGCGAAATACATCCGGATGTTCAGGACACATACGAGATAGGTGTCAAGACATATGTTGCTAAGCTTTGTATCCCTGAGATGATGGAACTTGCCGCTGACAAGATAACATATAGTCCGCTTCCTAAGTTCCCGGCATCAACAAGAGACCTTAGTCTCCTTGTAGACAATGATACTCCGGTTGCTGAGCTTGAAAAGGCTATCAAGGGTGCTGTAGGCAAGATACTTGAAAAGGTCACACTTTTCGATGTTTACAGAAGCAAAGAGATGATAGAAAACGGCAAGAAGAGTGTTGCTTACTCTATCTCAATGCGTTCGCACGATGGTACTCTTACCGACGAACAGGCTGACGGTGCTATGAAGCGTGTACTTAAAGCTCTCAACGCTATAGGTGCAGAATTAAGACAGGGGTGAGACCCCTGCACCCTTTTCACGCTTCGCTCGTAAACTCGCTTACTCTGTCCGAAGCGGGAAGTCTGCTTTCGCATACGAAAGTAAGTCCGGTGCAGTAATAATGAAAAAATAATTAAAAATGGAGGGAACATATGCTGTCTCAGATAATCAGTCGTCTGATGATGTTATTCATGCTTATATGCATCTACATGGCAATAACAAATCTGGCGGAGAAAAAGAAGAAAAAAGCGGCTGTCTGGGGAGTATTGTTCCTGCTTCCGATAATATTTCTGATAGTCGTAGTCATGATATACGGTAAATTTGAATAATGTAAAGGTCCTCTGCATGAACGTTCAGATGCAGGGGACTTTGTTATGCGTCGATTACAGTCTGAGAATGATTGACTTTTTCTGAAAAATAATATATAATATAGAAAATGTAAAATAACTACATTTTTTAAAGCGGATAGGGGGAAAAATATTGAAAAATAATATGGGGCAGATACTATTTAATGTTGTTATTGCTTTGTTCGGAGTTTTTTTATTTAAAGCAACTCCGGTAAACGATTCAATGCTGCTTTCTATACTTGCAATAATAACAATAGCGGCACTGCTTAGTTTCGGAAATTACTATTTTGTTAAAATGGCTGCACTTGGCAAAAAAGCTTTTCAGCCTTCATATATAATCGACGAAAATACCTTTGAGTCCCTTCACGAGCCGGAGGACTACTTGAATGTGATGAAAGATCTCACTGACTATCCTTTGTGCCGGCTTGAAGCTATTAAGATCGTCGAGCAGTGGAACTCATTTATAAAGAAGTCAGGCACGCTTGACACAATAAGTACAAGCGGCGGTGTATATGAACTTGTGAATCAGGATGTTCAAGCTGTAATGCTCAATAATATGACAATGTTTATCAAGCGTACTGCGATCATGCAGTCGTCTTCAAAGTCTGAGGAGATAAATGCTCATAAAAACTATCTGAGAATGCTGACAAGCAGAAATGACAAGGTGCTAAAGGATTATACCGACCTTCTTATCGAGGTGTCTCAGATGACAGACAGCGAAAGAGACTCTACTGAGATCAAATCATTGAAGCTTATCATCGATTCTATTCATGATTATAAAACCGAAATTGAAAGTGAGGATGTATGATGAATAAAACTAAAACTCCGCTTATTATTGCAATTATAGGTGCTTTTATCACTATGGCTATGATAATATCGGTTGTAAACAATAACTCTTCTAAAAAGGATAAAAGCAGTTCTTCAAGTAAAACCAAGACATCTTTTGATGACCCTGCTGAGGCTCTGGAACACTGTCTGAAAAACATATCAGTCAGCGAAGCCTCAAAAATTCAGGGAACTGTTGATTACTCAGACAACAGCTCAGCGAATCTCCCGAATATCGAGACAAAGTATCCGCTTACTGTAACAGGTAACGGAGATGTCGATATAGAGATATTCTCTACCTCAGAAAAGGCTGGAAAGAATAATAACGGCTGGCTGAATGAGATCGCTGAGGAATTCAATAAACAGAATAATCGCCTTGAAAACGGAAAGAGCATTTCTGTTAGCGTAAGAAGTATCCCTTCCGGAGCTTCTTCCGATTACATTTCAAATAGAGTGTATGTCCCTCAGGCTTACACTCCTTCAAATGAACTCTTTGGCAGTCTTGCTTCTGAACAGGGAGCAAAGCTGAAAATGGAAGTACCTTCACTTGTATCAAATACAGCAGGTATAGCTATCTCACGCTCTGCATCTTCAGCTATTTCCTCAAAATATGGTTCTGTTTCATATGAGAGCATCGTTGACGCAGTTGTTAACGGAGAACTCCAGATAGGTTACACTTACCCATATACATCTGCTACAGGTCTTAATTTCCTTATAAATGCTCTCCAGCATTTTGACGGAAATAATATACTCAGTGATACAGCTGTATCAAAGTTCCAGCAGCTACAGAAGAGCATCCCGTTTGTATGCTATACTACAGATCAGATGGTAAACGCTATGCAGAACGGAACACTTCAGGCAGGTGTTGTTGAGTATCAGGCTTATGTGAACAGCCCTGTGCTCAAAGGCGGTTACGAGTTCGTTCCTTTCGGATATAAGCACAGCAACCCTCTTTACAGTGTAGGAGAACTTTCAAAGGATCAGCAGGATGCACTCAAAGCTTTTATTGACTATGCTATGGGCAGCGAGCCTCAGAAATTAGCTAAGGAATACGGTTTTGATCCGCCTGCTTTCGACTATAATTCTGCAAACATAAGCGGATCTGATATTATCAGTGCTCAGCGTTTGTGGAAGCAGGAGAAGGACTCCGGCACACCAACTATCGCTCTCTTTATTGCAGACGTTTCAGGCAGTATGGCAGGAGATCCGCTCAGCCGTCTTAAAACATCTCTTATCGAAGCTTCAAAGAATATTAAGCCTGATAATTATGTCGGACTTATCTCTTACAGCGATGATGTGACTGTAAATCTCCCTATTGCTAATTTTGATCTTGAACAGCGTTCTTATTTTGCAGGTGCTGTAGATAATATGCAGTCCGGTGGTGGTACTGCTACATATGATGCTCTTTTAGTCGGTATAAATATGATAAATGAGTATAAAAAGACTGTTCCTAATGCAAAGACAATGATATTTGTGCTGAGTGACGGTATGTGCAACAGAGGTGTCGACTATAATACTTCTGCAAGCATAGTTAGTCATTTTGGTATACCGATATATACTATTGGTTACAATGAGGAGATCGATTCTCTTAAAGACCTTTCATCTATCAATGAGGCAGTTTACATTGACGCTGACAGTGATGATGTTGTATATGAACTCGCTGCACTATTTAATGCTCAGATGTAAAAAAAAGGAGTAAAACAATGAAAAAAACACTTGCACTTTTGCTTCCGCTGACACTGCTTATATCAGCAGCTTCATGCTCAAACAGCAGCAAGTCATCGGAGTCTTCTAAAATAAGTTCAAATACCGAAATAACCTCAGACAGCGAAATAAAGGATCATGGTCCAAAGTATCATAAGTATTCTGCCATGACTCCGGAGGAAATTGTAGGTGAGCTTACACTTGAACAAAAGGCTGCTCAGATGGTACAGCCTGCCATTTATAATGTTACTGAGGACGACATGAGAAAGTACGACTACGGCAGTATACTTTCTACAGCTGGATGTGTTGACACTTCTACATGGCGTAGTACTGTCGACGGGTACCAGAATTCGGCTATTGTGTCAGAAGCCGGAATCCCTTATATCTATGGACAGGATGATGTTCATGGCGTTAATTACTGCCGCAATGCTGTCTACTTTCCGCACAATATCGGACAGGGAGCTGCTAATGATGAGGAGCTTGCTTATCAGGTAGGTCTTATAACTGCCGATGAAGCAAAACTTTGCCATATGATATGGAATTTCTCTCCTGTAGTGGCACAGTCGGTTGACCCTCGCTGGGGTAGGACGTATGAGTCTTACGGTTCTGATCTTGAAACGATAACCAAACTCAGTACCGCCTATACTAAGGGACTTCTTGACGGCGGACTTATTGCTTGTACAAAGCATTTTTTTGCTGACGGAAACGTTGTATACGGCACGGGTGAGCAGGGAGCAATAAAAATGCTCATTGACCGTGGCGACGCTCAGCTTTCCGACGAGGAAATAGAGGAACAGCTTAAAGTATATCAGGCACAGATAGATGCCGGAGTACAGACAATAATGATCAGTCACTCATCTCTCAACGGAGTGAAGATGCACGAGAATAAAGAGTACATAATGAAGCTGAAAGATGAAATGGGATTTGAAGGCTTCATCGTAAGTGACTGGGGTTCAGTCGGAAATATAACAGGCTCAACTTACAAGGAAAAGGTCATCAAGAGCGTTAATGCCGGAATCGATATGCTCATGGAGACTGATAAATTTGAAGAGGCTAAACAGATCATAATCGAAGCTGTTGAAAACGGAGAAATAAGCGAAGAACGTGTCAATGACGCTGTTACAAGAATAATCAAAGTAAAGAAGGACGCCGGTATATTTGATGATCCGCTTCTGGAAAAAATTGAGACTAAGCAGGAAGAATCCGGTTCTCTTGAATACAGAAAAGTCGCTGAAAAACTTGTAGAGGAGAGTCTTGTTCTTCTTAAAAATGAAAACGATGTGCTTCCTCTTAAAGAGGGGACAAAGGTCTATATAACCGGTCCTGCGGCTGACAATGGTCAGGCACAGTGCGGCGGCTGGACTATGGACTGGAACGGTGCTAATCTGAAAGACCTTCCGGGTGTTACTACCATTAAAGAAGCTTTTGAGCGATATGCTAAGGACTACAAGATTGAAATAATTACCGATGCTGAAAAAGCTGACGAAGCCGATGTTGTACTGCTTTGTGTAGGCGAGCAGGCTTACTCAGAGTGGAACGGCGATACCGAGGATATGGAGCTTTGCGGTACTTTAGGTCTTGAAGATAATGCGAAGGCAATAAAGGAAGCAAAGGAGCTTGGCAAGCCGACTGTAGCTTGTATTGTTGCAGGCAGACAGGTCATACTTGACGAAAATGATTATTCCGACTGGGACAGCGTGGTTATGTGCTATCTTCCGGGTTCAGAGGGCAAGGGAATATCTGATGTACTTTGCGGATGTGCTGATTTTTCCGGTAAATTGCCAAGTCCGTGGTATAATTCTATTGAACAGATACGTACTGACAAGTGCTGGCTGGAAAGAGGCTACGGACTGACATACGGCGAGGACTTTAAGCCGGAGACAGAACCTGAAACAGTCCTTGATACTCCTTCGGAAGATAATAGCAATGATTCTGCGGCAGAAGGTACAAAGTATGAAAAGGGACTTTTCAAGGACGGTGTATACGTCAATGACTACGCAAATATAGTAATGCACGTTCCTGGAAATGTAAAATATATGTCTGTAGATGAAGTGAAGCAGGCAAAACAGGAGACTATTGATTATTTCACCGACGAAAAAGTTGTTTCTTTTGAAAAGAATTCTATTTGGGACAGCTGGATCACAAACAACAAGGAATGTATTTATATCAAGTTTGTGAATACTAAGCTGCTTTACCCTGATTCAGAAAATGTTTCAGCCGAACAGTTACTCAATGATTATAAAGAATATTATGAAAAACTCCTTGGTGAATTAGGCGGTAAGCCGGAGTGGCAGGAGAGAACAACAGTTAAGCTCGGTTCGGAAGAATATCTCAGAGATGTATTGTCTGTCAAGTGGGAAGACGGACACCCTGAATCAGAGTTTGATTATGTGAGAAAAATCGATGATGATCTCATATGTTTTATAACATTCAATACAAGTGATCCTGAAAAAACACTTGAGTACTACGAAGCACTTTTTAATTGATATTGTCTGTGAGGAATATATAAATATAGAACTATTCCAAAATAGAATGGTCATTCGACCTTTTTTGCTTGACACCTTTTTGCTGGTGTGGTATAATTTTAAAGTAATCGAATAACGATGCAAGGGAGCTGTCTGTAGAGATAGCTCCCTTTCTGTTATTTTGAACAAAAATGACTAATACTCATTTTTTTGTTGTAAATCTATTGACAATCCAATAAATAGATGTTATAATTTATAAAATGACCGTTAGTCATTTAGATTTAAGGAGGGATAGAATGGCTTCAGAAGCTGTAAAAAAAGTCCTTGAAGCTGAGTCTGAATCTGAAAGGAAAACTGCCGAAGCAAAACAGCGTAGGGATGAGATCCTGATGCAGGCTGAGGGAAGATCTGCACATATTATTCAGAAACGACTCGGAGATGCTTCAAAGGAATCCGCAAAGATCCGCAATGAGTTCGACAGTAAGCTGGAGGACTATAAGAAAAATGCGGATGCTGAATGTGAAAAACAACTTGGCAGCATAAAGGCTTTGGCTGAAAAAAATATGAACAGTGCTGTTGAGGCGGTGATCAGAGAATATTTCTGATCTGACCGTTTATTTAAGGAGTGTGATGTAAGATATGGCGAAGCTCAGAATGAAAAAAATCGAGCTTATCGCTCTGCTTACCGACAGTAAAAAGATCATTGAGCTATTGCAGCGGCGAGGAGTCGTTGAGCTTTGCAGAAACGATGACGATGAACTGACAGGCACAAATGTTACTGCTGTTGTAGGCGAATTTGAAAAGTTCCGCAGCACAGCTGCTCAGGCACTGGAGATACTTGAAATTTATGCACCTGAAAAAACTGGATTTTCTGATATGTTCAGTGGCAAAACAGAGGTCGAAAAACACGCTTTCGGCCGTGAAGCAATGCAGCTTGAAAAGATAATGAATTCAGCAGGTGATATTATCCGGAGCAGCAAGATAATAGACGACGCTGCAAATGAAATATCGCAGATAGATATGCGATATGATAATCTGAAGCAGTGGACTCCGCTTGATATTCCGCTTAACTTTAAGGGAACAGATTCAACTGCGGCTTTTATCGGAACAGTACCTTTCCTTGCTGACGCTGATTCTCTTGAACAGAATTTACCTGAGACTTGCAGTGTGGAAGTTGTTTCAGCGACTAAAGAACAGAGCTGTCTGTTTGTAATGTGCAGTAATGATGTGTCGTCACAGACAAATGAGGAACTGAGAAAAATGGCTTTTGTTCCGGTCGGTGAAAACATTTCTCTTACGCCGTCAGAGCTGCTTGATAAGCTGAAAGAAAAGCAGAAAGAGCTCAAAGAAACTATTGAGAATACTAAAAAAGCTATAGCAGAGCATGAGAGTGAACGTCGTGAATTCAAGTTCGCAGTCGATTATTTGCAGATGCGAAAAGACAAGTACGATGCACTTAGTTCGCTCGGATTTACTGAAAATACATTTGTGCTGACAGGCTATATTCCGGAGAAATTTTCCGCAGCTCTTGAAAAAGAGATAACCGGTAAATTTACTGCTTCAGTTACTTTTACCGACCCGTCTGAAGATGATGATGTACCGGTAATGCTCGAAAACAGCGGATTTTCAGCTCCGGTTGAGGGTATTACAAAAATGTATGCAATGCCTTCAAAAACTGATGTCGACCCGACTCCGATAATGTCATTTTTCTACTATTTATTTTTCGGAATGATGCTTTCGGACGCTGGTTACGGTCTGACTATGCTCATAGGAACAACAATTGTTCTTAAAAAATGCAAGCTTGAAGATTCAATGTATAAGACTATGAAGATGTTCCGGAATTGTGGAATATCAACTTTGATATGGGGAGCTCTTTTCGGAAGTTGGTTTGGAGACATAGTTCAGGTAATAGGACGTGAATTTTTCCACAAGGAAATAGGAAGTATCGCCCTATGGTTTGAGCCTATGGACGATCCGATAAAATTGCTTCTGTATTCATTCGGACTTGGAATACTCCACCTTTTCCTTGGTGTGGCAGTTTCATTTAAAATGTCATGGGACGACGGCAGAAAGCTGGATGCGGTGCTTGACACAGTACCGATATACATGATAATACTCGGTGTTGCACCTCTTGGAGCTTCTATCCTTACTGATGTTCCTGGTATTCTTAAAACTATCGGAACACCGGTGCTTATTGCGGGAGTTGTACTGCTTGTACTTACATCAGGCAGAAGCTCGAAATCGGTATTCGGTAAATTCTTCGGCGGACTTTATGCACTCTATAATACTGCTACAGGTTGGCTGAGCGATATTCTTTCGTATTCGAGACTTCTTGCACTCGGACTTGCAACAGGTTCAATTGCAGGAGTTATCAACCTTATCGGAACAATGCCTGAGAATACAGTTTTCAAAGCAGTACTGCTTGTGATAGTATTTATAGTCGGACATTCAGTGAATATGGCTATAAATCTTCTCGGAGCTTATGTTCATACAGACAGGTTACAGTTCGTTGAACTGTTTTCTAAATTCTACACTGGCGGCGGACGTGAATTTGAACCGCTTACAGTAAACACACAATATATAAAATTCAAGGAGGAAAAATATAATGAATAGTATGGGACTTGCATTAGCAATAATCGGTGCAGCTTGTGCATCACTTTTCGCAGGAATTGGCTCTGCAAAGGGCGTCGGACTTGTTGGTGAGGCAGCCGCAGGCGTTGTCTCAGTTGACCCTAATAAATTCAGCAAGGTACTTATCTTAGAGCTCCTTCCGGGTACTCAGGGACTTTACGGACTCCTCACAGCTATACTCATGCTCAGAAAAATAGGTATACTCGGCGGAGAAGTCGCATCACTCACAACAGCTCAGGGACTTATGTTCCTCGGAGCAGCAATGCCGATCGCTATCGTCGGACTTTTCTCCGGTATCGCACAGGGCAGGGCAGCGGCAGCCGGTGTTGGTATCACTGCAAAGAAGCCTGAGCACAACGGAAAGGGTATCATCATGGCAGCAATGGTAGAGACATACGCTATCCTTGCACTGCTCGTATCAATACTCATAATAAATAATATTGCAGTCTGATCATGAAACGGAGGTAATATCATGTCCGGACTTGACGAAATACTGAACAAAATTGAAAGTCAGCAGAAAGAAAACGAGGACAGGATGATAAGTGCGGCTGAAAGTAAAGCAGCAGCAATTCTAAAAGACGCTGAGGCAAAGGCTGAGAAAGCATATCAGGAATCCGTTGCAAAGGCAGAGTCAAAGCATCAGCAGAATTATATAAATTCGTGCAATTCAGTGGATGCAGCCAATAAACGCAGACTTCTTGCCTGCCGTATCGAGCTTATCAGCAAGGCAATAGAAAATGTACTTGCAAAGCTGAGGGGACTTCCGGATGCTGAATATTTTGATATGCTCGAACGCCTTATAACTGACCGTATAAGAGAGGGAAAAGGTGTACTTGAACTTAGTGCAGCTGACCTGAAAAGACTTCCGGCAGACTTTGAAGAAAAGCTCGGCAAAGCAGCTTCCGGAAAAAACGGCAGTATAGAAATATCAAAAGAACCTGCAAATATAAGTGACGGATTTATCCTCACATACGGACTTGTGTCTGAAAATTGCAGTTTTGAAGCTATATTGGAATCTGAAAAGGACGGCATAAGAGATATTGCCGCAAGAGAACTGTTCGGGCAGGTGAGCTGATGAAAACAGAATATGCAAGTGCCGTTGCTGCTGTAAAAGCAATGGAAAGCACTCTTATGACTCAGAATGACATCGAACAGCTTATAAACACTTCAACAAAGTCGGAGCGTCAGGCATTTATTGATTCACGAAACGGCGATGTCAAAAATATTTCGGATGTATGGGATATGCTAATGACTTTTGCTTCGGACAGTAAAGAGCTGAAGATACTCTTATACCGCAATGATTTCCACAATCTGAAAGCAGTGCTGAAAGCAATGATCTCAAATCGTGATCCTGAAATATACTACGTTTCACCTTCAAATGTGACACTTGAAGAATTAAAAAAGGCATTCCGTGATAAGGAAGCTGACATTCTTCCGGAGCATATGCGTGATACTGCACGTTCAGCATATGAGCTCCTGACAAGAACTCTTGACGGTCAGCTTTCAGATTCGCTTATCGACTGTGCAGCACTCGAAGCAATGCAGAAAAGTGCCGCAGACTGCGGAAGTGAATTCATGAAACGTTATGCCGCACTCATATCAGCGTGTGCGGATATAAAAACTGCGTACAGATGCAGCAAAATGGGGAAATCAAGACAATTCCTTGAATCAGCGGTTTGCGGAAGCTCTGAGCTTGATAAGGAAGCTCTGATACGTTCTGCACTGTCCGGAGTCGAAGCTTTGTATGATTACCTGAAAAAATCAGGTTATGGAGAGGCAGCTGAACTGCTTAAAGAGAATCCTGCCGGATTTGAAAAGTGGTGCGATGATGTTATAATGGAGCTTGCAGCAGATGCTCGTATGCAGGCATTCGGTGTTGAACCGCTTGCTGCATACTATATCGCAAAGGAAGCGGAGCTTAAAAATATCAGAATAATCAACGTCTGCAAGGAAAGCGGTACAGCTCGTGAAATAATAACTGAAAGGATGAGAAAGCTTTATGTCTGAAATGTATAAGGTCGCCGTTATAGGCGATACCGCAAGTGTTTCCGGATTTGCAGCTCTCGGACTTTCAGTGTTCCGTGAAACTGAGCCGGATAAAATAAAAAAACTCATCTCACGTCTTGCCGCAAGTGATTTTGCGGTGATCTATATAACCGAACCGGCAGCAGCAATGGTCAAAGATACGATAAACAAGTACAGAAGCAGCCGTTTGCCGTCAATAGTGCTCATACCGGCTGTCGAGGGCAATACAGGCGACGGAATGAGAGCACTGCATGAAGCTGTTGAAAAAGCAGTCGGTTCTGATATACTCAATTGATAAAGGGGCGGAAAAAATAAAAATGAGCAGCATAGGTACAATAACAAAGATTTCAGGTCCTCTTGTTGTTGCAGAGGGAATGAGAGATTCAAATATGTTTGACGTTGTGCGAGTAAGCAAGCAGCGTCTTATTGGCGAAATAATCGAAATGCACGGCGATCGTGCCTCAATTCAGGTATACGAGGAAACTGCCGGACTCGGAACAGGGGAGGAAGTTGAATCTACCGGCGAGCCGATGAGCGTTGAGCTTGGTCCGGGACTTATAGGCAGCATTTTTGACGGTATACAGCGTCCGCTTGACGATATACGCAGAGTTGCAGGAAACAGTCTTGTAAGAGGCGTTGAAGTTCCCTCATTAAAAAGAGCTCCGCTATGGAAGTTCACTCCTTCCGTAAAGACCGGAGATAAAGTCATCGGCGGTGACATCATTGGTACTGTCCCTGAGACAGATATCGTTCTCCACAAAATTATGGTGCCTAATGGAGTAGAGGGAACAGTTGCGGAGATAAAAGAAGGCGAATTTCATGCTGACGATACAGTGTGCGTGATCGATACTGCAAACGGCAGACGTGAACTTTCACTTATTCAGAAATGGCCTGTCCGCCGTGGCAGACCTTACAAGAAGAAGCTTTCACCGGATATGCCTCTTGTTACCGGCCAGCGTGTTATTGACTGCCTTTTCCCTATAGCAAAGGGCGGTGTTGCAGCTATTCCGGGACCTTTCGGAAGCGGAAAGACTGTAACTCAGCATCAGCTCGCAAAATGGGCTGATGCCGATATAATCGTATATATCGGATGCGGTGAACGTGGAAATGAAATGACCGACGTTCTTAATGAATTTCCGGAGCTTATTGACCCTAATACCGGAAAGTCTCTTATGGAGCGTACAGTGCTGATAGCTAATACTTCGGATATGCCTGTTGCAGCGAGAGAAGCTTCCGTTTATACAGGTATCACTATCGCTGAGTACTACCGTGATATGGGATATTCCGTAGCTCTTATGGCGGACTCTACATCACGTTGGGCAGAGGCACTTCGTGAAATGTCCGGACGACTTGAAGAAATGCCGGGCGATGAGGGTTATCCTGCATATCTCGGAAGCCGTCTTGCACAGTTCTATGAGCGTGCAGGCCGTGTAATTTCAAACGGTACAGAGGGCAGGGAAGGAGCTCTTTCAGTTATCGGAGCTGTTTCACCTCCGGGCGGTGATATATCAGAGCCTGTATCGCAGGCTACACTTCGTATAGTCAAGGTGTTCTGGGGACTTGATTCTGCTCTTGCGTATCAGCGTCACTTTCCGGCAATAAACTGGCTGACAAGCTATTCGCTTTATGCTGATTCGCTTGCTGACTGGTACAACAATAATGTTTCTGTCGACTGGATGAAAGACAGATCACGTTTTATGTCTATTCTTCACGATGAAGCTGAACTTAAAGAAATAGTAAAGCTTATCGGTATGGACGCTCTTTCAGCCGGTGACCGCCTGAAAATGGAAACAGCACGTTCAATACGTGAGGACTTTCTGCATCAGCTCGCTTTCCATGAGGTCGACACATATACAAGTCTCAAAAAGCAGCTTTATATGATGAAGCTTATTCTTGGGTTCAATGACGAAGCAGCAGAGGCTATAAAGAAGGGTGCAGATATTGAAGAAGTCGCAGAGCTTCCGGTACGTGAAAAGATAGGTCGTTTCAAGTACATAGAGGAAGAGAGAACTGATGAAGAATTCAGCAAAATATCAGTCGAGATATCTGCCGAGCTTGACGGACTTCTCAGAAAGGAGAATGACTGATGCCAAGAGAATACAGAACTATCGAGGAAGCAGCCGGACCGCTTCTTCTTGTAAAAGATGTTGAGAACGTAAAGTACGGCGAGCTTGCCGAGATAAGACTTACTAACGGCGAACGCCGCAGGTGCCGTGTTCTTGAGATAAACGGAACAGATGCACTTGTACAGCTTTTTGATAACGCAGCCGGAATAAACCTGAAGGACAGCAGTGTGGTATTTTCCGGTCATCAGATGGAACTCGGCGTTTCAAGCGATATGCTGGGACGAGTTTTTGACGGTATGGGACGTCCTATAGATGACGGTCCGGAGATAATTCCGGAAATGCGAATGGACGTAAACGGACTTCCTATGAATCCGGTAGCAAGAAGATACCCTCAGGAGTTCATTCAGACAGGTGTTTCTGCTATTGACGGTCTGAATACACTTGTAAGAGGTCAGAAGCTTCCTATATTTTCAGCAAGCGGACTTCCTCATGCACAGTTTGCCGCACAGATAGCACGTCAGGCAAGAGTTCGTGGTAAGGACGAGCAGTTTGCAGTTGTATTTGCAGCAATGGGTATCACATTTGAAGAATCCGAGTATTTTATCAACAGTTTCCGCTCTACAGGAGCACTCGACAGAACTGTGCTCTTCATAAACCTTGCTAATGATTCCGCTATAGAGCGTCTTGCAACACCTAAAATGGCACTTACAGCAGCTGAATTCCTTGCATTTGAAAAGGGAATGCACGTACTTGTAATACTCACTGACATCACTAACTATGCGGACGCACTCCGTGAAGTATCAGCTGCACGAAAGGAAGTACCCGGAAGACGTGGCTATCCGGGATATATGTACACTGACCTTGCAACTATATATGAACGTGCAGGACGTCAGGAAGGCAAAGAGGGAAGCATCACCATGATACCTATCCTTACAATGCCGGAAGATGATAAGACTCACCCTATTCCTGACCTTACAGGCTATATCACAGAGGGACAGATAATCCTTTCCCGTGAATTATACAGAAAGGGCATAAATCCTCCGGTCGACGTACTTCCGTCGCTTTCACGACTCAAAGATAAAGGTATCGGAAACGGAAAGACCCGTGCAGACCACTCCGATACTATGAACCAGCTTTTCTCGGCGTATGCCCGTGGAAAAGATGCTAAGGAGCTTATGGTCGTTCTCGGAGAAGCTGCACTTACTCCAATAGACCTCATGTACGCTAAATTTGCAGACGAATTTGAACGCAGATATGTTTCTCAGGGATTTGATAATAACAGAAGCATTGAGGAAACTCTTTCGATTGGCTGGGAATTGCTGAAGATGCTCCCAAGAAGCGAGCTGCGTCGAATCAGAGAGGAATACCTCGTAAAGTATTACGACTCACAGGACAGAGGTGAGCAGAGTGGCGAGACTTAATGTGAATCCGACACGAATGGAACTCTCAAAGCTGAAAAAAAAGCTAAGTTCCGCAAGACGTGGTCACAAGCTGCTTAAAGACAAACGTGACGAGCTTATGAGGCAGTTCATGATACTCATAAAAGAAGACCGCCAGCTGCGTGCAGAAGTTGAAGCTGCTTTGTCTGAAGCTAACAGGTATATGGCAGTTGCAGGTTCAGTCATGCAGCGAGAAGTTCTTGAAACAGCTCTCATGCTGCCAAAGCAGGAAGTTGAGCTGGAGATCAGTGAAAAAAATGTAATGAGCGTGAGTATACCGGTTTTCGATGCAAAATTCAAAACTGATGACAGCAGCGATATTTTTTCATACGGTACTGCTTTCACCTCGATCGACCTTGACGGTGCAGTTATGGCACTCAGCGACGTTTTCCCTAAAATGATAAGACTTGCTGAGATCGAAAAAGCCTGTCAACTTATGGCGGATGAGATCGAAAAAACTCGCCGTCGAGTAAACGCTCTTGAGCATATTATGATACCTGACTATGAGGAGACTATTAAGTTCATCACAATGAAGCTTTCTGAAAATGAAAGAAGTACAACTACCTCACTTATGAAAGTCAAGGATATGGTGCTTAAACAGAGTCATAATTATCACTAAGCTGAAAAAACCACCTGTAAAAAGGTGGTTTTTTATAATTTATTTTGATGAATTGCGTGAGAGTAACGCTTCTACCTGCTGTTTCTTTTCATAGAGGACGCATCCGCCTTTATGATCTTCAAAAAGTATATCACCGCTCCTAAGGGCTGTAAATAGCGGAGAATTTATAGCATCACGCAAAGATGTGTTCTTGACATTGATATCTGAATACGGTGAAAACGGACATGGTTCGGCACCGCCATGAGAATTGATATGGAAAAAACCTCTGCCTGCTGCCACGCAGCCTCCCGATGATTTTTCGTCACCCGGAAAAGAGATATAGACCATTTCATCGTGTTCTTTTCTAAGTTCTTGTATTGTGTTGAGCAGATATTCTCTTTGTTCATCATCAGGTGCGAGGTCTTTGCTTTCGTCGGTAACAGGAACATACTCGACAAATATGACGACCTTGCAGCCATTTTCAGAAAGAGATGAAAGAAAATCCTGAGAAGTGACCTCCTTATAATTCTGAGTTGTAACAGTGACAGATGCTCCGAAAATGAGTCCACGTTTTCTGAACTCCGCCATATTTGAGACGATTTTGTCATAAATACCTGCACCACGACGTGTATCAGTTATTTCACGGCTGCCTTCAATACTCATCACTGGTACAAGATTACGGCATTTGTCAAACAGTTTAAAATAAGGCTCATCAATAAAAGTGCCGTTAGTAAATATAGGAAAGAGAATATTCTGTTTGCTGCCTGCGGCTTCGATGATATCACGTCTGAGCATTGGCTCTCCGCCTGCGAGGAGTATGAAGCTTATTCCTATTTTATCAGCCTCATCAAATATTTTCTTCCACTCATCGGCGGTGAGCTGCTTGACTGGTTCAGCATCGACAGTTGCGTGATTGCAGCGTGAATAGCAGCCTGCACAGTGAAGATTGCATTTGCTTGTTATACTTGCGATGAGAAACGGCGGAATGTGTTCACCTTTGTCCTCAGCTTTTCTTCGCTTTTTTGAAGCAGTACGGCTTGCTGCTGCAAATCTGAGCATAAAGGCACTTTCCTTTGGATTCTTCAAAGTAGCTCTGACAGATTCAGAAACGATACGTTCCACACCTTCTGTCAGGTAGTCCTGCAAATCAAAGTTTTCGATAATATTATTATTCATGGTCACACCCCATTAATTCTTGTATCATTTTTTTAATTACATCGTATCAAAAATGAACTGATATGTCAAGTTCTTTCACTAAAATTTCTTTTGGATTGAAAAATCCCGGATCACTGAAAAACAGGTGATCCGGGAAAGTTATATTTTATAAGCATTAATTATCAGAAGTGCATATTAACTGCATCAGGGAATTTGTTTTCGATTATAGTGCATTCGCCCGTTAAGAAATCGACATCAGCTATAAGCAGGTTATGACGCTGTTCATCGCCACGATCAAGAATCTCAACTCTCAGACGGAATTTGCGTCCCTGACCATAAGCATCATACACATCTGTGATTTTTCCGTCAGAAGAAGGATAATCGCCTCCGGCGCTGCCTCCTAAATCTTCGCTGTCTATATTTACATTTTCAGAAGGAATATTGTAATCTAATTCTCCATAACAAACACCGATCTCTCTGTCGCCAGCTGGGAGCTCTCCATATTCTATAAGCTTATTAAAATCAATATCTGTGTAGAGCTTAGGTGAGTTATCAACTATATATCCGTTATGATCAGCATAGAATGTATAATCAGGTGTTATCCAGTTATATTCGTTATACTTTGCCATGATATCTTTATATTCAGTTTCAGTGATCTTAACGTCATTTTGCCAGTATCCCATAGCATCAGTATCAGGATCCCACCAATTTTTCATAACATCAATAGTTTCTAATGTATTGTTGCTGCCAAGCTTAATAAATGAATCTGGACAGTTCTTTCCTGATGTATGCAGCCAACCTGCTTCAGGTGATACCACTAATGAATAACCATACATTCTATTATCCGGAGTAATATCTACATACTTGTATCCATCATAAACACATAGATAATAATTATTGCAAACCATATTTTCGCTTGATATGATAAGTTCAGGAACATTATCATTATTAAGGTCAACAAGTGAATATTGAATGTTCATGGCTAAGTAATCATATTTTTCGGTGAATTCAGCCATATAGGTAAGAGCTGCATTTTCTTCTGCACCGTTTCCATATACTCCTTGTTGAGAGATCTCAATTGTTGTAGGCTGAATTTCAGTTACAACAGCAGGTGAAGTTTCGTTAACAGTAGTTAAAGTTGTTTCGTTTGATGATGTTGATACTACAGTAGTCTGAGTCTCTTTATCATCGGTTTCAACAGTAGTTGCAACAGCAGGAGTAAAAGTGCTTGAATCGCCTTTAACGCCTTTATTGTTGTCATTCTTTTTCAGAAGGAACATTGTTCCGGTGATACCGCCAATCAATACCATGCAGGCAGCTGCTGAAAGTACTCTTTTTACTATAATAGATTTTTGGTAGTTTTCAACTCCCTGAACACTTTCTCCTGTAGTATATTCGATAGATGAAGCAGAAGCTCCGTTTTTCATTTCTTCTAATTTTTTCTTACTCATTTCTAACATTTTTTTCCTCTCCCTTTCGTTGAGCACAGGACGCTGAGCAAGGCTTTTTATGATTTCATCATTTCCGTTCATCAGTATATCGAGTTCATTTTTCTTTTTCATGATCTTTTCCTCCTTACAGTGTGATACCAACTTGAGTAAGCATATCTTTCAATCTGCTCATAGCTCTTTTGCAACGCATACGCACTGCCGGAGCTGTCATATTAAGCAGTTTTGCAATATCTCCTGATTTTTTATCGTAATAGTATTTTTGTATTACAATAGTTGAATCAGGTTCTCCAAGCTGATTTATCGTATCAATTATGATCCTCTGTAATTCTGATTTATCTGAATCTCCCTCGATATCCGTATCCGACCTGAGCCTTCCCATAGTTTCATCGTCGTGCTCGGTATAATGTGAAGTTCTTGCATATATCCTGTGATAAGTGGTTATTGCTTTTCTTTTAGCAACTGTATTCACGTACCCCTGCATTTCACCTTCATATCCGCTTCCTGTATCGTACTTGAAAAATATATCGGCAAATATATCGCTGACACATTCTTCTATATCCTCAGCAGAAGCAATACGTCCGATCTTATTATATACTATTGCATATACATAGTTGCAGTATGTATCAAACAGTTTTTGATAGGCTTGTTCCGGTGATCTGACATACAGTGCACTGTATTCCGTACCAGTCATTTTCTTTCCTCCAGTCTATTGAGAACCTGTATTCACTATTTGAAGATAGGTCCTGAAAGTTTTCCATGGTGTTGCTTTCATATATATCATTCATACCATGATCGCAAAGTGTAACAGATTTTTCAAAAAAATTTTTTATCCGACATTTTCTGCCGGATAAAAAATATTGCTCCCAAAATTAAAGGCAATACCGTACAAAGACGTCAAGCGGTCTTTGTGCGGTGTTGCCTAAACTTTGTCAAAAAGGCAAAAACTTTGTGACGAGCATTTTTTGGCAAGGTTTAATTTAGGGAGCAATAATATTTGAGTGTTTTTTCTAAAGGCTATTGTTTCTGAACTCAGAAGGTGAGATGCCGGTCTTATTTTTAAACTGCCTCATAAAATGAGTAGCATTCTGATAGCCGCATGATGAAGCGACCTCACTGATACGAAGGTCTGTTGTAGTCAGCAGCTGTTTAGCCATACTTATCCTTGCATCTATCAGGTCATCGATATAGCTTATGCCGAAATGCTCTTTATAAAGCTTCTGAACGTAGCTTTTGCTTATATTCAGCCTTTTAGAGAGTTCAGTGAGATTCCAGTCAAGTTCCGGAGCTTTATGCATTTCACGTCTTATCCTTTTGAACTGACCAATACCGGTGAACCCTTTTTCTTTAGGCTGATTACTGTTAAGATTGTCCCAAAGTTCAGAAATACATTTTTCAGCCGGAGCAGTAACATATCCGCATACATGATAAGGCTCAGGCAGAAAAGCCGCAGCAGAACCCTCCTGCATTTTTTTGATGAGGACTTCAAGCTCCAGCATCATTTCCTCTGCAAAGTGTTCTGGTGTATCTGTATTTTTTAGCGGATAGACAACTGCAAATGTTCTCTTATCAAGACGGGCAGTTTGAAGTTCTCTTCCGGATATCAGACGTATAGCATTCGCAAGAATGAGTTCAGACTGCATAACGGTATCAGATAATCTGTTGTTTGTTTGTCCGTTTGATGCAGCAGAAAGCTTTGAGATAGTTACAAGCATAATTCCGTTTTTGGATTCAGACTGTTCTTGCTTTTCAAGGTAGAGCAGAAGTCCCTTTTTACTTAGCATATCTGTCATTTTATCATACAGAGAAGCTTCCTCTAATTTTTTCTGCAAGTATTCTGCATAGAGTTTATGACGAAGTATACGCATACCATTTGCAAGTGAGCTCATAAGGTCGAAAAGCATTACTGAAACTGTAAAATCCGAGGCATTTTTATATTCCAGTCCCATATAGCCGAATACCTGAGATGATGCGTGAAGTGGAAGTACAAACAGCAGAGTAGGTGAATGCGGCTGTGACAGCATTGGTACTATCTGTGAAGTAGGGAAAATGCCTTCATTTTTGCCGTCGTTCCATGCAGTTTTTGAAAGTACACAAGCCATTTTTTCGGGATATGGTTTAGTGATACAGCTGTCAGGGTGTTCGGGGTCTGCGTCCCAGTCAGGCAAAATACACATATGCAGGGAGTTGTAATTCTTTATTGTATGAGCAGTTCCGTCGGTTAAAGCTATAAGCTCAGTCAAAGATTCAACACAGGAAGCTCTTGTTATTACATCAGCATTGATACGCATTTCAAGCATTTCTCCTGCTTCTGCATCACGGCGGATCTGATCATGAATCTTTTTTGCAGCTGTCTCATAATCGTCCATTCTCTCTACGCATCCGCAGCTTGCACCGTATATTATATTCATACAGCTTTCCGGCAGCTGAGGTGATTTACCGTCAGATATTTCTATCAGCTTAGCTGCTCCGATACATCCAAGCTCATATATTGCACCACTGATAGTTGTAATTGACGGAAAATTTGAAATAGCACTGATATGACCGTCAAAGCCTGTTATAATGATATCTTCCGGGACAGATATGCCTCCATTAAGAAGTTCATTACATAGTGTGACCGCCATAACATCGCTTGCACATATCACAGCATCAGGCATAGGTCTCTTGTGGTGAATTAGTTCATCTGCAAGTTCAGCAGCACGTATTTTCCAGAAATCACCATATACTATTTCATATATACAGTTGTATTTCTCCACAGCACGCAAAAATCCGCTCAGACGCTGCTCTGAATCGGGATTTCCAATAAATCCGGCAAGAAAGATAAGTTTTTGGCATTCATGCTTTACTATAACGTGCTCAGTCATATTATATACAGCTTTGTCCTGTGAAATACAGACAGTCTCATAACCAAGTTCCGTTCCGCCGAGGTCTATACACGGAATAGCAGTTTTTTTAATTATGTCTGAAATTTTTACTCGAACAGTTTCTTTGATAAAATACTGAGATGCTAACAGAATCCCGCTTAGTTCTGCACGTTCAATCAGTTTGTATATACTTTCCTCGCCTTCCATTATCTCGTTCTGGATGTGAAATTCAAGTCCGTTTGTAGCTGTGGTCAGGACTATAACATCGTATCCCGCAGATGATGCAGTTTTGTAAATGCCGTCAAGAAGTTCACTTTGAAGCCTGTCTGTTATCGCTGGGATTATAACTCCTATACGTTTCACTATATCACCCCTTTTTATCATTATAACGCAGTTAAATCATGATTGTCAACAATAAAGTGTGTATAATGTAAGTGATATTATGTAAAGTGTTGTTATTACGTGTATGGTTTAGCTATAAATATTTGAAAGTACATCTATTTTATCATATTGTTTAAATCAAGTTAATATAAATTACGTTTTATGTAATTTAACTAAAATCAGCTTATAGTATTTGTCGGTTGCGATTTTCACAGAAATGTGCTATATTTATTTATAATGTCTATCGAATTAAAAAATTGAAAACTTTACAAAAAAATATTTTTTTTTACTGCGACAATGATATGATTTTTTTCGTATAAGTAACAAATGGAAATATTTCCTGCCGAAAGGAGGAACACAATGGATAACGGTCTAAGTAGCTACAACCGTTTCCTGTCAGGAGAAAAAGATGCTATCGATGAAATTATCAAAAACTATAAAGACGGACTTGTATTCTATCTTTATGGCATAACGAAGGATATGCAGCTGGCTGAGGAATCCGCAATAGATGCATTCGTAAAACTTTATGTAGATAAGCCTAAATTCAAAGGAAATGGTGCATTCAAGACCTGGATTTACACCATTGGCAGAAATAAAGCATACGATGCAATGCGAAAGCTCTCAAAGATGCAGTGGGAAAATATAGATGATGCATACGATATTTCTGATTGGAATGACATAGAAGAAAATGTCACTGAGAACGAGACACGTAATTACCTGCGAAAGATCGTCTCAAAATTAAAACCTGAATACAGTCAGGCGATATATCTCGTTTTTTTTGAGAACTTCACTAATGATGAAGCCGCAAAGATAATGAACAAATCAAATAAACAGATAAGGGATCTGCTGTACAGGGCAAAAACAACGTTAAAAAAAGAACTTGCAAAGGAGGGCATGGGCTTTTATGGATTATAAAGAAATGGCTGCGATCGTCAAAGAGCGTGGTGATCGTATCATAGAAGAAAAAAGAGCACGTGCAGTTCGTATAAAGAGAATAACCTCCGCTGTAGCTGGGATATGTGCTGTTGCTGCTGCATTTGTAGTCTGGTATAGTGGTTCTATTGATAAATTATCACCGGATGATCTGAAAAATCCAAATGATATAATAGTTTCTGAAGAAACCGGAACGACAGTTTCAAAAAATACTACTACATATGTAAATAAAGGAAATAATACTACACAAACAAAAGCTGTTGTTACAACATATATCAGCGAAACTAATGCAAGTATAACATCTGCTGTCACCGAAAAGAATCAAAGTGACAAAACTAAAATAAATACTACTGGTACTGTAGTTACTCATGCAATAGTAACTGCTCGTACAAGCAAAACTACGTCTATCTCAAATAAAAGTAACTACACCTACGAAACCGGAATTTCAAAAAAACCTGAGATAGTTGTTACAACTAATGCATACAATCCTGAAGAAAATATAATTGTTACAACTATACCTGTTGAAATTAAAACCCCGGGACGTGAAAGGAGCTATTATATGAAATTATTATCAAAAAAATTTGCAGAGATGCTTACTGCTGCGACTCTGGTAGTCACACCTTCAACTTCGGTTGCACCAGGAATATTATCAAATCCTCTGAACGTTAATGACTATACCAATATTGACGGCTGGGATCCAACTGAAAGATTTGCTGAATTCCGTAATGATGAGAATATTATTGATGTAAATGCTGACGGAAAATTTGATATTAAGGATGTATATATATACTGGAGCATAACTCACGGTGACCGTTCACTTGATAAAGAAGTTTATACACTTGATGTTGATCTTAACGGAACTTTAAATGATTATGATGACAGCAAAAAAATGATAGATTATTTCCTTTTCTATAACGAGCTTCTTCCAGAATATTTCGATCGTTCTTATTATAAATTCAGTGATGAAGAGTATAATTATAAAATCAAAGATGATACTATTGCAGAAGAATTCTGGAATAATTATATTAACGATCTTGAAAAGGAAGCAAGCTTATTCCATTGTTTCAAAGGCATATTTAATAATAAAGTTGCAAATAAAAAGATCGATCTTGATGTAAGCGGTGACGGTGTTTTTGATCTTGGTGATGTGTATGATATGTTTGCCTTTGAAAATATGGTCAAGCATTCAGAATGTGCTTGGAATATTATACATAAGATGTCATTTTCAGAGGGACGTAAAGCTATTGCTGATTATATAGATGAAAATGGCGGAAATGAAATGTACGAACGCTGTCTCGCTATTTGTGATGAATTACATTATAAAGATAAATTTAAATATGATATAGGCAATTATGCATTATTGTATTTCTTTGAAAATAATACGTTCCTGCCAGAATATACAGACGATAATTATTACGAATCTTTGCGTGATTATGGAACGAGAGAAAATAAAATGTTAATGCGTGCTGTTTATGCTTACTGTGAAGGTATTGGAATTGAACCAACTGATATGAGAACAAATGTCGATACAAGCAATATTACTGAAGAATATGAAAAATATCTTGACAGACTGAAAAACGGGACTGCTAAAGAACCAGATGTTGATCTTGACGGTAAAATAACTTTCTCTGACTATTATATTATTAATAGAGTTTTTTGGAATCGCTATAGAAATGATGATGTAATTACAGAAAAAATCAGGATCAATTTCTTAAATAAATTGGATCTTAATATGAACGGAATCAGCGGTGACTGCCTTGACTGTATGATTGTACAAACATATATCTGTGAGAAATTCGGTATAACTGAAACAAGTCAGAAAAATTATGAGTATTTCAAATATGAATGGTACTACAATGACTCTTTAGATTCTATTTGGTCTAAAAGTAAAATTAAAAACTGTTTGATCGGTTCAATTTATCCGCTTACTGATCCTGATGACTGGGTCAGCCTCAGTGAAATGTATATTTCTGAATTCAAGTATACTGATAGAGATGAACGTAATAAAGTCATTGCTCGCTATTGTGATGAGATAGATGCTGGCAGGCTTCCTGTTCCTGATGTTGATATGAATGGTGTGTTTGACGAAAATGACTACTATGCCGCTGAGATAACAAGATATTCTCAGACCCATACCGACCTCGGGATCTATATTATTCCTCTTAATGTTATGAAAAACTATGTCATGAATTTCGATCTTGACGGAAGCGGCGTGAGCGGCGACGCTGTGGATACACAAATTATACTGTACTATGCAGAACGCAAAACAGATATACATCATTCTGACCTTGAAAATAAGATAGATGTCATTCTTGGATATGCTCCAGACCCTGATCCATTCATGACCACTACTTCAACTATGCCTGCGTTTATTTATGGTACATTCGGTTATGGTTATTCTACAACAACTACTACAACAAAACCTATCGAAACTCCTGAAACCAAACGCTCCGGCGATGCAAATAACAATGGTGTTGTTAAAATGAATGATGCCGTTCTTATTATGCAGAATGTTGCAAATCCTGATGAATATAAAATGACTGACGCAGGTGAATATAATGCAGACGTTCATAATACAGGTGACGGCATCACAAATATGGATGCTCTTAGTGTACAGAAAATGCTCTTGCGATCCAATAATTAATCATTAATTTTATACCGCATATGAAATGAACTGTTTCATATGCGGTATTTTTTCATCAACCTAAGTTAAGAAATTCAGCACCTCATGAATGTTCTCATTGATGCAGATACTCTGTTTTGCTATCTCATCCGGAACATACGCTTCTCCGAAATTAAGGCATGCATAGACAGCATTAGGGTTTGCGTAGGTCATTTTCCAGAACGGGTATTTGATAATTGCAGGTGTGTTCATACCAACACCGAGTTCAAGGAACAGGATATGGAGTCCTTTATGACGGCGGAGAAATTCATTATATCGTTCTGCAGCCATATGCCAGCCATCGTCCTCGACGAATGTATCATCAGCTCGGAGGTTCATGCTCATGGGTTTGCCGCAGACAGGGCAGTGCGGTATCAGTTCGGATGGAACACGCATATTCTTTTGCTGTTCAAACATCGCCTTGACTGTTTCTTCGTTGTCATAAGTCTTCTGGTGGCAGGGGACACTGCACTGCCACAGACCGTAGTCGCCCTGAGTGTAGAAGAGCCGGTGCTTATCAAAACCAGCCTTCTGGAACTGATGATCCACATTGGTTGTGATGACGAAATAATCTTTATCTTTCATCAGCTCGAAAAGCAGTCTGTAAGTACCGTTATCGACGTCCATGTATCGATTGATGTAGATGTAACGTGACCAGTATGCCCACTGTTCTTCTGGTGTGGAGAAGGGATAGAATCCGCCTGAGTACATATCACTGAAGTCGTATTTTTCAACGAAATCACTGAAGTATCTCTGTAAACGCTCGCCTGAATATGTAAATCCAGCGGCGGTGGAAAGTCCAGCACCTGCACCGATAACGATTGCATCTGCCGTTTCAATTTCTTTTTTCAGACGTTCAAGTTTATCCGAGTAATCTCTTGTAAATTTCATAATCTTCCTCCTTAAAAACGTTGAAGATCACCTGTATATCATGTGTTTTGAGGAACTCCCTGACTGTTTTTACAGCGATCTCAGCAGCCTTATCCTGAGGAAATCCAAACACTCCGGTAGAGATACAGCAGAATGCCATACTGCTGATACCGTTTTGCACAGCGATTTCCAGACAGCTTTTGTATGAGTTTTGCAGCAGTAGGCAATGTTCAGCTGTAAGACTTCCGTCCACTATTGGACCGACGGTATGTATTACATAGTCACAAGGCAAGTTATAGGCAGGAGTTAATTTCGCTTTACCGGTTGGTTCTTCATGTCCTTGCTGTTTCATGATTTGACTGCACTTGTACCGTAAGCGTACTCCTGCAAAGGTATGTATGCAGTTGTCGATACAGTTGTGACATGGGAGATAGCATCCTGTCATTCCTGAATTTGCGGCATTGACGATAGCTCCGCACCGCAGCGTAGTTATGTCGCCTTTCCAAAGATAAATATTATCTTCGATCGGCGATAGATCGCTAATATCAGTTATACCTTTGCTTTGGGTCAAAGCAGTGAGATATTCGTCCTCGACTTGCAAAAAATCGTCGTCTGCTTTCACTGCATGGCGGATATTCACAAGACTTCTGTAAAGTCTGAATTTGTCCGCATCATTGTCGGGTATCTCTATTCCGTCAGCGTCGTTTCTTTCGGAAAGGAGATAGTTTATAAGGAAATCAAGTTTGTTCATGTTCAGCACCTCGCTTTGAAATTGACTTTTTCGATTGGAAGATGTATAATTATAATGCAATGTCAATTGATTGGCTTGCTCGTGTAAATAGTTTTTTATAGGAGAGTATATGGATTATATAATCAGAGAACTTGCAAAAAACGAATACGTATTATTAGAAGATTTTCTTTACGAAGCAATCTTCATTCCTAAAGGGATACCTGCACCGCCAAGAGAAATAATATATAAACCTGAATTGAAGGTTTATATTGCTGAATTTGGTAAAAAAAGAGGAGATTTAGCTCTTGTTGCAGAAATTGACGACAAAATAGTTGGTGCTGTTTGGGTCCGCATTATGAATGATTACGGACATATTGATGATGAAACGCCATCTTTTGCTATTTCTCTGTATAGTGAATACAGGAACAAAGGCATTGGAACTGTTTTAATGGAATCAATGCTCAGTAAATTAAAAAACGCTGGATACAGTCAAGCATCTTTAGCTGTTCAAAAAGAAAACTATGCTGTAAAGATGTACAAAAAAGTAGGATTTGAAATTGTTGACGAAAATAATGAGGAATATATTATGTTATGTAAACTATGATTTAACACAGTAACCAAATATGATTTATTAAAAGAGTGTGCCGATTTTTTCAGCACACTCTTTTTATTCTTGTTCGATTATTTTTCGTGTGTCCGCAACGACCTGTGCAAGTGTAGTGCGTTTCAGTTCGTTTTCAAGAGCAGTCTGTGCTGCTGCAAGTCTGCCGTCCATAGCTTTATGGATATTGCGACCCACTGGGCATTCCACATTGGGATTTTCGTGGAAGTGGAACAGCCCCTCATCATCTACGCAGTCAACAGCCTTGTAAATATCATACAGCGTTACTTCGTCAAGAGCTTTTGCAAGGTGTGCACCGCCGCTGCCCTGACGAGTTTCGACTATACCTGCATTGCGAAGCTGTCCGAGGACATTGCGGACTATCACCGCATTTACACCCGTACTGCCCGACAGAAAGTCGCTTGTCACCCTCATCTGACCGC